>NZ_JALJXF010000001.1:4078571-4685000 GCF_024169925.1 Methylorubrum extorquens
GAGCTATTACAGCGCGATCCGCACCGCCTCGCCGACGCAGATCGAGGCGATCGACATGGGGCGGCGGGGCCTGCACAACGAAGCGTCCGAGCTGCTGCGGCAGCGCCTCGAAGGCAAGGTCGATCTCGACCATGATACGGCGCGGCGCCTGTTCACCCTGATCTTCGCCCTTCACTGGAAGGGCTGACGATCGCGGCTTTATCCTGCCCGAAGGTGGAGCGCCCGGCAGAACGATCCGCTTTCGGGAATTCCGGGGCGGATCTATATCAGCGTGTGCGCGAGCACCTCATGAAACGCCCGATCCGTGGTGCATCGGCGCAAGTCGGCGTGGGCGTTTCGCGAGGGGTCACGGTGTTTGCATCGTCTTTTCCGACAAGCCGGCGCCCGTTCGGGACGATGCGCTCTGAGCGCTCCACGGGGTTTGCGGCCGTCGATCGCTCTTCTGCGGGCCTGACGGCGCGGCGGGGGTTTCGTGGGAAGCACCCGGGCGGGGCATGACGGACGACACGATTCCCGGGACCGGACCCAAGAAGCGGCGGGTTCAGTCCGTCCTGTTCATGTGCAACTTCAATGCGGTGCGCTCGCTGGCGGCGGAGGCGATCGCGCGCCATTACTTCGGCAAATCCACCTACGTGCAGTCCGCCGGCGTGCGCACGGGCGAGCCGAGCGATCCCTTCATGGTCGCAGCTTTGGACGAGATTGGCATCGACGCCTCCCGCCACAAGCCGCGCACCATAGAGCAGCTCGAGGATTGGGAGGGGCTGAACTTCGACCTGATCATCACCCTCTCGCCGGAGGCGCACCACCGGGCGCTGAAACTGACGCACACCCTGGCGGCGGATGTCGAATACTGGCCGACGCCGGACCCGACCCTGGTGCAGGATGGCACGCGCGAGCAGCGCCTCGACGGCTACCGCGATGTACGCGACGGACTGACCTACCGGATCAAGTCCCGGCTGAAGGTGTGATACGGTTTCCGCTTGATCCAAGCGGGGACCGGATCAGCAAGCCCGCGCGGCGCCTGAGCGAAGCCCAAATCCGCCATTCCGAAGGGATCAACCGGATCTGGTATGAGGGGCCTTTGACGGGGCCCTGAAACGAGAACACCGCCAATGGCGGCTGCGTGAAAGCAAAAGGGCTCCCCGAGCGAGGAGCCCTATCGCCGGGATCAGGACGCGGCCGAGACCGGCCGCCCCTCGCGCGCCTCGTTGCCGCCGCCGCCCTTGCGCCGGAGGCTGACGAGGGCCGCCGCAGCGGCCACGGCCAGGATCGCGAGCTGGGTGCCGAGCGCCTCCCAACTGCCGTTGCTCAGGCCCCATTCCGAGACGAAGGCGGGTACGCCGTCCGTGGTGAAGGGGATCAGCGCCTGCTCCTGAAGCTCCTGGAACGCTTGGCCGACCATCCGCAGGCCCATGAAGAACAGGAAGGCCGAGGTCACCACGAACATCGGGCGCAGCGGCAGGCGCAGCGCCAGCCACTGCATCGCCACGAACATCGCCACCAGCGCCAGGGTCGCCGTCGCGAGCCCGCCCAGCAACGCGGCATCGAAGCCGTTGGCGGTCTTGGCCAGGGTGTGGACGAACAGGATCGTTTCGGCGCCCTCGCGGAACACCGCCAGGAAGGCGATGCCGGCGAGCGAGAGCATGGTGCCCGCGCCGAGCGCCCGCTCGGCCAACCGGTTGAGATCCGCCTGCCACGCCTTCGGATCCTGGCGGACGAACATCCAGCCGCTCATGTAGAACAGCAGCACCGCGGCCGCGAGCATCACGACGGCCTCGAACAGGTCGCTGTGGTTGCCGTCGTAGAAGGTCGCGAACACCCACGCCATGACGATGCTGGCGACGATCGCCGCGAGCGCGCCCATGTAGACCGGCGCGATCCGCTCCGCCGCATTCGCACGGCGAAGGAAGGCAACGAGCGCCGCGATCACCAGCAGAGCTTCCAATCCCTCACGGAACAGGATGATGAAAGCCTGCACGAACGTTGATCCGTCCGTCATCCGATTGCTCCCGTTTCGATCGGCGGAACGCGCGTCCCGGCGAATTGTCTGCCTCAACGGCGAGGCCGCGCCGCGCGGCATCGCCAATACTTGTCACATTACAATGATGTTCTGATGCAAAACGCAGTTTGGAAACGTTCCTAACAAGAAGAGCGGCCCAGTTTCGGACGACGAAGCCCGATGTTTCGCTTCGCGTGCCAGTACAACCGTTTGCACCATTCTCGCAAGCATCGCACCGGGCACACGGGATCGCGCTCCGTCGCCGCAGGCAACAGCACGGACAACGCATGGAGACGGAGACAAATTTTTGCCGCTTTCCGGAAGGTCACGCGAAACCCAACGGCCACGTTGTGGATTGTTGATTCAATATGCGGCGGCGCCTGCACGGCGGGAGACCGGCCGCCCCGACCGAACCGTTGAAGCGCGCCCGCCGCGGCGCGCGGGCAGGATATCATGAACGCGCACTCCACCGCCGCGGCCGTCCTCGGCCTCGCCCTGATCGGCTTGACCGCGATGCCGAGCCTCGCTGCACCCGGCACGGGCCGCAGCACCACCCAGGTCGCCGAGGCCGCGCAGGTCTCCCAGGCGGCCGCGACATCGGAGAGCGACGAGGAGAGCGCCAACTGCAACAAGCAGCGCCGCCGCCTGTGGATCGAGGGCGAAGGCTGGATCGTCCGCCGCGTCACGATCTGCCGCTGAGCACCGAAACGACGACGACGCGCGCGAACGCCATCGGCCGGCGGAGCGCCCGTCTCAGCATTCTGCATCGGCTGGCGGGACGAGGGGGAGCGGAACGAGCATAGGCGCCGCCGATTTGGTTTCATGAATCGCGCCTGTTTCGCCAATGCGCCACCGGAGAAGCCTCGCCCCATGCGCCCAGCCCTCGCCGCCGGTCTCGCTACTCTGTTCGCCCTCGGCGCCGCCTCGGGCGCTGCCGCCGACCCCTACGTCTACGGGTATGGCGGTGGCGGATACCGCTTCGCCGGTCCGGCGATCGAGGGCGCCTATCTCGGCGCGCCGTTCACGCGCCTGCCCAGCACGAGCCGACTCGTGCCGCCGGCCTGGGGCTACGGCACCTACGGCATCCCCACCGCCGCCGGCATCCGCGACGCCCCCGCCGCGCGCCCGATCCTGACCGTGATCGAGCGGCCCGCTCCCACCCGTCTCCGCCCCGCAGCCCGGAGACACGGCGCCCGCGTCCTCTCGAAGGATTCCAAGGGCGTCTGGACCGATCCGGCACCCCGCTCCGAGGTCGAGGAGAGCGGCGCCCAGGTGGTGTCGGTCCGGTTGCCGACCCGTACCCGGTAGGGCCTTTCCCGGAGCAGCGCCTCCCTTCCTCAGCGCGCTACGGAGTCTAGACGGCCCTTTAACCTGTCTTGCGCACAATCTCCGCCGGTCAGCGGGGGTAGAGCCGTGCACATCGTCATCGTGGATTCGAGCCGCGTCGTCCTGCGGATCGTGGCCGGCATGCTCGAACCGCGGGGGCATGTGGTGACACAGTTCACGGATTCCGGTGAGGCGCTGACCTACATCACCGACAATCCGAAGGTCCGTGCCCTGATCACCAGCCTGGAAGTCCGTCCGCTGAGTGGATTGGAGCTGTGCTGGTCGGCCCGCCTGCTGTCCGAATCGAGCCGTCCGCTCTCGATCATCGCCATGTCCTCGGCCCGAAACGCCCGCAACCTCGCCGAGGCTCTCGACAGCGGCGCCGACGACTTCATCGACAAGCCGCCGGGCGCCGAGGAATTGCAGGCGCGGCTGCGGGCGGCCGAGCGCCTCACCACGCTCCAGAGCGACCTGATCCGGCTTGCCGAGACCGATTCGCTCACCGGCCTGCTCAACCGCCGCGCCTTCCTCCGGCGCACGCGCGAGGCCGCCCAGAAGGCCGGGTCGTTCGGGCATCTCTGCGCCGTGATCCTCGACATCGACCATTTCAAGCGCATCAACGACGAGCACGGCCACGATGTCGGCGACGCGGCGATTAAAGCGGTGGCGGGACTGATCGAGGCGGAGGGCATTGCCGGGCGCCTGGGCGGGGAGGAGTTCGCGGTGGTGCTCGCCGGTCAGCGCCTCGCGGAGGCCGAAGCGATCGCCTCCCGCCTGCGCCTCAAGACATCGGATCTCCGCATCCGCTCGACCAAGGGGCCGGTGCGCCTCACCTGCAGCTTCGGCGTCAGCGAATGGTCCGAGGGCGAGACGGTCGAGGGCCTTCTGAAGCGGGCCGACATCGCCCTGTACGAAGCCAAGACGACGGGCCGCGATCGCGTGGTCTCGGCGATGTCCGACCTCATCCTCTCCCGGACGGCGTGAGACGTTCGCAGCCCGGCGGCCTGGCCGCCGCGGGTAAGGTGACCGCTTCGTCCCGAAGCGGGACGGTGATCGCCGGACGGCTCCGCGAGGGAACGTTTCGGGGCAGTAAAGCCCCCTAAACCGCTGGAACGACTCTTGTTCTTCTCCATCCGCACAAGCCGCACCGTTCTGCGGCGGGACGAGAGGGGAGCGGCATGAGTCAGGCCGTCAAGCACACCGCCAGCCACACGGCGGGCCGGGCTGTCGAGCTTTTGATCGTCGATGAGCCGTCGGGGCTCGACGAACGGATGCGCGCCGAGCTGGAGCATGCGCCGGCCCTACGGACCATCGGCGAGGACGATCTGGCCCGCGGCGGTCCGGTGCCGGCCGTGGCGCTGGTCCCGGTGGACGGGGCGCAAGCGGAGGCCGGCTGCGCGCGGATCGCGGCCTTGCGCGACGGGCGGCCCTGGCTGCGGGTGCTCGCGGTGTTCCGGACCCTCGACGCGCCGGCGATGAACCGGCTGATCGCCGCCGGCGCCGACGCTTTCATCGGCTGCGGAACCCCGGCGGACGAGGTCTGCGCCAGCGTGCTCGCCCTCGCGAAGGGCACATCGCCCGCGTCGTCGTCCGCCCGCCCGGCCGCCGAGGATTCGGCCATCGGGCTCACCCCGCGCGAGGCGGAGGTTCTACGCTTCCTCAGCGCCGGCTTCAGCAACAAGGAAGTCGCCCGGCGGCTCTCGCTGAGCGTCCGGACGGTCGAGACCCACCGGCTGAACCTGCGCCGCAAGACGCAGACCGGTCGCCTCAAGGATCTCGTCACCCTCGCACGCCAGCTCGGTCTCGCCCCGGTGCTCGACACCGAGACGCCGCGCAGCCCGACACGCCACACCGCCCACGCCGCCCGAGCCTGAAGGCCCAGGTCCGACGCACCATTTTCCGAAGCGCCGGCCGGCCTTTGATGGGAATGCGCTCTAGATCGAGCGCGGCTCCAGCTTCTCGTCCAGCGCCGAGAGGGGACGCTTCGGCTTGCGGCCGACATCTTCGCCGCGCACCGAGGGCTCGAACGGCTCGGGGCCTTTGCGCAGCAGCTTCGCGAGATAGTAGCTGCCGAAGCCGAAGATGATCGCGTAGGCGACGACGAAGGCGATGAGCGAGGTCGTCACCGCCTGGGCCGTCAGCGGCGAGTGGGCATCCGCCGTCTTGAGCTGACCGTAGACGATGTAGGGCTGTCGCCCGATCTCGGCGGTGAACCAGCCGAAGATCACCGCGCCGAAGCCCGAGGGCGTCATCAGCATGGCGCAGGTGAGGAAGACGCGGTTCGTGAACAGCGTACCCTTCCAGCGCAGATACAGGCTCCACAGGCTGAGGAGGAGCATCGCCATGCCGATCGCGACCATGGCGCGGAAGGCATAGAACACCGGCCAGACCGGCGGGCGCTTGTCCGGCGTCACGTCTTTCAGGCCCGGCACCACGCCGGAGAAGTCGTGGGTGAGGATGAACGAGCCGAGGCGCGGGATGCCGATCTCGAAGTCGTTGCGCTCGGCCTCCATGTTCGGGATCGCGAACAGCAGCAGCGGCATGTTGGCCTGGGTGTCCCAGTTCGCCTCGATCGCCGCGAGCTTGGTCGGCTGGTGCTTGAGCACGCCGAGGCCGTGGGTGTCGCCGACAAAGATCTGGATCGGCGTGAAGATCAGCGCGAACCACAGGGCCATGGAGAGCGAGACCCGGGCCCCCTGAACCTTGGCCGGCGGCTCCTTGCGGGCGCGCAGGATCATCCAGGCCGCCATGCCCGAGACCGCAAAGGCGGTGGTGAGGAAGCAGCCGAGCACCATGTGCGCGTAGCGGATCGGGAAGCTCGGGTTGAAGATCACCTGCCACCAGTCGGTGGCCACCGCACGGCCGTTCTCGATCGTGAAGCCCGCCGGCGTCTGCATCCAGGAATTGGCCGAGAGGATCCAGAAGGCGGAGATCAGCGTGCCGAGCGAGACCATGCAGGTCGCCAGGAAGTGCAGCCGGTCACCGACGCGGTCCCAGCCGAACAGCATGATCCCGAGGAAGCCGGCCTCCAGGAAGAAGGCGGTGATGACCTCGTACTGGATCAGCGGGCCCAGCACGTTGCCGGTGAAATCGGAATAGCGCGACCAGTTCGTGCCGAGCTGGTAGCTCATCACGATGCCCGAGACGACACCGAGGCCGAACGAGACCGCGAAGGCCTTCACCCAGAACCGGTAGAGCATCCGGTACATCGGGTTCCTCGTCCACAGCCACTGCGCTTCGAGCCGCACGAGGAAGGCGGCGAGACCGATGGTGAAAGCCGGGAAGATGATGTGGAAGGCCATCGTGAAGCCGAACTGGATGCGCGAGAGCATCAGGGCGTCGAGTTCCATCGCGTCACCTTCCTGACCGTGGCGTCACCGCGGCTCGCGGGGCGGCGGCTGTCGTGCCGTACGGCGAGCTGCGCCAATTCATCCATCAACCGGTCTCGGAGGAGGCCGGTTCTCCGCACGCATCGATTGGGCGGATCGAGCGATACCCGAATCTGCGCGGGCGCAGCGTGGCGAGCGAACCCTGGTTCCGGAATGCGATCCGCTTGGCCGGCGGCGACGACTACGTTCCGGGCGAGATTCGGTGCGAGGCGCAGCTCGGCGGTGGGCAGGTCGCGACCTATGCCGCCGGGATCTACGAGTCGGGCGGTGGGCCGGCCTGCGGTGTGCTGTCGATCCACTTCGATTGGGATGCGCAAGCGAAGTCCATCGTCGAAGGCGTGCGGATCGCCGGGGAGGATCGGGCACGCACCCGCGTGGTGCTCGTCGATGCACAACGTCGCATCCTCGCCGCCTCCGACGGCAAGGGCGTCCTCACCGAGACGCTCGACGTGGACCTGAACGGGCGGGAGAGCGGCATCGTCCGCGATGCCCGGTCCGGCACCGTCACGGCCTTCAACCGCACGCCGGGCTACGAGACCTATCGCGGGCTTGGCTGGTACGGAGCCATCGTCCAGAGCGGCACCTGAAGACGTCTCACGCCGCCCGTCGGCCTCCGGACGTGCGCTTCGTGCCGGTCGCCCTCGCCTTGCGGCCTCCGGTCTGGCGCGGCGGCTCGATCTTTGTCGTGCTCTCGATCTTCTTGCCCTTGGAGGCGGCCTTCGTCGCCTGTTCCAGCCGCCCCCGCAGCAGGCTCAGCACGGCCGCCTCCTCCGGGCGCAGCACGCCGAGACTGTTCTTGAGTTCGCCCTCGACCGCGTCCTTGACCTGCAACAGCATCCCGCCTTCGAGGTAGCAGTCGAGGATCTGCGGGTGGATGTAGCACTTGCGGCAGATGGTCGGCGTGTTGCCGAGCCGCCCGGCCACGGACTCGATCGCAGCGCGCAGGTTCTTCTTGGCCCCCGCCGCGCTGTCGAATGCCTCGAACTCCCGCAGTGCCAGGGCCGCGAGCACGGTGCCCGCCCAGGTGCGGAAATCCTTGGCCGTGAAATCCTCGCCCGTGATCTCGCGAAGATACGCGTTCACATCCGAGGAGGTGACGTCGCGCCGCTCGCCCTCTTCGTCGAGATACTGGAACAGCTCCTGGCCGGGCAGATCCTGGCAGGCCTTGACGATCTTGGCGACGCGCCGGTCGCGCACCGAGACCGACCATTCCTTGCCGCTCTTGCCCTTGAAGCGGAAGCGCATCTCGGAGCCCGCCACCTTCACGTGCGGATCGCGCAGGGTGGTGAGGCCGTAGCTCTTGTTCGAGCGGGCGTAATCGTCGTTGCCGACGCGGATCAGCGTGGTCTCCAAGAGGTGGACCACGGTGGCGAGCACCTTCTCGCGGGGTAGGCCGCGCTTGCCCATATCGGCGTCGATCCGCGCGCGGATGCCCGGCAGCGCCTCGGCGAAGGCCATGATGCGGTGGAACTTCGAGGCCTCCCGCGCCTCGCGGAAGCGGGGATGGTAGCGGTACTGCTTGCGCCCCTTCTCGTCGCGCCCGGTCGCCTGGATGTGGCCGTTCGGGTGCGGGCAGATCCACACCTCCGTGTAGGCCGGCGGGATCGCGAGGCTTTTCAGCCGGGCGATCTCCTCCGCGTCGCGGATCGCGGCCCCCTTCGGGTCGATGTAGCGGAAGCCCTTGCCGTTGCGCTTGCGCCGCAGGCCGGGCTTCGAATCGTCCACGTAGCGCAGGCCCGCATCCCGCGCGGCCTCGCGGGGATCGACCACGCCACCTCCGGCCTCGTCCGACAGCATGACGCCCTCCCTCATTTGTAGGGCGACAACGGGGTGGAAGGCGGCGCTGTTCCGGAGCGGGGGCCGTGCTATGGCCACGCACGATGACCACCTCAACAGCCTCTTACGCCGGCAAAAGCCTCGTCTTCGTCGTCACCGAGGACTGGTTCTTCGCCTCGCACTTCCTGCCGATGGCCCGCGCTGCCCGGCAGATGGGACTCTCGGTCGCGGTGGTGACGCGGGTGCGCGCGCACCGCGCCGTGATCGAGGCCGCCGGCATCCGCGTCGTTCCGCTCGAAGCGGAGCGCTCCAGCCTCAACCCGATGACGGCGGGCTACGCCGCGGGCCAACTCGCGGGCATCCTGAAGGCACTCAAGGCCGATATCGTCCACTGCGTCGCGCTGCGCGGCATCCTCGTCGGCGGCACCGCCGCGGCGATGGCCGGCATCCCGCGCCGTGTCTTCGCGCTGACCGGACTCGGCCTGCTCGGCGCCCGCGCGGACGCGACCGGGCGGCTGTCGCGGCTTGCCCTGAAAGGGCTGATCCGCGGCCCGCTGGCGAGCCGGCAGACCCGCTTCCTGTTCGAGAACGCGGACGACGCCCGCGCGCTCGGCCTCGACCCGTCCGACACCGCCGTGACACTGATCGGCGGTGCGGGCGTCGATCCAGACGCCTTCGCGCCGCGCCCGCTCCCGCCGCCTTCGCCGCTGAAGGTCGCCATCGTCGCGCGGATGCTGTGGTCGAAGGGGATCGATGTCGCGGTCGAGGCGGTGCGCCGAGCCCGCGCCGGGGGTGCGGCGGTGGAACTCTCGCTCTACGGCGCACCCGACCCGTCGAACCGCCGGGCGATCCCCGAGGCCACCTTGCGGGACTGGTCGCGCGACGGCGTGACGTGGCACGGACCGACCGGGGACGTGGCCGGCGTGTTCGCCGCCCACCATGTCGGCGCCCTGCCCTCCCGCGGCGGCGAGGGGTTGCCGCGCACGCTGCTGGAAGCGGGTGCGTGCGGCCGGGCCATCCTCACCACCGATGTGCCGGGCTGCCGCGACCTCGTGCGCGACGGTGTCGAGGGCCTGCTCGTTCCGCCGGGCGACGCCGCCGCGCTCGCCGCGGCACTGACCCGGCTCGCCGCCGACCCTGCGCTCGTCGCGCGGATGGGTGCGGCGGCGCGGTCGCGCATCTTTGAGGGCGGCTACACGGAAGCCGCCGTCGCCGGGACGGTGGCCGGGCTCTACGCGGAGCTGCTGCGATAGACATCGGAGAGAGCGGGACAGGGAGGCTTCGATGACCGAACCCGCCGGCCGGCGCAGCCTCGACCAGCTCATCGCGCGCGACGCTCCGGCTTGGCCGCCCGTCCTGTCCTGGGCGGCCGATCCTGACGCCAAGCCGAGCCGCTGCTTCCTCGGCGACACGCGCGCCTTCTACGCCGACTTCTCTGAGTTGTGCCGCTGGGACGAGCGCCCCTTCCCCGGCTTCGATGAGGCCTTTTCCTTCTATCCCTTCCCCTGGTCGGCGGAGGCCGGCAGCGGCGTCAGCCGCCGGGCCGTGCCGATCGACGAGGTCTGGCGCCTCAAGTCCGAGCTTGCGGACTGATGCGGATCGGCCTCCCCTCGCTTTTCCCGTGCCGTTCCAGGCCTCTTCCCACTGGGTCGATTCCGTGACGCCCGTTCGCGATCCCGTCCGCTTCATCCGCGAACACACGGCCCTGCGCCCGGTGCCGCATGCCCCCGAGATCGTCCTGCACGTCGCCGACGAGGCGACCGCGCTGTGGCAGAAGACCGAGGACGAGTTGGAGGCGATCGGCTTGCCGCCGCCATTCTGGGCCTTCGCCTGGGCCGGGGGACAGGCGCTCGCCCGCTACATCCTCGACAACCCCGCCACCGTGGCGGGGCGGCGGGTGGTCGATTTCGCCTCGGGCTCCGGGCTCGTTGCCATCGCCGCCGCGATGGCCGGCGCGGCCCACGTCACCGCGAGCGACCTCGACCCCTTCGCGCTCCACGCGATCCCGCTCAACGCGGCGGCCAACGGGGTGGCGGACCGCATTACGGCGGACGGCAGCGACCTCATCGGCACGGATGCGGCCTGCGTGCTGGCCGCCGACATCTTCTACGAGCGCGACCTCGCCGCCGCGGTCGGCGGCTGGCTCGGCGACCTGCATGGGCGAGGACGCACGGTCCTCATCGGCGATCCCGGCCGCAGCTACCTGCCCCGCGAGCGGCTCATGCCGCTCGTGACCTACGAGGTTCCCGTCACGCGGTCGCTGGAGGATGCCGAGATCAAGCGATCCTCGGTCTGGCGCTTCGCCTGATACGGCACCGCTTGCTGCGCTGGCCCGGATCGCGCATCCGCTGGAAAGCCCTCATTCTCTCCCCGCCCGGTTCGAAAAATGCTCGACAGGTTGTTCCATGCCGGCGCGAGCGTTGCCCTGCTGCTGGCCGTGGCGTGGCTGTTCTCGGTGAACCGGCGGGCGATCCGGCCGCGGGTGGTGCTCGCCGCCCTGGCGCTTCAGGTCGGGATCGGCGCGCTGATTCTGCTCGTGCCCGCCGGGCAGCGAGCGCTCGGCGTGGTGGCGGATGTCGTCACCACCGTGCTTTCCTTCGGCGACAGGGGCACCGCCTTCCTGTTCGGCGGCCTCGTCGAGCCGCGAATGTTCGAGCTGTTCGGCGGCTCGGGCTTCATCCTGGCCCTGCGGGTGCTGCCGCAGATCCTCTACGTCTCGGCCCTGATCGGCGTGCTCTACCATCTCGGAGTGATGCAGGCGCTGGCACGCGTCCTCGGCGCGGGGTTGCGAAAGCTGCTCGGCACCTCGGCCATCGAATCCTTCTCGGCGGTCGTCACCATCTTCATCGGGCAGAGCGAGATCGCGGTGGCCCTGCGCCCCTTCCTCGCGGCGCTGACCGGGGCCGAGCTGTTCGCGGTGATGACGAGCGGGGCGGCCTCCACCGCCGGCTCGATCCTCGCCGGATACGCGGCACTCGGCGTGCCGATGCCATATCTGCTGGCCGCCTCGTTCATGGCGATTCCCGGCGGGCTGCTTTACGCCAAGATCCTCGTGCCCTCGACC
This sequence comes from Methylorubrum extorquens, assembly GCF_024169925.1. Classification (NCBI taxonomy): domain Bacteria; kingdom Pseudomonadati; phylum Pseudomonadota; class Alphaproteobacteria; order Hyphomicrobiales; family Methylobacteriaceae; genus Methylorubrum; species Methylorubrum extorquens. The sequence goes on from NZ_JALJXF010000001.1 coordinate 4,090,126, forward strand.
GAGCCGACGCGCATCCTCACGACGCGGGTCGAGTTCGGCGAGGCGCGCGCAGCCAACGTGATCGAGGCCGCCGCCGACGGCACGCAGAAGGGTCTCGGCGTCGCCGTCGCGGTCGGCGCCATGCTGATCGCCTTCGTCGGGCTGATCGCGCTCGTGAACGCCGCCATCGGCTGGGCCGGCGGCGTGTTCGGGTTCGCCGGCCTCTCGATCGAGGGCATTCTCGGCGTCGTGCTGGCGCCGCTCGCCTGGCTTCTCGGCGTGCCGTGGGAGCAGGCGACGCTCGTCGGCGGCGCCATCGGCCAGAAGATCGCCTTCAACGAGTTCCTGGCCTATGCCAGCCTGTCGCCAACGCTGAAGGCCGGCACCCTCGACCCGCGCACGAGCGCGATCCTGTGCTTCGCGCTCTGCGGCTTTGCCAACCTCGCCTCGGTGGCGATCCAGCTCGCGAGCTTCACCAGTCTCGCCCCCGAGCGCCGGCCCGAGATCGCCCGGTTCGGCCTGCGGGCGATCCTGGCGGGCACGCTCTCGAACCTCACCAGCGCCGCCATCGCCGGACTGTTCATCACCGGGTGAAACGCCGGGCCGGCGATATCCGGCGAACCTTTCGGCCTGCCCCGTCATTCTGAGAGGATGGAGAACGCGCACGACATGGAACAGGCCCGAGCCACGCCGAACCCGGCGCAAGTCACGGCGCGGGATTGGGACGAGCGGGTCGACCGCGCCAGCCGGAAGCTTCCCGAGCGGGTGCAGCGCGGGGTGGCGTGGCTGCGCGAGCCGGCGCGCTTTCCGGTGCGGCTGCTCGCCGCGATCCTGCTGATCCTCGGCGGCATCTTCTCGATCCTGCCGGTGCTGGGCCTGTGGATGCTGCCGCTCGGCCTCGCGCTGCTGGCCCAGGACGTGCCCGGCCTCAAGGTGCCGATGGAGAAATCCGCCCGCTGGATCGAACGGCAATGGCGGCGCTGGCGCGGGAAATAATCCCTGCTTCTGCCTCGGCGTTCTGCCGCGCTTGACAGGATATCCGCGGCGGACGACCCATCGCGGATGGGCCTCAGCCGAGAAGGGCTCTTCGGAGACAACTTGTGATGCCGTTGCGTCTGTTCTCCCGCGGGTTCGCCGCCGCATTCCTTGCGGCGACCGTGCTGGCGGGGGCCGCCTCCGCCCCCGTGTCGCCGGCGCGTGCCGAGGACGCGATTTTTCCACCGAGTTCACGGTTCGGCTTCAAGCCCCCATCGGACATGACGATCTCGAAGCGCTTCACCGGCTTCGAACGGCTCGGCGGCGGGGCGATGCTCTCCGTGGTGGAACTGCCGGCCGGTGCCTATCCGGAACTCAAGCAGAGCTTCACCGACGAGAACCTCAAGACGCAGGGCCTCGTCGTCCAGACCCGCGAGCCGGTGACCCTCGATGGCGGGGCCGAGGGCGTGCTGTTCACCGGTGAGCAGACGGCTCCCGACGGGCAGGGCACGCCCGCCGCGCGCAAGTGGCTGCTGATCGTCGGCGCCCCGGAGGTGACCGGCATCATCATCGCCCAGGCCGCCGTCGATGCGGAGACCGACGAGTCGATGCGCGGCATGCTCACGGGCCTGCGCATCCGCGGGGCGCTGTCCCTCGACCAGCAGATCGCCGCCCTGCCCTTTCGCCTCAGCGACCTCGCGGGCTTTCGCCCGGTGCGGGCGCTGGCCGGCAATTCCGTGCTGCTGACCCTCGGCCCGCGCGATCAGGTCACCAACCTGGAACAACCGATCCTCGTGGTCGCCCAGGCGGTGCAGCAACCGACGCCCCAGGAGCAGCGCGACGGCTTCGCCCGCGCCTCGCTCTACGCCAACCAGACGATGAAGGACTTCGTCATCGAGCGCTCGCAGAGCTACCGCCAGAACGGCATCGATTGGCACGAGATCGTGGCGCGTGCCCTCGACATCCCCTCGAGCCAGCCGGTGGTGGTCTCGCAGACGATCCGCTTCAACCCGGACGGCTACATCCGCGCCGTCGGCGTCACCCGCGCCGACCAGCGCGAGCAGATGCTGCCCCTGTTCCGCCAAGTGGTGGACAGCCTGCAACTGCGTTGAAATCCGCTCCTCCCCGCCAGGAAGAGGAGCGGATCCACCTCACTCGCAGACGCGCACGCGCCGGACGTAGATGTCGCCGTAGGGGTCGATGGTCTCACGGCGCTCGAAGTGACAGATCGGGCCCTCGACATAGACCGGCCGCGGGGGCGCCCGGTAGACCGGCTGGCCGGGATAATAAGGGTCGCTGGCGCCTGCGATCGCACCGCCGACGGCAAGGCCGCCGAGCACGCCGAGCGCCGCCGCGCCACCCGCACCGATGCCGTCCCGCGCCTGGGCGGCGGGTGCCGTGCCGAGCGCCAGGGCGCCCGCCACCACGCCCCCGAGAAGGATGCCCCTCATCGTCGAAACTCCTCAGAATCGCGCCCAGCGGCGCCATCGCGTTGCTGCCCGGCAGCGCGGCCGGAACCTGCGGCTCGAGCGTGACGCTGCCGAGTGAGGAGAAGAGCCCCGGTTTGAGGCCAATCTTCGGCAAGCCGGAACCCGCGCGGCGCACCGGGCCCCGCCCCTCTCATGAGTGCCCGCCAAACCCTTCCCGTCCCGTTTCCTTGCGCACCGGCCCCAAATCGTTGCAGAAGTGCGCGCCGTCCCGGACGTCTTCCGCGCCCTCACCGGACCGCCGCCCAGGCGATCCTTCGAGCGAGCCGCGGCCGTCGGGCGGCAATCCGGAACAGGTCCGGTGCCAACGTCGATTACGGTGCGAACTTCCATGACGCAGACCCTTCGCCTCGGCATTGCGGGGCTCGGCACGGTCGGTGCCTCCGTCCTGCGCATGGTCGCCCGCCGCGCCGAGGCGCTCACCGCCGCGACCGGCCGTACGATCACCGTCACCGCCGTCTCCGCCCGCGACCGGAGCCGCGACCGCGGCGTCGACCTGTCGGGCCTGCACTGGTTCGACGATCCGGTGGCGCTCGCGCGCTCAGGCGAGATCGACGTGTTCGTCGAACTCGTCGGCGGCTCGGAAGGGACGGCCAAGGCGGCGGTCGAGGCGGCGCTCGGGGCCGGCAAGCATGTGGTGACCGCCAACAAGGCGCTGCTCGCCCACCACGGCGCGGCGCTCGCCCGTCTGGCCGAGGAGAACGGCGTTGCGCTGGCCTACGAGGCGTCGGTGGCAGGCGGCATCCCGGTCATCAAGGCGATCCGCGAGGGGCTGTCCGGCAACGCGGTCTCCCGCGTCTACGGAATCCTCAACGGCACCTGCAACTACATCCTCAGCCGGATGGAGGCGGAGGGGCTGACCTTCGAGGCCTGCCTCAAGGACGCGCAGGCGCTCGGCTACGCCGAGGCTGACCCGACCTTCGACGTCGAGGGCTTCGACACCGCCCACAAGCTCGCCATCCTCACCAGCCTCGCCTTCGGCGTGGAGATCGACGCCGAGGGCGTCTCGGTGGAGGGCATCTCGGCGATCCAGCCCCTCGACCTCACCATGGCCGACGAACTCGGCTACCGCATCAAGCTGCTGGGCGTCGCGCAGGCGACGGAGGCGGGGATCGAGCAGCGGGTCCACCCGACCATGGTGGCCAAGGCCTCGGCCATTGCCCAGGTGATGGGCGTGACCAACGCCGTCACCGTCGATGCCGACGCGGTCGGCGAACTGACCCTGATCGGCCCCGGCGCGGGCGGGGCCGCCACGGCCTCCGCGGTCGTGGCCGACATTACCGATGTCGCGCTCGGGCTCGTGCGCCCGACCTTCGGCGGGCCGATCGCGAGCCTCGCGCCGCCGCGCCGGGTCGAGATGCAGCGCCACGAGGGCGGCTACTACATCCGCCTCACCGTGCACGACCGCACCGGCGTTGCGGCCGGCGTCGCCACCCGCATGGCGGAGGCCAACATCTCGATCGAGAGCATCGTCCAGCGCCGCTCGGCCAAGGCCGCCTCCAGCGATCCGCAAGGTCTCTCCGGTCAGCCGGTGCCGCTGGTGCTGATCACCTACGCGGCGACCGAGGGCAATGTCCGCGAGGCGCTGGCCGCGATCGACCGCGATGGCCTGCTCGCCGAGGCGCCGCAATTGATCCGCATCGAGCGCGAATAGGCGAGACGCCGGCCGCGATTCCGGCGAAATGTTGCCGGAGACAACATCCGGCCTAAGAACGAAACATCATGACGTCGCGTCGCGTCCTGCCCGCTCTCGTCTACGGCCGGAACGAGGACGACAATCGGCACCGGGCGATGAACAGACCGGGCCTTGGGGATAAGGAACGTAGGGCGATGTCGGCGGCCAATACCGGGATCTTCAGCGATCCCACGGCGCGGGGCCTGACTCTCGAACTGGTGCGGGTGACGGAGGCGGCGGCCATCGCCGCGGCCCGCCTGCGGGGACACGGCCGCGAGAGGGAAGCCGACCAAGCCGCCGTCGATGCCATGCGCGCCGAGTTGATGGTGCTGCCGATCGAGGGCCGCGTGGTGATCGGCGAGGGCGAGCGCGACGAGGCGCCGATGCTGTTCATCGGCGAGGCCGTCGGCACCGGCAACGGCCCGTCCGTGGACATCGCGGTCGATCCGCTGGAGGGCACGACGCTCTGCGCCAAGGACATGCCGGGTGCCATCGCCGTGATGGCCCTGGCCGAGCGCGGCTCGCTGCTCGCCGCCCCCGACGTCTACATGCAGAAGATCGCCATCGGCCCCGGCTACCCCCTCGGCACGGTCGATCTCGACTGGAGCCCGGCCCGCAACATCGCCTCGCTCGCCCGCGCCAAGGGCGTGGAGACCGCCGGCATCACCGCGATCATCCTCGACCGGCCGCGCCACATGGACCTGATCGCCGCCGTGCGCGACACCGGCGCCAGCATCCGCCTGATTTCGGACGGCGACATCGCCGCGATCATCCACTGCACCAAGCCCGACGAGACCGGCGTCGACATCTACATGGGCACCGGCGCCGCGCCGGAGGGCGTGATCGCCGCCAGCGCGCTCCGCTGCATCGGCGGCCAGATGCAGGGTCGGCTCATCCTCGATTCCGCCGACAAGCGGGCACGGGCGGTCAAGATGGGCATCACGGACCCGAACCGGAAATACGACATGCACGACATGGCCCGGGGCGACGTCATCGTCGCGGCCACGGGCGTGACCACCGGGGCCCTGCTTGCGGGCGTGCGGTTCAGCCCCGGCCTCATCGAGACGGAGACGGTGGTCTACCGCTCGAACACCGGCACCGTCCGCCGCATCGCCTGCGAACACCGCCGGCTGGAGAGCGCGCCGGGCTGATCGCGTCCCCCGGCGGGGACCGCGGCCGGGCCGGGATCGGCCCCGGCCCGACGCTGGACTCAGCCGACCGTGGCTTGGCCGAACAGCGCCTTGGCCAGACGCGCGGGATCGATCGGCTTCTCGCAATGAATCGCGTCCCGCAGGCGCGTCGGGACGGCATTCTCCTCGTAGCCGGTGGCGAAGACGAACGGGACGCCGCGCGCCCTGAGTGCGTCGGCCACCGGAAAGACCATGACCTCACGCAGGTTGATATCGAGCACCGCACCGTCGATGCGCGGGCATTGCTCGATCATCGCCAGAGCGTCATCGACGTTCCCCACCGGGCCGACCACTTGGGCGCCCCGCTCTTCGAACGCACGCCGTATGTCTTCGGCGATGAAATACTCGTCCTCGACGACGAGGACGTGCCTTCCTTTGAACAGTTCGGCTCCATCCGGCATCGGTCTCACCCTCCACGCTCTCTCGATACGCTCAAGATCGCGTTCGATGCGGAAGCATAAACTATGGACTTCGCTTCGGAGAGCTCCACCCACAGATTTCAAGCTACCTGCAACCCTGGCGAGGTTGCGTCCGTTCCCAGCTCCACCCGTCTGACGGTCGTCCGGATCGCAGAAGGCACTGGGTCGCACGGGTCAAAGTGCTTACGCTTCGCGTCGCCGGTTCAGCAAGCTCTGGTCGGCAGGCGGCCCGAGAGAAGCGCCCGGTCACGATGGATCGAGCGGGCTCCTCGGGTCTTCGCCGTGGCAATTAGGATGCCGCCGGCCCTCGATCGGCCGGCCGCTCCGAGCCGCTCGGACCCGTGTCTCTCAACGAACCCGTGTCCTGCCTATTGGAACGCACCCTAGCGCATCGTCTTTTTCCGAAAGCCGGCAACCACCTTTCGGAGCGATGCTCTAGAACAGGCCGCCCTGCATGCGGCCGACGCCCTGCTTGGCCACGGCGTTGTTAGGATCGAGGCGCGCGGCCTGCTGGTAGCTCTCGTTCGCCTCTTTGCGGCGGTTCGTCTTCTCGTAGGCCAGCCCACGATAGGCCCAGGATCCAGCGTCCTTCGCGTTCACGTTCAGCGCCGCGTTGAAGTCCTCGATCGCCTTGTCGTACTGGCCCAGCGAGATCAGGCTCTGGCCGCGGGCGGCGTAGGGGGCGGCGACGAAGGGGTTGCGGTCGATGGCCGCCGCGAAGTCGCCGATCGCCTCCGGGTTGTGGTTCTGCTTCTGCCGCACGAGGCCGCGGGCGTGGTAGGCCTCGGCCGATTCCGGAGCGAGACGGATCGCGGCGTTGAGGTCGTTCAACGCTCCGTCGAGGTCACCCTGGGCACGCTCGAGGTTCGCCCGGCCGATATAGGCGGCGGAAAAATTCGGATCGTTGGCGATCGCCTTCGAGAAGTCCTGCATCGCCGCGTCGGCGCGGCCGGTCTGGCGGTAGGCCAGCGCCCGGTTGTTGTAGGCCGAGGCCGAGTTCGGATCGAGTTGGACCGCCTTCGAGAAGTCGGTGATCGCCTCGCCGAACTGGCCCGCGCGGGCATAGGCCGCGCCGCGGGTGTTGTAGGCGCCGGCATCCGACGGGTTGCGCGAAATCACGTCGCTGAGCGAGGCGATGTTGACGTTGGTGGCGCCCGTCGTGTCGGTCTCCAGCACCGCGAATTGGCGCGGAGCCGTCGCGCTGCCATAGGTCTCGCAGCCGGCCAGCGCCGCGGCCGTCAGCGCGAGGGCACCGATCAGCCTCGCCTTGCGTCCGTCCAGCGTCATCCCGATCATTGTCCCGTTCTCCCCCGCGCCCGCTTGCCCGGATCTCCGCAGCGGCCCGTGAGGGCCCGGATCATCCCGTCGCGCGCACGCTGCCGCAACACGGTGAATGGGCGCTTAAACGATCCCGCAAAACATCCGCATCGCCGATGCGGCCCGCGCCGTGGAGCGGAGGTTTTGCGAAACGAACCCGGGAAGAACAGGCGGGCCCCTCCGGCCGTAGACCGGAGAACACGCACGATGCTTCCGCGGACGCCCCGTACCTTCCGCTGAAACCTCGGGATGTGGCGAAGGTGTGGCCCGCGTCTTCACGCTTTCGCCGAATGCTTCGAAGCGGGCTCGACTGTGGTTTTCTGTTGCCGAGAGGCGACAGATTGAATGGTCAAGCTTTAGTCGAGAGGCTTGAGCCGGGTGACGTGCCCCATCTTGCGGCCGGGACGGGCCTCGGCCTTGCCGTAGAGGTGGAGATGGGCGCCCGGCTCCGCGAGCAGGGCGACCCAGGCATCGGCCTCGGCGCCGATGAGGTTTTCCATTTCCACCGCCATGCCGCCGGTGCGCGCGGTGTCGCCGAGCGGCCAGCCGCAGACCGCGCGGACGGTCTGGGCAAATTGCGAGGTCAGGGCGCCTTCGATGGTCCAATGCCCGGAATTGTGCACGCGGGGCGCGATCTCGTTGACGACGAGGCGGGCGGCCCCGTCCGGCCCGGCGATCTCGAACATCTCGACGGCGAGCACGCCGACATAGTCCAGCGCCTCGGCGATGGCGCGGGCGATGGCGACCGCCGCGTCACCCGTCGTCCGGGTCAGGCCGGGCGCGGGCACGCGGGTGAGCGCGAGGATATGGTCGCGGTGGTCGTTGGCGCAGGGGTCGTAGGCCGCGAACGTCCCGTCCGGCCCGCGGGCGGCGACCACGGAGATTTCGCGCTCGAACGGCACGAACCCTTCGAGGATGCAGGGCGCACCCTTGAAGTCGGCGAGGAGGGCGGCCGGGTCGTCGCCCTCGCGGATCATCCGCTGGCCCTTGCCGTCGTAGCCGAAGCGCCGGGTCTTCAGAACGGCGGGGCGGCCGAGCGCCTCCAGGGCCCGCACGAGATCCTCGACCGTATCGACCGCCCGGTAGGGCGCGGTCGGGATGCCGAGACCCGTCACGAAGTCCTTCTCGGAGAGACGGTCCTGGGTCGTGAGCAAAGCCGTTGCGCTGGGGCGCAGGGTCGCGTGCTCGGCCAGCACCGCGGCGGTGGCGTGGGGGATGTTCTCGAACTCGTAGGTGACCACGTCGCAGGCATCGGCGAAGGCGGCGAGCGCCGCCGCGTCGTCGTAGGGCGCCAGGGTGTGGGCATGGGCCACGTCGAAGGCCGGACTGTCGGCGTCGGGGGCGTAGATGTGGACCTTGAGGCCGTAATGGGCCGCCGCGAGCGCGATCATGCGGCCGAGCTGGCCGCCGCCGACGATGCCGAGGGTGCCGCCGGGCCGGATCTGCGGCGAGGAGGTGGGAGAGGCCATGGCGCTTCGTGTCGTTGTCAGGCTTGAGAGGAATCCGGCCGTTCGGCGACGGACTCGGTCTGGCGGGCGCGCCACGCTTCGAGCCGTTCGGCGAGATCGGCATCGGTGAGCGCCAGCACGGCGGCGGCGAGCAGGGCGGCGTTGACGGCTCCGGCCCGGCCGATCGCCAGGGTGCCGACGGGAATGCCGGCGGGCATCTGCACGATGGAAAGCAGGCTGTCCTGCCCCGAGAGCGCCTTCGACTCGACCGGAACGCCGAAGACCGGCAGCGAGGTCATCGCCGCCGTCATGCCCGGCAGATGCGCCGCGCCGCCCGCGCCCGCGATCACCACCTTGAAGCCGGCCTCCCGCGCGCCCTTGGCGAAAGCGACGAGCCGGTCCGGGGTGCGGTGGGCCGAGACGATGCGGGCATCGTAGGCGACGCCGAGCGCGTCCAGCGTCTCGGCGGCGTTGCGCATGGTCGCCCAGTCCGACTGGCTTCCCATGATGATCGCGACCGGGGGCGATCCCAGCATCGTCGTCTGGCCCATTACGAGGAAGCGGGCCCGTCGGCCCGCGAGAACGCCGAATAACAGGGGGGCCCGCACCCCGGCAAGGCGAGACCGCGCAAACGCTTGAAATGCCGGCCGGCCACAGGGAGCAAGCTTCGCCCCTGCCGCGCCTTTGCAGTGGGGCGGAGATACCGGCGACGCCCTGTGAAAATCCCCCGATTCTCGCCGAACCGGGCGGAGCCGAAATCGACCGACCGCGTTGTGCAGGAAACGGCCATCAGCGGCCGGGCCCCTTACCTCAGCGAGCTCTCAAATGTCCTCCGCGGACCAGACCACGCGCGCCCGCACTGCAACCCATATCGATATCCACGACAGCACCACCCGGAAGCACTGGGCCGACCTGCTTCAGGTCTCCGACGAGCGCCTGCGCAAGGCGGTTCGCCTCGTCGGAACCCGGGTGTCGAGCGTCTCGGCCTACCTCGCCAAGTAATTTAGTCATTTAGTCAGCAGATCGACGAAAACTTCGCCAGGAAGGCCCTGCCCTTCCTGGCGTTGCGCGTTACGCGATGATGTCCGGCGTGATCTGGTCTTCCAGATGCGTGATCCGGTCGCGCAAGACCAGCTTGCGCTTCTTGAGCCTCTGCAACTGAAGCTGATCGACGGCGACGCTGACCTTCAAAGCCTCGATCGCCTCGTCGAGATCCCGGTGCTCTTCGCGCAACCGCGTCAGCTCGCCGGCCGGATCCGCGACCGCGTCGTTGGCAATCTCGTCCGCCATCATCGCTCGAAACACACCACCGGCCTTGACCGGGCGCGACCATGCGCCAAGCTTCCCGCCGGAGCAAGGCGTGGAGCCCGGTTCTCCCGTCTCGTCGGAGCTTGAAACGGTCAAGGTCAGCCTGCCGTCCCACTCCGAAAGATTTGAAATCACCTTGTTAGCGGTGCATCCACTTTGCCGTCGAATGGCTTCGACACGCGCTCCATCCTGTGCCAGTCTACCGCGGTCGGAAACTGTGACAGGAGCGATCCCTCATGTCCTTGCAGACGCATTTGAGCCAGCTCGCCGCCAAGCACGAAGCCCTCGAGCGCGAGCTTCACCACGCGATGCAATCCCTTGCCAGCGACGATCTGCGCATCGCCGAACTCAAGCGTAAGAAACTGCACCTCAAGGACGAAATCGAGCGCCTGCGCGGGGATACCCTCCACTAGCGACGCCCCGGCCGGCTTCGCACCGGGAGGCGCCGCCGGCTCCGACTCTTCTCCCACCTCGGACACAACCGTCACCGCCGCCTGGGCCACCAGCGCGGCGGTTCTGCTTTGCGGGGGTACACGTCTCTGAGACAGCGCCGTTGGGCGCGCTACGGCCAAAACCGCGCTATCATCGCCCTCGAACAGGCCGATCAACAGGCCGCGCGAGGAACCGCCGATGTCCGCCGCCACGTCGTCCGCCCCCGAGGGCGCCTACGCCGCCGTCCACGCCGCCTCGCTCGCGGATCGGAACGGCTTCTGGTTGAAGGCTGCGGCGGCGATCGATTGGGACGTCGCCCCGACCCGCGCCTTCGATGCCGAGCAGGGCGTCTACGGCCGCTGGTTTCCGGATGCGCAGCTCAATGTCTGCCGCAACGCCGTCGATCGGCACGCGGAGGGAGGGCGCGCCGACCAGCCCGCGATCATCCACGATTCGCCCGTCACCGGCACCAAGCGCCGCATCACTTACGGGGAGCTTCACGACGAGGTGGCGGTGCTCGCCGGCATCCTCGCCGACCTCGGCGTGACCAAGGGCGACCGGGTGGTGATCTACATGCCGATGGTGCCCGAAGCCCTGTTCGGGATGCTGGCCTGCGCCCGGATCGGGGCGATCCATTCGGTGGTGTTCGGCGGGTTTGCCGCCAACGAACTTGCCGCCCGCATCGAGGATGCGGCGCCCAAGGTGATCCTGGCCGCCTCCTGCGGCATCGAGCCGGCCCGCGTCGTCGCCTACAAGCCCCTGCTCGATGCGGCGATCGCCCGCTCGGCCCACAAGCCCGACGCCTGCCTGATCCTGCAGCGCCCGCAAGGCGAGGCGGGCCTCGTCGAGGGCCGCGACCGGGACTGGGCGGAGACCGTCGCGCGGGCGCGCGCGGCCGGGCGGCGGGCCGATCCGGTGCCGGTCGCGGCGACCGACCCGCTCTATATCCTCTACACCTCCGGCACGACCGGGCGCCCCAAGGGCGTGGTGCGCGACAGCGGCGGCTATTGCGTCGCGCTGGCGTGGTCGATGACGAATCTCTACGGCGTCGCGCCCGGCGAGGTCTATTTCTGCGCCTCCGACATCGGCTGGGTGGTGGGCCACTCCTACATCGTCTACGCGCCGCTGCTGCACGGTTGCACCACGGTGCTCTACGAGGGCAAGCCGGTCGGCACGCCGGATGCCGGCGCCTTCTGGCGGGTCACCGCCGAGCACGGCGCCGCGACCTTGTTCACGGCCCCCACGGCCCTGCGCGCGATCAAGAAGGAAGACCCGCGGGCCGAACGGATCGCCGGCTACGATCTGTCCAAGTTCCGCGCCCTGTTCCTGGCCGGCGAACGGGCCGACCCGGACTCGGTGGCCTGGGCCGAGCGGGCGCTGGACCGGCCGGTGATCGACCATTGGTGGCAGACCGAGACCGGCTGGGCGATCGCCGGCAACCCGGTCGGCATCGAGCGATTGCCGGTGAAGTACGGCTCCACCGCCAAGCCGATGCCGGGCTACGACCTCCACGTGCTGGACGAATCGGGCAAGCCGGTTCCCTCCGGCACGATGGGCACCATCGCCGTGAAGCTCCCGCTGCCGCCGGGCTGTCTACCGACCCTTTGGGGCTCGGACGAGCGCTTCCGCCAGAGCTACCTCTCCACCTTCCCCGGCTTCTACGACACCTCGGATGCGGGCGTGGTGGATGAGGACGGCTACTTCACGGTGCTGGGCCGGACCGACGACATCATCAACGTCGCCGGCCACCGCCTCTCCACCGGCGGCATGGAGGCGGTGCTCGCCGCGCATCCGGATGTCGCCGAATGCGCAGTGATCGGCATCCGCGACGCGCTGAAAGGAGAGGCGCCCTGCGGCTTCGTGGTGCTCAAATCCGGCGTCGCCAAGGACGCCGAGACGGTCGAGCGCGAACTCGTCGCCCGGGTGCGCGAGGAGATCGGCCCCGTAGCCGCCTTCAAGCTGGCGCTCACCGTGGGACGCCTGCCGAAGACTCGCTCGGGCAAGATCCTGCGCGGCACGATGAAGCGCATCGCCGACGGCGAGGATTACGCGATGCCGCCGACCATCGAGGACCCGGCCGCCCTGGAGGAGATCGGCGACAGCCTGAAGGCTCGTGGGATCGGCGGCTGAAGAAACCCAGGTTTCGAAAGGACAAGTCCTTTCGCGGGTCCAGGGCAGAGCCCTGGTGAAAGGGGATCAGGGCGCCGCCCCGATCCCCCGGCAAAGGAATGATCCCTTGCGATCCCGGAACTTGAGCCTCAGTCTCTGAACCGGGTCGCCGCGATCAGCAGGCGGTAGAGCACCACCGCGTTGAGCGCGTGCCAGAGGAAATGCGTGCCGAGCGGCAGGCGCGCGCAGACGCCGACATCGACCGTGCGGAAGGTCAGCGACACGAGGAAGATCCCGGCGGTCACGAGCACCGAGCGGGCGGTGCCGGGTGCCCGCTTCAGGAGGGCGAGGCCGACGCCGAGGAGTGCCAGGATCGCCGGGGCGTAATCGACCGAGCCGTTGGTCAGGTCCGAGACCGGGCGCCCGGTCAACGCATCGAGGGCCGGCGTCAGGCCGAAGCCGAGGGCGGCAAACGCCAGCGTGAGGGCGGTCGCCGCCACCGGCCGGAGGCCGAAGAAGCGGGCCATGGCCAGCGCGAAGTAGCCGTAGATGAAGACGGCGATCGGGATCACGTCGGCCAGCATCGACCAGCGGTTGGCCAGGGTGTGGAACAGGAACGAGCCGATCCCCACCACGAAGGTCACGGCGGCCAGCGCCAGAACCGGCCCGTCGCCGCGGGCGCGCCGCGCCGCGAGCCAGGCCGCGATCAGGAAGGCCGCGTTCGTCAGGGCATTGACCGGCTCGGCCCAGAAGCCGGTATCGCCGCGCTCGCAATAAGCCCGCACCGGCTCGAACCACGACGCATCCATGGAGTCTCTCCTCGCGATCGCCTTGCCAGGGCCGCGCGAAGGCCCGATGACGGGAGCCCCTCCGGCCGAGCCTCCTCCGAGCCCCATGCGGATCACCACCTGGAACGTCAATTCGATCAAGCAGCGGGTCGGCCACCTGCTGGGCTTCCTCGACGAGGCCAAGCCCGACGTGGTCTGCCTGCAAGAGCTGAAATGCCAGGACGCGTCCTTCCCCCGCGAGGAGATCGAGGCGGCGGGCTACGCGGTCGAGACACTGGGGCAGAAGGCCTATAACGGCGTCGCCCTCTTGGTGCGCGCCCCGCTGCAACACACTCAGTTGCTGCGCGGCCTGCCGGGCGACGCCGAGGACGAGCAGGCCCGCTATATCGAGGCGCTGGTACACGGCGAGGGCGTGGCGCCGGTGCGTGTCGCCTCGATCTACCTGCCGAACGGCAACCCGGCGCCGGGGCCGAAATACAGCTACAAGCTCGCCTTCATGGCCCGCCTGCGGGCGCATGCCCGCGCCCTGATGACGACGGAGGAGGCGCTGGTGCTGGCGGGCGACTTCAACGTCATCCCCGAGCCCGAGGACGCCGCCGACCCCACCGCCTGGACGCAGGACGCGCTGTTCCTGCCCGAGACCCGCCGCGCCTTCCGCGCGCTCCTGGCGGAAGGTTTTACGGATGGCCTGAGAGCCTGCGAGCCGAGCGCCGGCCTCTACACCTTCTGGGACTATCAGGCCGGCTGCTGGCCGCGGAACCAGGGCATCCGCATCGACCACCTGCTGCTCTCGCCGCAAGCCGCCGACCGCCTCGTCTCGGCCTCGGTGCAGCGCCACCTGCGCGGGCTGGAGAAGCCGTCGGACCACGTGCCGGTGACGGTGGAACTGAGGGACGACTGAGGCCGCCGTAAGCCCTCCCGCAGAAGAGGGAGGGTTAGCGGTTACCGCCGCCGCCGGGTCGAGCCCGTCGACAGCGACTGCGCCTGGGTCATCGCATCCGCCCGGTCGGCCTCGCTCGCCGAGGTCCAGGCCTTGTCGTAGAGATTGACGATCCAGGTGTCCGCCGCGCCCTGCGCCCCGCCGCGGGCGATGGCGAGCCAGGTCAGGCCCTTCACGGGCTGGCGCTGCACACCGGTGCCGTTGACGAGCATGTCGCCGAGCAGCGCCTGGGCCGGGCGGTGGCCCTTCTCGGCGGCGAGGTTGAACCAGCGCGCGGCCTTGCGCGGATCCTGCTCGACGCCGGTGCCGTCGAGATAGAGCCGGGCGAGGTTGTACTGCGCGTTGGGGTCGCCGAAATACGACGCCGCGTAGTTGAACATGTCGTAGGCGCGCTCGGCGCTCGGGCGCACGTAGGTGCCCTTGATTCCCTCCAGGAAGTAGGTGCCGAGCGCGTTGAAGGCGCTCGCCACCACGCCCGAATTCGGGGTGTCGGGCGAATCGTCGGTGTTGTCGTCGGCGATGCGCGAGAAATACTCGAACGCCTTGAGGTCGTCGTGGGGCACGCCGTCACCGTCCGCATACATGCGGCCGAGCTTCCACAAAGCCAGGGTCTGGCCTTGATCGGCGGCGTATTCCAGCGCCCGCACGGCGCCCTGCTTGTCGCCCGCGTTGTAGTCGCGCACGCCTGATCTCAAGGCATCGCGACCCGAGCGAAAACCCTTCTCGGGCACCGGAGTGCGGGCGGTCGCGTCGAGCGCGGTGCCGGGATCGACGGCGGCGAGCGTCAGCGCGAAGCCGAGGAAGCCGGCGAGCAGACCCGCGCGGAGCCGACCTAGATCGACCCCGGCCGGCCGCGTGGGCCGGAGAGGGACGGTTCTAGATATCGGCATAGACGTTCGTCTCCCCCGCGCCGCCCGGATGGGTGACGGCGCCGTTCACCGCAGGCCCGACGGTCTGCGCGTACTTCCAGAGATAGCCGGAGGTCGCGGCATTGCCCCGCGGCGTCCATTCCGCGCGGCGCTGAGCGAACTCCTCGTCGGAGAGCGCCACGTCCAGCGTGCCATGAATCGCGTCCAGCGTGATGATGTCGCCGTCGCGCAGGAGGCCGATCGGCCCGCCGATGGCAGCCTCGGGGCCGACATGGCCGACGCAGAAGCCGCGGGTTGCGCCGGAGAAGCGCCCGTCGGTGATCAGCGCCACCTTGTCACCCATGCCCTGGCCGTAGAGGGCGGCCGTGGTCGAGAGCATTTCGCGCATCCCGGGGCCTCCCTTCGGGCCCTCGTACCGGATGACCAGAACCTCGCCGGGCTTGTAGGCGCGGTTCTGCACCGCTTCGAAACAGGCCTCTTCGCCGTCGAAGACGCGGGCGGGGCCGGTGAAGACCTGGGCTTCGGCCGGCATGCCGGCGACCTTCACGATCGCGCCCTCGGGCGCGAGGTTGCCGCGAAGGCCCACCACGCCGCCGGTGACGGTGATGGGCTTGTCGGCCGGGTACACCACGTCCTGATCGGGGTTCCAGGCGACCTTGGCGAGGTTCTCCGCGATGGTGCGGCCGGTCACCGTCAGGCAATCGCCGTGCAGAAAACCGTGATCGAGCAGCGTTTTCATCAGCAGCGGGATGCCGCCGACCTCGAACATGTCCTTGGCGACATAGCGCCCGCCGGGCTTCAGGTCGGCGATGTAGGGCGTCTTGCGGAAGATCTCGGCGACGTCGAACAGGGTGAACTCGATGCCGCATTCATGCGCGATCGCCGGCAGGTGCAGCGCCGCGTTGGTCGAGCCGCCCGAGGCCGCGACCGTCGCGGCGGCGTTCTCGAGCGCCTTGCGGGTGACGATGTCGCGCGGGCGGATGTTCTTGGCGATCAGCTCCATGACCTTCTCGCCGGCGGCGGCGCAGAATTGGTCGCGGATCTCGTAGGGCGCGGGGGCGCCGGCCGAGTAGGGCAGCGCGAGGCCGATGGCTTCCGAGACGGTCGCCATGGTGTTGGCGGTGAACTGCGCGCCGCAGGCGCCGGCCGAGGGACAGGCGACCCGCTCCAACTCGTCGAGGTCGTCGAGGCTCATGTCGCCGACGGCGACCTTGCCGACCGCCTCAAACAGGTCCTGCACGGTCACCGGCCGGCCGCGGAAGGAGCCCGGCAGGATCGAGCCGCCATAGATGAAGATCGAGGGCACGTTGAGGCGCACCATGGCCATCATCATGCCGGGCAGGGACTTGTCGCAGCCGGCCAACCCCACGAGCGCATCGTAGGAATGGCCGCGGATCGTCAGCTCGACCGAGTCGGCGATGACCTCGCGCGACGGCAGCGAGGCGCGCATGCCGCCGTGTCCCATAGCGATGCCATCGGTGACGGTGATGGTGCAGAACTCGCGCGGGGTGCCCTTGGCGGCGGCCACGCCCTTCTTCACGGCCTGAGCCTGGCGCATCAGCGAGATGTTGCAGGGCGCCGCCTCGTTCCAGCACGAGGCCACGCCGACGAGCGGCTGGTGGATCTGCTCGGTGGTCAGGCCCATAGCATAGAGATACGAGCGGTGCGGCGCCCGCTCGGGCCCCTCCGTCACGTGCCGGCTCGGCAGCTTCGACTTGTCGGTCTGACGCGCGTCCATCGCTGATCTCGTGCCCCGGTCCCGTTACGCCCCCGAGGTCCG
Organism: Methylorubrum extorquens; assembly: GCF_024169925.1. Lineage (NCBI taxonomy): Bacteria > Pseudomonadati > Pseudomonadota > Alphaproteobacteria > Hyphomicrobiales > Methylobacteriaceae > Methylorubrum > Methylorubrum extorquens. Next base: position 4,106,842 of record NZ_JALJXF010000001.1, read on the forward strand.
CGCGGACCGTTACGGTCCAGCGTGGAAAAACGTCCTTCGACGTCCTCGAAACTCTGCGGTAAGGCGTTGGAGCGACAGCGTTTACCGCGACCCCGGAAGTCGTCCCGGTTTATGGTGGGATTGCGGCGCTCAAAGGCACAGCTCAAGGCAAAGTCAGGTTGCTTTCGCGGTGTGTCAGGGCCGCAACAGCCGAGCTTGCGTCGGCTCTGGGAAGACTTCGCGAAATCAACGCGCGCACACCCTCGCGCGGTCCTGCAAAAGGGCTATTTTCAGATAAAATTTTAGCGGCATCGGCGCGTGCAATTCAGGCTTCGCGAACAACCTCGACAGTGCCGACACTTGTCTTCTCTTGAAAGCCGACGACCCTTTCGCGGGGCGCCGCCCAAATCTCCGATGAAATCACTCAGCGTCCGCCGATGGCAGGATCCGGCGCGGCAGCCTCAAGCAACCGATCGCTCTCGTCCTTGAGATTCACGCCCGTCAGCCCGCGAGAGTAGGCCTGACTCAGGAGCCAGTTCAGCTTGAACGCGGCAAGCTCGAAACTCAGGCCGGCGGGCCGGACGTTCGAGATGCAATTTCGTTCCGCATCCGAGCGTCCGGGCTTCGGATCGAAGGTGACGTAGAGGCCGAGGCTGTCGGGCGAGGACAGGCCGGGACGTTCGCCGATCACCACCACCACCGCGCGGGCTCGCAGCGCTGCGCCGGCCGCGTCCCCCAGCGCGACGCGCGCCTGGGTCGCGATGGTCACCGGGGCAAGGCGCCAGCCGGCCGCCTCCGCGTGGGGCTTGAAGGCGGCGAGCAGCGCGGCGGCACCCTCGTGGACCGCGCGTGCCGACAGACCGTCTGCCACCACGATCGCGAGATCGACGGGCTCGGATGCGGAGCCGGACAGGGCCTTCCGGCTCTCCGGGGAGAGGCGGCGCCCGTAATCGGGGCGGCGCAGGTAGGTCGCGCGATCCTCCGCACCGGAGGTCACGGTCACGGTCGGCAGGCCCAGCGCTTCGATGGCCTCGGCGATCGCGGCGGCGTCCATCGGCGTATGCACGGCGTCGCGCGCCTGGGCGTGGGCGAGGCCGAATTTCAGCACTTCGCGGGTCGGCAGGCCGGCGCCTGCGCGGCCGAGACCGATCCGAGCGGGGGTGAGGCGGGCCAGCCGCTGCCAAAGGTCGTCGCTCGCGGCGTTCATGCGGCCAGCCCCGGCGCGGCGGTGAGCAGGCGGGCGTCGGCCCCGCCGGGCAGGAGCGCGCCGTCCGCGTCGGTGAGGCCGATGCGGGCGAGCCATTCCTCGAATTCCGGTGCGCGCCTCAGGCCGAGCACCTCGCGGATGTAAAGCTGGTCGTGGAACGAGGTGGATTGGTAGTTCAGCATCACGTCGTCGGCGCCGGGAATGCCCATCACGTAGGTGCAGCCCGCCGCGCCCAGCAGGGTCAGCAGCGTGTCCATGTCGTCCTGATCGGCCTCGGCGTGATTGGTGTAGCAGACGTCCACACCGAGCGGCACGCCCATCAGCTTGCCGCAGAAATGGTCCTCCAGCCCGGCGCGGATGATCTCCTTGCCGTTGTAGAGGTATTCCGGCCCGATGAAGCCGACCACCGTGTTGACGAGGAGCGGCCGGTAGCGGCGGGCGACCGCGTAGGCGCGCGCCTCCAGCGTCTGCTGGTCGATGCCGTGATGGGCGTCCGCCGAGAGGGCCGAACCCTGGCCGGTCTCGAAATACATCACGTTGTCGCCGAGCGTGCCGCGCTTGAGCGCGAGCGCCGCCTCATGCGCCTCCTGCAGGATCGGCAGCGTGACGCCGAAGCTGGCATTGGCCCGCTGCGTGCCGGCGATCGACTGGAACACGAGATCGACCGGCAGGCCGCGGTTCATCGCGTCGAGGGTCGTCGTGACGTGAGTGAGCACGCAGGCCTGCGTCGGGATCTCCAACCGGTCGATGATGCCATCGAACAGGCTCAGCAGCGTCCCCATCGTCTGGATCGAGTCGGAGACCGGGTTGATGCCGATCACCGCGTCACCACAACCGTAGGAGAGGCCGTCGAGGATCGAGGCGGTGACGCCCGCCGGATCGTCGGTCGGGTGGTTGGGCTGGAGCCGCACCGCGAGGGTGCCGGGTAGGCCGATCGTGTTGCGGAAGCGGGTGACCACGCGGCACTTCTTCGCGACCAGGATCAGATCCTGATTGCGCATGATCTTGCAGACCGCGGCGGCGATCTCCGGCGTGACGCCCGGCGCGATCCGCGCCAGCGTCCCGGAGGAGGCGGTGAGCAGGAACTCGCGGAAATCCCCGACTGTCAGACCCGCGATCTCGGCGAACGCCGCCTCGTCGTGGTCGTCGAGAATCAGGCGGGTGACGTCGTCCTCCTCGTAGGGGATCAGCGGACGGGCCAGGATCTCCTTGAGCGGCACCTCGGCGAGGCACCAGCGGGCGGCCATGTTCTCTTCGGCCGATTCGGCGGCAATGCCCGCGAGGCAATCGCCGGAGCGCACCGGCGTCGCCTTGGCCATCAGCGTCGCCAGATCGGCGAAGACGTGGGTGCGGGGGCCGACGGTGTGGCGATAGGGCATCGACGGGTTCCTTGGCCTCGCTCGACAGGATGCAAGGATCGCGCGGCCTGTCGAGGTGGTTTCGTGCGGTCATGAGCACCCGGCCCGCTCCGCCCGCGCCCTCAAGCAAGAACGGCGCCCGCGCGAGACCCTTCGAGGTCGAGCGCAGGCCGCTCCGAACGATCTGTCTATTGCGAACCGACACCAGCGTAACGAGGGAGGCGACGGCCCCACCGGAACGGTCTTCGCCAAGACGAATCGAAGAGTTGGCCCCTCAACGATTCGGCCCTCACCCTCGTCCATAGGCCGCGACTGCTCACGGAATAGGCGCCGGATCGCTTTAGATCCGGCATTTCACGGGCAGTGAAGCGCCATTCTCGCGAGCCGCCGCGCGCGTTTCCGGTTGAGCCTCGGCTTTTCATCCTTCCGCGCCGTCACTTTCGTGTCAGATTGCGCATTATTTCGCTTGCCTGCATGGCTGGTATACCAAATAATGCATACCACTGCCCGGGACGAGATAGCCCCTCGAATTCATCGGGCAGACCGAGGAATCGCAACAACCTGCACCGACACCTCTCAAGCCCATCACGCCAAACCTACGCAACAGGCCTTCACGTCTGTGCAGGAACGAGGGAGCACGCTCATGGCATTGTCGTCCATTGCCCCGGATCGGCCGGTACCGTCTTCGAACCGATGGCTGCAAATCATCTTCGGCGTCGTCTGCATGGTGGCTGCAGCCAACATTCAGTACGCCTGGACTCTGTTCGTTCCCGAAATCCAGAAGACCTTCGGCTGGGATCGCGCCGCGATCCAGGTGGCCTTCACGATCTTCGTCGTCGTCCAGACCTGGCTGACGCCGATCGAGGGTTACTTCATCGATAAGTACGGCCCGAGCCGGGTCGTGATGTTCGGCGGCCTGATGACGGGCGCGGCCTGGGTGATGAACTCCTACGCCACCTCGCTGACCGGCTTCTACATCGGCTCGGTCCTCGGCGGCATCGGCGTCGGCTGCGTCTACGCCACCTGCATCAACAACGCCCTGAAGTGGTTCCCGGACAAGCGCGGCCTCGCCGTCGGCCTCACTGCGGGCGGCTACGGCGCGGGCTCGGCCCTGACGATCATCCCGATCGCCAAGATGATCGATGCCGGCAGCTACGCCCAGGCGTTCTTCACCTTCGGCCTGATCCAGGGTTCGGTCATCATCCTGGCCTCGCTGTTCATGCGCTCGCCGGCCAAGGACGAAGTGAAGTTCTCGACCAAGGTGCTGCAGACCCGCCGCGACTACACCCTCGGCGAGGCCCTGCGCACACCGGTCTTCTACGTCATGCTGCTGATGTTCACCTGCACGGTCACCGGCGGCCTGATGGCGGTGGCGCAGCTCGGCGTCATCGCGACCGACCTCGGCGTGAAGAACTTCCAGGTCAACCTGTACTTCTTCGCCATGGCCGCGCTGCCCTTCGCCCTGATGCTCGACCGCGTCATGAACGGCATCTCGCGTCCGCTGTTCGGCTTCATCTCCGACCGGATCGGCCGTGAGAAGACGATGTTCATCGCCTTCTCGATGGAGGGCATCGGCATCGTGGCGCTGGGCTACTTCGGCTCGAACCCCTGGGCCTTCGTGATCCTGTCGGGCATCGTGTTCCTTGCCTGGGGCGAGGTCTACTCGCTGTTCAGCGCCACGGCCGCCGACACCTTCGGCTCGAAGCATATCGGCAAGATCTACGGCGTCCTCTACTGCGCCAAGGGCTTTGCCGCGCTGTTCGTGCCGGTCGGGAACCTGATCATGCAGGCGACGGGCACGTGGTCGACGGTGCTCTACACCGTGGCGGTGATGGACCTGATCGCGGCGGCGCTCGCCATCGCCGTGCTGCGGCCGATGCTGAAGCAGCACCACCTCAACAACAACGCGGCGGTGCCGAACGCGGCCCTCGCCCACGCCTGAACCTTCGCTCCCTCGGGATCGGAAACCAGAGTGAGAAAGCCCCGCCGGAGACGGCGGGGTTTTTTCGTTCGAGCGGAACCGGCGCCAAGGCCCGCACCCGCAAAAATCCGCCGAAGGTTCGAGCCAAAGAAAAAGGCCCCGTCTCCGGAGCCTTGGTCTACTCGATCATCCCCTGGAGGGGGGATGGTGGGCGCGACAGGGATCGAACCTGTGACCCCTACCATGTCAAGGTAGTGCTCTCCCGCTGAGCTACGCGCCCCTGCAAGCCGTCCGGGTGGCCCCGGTGTCCTGCGAGGCCGCGGCTATAGCCGGTGCCGCGCGGCTCCGCAAGCGGGACGTTGGCGGAATCGTTTGCCCGCCGTCGAAACACCCGCCGCCGTCTCGTGGATGCCGGGGGCCCGTCGCGGCCCATTGCACGCAAGCGGCAAAAATCGGCTAAGAGTGCGCCGCGGGACGCGCGGCCCGATCAGCACGGGGCCGAGGACGGCGAGCTAGGGATGCGGTTTCTCCTTTCGTCCGACGAGGGCGACGTGATCCGGGGCTGGGTGGTGCCGGACAACCCGCAGGCGATCAGCCGGGTCTCCATCTGCATCGAGGGGCGCCGCGTGGCGGAGGTCTCTGCGATCCACGCCGACCCGAACTTCGTCCGATTCGGCTGGCACGCGACCGGGCAGTGCCATTTCGAGGTCCGCGAGACCGACGTGCCGGGCCTTCCCGGCATCGAGCGGCTCGAGATCTACGATGTCGACACCAATGTGTTGATCTACCGGCGGCTGCCGCGGACGGGCCTCACCGACAAGAAGGTCATCCTGCTCAACGGGCATATCCGCCCGGAAACGGTGATCCAGACCGCGCTGTATCCCTCTTTCCGGCAGTCGTATTTCGGCATCGGCCGCTTTCCGGACGAGATTCTGCGGGCGATGTTCGACACCGTCACCCTCGATTCCTGCCTGATGGCCGGCTCGATCATCTTCCCGCGCTACGAGGGGCACTTCGTCCAGAGCGGCGCGCTCACCATGCTGATGATCCACGACCCCTTCGTGGAACTGGCGAGCCGCCTGTACTGGCTGCGCGAGCGGGCCAGCCTTGCCGCCAACGCCGAGCAGCACTGGCGTCTCGGCAATCTCGTCGAGGCGGCGGCCTTCACCCTCGATTACGACTTCACCGACGTGAAGAGCCTGAAGCGGCTGTTCCGGATGATGCCGGAGCCGGCCTATCACCTGCTCTACAACCCCCTGACCCGCCAGCTCAGCACCCACGTGCCCGAGGACCGGCTGATGCCGGGCAGTTCCATCATCGCGGTCGAGGTGCTGTCCCGCATCGACGTCGTCGGCCACCGCGACTACTTCGAGGCGTTCATGGCCTCCGCGTTCCACCATATCGGGATCGAGGCGCCGCTACCGCTCCCCCTGCCGATCCCCAACGAGACGCTGGCGCTCGCCGAACTGCTGCGCGGCATGCGCTTTGCCCGCGACATGGTGGTCTATGACACCGTGCTCAGCGACGCCGTGCGGGCCTCCGTCTCGAAGAGCTGGGAGAGCTGAGCGGCGATGGCGGCTCAGGCTGGGGCCATAGCGTCGCTCGCGGGTCGGGCGCTGCCGGTGACGGGTGCGGACGGGGCCGAGCTACGCATCGACCTCTCCGGCGCCGGTCTCGGCGGTGCCTGGGTGAGCGTGACGTGGCGCGATGCCGGCAGCGGCGGCATCGCCCGCGCCCTCGTCAGCGCGGTCTCGGGCGATGGCGGAAACGTGGCGCTGGCCGAGGAGCCGCTGGGCGGCGACGCCTTCGCCTGGACCGGCCGGTTGCCGCCGGGCGTCGCGGCTCTGCGACTGAGCACCCTGTCGCGGACCAATCCGTTCGTGCTGCAGGACCTCGCCATCCGCCGCCGCGGTCGCCTCGGGATCGTGGCGCGGGCGGGCACGCGCCAGCCCGGCCTCACGGCGCAGGCGGTCTACTGGCGTATCCTCGGCTTGAAGGTCCGCGCCCGCGGGCTGATCGCGCGGGCCCTCTCCCACCGGGCCGAGACCGGCTACGCGGCCTGGATCGCTCGGTTCGACCGTCTCACGGCGACGGAGCGGGCGCGCATCCGCGCCGAGATCGCGGAGTGGGAGGCGCCGCCGCTGATCTCCGTCCTGATGCCGGTGCACGATCCCGATCCGCGCGTGCTGGAGGCGGCGATCCGCTCGGTGCGGAACCAGCTCTACCCGGCCTGGGAACTCTGCATCGCCGACGACGCTTCGACCGACCCGCGCATTCCGCGGCTCATCGCCCGTCACGCGGCCGAGGAGCCGCGCATCCGCACCGTGCGCCGATCGCAGAACGGCCACATCGCCCGCGCGACCAACGACGCCCTGACGCTGGCGAGCGGCGCCTACACCGCCTTCCTCGACCACGACGACCTCCTCTCGGAAAACGCCCTGTTCGAGGTCGCCGGAGCCATCCGGACCGATCCGGATCTGGAGCTGATCTACAGTGACGAGGACAAGGTTGATGGACGCGACCGCCGCTTCGAGCCGCATTTCAAGTCGGGCTACGACCGCGAATTGCTGTGGGCCCAGAACTACGTGAACCATCTCTGCGTGGTCCGCACCGACACGCTGCGCCGGCTCGGCGGCCTCAGGCCCGGTTTCGAGGGCAGCCAGGATCACGATCTGCTGCTGCGCCTGACCGAGGGACTGGCCGCGGAGCGGGTGCGCCACATCCCGAAGGTGCTCTATCACTGGCGGGCGGCGGCCGGCTCCGGCACCTTCTCGGACCGGGCCCTGGCGCGGGCCGAGGCGGCGCGCCTGCGGGCGCTTGCCGAGGTGGCCGCGCGCAGGGGCGCCCGGGCCGAGCGAGGACCGCAGGGGTTCAACCGGCTGGTCCGCCCCCTGCCGGAGCCGGCGCCTCTCGTCTCGGTCGTCATCCCGACCCGCGACCGGGCGGAACTGCTCGGCGTCGTCCTCGACGGGCTCTTCGCGCGCACCGACTATCCGGCCGTGGAGGTCGTCGTCGTCGATAACGGTAGCACCGAGCCGGCGACGCGGGATCTCTTCGCGCGCTATGCGTCCGAGCCGCGCCTGCGCGTGCTGCCGGCACCGGGTCCGTTCAACTTCTCGGAGTTGTCGAACCAGGGAGCGGCCGCGGCGCGAGGCCCGATCCTGTTGTTCCTCAACAACGACATCGAGGTGCTGGAGCCGGGCTGGCTCACCGAACTCGCCTCGATCGCGAGCGACCCCGAGATCGGCGCGGTCGGTGCAAAGCTCCTCTATCCCGACGGCACGATCCAGCATGGGGGGATCGTGCTCGGGATCGGCGGGATTGCCGGACACAGCCATCTCGGCCTGCCGGGCAGCGAGCCCGGCTACTTCGCGCGGATGCAGTTGTCGCAGGAGGTCTCGGCGGTGACCGGCGCCTGCCTCGCCATGCGCGCAGCGGTCTTTTCCGAGGTTGGCGGCTTCGATGCCGCGCATCTCGCCGTGGCCTTCAACGACGTCGATCTGTGCCTGCGGATTCGCGCCGCCGGCTACCGCATCGTCTGGACGCCGCAGGCCCGCCTCGTCCACCACGAATCGAAGAGCCGGGGCGCCGAGGACACGCCGGAGAAGCGCGCCCGCTTCGAGGCCGAATCACGGGTGATGCGCGAGCGCTGGGAGCCTGTGCTGCGGGCCGACCCCTACTACAACCCGAACCTTTCGCGAGCGGCGGCGCATTACCGCCTGTAGGCTGGCGGCGCGAGCGACGGTTTGCGCCGGTCCCGAACCGGGCTAAACACCGCACTGCAACACGCCGGATGCGTTCCGGCCGGCCCGGCGGAGACATCGATGCGCATCGCGATGATTGGCTCGGGCTATGTCGGCCTCGTGTCGGGCGCCTGCCTCGCCGATTTCGGCCACGAGGTCGTCTGCATCGACAAGGATCCGGCCAAGATCGCCGCCCTCAACGAGGGCCGCATGCCGATCTACGAGCCCGGCCTCGACACCCTCGTCGCCGAGAACGTCCGCGCCAAACGCCTCACCTTCTCCACCGACCTCAGACCCGCCGTAGCGAGCGCCCAGGCCGTGTTCATCGCGGTCGGCACCCCGTCCCGCCGCGGCGACGGCTTTGCCGACCTCTCCTACGTCACCGCCGCGGCCCGCGAGATCGCCGAGGCGCTCACCGGCTACACCGTGATCGTCACCAAATCGACCGTCCCCGTCGGCACCGGCGACGAGGTCGAGCGCATCATTCGCGAGGCCCGGCCCGACCTCGACGTGGGTGTGGCCTCCAACCCCGAATTCCTGCGCGAGGGCGCCGCGATCGACGACTTCAAGCGGCCCGACCGCATCGTCATCGGCGCCGAGGACAACCGAGTGGCCGCCGTGATGCAGGAGGTCTACCGCCCGCTCTACCTCAACGCCGCGCCGATCCTGCTCACCGGGCGGCGCACGGCCGAGCTGACGAAGTACGCCGCCAACGCGTTCCTGGCCACGAAGATCACCTTCATCAACGAGATCGCGGATCTGTGCGAGCAGGTCGGCGCCAACGTGCAGGAGGTCGCCCGCGGCATCGGCCTCGACAACCGCATCGGTAGCAAGTTCCTGCATGCCGGGCCGGGCTATGGCGGCTCGTGCTTCCCGAAGGACACGCTGGCGCTGGTGAAGACGGCGCAGGATTACGGCAGGCCGGTTCGGATCGTCGAGACGGTGGTGGCGGTCAACGACCAGCGGAAGCGGGCGATGGCGCGCAAGGTGATCGCGGCCTGCGGCGGGAGCGTCCGGGGCAAGCGGGTGGCACTGTTGGGTTTGACGTTCAAGCCGAACACCGACGACATGCGCGACGCGCCCTCGCTGTCGATCATCGCCGGGTTGCAGGATGCGGGTGCACAGATCGTCGCCTACGATCCGGAGGGGATGGAGCAGGCCCGGCCGCTGCTGCAGGGCGTCGCTTATGCCGAGGACGCCTATGCCTGCGCGGAAGGCGCGGATGCCCTGGTGATCGTCACCGAGTGGAACGCGTTCCGGGCGCTGGACCTCGCGCGGCTGAAAGCTCTGATGCGCGCCCCGGTCCTCGTCGATCTCCGCAACGTCTACGCATCGGCGGATGCCGAACAACACGGCTTCGCCTATTCTGGCATCGGCGTTGCCTGATCACGGCTTCCGGCCCGTCACCGGTCCGGGCGGACTTTCGAACCGATCTCATCTGCCGAACAGGAAGGCTGCAACTTACAAGCGCAGCAATCCAGCAGTAGCCAAAGGGATCGATCATACAAGCCGTGCGAGAACGATTATTGAAGGCTCACTGCAATATTCGCATGATCTTTGCCACAAGCGCGGCAGAGTGATGGCAATTTTTAAACTTACCTCGGCGCCCGTACTGATATTTGTTGGCCACGGCACCTCGCAGATTTTTCGCGGTCAACGATTCACTGATGAATACGTGCCACACAATCTCCCAATCTCTCATGATTAAGGGAGAGGTTGCAGCCAAGCGGGTTGGACGGTCCTGACGGTCAGATTAAAGGATGCCTCTTAAAACCTCTGGTCGTCGGCCGCTTTTTCTCGGGGCGCCACGGTGAAGCCGAGGTTTCAAGAGACATTCGCGGTGGGGGTGAAACGCCTTCGCCGGACGGACCCCCGGTCCCTGCTTCACGAGCATAAACGGATCGACGTGACAAACCGCAAGAACATCGCGATCGTCGGCCGCGCCTGCCGCCTGCCCGGGGCTCAGAACGTCGAGGGGCTGTGGCAGCTCCTGACGGAGGGGCGCTGCGCCGTCTCGCGCATTCCCGAGGACCGCTGGTCGCTGCTGGCCTTCGGGCATCCGCGCGCGCAGGAGCGGGGCAAGAGCTACACCTGGGCCGCCGGCGTGCTCGACGACATCTGGTCGTTCGATCCGGGCGTGTTCGGCATCTCGCCGCGCGAGGCCGAGCAGATGGACCCGCAGCAGCGCATGCTGCTGGAACTGACCTGGGAGGCGTTCGAGGATGCGGGCCTGCGTCCCTCCGCGGTGGCCGGCAGCCATATCGGCGTGTTCGTCGGCGCCTCGGCGCTCGATTACGGCAACCTGCGCATCCTCGACCCGTCCTCGGGCGACGCCTACGCCGCCACCGGCAACACGCTCTCGATCATCTCGAACCGCATCTCCTACATCTACGACCTGAAGGGCCCGAGCTTCACCCTCGACACCGCCTGCTCGTCGTCGCTGGTCGCGCTCAACGCGGCGATCGCGGCGATCGAGGCGGGGCAGGTCGACACCGCCGTGGTGGCGGGTGCCAACATCCTGGCGAGCCCGTTCAACTTCATCTCCTTCTCCAACGCGCAGATGCTGTCGCGCACCGGCCTGTGCCAGGCGTTCTCGTCGAGCGCCGACGGCTATGTGCGCGCCGAGGGCGGCGTCGTCCTGATCCTGCAATCGGCCGAGGCCGCCGCCCGCAGCGGCCGGGCCGTGCGCGGCGTGATCGCGGCGAGCGGCGTCAACTCGGACGGGCGCACCACCGGCATCTCGCTGCCCTCCGGCCACGCGCAAGGAGCGCTGCTGGAGCAGGTCTACCGCGACGCCGAGATCGACCTCGACAAACTCGCCTTCGTCGAGGCGCACGGCACCGGCACCCCCGTCGGCGATCCGATCGAGGCCGGGGCCATCGGGAGCAAGCTCGGCAAGCCGCGCCAGACCCCGCTGCCGATCGGCTCGATCAAGACCAATATCGGCCATACCGAGCCGACCTCGGGGCTCGCGGGCCTGCTGAAGGCCAGCCTCGCCCTCGAGCACGACCTGCTGCCGCCCTCGCTGCATGCGGCCGAGTTGAATCCCGACATCCCGTTCGAGGCGATGAAGCTTGCGGTCAACCGCGCGCCTCTGGCTCTCGCCCGCACCAAGGCCGAGCGCTTCGCCGGCGTGAACTCGTTCGGCTTCGGCGGCACCAACGCCCACGTCGTGCTGACCGACGCAGGCCCGGTCGCGGCCGCCAACGATGCGGGCCCTGCGCCCGAGATCCTGCTGCTCTCCGCCCAGAGCCGCGCGGCCCTGAACGATCTCGCCCTCGACTACGCCGCCCGCTTCGACGGCGCTGCTCCGACGGAGGCCGCCCGCGTCACGGCCGCCGCGTTCCATCGCCGCGAGCGCCTCGGCACGCGGCTCGCTCTGCCGCTCACCCCTGAGACGGACGTTCCTGCCGCCCTGCGGGCGCTGGCGGAGGGCGAGGACAGCGATGCTGCCATCGTCGGCACCGCGGTCGAGCGCCAGGCCGAGGTCGCCTTCGTCTATTCCGGCAACGGCAGCCAGTGGGTCGGCATGGGCCGCGAGGCCTACGAGCAGAGCAAGGCCTTCCGTGCCCGCTTCGACCAGACCGACAAGCTGTTCGAGAAGCTGTCCGGCTGGTCGCTCAAGGAAGCGATGTTCGCCGAGGATCTCGACGCGCGCCTCTCCCTCACCCGCGTCTCGCAGCCGCTGATCTTCGCGATCCAGAGCGCCTCGACCGCGGCCCTGCGCGCCAAGGGCCTCGCGCCCCGTTATGTCCTCGGCCACAGCGTCGGCGAGATCGCCGCGGCCGAGGCCGCCGGCATCCTGAGCCTGGAACAGGCGGTGCGGGTGATCTTCTTCCGCAGCAAGCACCAGGAATCGACGCGCGGCTTCGGCACCATGGCCGTGCTGCTCGGACCGGCCGAGGAGATGGAGGCATTCCTCGCCGACTATCCCACCCTCGACATCGCCGCCTATAACAGCCCCAAGGCGATCACGGTTGCCGGCCCCGAGGCCGATATCGAGGCCGCGATGAAGGCGCTGGCGCGCAAGCGCCGCCGCGGGCGCAAGCTCGACCTCGAATACCCCTTCCACGGTCGCCTGATGGACCCGACCGAGCGTCCGCTGCTGCGCGACCTCGACGGACTGAAGGCGTCGGCCGGCCACACCGCCATGGTCTCGACCGTGACCGGCACGGTGCTGGCGGGCACGCAGTTCGGCGCCGGCTACTGGTGGCGCAACATCCGCGAGCCGGTGCGCTTCTGCGAGGCGCTGCAGGAGGCGACCCGCCAGGGCGCCCGCGTCTTCGTCGAGGTCGGCCCGCGCGCGACCCTGCTGCCGCATATCGGCGACGCCATCGAACCGCTCGCCATCGAGGTGGCCTCGGTCGGCGTCATGCACCGCAAGCCCGTCGGGGGCGATCCAATCGCCAAGGCGGTCGCCGCCGCGCTGGTGGCAGGTGCCGCCGTCGATGAGGCGCGCCTGTTCGGCGCCGATCCGGCCGGAATCGTCGCCCTGCCGCTCTATCCCTGGCAGCGCCGCCCGTTCCGCCTCGCCGAGACCACCGAAGGCGCAGGCGCCGCGCCGCGGCCCTATCACCCGCTCGCCGGCAACCGGCTCGCGCCCGACGGCCTCGAATGGCACGGCCATCTCGACGCGGCGCTCGTGCCCGAACTCGACGACCACCGCATCGACGGTCAGGTGATCCTGCCCGGCGCCGCCTTCGTCGAAATGGCGCTGCATGTCGCCCGGCAGGCGTTGCGCACGGACGCCGTGACGCTCTCCGACGTCGAGATCCTTTCGCCGATGGTCTTCGCCGAGGATTCGCTGCGCGAGGTGCTGGTGCGCCTGTCGGGCTCCGGCAACCAGATCCAGATCCTCAGCCGCCCCCGCCTGACCCCGACGCCGTGGCAGCTCCACGCCTCGGCCAAGATCATCGAGGGCGACTTCCCCGTGCCCGCCCGCCGCGATCTCGCGGTTCCCGCCGAGCACGCGATTTCCGGGGAAGGGCTCTACCGCCGGGCGCTCGCCTCCGGCCTCGGCTTCGGCGAGAATTTTCGCCAGGTGGCTGCATCCGCTCGGATCGACGAGACCACCATCGTTTCCGAACTGATCCCGGCCGAGGCCGACGACCGCTACGGCCTCGTGCCTGCGCGCCTCGATTCCTGCTTCCACGGCCTGATCCTGCTCTTCGCCGAGCTAATGGGCGAAGGCGCCACCAAGGCCTACGTGCCGGTGCGCTTCGGCGAGGTGCGCCTGCTGCGCCCCGGCGCCGCGATCGCCCGCGCCGAAATCCGCACCCGGCGCTGCAACGAGCGCTCGATCCTGGCCGATTTCACCCTCACCGACGCCGAGGGCGAGGTGATCGCGACGATCCGCGAGGGCCGGTTCCAGGCCCTGCGTGCCCGCAACGGCAGCGACCTCGACGCCTACGCCATCACGCAGGGGGTCGAGCGCGCCACCGAGCCGACCGCCCTGCCGCTGGAACGGCGCCCGAGCGTGGCCGAGCGCCTGCGCCCGAGCCTCGCCGCCGCGACCGCGCCGGACACGGCCGATCTCGGGCCGGGCCACCTGCTGCTGGAGGGCTGGGCGACGGCACTCGCCTACCGCCTCGCCGACGGCCTCTCCGAGAAGGGCAAGGTGACCCTCGACCGCCGCCTGCCCGCGGCGCTGCACGCTTGGGCGACCAACGCCCTCTACGCCCTGGAGAGCAGCGGCCTTGCGAGCCTCGAGAAGGGCGTCTGGCGCCTGCGCCGCGACGTGTCCCTTCCCGCGCCCGAAGAGACCATGCGCTGGATCGCGGCCGACCATCCGGAGCTGGCCGCCGAACTGGTGCTGCTCGCCGACACCACCGCCCTGGTCGGGCGGATCGTGGCGGGTGATGCGCCGGCCTCCGCCAGCCTGCCCCCGGCGGCTCTCGACGCCTTCCACCTGCGCGGCGCCACGGCCCGCGCCGCCGCCGACGTGGTGGCGCGGATCGTCGCCGAGGCCCGCGGACGCCTGCCGTCGGACCGGGCGCTGCGCATCCTTCAGGTCGGCTTCGGCCCGCTCTCGGCCCGCGCCGCCGCGCTCGCCCGCGAGGCGGATGCCCGGCTGACCGTGCTGGACACCGACCGGCGCCTCGCCGAGCGCGCCCGCCTCGCCCTGCCGAGCGCGGTCGAGGTGATCGAAGATATCGACGCTCTACCGGCCGCCGCCTTCGACCTCGTTCTGGCGAGCGACGTGCTGCACCGTGCCGACAAGGCCCTGCCGGGACAGCTCGCCACTGCGCTCGCCTCGGGCGGATTGCTCGTCGCGGTCGAGCCCGGCGCCTCGCTGTTCCGCGACCTCGTCTTCGGCCTCGCGCCGGACTGGTTCGAGGAGGCCGTCGGCGGCATGCCGCTCTCGCGCCTCGACGACGTGACCGGCTGGCAGCGCCGCCTCAGCGCGTCGGGCCTCGTGCGGGTTTCTGCAGAGCGCGCGGCGTCGGCCAACGGCGACGACCTGCTTCTCGTCGCCGAAGCCCCGACGCGCTCGGCGGTCGGCCACGGCCAGAGCTTCGCCTTCGTCGTCGGCTCCCATGACGAGTTCGGCGCGGAGACCGCCTCGTCACTGGCGACCCTGCTGGTGGCGAGCGGCGTCCACGTCTCGATCATCCTCGATTCCGAGCAGTCGCTGCGGGAACTCGAACGCGAGACCCCGGACACCGTGGTGTTCCTGGCCGGTGCCTTCGCCGGCGAGGGCGCGGCGGCAACAAGGCTGCGCGACCGCTGCCTCAGCCTGAAGCGCTGCGCCGAGCATCTCGGCAGCCGCCAGACCCGGCTGTGGGTGGTCGCCCCCGGCGCCACCCGCGACGCGGGCGGCGAGGCGGCGGCAGTCGAGGCCGGCGTCTGGGCCTTCAGCCGGACGCTCGCCAACGAAACCGCCACCCTCGACGTGCGCCGGATCGACCTCGCGCCGACCCTGTCCTCGAAGGACGCCGCCGAGCGGCTGCGCGCCCTGATCCTGTCGGGCACCGACGAGACCGAGATCGTGCTCGATGCCGACGCCACCCGCGTCGTGCGCTTCCACCCCGGCCGCGCCGCGAACACGGCCGGCGCGGCGGCGCCCGCCGCCCGGCTGGAGCGTTCCAACACCGGCGGCCTCAACGAGATGGTCTGGGGCCCGGCCGAGCGCGCCGCCCCCGGTCCCGGCGAGGTCGAGATCGCGGTAGCCGCCACCGGCCTCAACTTCCGCGACGTGCTCTGGGCGCTCTCCATGCTCCCGGAGGAGATCCTGGAGGACGGCTTTGCCGGCCCGCGCCTGGGCCTCGAAGTCTCCGGACAAGTGACCGCGATCGGCCCCGGCGTGGTGGATTTCACTGTCGGCGATTCCGTCGTCGCCTTCGCCCAGTCGGGCTTTGCCACCCACGTGGTGGTGCCCGAGATGGTCGTCGCGCCGATGCCGGCCGGGCTCGATCCGGCCGCCGCCGCGACCGTGCCGGTCGCGTTCCTCACCGCCTACTACGCGCTCTGCACCTGCGCCCGCCTGCGCAAGGGCGAGTGGCTGCTCGTCCATGGCGGCGCGGGCGGCGTGGGGCTGGCCGCGCTCCAGATCGCCAAGTGGAAGGGCGCGCGGGTCATCGCCACCGCCGGCTCGCGGGAGAAGCGCGCGCTGGTGGCCGCGCTCGGCGCCGAGCACGTGCTCGATTCACGCTCGCTCGCCTTCGTGGACGACGTCCGCCGCATCACCGGCGACGGCGTCGACGTCGTGCTCAACTCGCTGTTCGGCGAGATGATGGAGCGCTCGCTGAATTGCCTGCGGCCGTTCGGGCGCTTCGTCGAACTGGGCAAGCGCGACTACGTCGCCAACACCCATATCGGTCTGCGGCCGTTCCGCCGGAACCTCTCCTACTTCGGTGTCGATCTCGATCAGGTGCTCCAGCACCAGGGCGAGGACGGCGCGCGGATGTTCCGCGAGGTGATGGCGCTGTTCGCCGAAGGGGGCCTGCGCCCGCTGCCCTACCAGCCGTTCGCCGCAGACGAGACCTCGGACGCCTTCCGGCTGATGCAGCAATCGGGGCATGTCGGTAAGATCGTCGTGACGCCGCCGGCGCCCGGCTCCGTGGCGCGGGTCCAGCGCAACGCCTTCACGGTGAGCGCCGAGGGCGTCCACCTCGTGACCGGCGGCCTCGGCGGCTTCGGCATCGAGGCGGCGCGCTGGCTCGCCGATCGGGGCGCCAAGCGCATCGTCCTCGTCGGCCGCTCCGGCAAGCCGAACGAGGAGGGTCGCGCGGTCGTCGCCGAACTCGCCGCGCAAGGCGTGCGGGTCGAGACCAAGGCCTGCAACATCACCAGCCGCCGTGCGGTCGAGGCGCTGATCGAGGGCATCGAGGCCCGGGGCGAAAAACTCGCGGGCGTGATCCACGGCGCCATGGTGCTGCAGGACGGCCTGATCTCGGCGATCGAGCCGGAGACCCTGGAGGCGGTGATCGCGCCGAAGGTGATCGGCGCAGGCCATCTCGACGCCGCCACCCGCGGGCGAAAGCTCGACTACTTCGTGCTGTTCTCCTCGGCCACAACCTTCATCGGCAATCCCGGGCAGGGCTCCTATGTCGCCGCCAACGGCTTCATGGAGGGCGTCGCCCGCCAGCGCCGCCGCCTCGGTCTGCCCGCGCTCGCGGTCGCCTGGGGTGCCATCGGCGATGTCGGCGTGCTCGCCCGCAACAAGGCGGTGATGGAGACGCTGGCGTCCCGCGTCGGCGTGACGCCGATGGATGCCCGCCTCTGCCTCGACCTGATGGCCGAGGCGTTGGAGAGTCAGGGCAAGGCGAGCGACGAGGGCGTGATCGCGATTGCCGCGATGCACTGGGGCAAGGCGCGCGAACGCCTCGCCACCCTGCGCTCGCCGAGCTATGCCAGCCTCGGCGGCGACCAGCAGGCCGAGTCCGGCACGGTGGCCGCCATCAACATCGGCGCGCTGCTGCGGTCCACGGACATCGATTCGGTCCGCAAGACCGTCTCCGACGCTATCGTCGAGGACATCGCCCGCATCCTGCGCCTGCCGAAGGACGACATCAGCCGCGTGCGCCAGCTCTCCGAGATCGGCCTCGATTCGCTGATGGGCGTCGAGCTGGGGGCGAGCCTTCAGGAGCGCTTCGCCCTCGATGCGCCGCCGGCCGGCATCTCCTCGGGACTGACCGTCAACGAGCTGACCGAAACCCTGATCCAGGCGGTGGCGACGCCGGTGGACGAGGCGGCGGGCGTGACCTTGAGTCTCGCCACCAAGCATGTCGGCGATCTCGATGCCGCCACGCTCGTGCCGTTCAACGAACTCGTCGAGAAGAACGTCTCGGACATCAAAGAGATCTTGCCATGACCCAGCCGTCACGCCCGCAGGACGGCCGGGCCGCGCTCGCGAGCTTCGTCACCAACCGGCTCGGCCGCGCCAATGCCCGGCCCTCCCCCGCCCTCGCCGAGACCAAGGCGCCGGCCAATGACTCACCGCAGGATTTCGAGAAGCTGACCGGCTACCGGGAGCTGCGCCTGCAGCGCTCGGCCGCCGACCTGATCGGCCTCTGCAACCCGTTCTTCCGGGTGCACGAGACCCGTGCGGGCGCCAACACGCGCATCGAGGGCCAGAGCTTCTCGAACTACTCGTCCTACGACTATCTCGGCCTCAACGGCCACCCGGCGGTGAGCGGTGCGGCGCGCAAGGCGATCGAGGCCTTCGGCACCTCGGCTTCGGCGAGCCGGATCGTGGCGGGCGAGCGGCCCGGCCACCTCAAGCTGGAGCAGGCGCTGGCCGCCCATTACGGCACGGAGGCCTGCGTGGTGCTGGTGAGCGGGCACGCCACCAACGTCACCGCCATCGGCGCGATCCTGGAAGCGCCGGACGTGATCTTCCACGACGCGCTGATCCACAACAGCGTGGTGACCGGCGCGCAGCTCTCCGGTGCCCAGCGCCGCTCCTTTGCCCATAACGATCCGGCCGCGCTCGAGAAGCTGCTCGAGGCGACGCGCCACGAGCACCGCCGCGCGCTGATCGTGATCGAGGGCCTCTACAGCATGGACGGCGATGCGCCGGATCTGGCCGCCTTCGTCGAGCTGAAGCGCCGCTACGATTGCTGGCTGATGGTGGATGACGCCCACGGGCTCGGCGTGCTGGGTCGCACCGGCGCCGGCCTGCACGAGCATTGCGGGGTCGATGCCGGCGACGTCGATATCTGGATGGGCACGCTCTCGAAGACGCTGTCCTCCTGCGGCGGCTACATCTGCGGCCCGTCCGTGCTGGTCGAGTACCTGAAATGCACCGCGGGCGGCTTCGTCTACAGCGTCGGCATGTCGCCACCGCTCGCCGCCGCGGCCGAGGCCGCGCTCTCGGTGATGCAGGCCGAGCCCGAGCGGGTGGAGCGCCTTCGCCGCAACGGCAACCAGTTCCTGGCGCTGGCCAAGAAGCACGGCCTCAACACCGGCACGAGCCTCGGGCTGGCGGTGATCCCGATCATCATCGGTGATTCGCTGAAAGCCGTGACGCTGTCCGACCGGCTGTTCAAGCGCGGGATCAACGTGCAGCCGATCATCCATCCGGCAGTGCCGGAACGCTCCTCCCGCCTGCGCTTCTTCATGACCTCCGAGCACACGCCGGAGCAGATCGCGCAGACGGTCGCGACGATTGTGGAGGAGCTGGCCGCGCTCGAGACCGGTGCCACGCTGATCGAGCAGTTGATGGCGCGCCGGGGGGCGTGAGCCACCCGCATATCCCATCCATCCCCTCATCCTAAGGTGCAGTCGCGAAGCGGGCACCTCAGGATGGGGTTGCGACCGGGATCGCTCTGAGGGTCAGCGCCCCGCCAGCCAGATCACGTGCCGGGCCCCGCGCTTGCCGCGCGCCCTCGTGCCGACCTCCTCGACCGAAAACCCCGCCTGTCCGAGCCGCCGGCTGAAAGCGGCATCGGGATGCGCCGACCAAACCGCGAGCACCCCGCGGGGGCGCAAAGCCGCGCGCACGGCACCGAGGCCGCCGGCGTCGTAGAGGCGGTCGTTGGCGCTGCGGGTGAGGCCGTCGGGGCCGTTATCGACATCGAGCAGGATCGCGTCCCAGACGCCGGGCCGCGCGCGGATCACCGCCGCGACGTCGGCCTCTTGGATCGAGACCCGCGGGTCATCCAGGCAGCCGCCGGTCATCTCCGCCATCGGACCACGCGCCCAGGCCAGTACCGCAGGGACGATCTCGGCGACGGTCACCTGTGCCGTTGCCGGTAGCAGGCTCAGCGCGGCGCGGAGCGTGAAACCCATCCCGTAGCCGCCGATCAGCACCCGCGGCGTCGTCACGCCGGCGATGCGCTCGGCCGAGAGCCGCGCCAGCGCTTCCTCGGAGCCGCTGAGGCGGCTGTTCATCAGCTCGTTACGGTCGAGTTGAATCGAGAATTCGGTGCCGCGGCGCATCAGGCGCAACGTGCCGGCCTCACCGGGGATCGCGGCGGTGTCGAGGTGCTCCCAGGGAATCAACGGTCGTCTCGCGGGCTCGTGTCGAGGAGGGTCGGGCCGCCCGGCGGCCGGACCCGGCGCAAACGAAAACGGCGCAGGATCGCCCCGCGCCGCCCCTACTCCGGTTCGTCTTCGGGAAATCCCCGAAAGAATTACATCCCGAACTGCACCTGCCGGCTGTTGCCCCGCTTCAGGTTACGGAAGCGGGCCATCGCCCAGAGCGGGAAGAACTTCGGGTAGCCGTGGTAGCGCAGGTAGAACACCCGCGGGAAGCCGGTGGCGGTGTAGCGCTCCTCGCTCCACAGCCCGTCCTGTCCTTGCGTGCGGACGAGGTAGTTGACGCCGCGGGCGACCGCCGGATCGTCCACCTCGCCCGCCGCCATGAGAGCAAGCAGCGCCCAGGCCGTCTGCGAAGCGGTCGAGTAGCCCGGCTCGAATTCGGGATTGAGCTTGTAGGAGGAAGCGTCCTCGCCCCAGCCGCCATCCGGGTTCTGGATGCGGATGAGCCACGCCACCGCCTTGCGGATCTCCGGCGATTGCGGATCGACACCGGCGGCGTTGAGCGCGCACAGCACCGACCACGTGCCGTAGATGAAGTTCATGCCCCAGCGGCCGTACCAGCTCCCGTCCTTCTCCTGGTCGTTGAGCAGGTAGGTCACGCCGCGGTCGAGCGCCCGGCTGGTCTGGCGGGTCTCGCCGAGCTGCGACAGCATCGAGACGACGCGGGCGGTCACGTCCGCGGTCGGCGGATCGAGCAGCGCGCCGTGATCCGAAAACGGGATGTGGTTGAGGTAGTGGTGGTTGTTGTCGGCATCGAACGCCGCCCAGCCGCCATCGGCGCTTTGAAGCCCCTCGACCCACTCGCGGGCGCGGGCGATGGAGGTCGCGTAGTCCGGCATGCCGCTCACCAGCCCGTGCTGGCGCTGGGCGCGGTCCATCGCCATCACCACGACGGCGGTGTCGTCGAGGTCGGGATAGTGCGGGTTGGCGTACTGGAAGGCCCAGCCGCCGGGGCGCACGTTCGGCTTGGTCTCGGCCCAATCGCCCTTGATGTCGAGGATCTGGAGCGGCTTCAGCCAATCGAGGCCGGCGCGGGCATTGGACTCCGCCTGATGGCCGCCGGCCTCCAGCATGGCGTGGCTGTTCAGCGCCGTGTCCCAGACCGGGGAGAGGCAGGGCTGAACGTAGGCCTCGTCGTCCTTCTCGGCGACGAGCTTCTCGATGGCTTCCAGCGCGATCTTCACCTGCGGGTGGTCGGGCGGATAGCCCAGCACCTCGTACATCAGCACCGAGTTGACCATCGCCGGGAAGATGGCGCCGAGGCCGTCCTCGCCGTTCAGCCGCTCGCTGGTCCAGGCGACCGCCTTGTCGATGGCGCGCTGGCGGAAGCCCTTGGGGAACTTGTCCTGCGTCTGCTGCAGCACGCGGTCGATCGCGCCGAAGATCGGCGTCCACGGCCAGGTGGCGTGGGGCGAGCCCGGCCAGGTCCGCACCGAATCGGGCGGCGTCACGAACAGTTCGGCCACGCCGACGCCGCGCGGGTTCTGGGCCCGCGGCTTCTTGGCCTGGATCACGAACAACGGCACCATGGTGCAGCGGGCCCAGTAGGACACCTTGTCGAGGTGGAACGGGAACCACTTCGGCAGGTGCATCACCTCCACCGGCATCACCGGCACCGCCGCCCACGGCACCTCGCCGTAGAGGGCGAGCAGGATGCGGGTGAAGACGTTGGCGTTGGCCGCGCCGCCGCGCTGGAGGATCGCCTTGCGCACGGCGCGCATGTGCGGCGCCTCGATGTCGTCGCCGATCATCTTGAGGGCGAAGTAGGCCTTCACCGACGCGCTCATGTCGAACGGGCCGTCATGCACCAGCGCCCAGCCGCCATGCACCTTCGACTGCGTGCGGCGCAGGTAGTTGCCGATCTTGGCTTCCAGCCCCGGCCGCGGCTCGGTCCCGCGGAACTGGTGGAACAGGATGTACTCGGAGGGGATGGTCGCATCCGCCTCGAGTTCGAAGCAGATGTGGCCGTCCGCCTGCGTCATCTCGGTGAGCGCGCGGGTGGCGTTCTGGACGCCACGCTCCACGTCGTCGAGGGAGACGTCGCGGGTCTTGGGACGCTGCAGCGTCTCGACCTTGCTTACGGCCGCCTCACGCATCGTTCTCGCCTCGCTCGACTGTCTCGATGCCTGCGTCATATCCTTCAAGCGACTCCCTGTGCCTGTGCCCGTCCGCACATCCCGGTGCGGAACAGGGCTTGCGCGGCATTTGTGCCGGATCGGATCGCCCCCTCGATGGTCGAGGGCAGCCCCGTCTCCGTCCAATCACCGGCGAGAACCAGATTCCGGTAGCGGGTCGCCGCGCCGGGGCGGCGCGCGGCCTCCGCGGGCGTCGCCGCGAAGGTCGCCCGCTTTTCCTTGACGATCTGCCAGCTAGGCAAATCCCGTGCAAGACCGTTGAGCTTCGCGATCTCGGCCCAGATCCGGCGGGCGAGATCCTCGCGGCCGTCCTCCAGCAGGCGGTCGGCACCACTGATGGTGACCGAGAATCGGTCCGGATAGGCGAACAGCCACTCGGTCAGGCCGCCGACGACGCCGAGCATCAGCGGAGCGCCCTCGGGCGGGCGCACGGCGAAATGCGCGTTGACGATCGAGCGGAACTCCTGCGGCGCGGGCGTGCCGGGCAGGAGTTCGCTCGCCACCCACGGCGGCAGGGCCATGACCACGGCGTCGTCGGGATCGATCACCGTCGGCTCGTCGGTGAAATCCAGGCGCTCGATGCGGCCCTGCCCGAGAGTCAGCGCCCGCAGGCGCCGGCCGTAGCGGATCTCGGCACCGCGGCTTTCGAGGTAGCGCAGGGCCGGATCGACGAAGGCTGCGGACAGGCCCTCGACCGCGATCAGCGGGCGGCAGGCCCGCCCGCCGGCGCCCAGGGTCTCGCGCAGGATGGTGGCAGCGAGCCCGACATCGCTCTCGCGCGGATCGGTGTTGAGCGCGGCGAGCAGGACCGGGTGCCAGAGCCGCTCGTAGAGCGACCCCTCGCAGGACATCTTCTCGCCGATCGTGCCGCTCTGGCCCGGCTTGTTGCCGGAGGCCGCCATCATCAGGGAGACCGGCGCGAGATAGTCGCGCGCGCGAGTGCCCGGAACGCGCCGGCCGGCCCGCAGAACCCACCACGGCAGGCGGCCCTCGTTCGGGCGCAGGGCCCAGCGCTCGCCGGTGCGAATGTCGGCGAAGTCGAAGACCGCCTCGTCGGGTCCGGTCAGGGCGTTAGACGGCGCGCCAATGAGGCGCATGAAGTCAAGGGACGAGCGGTTGCCCGACAGGAGCAGGTGGTTGCCGTTGTCGATGGTCAGCCCGAGCGAGGGGTCGTAGTAGGAGCGGCAGCGCCCCCCCGCCTGCTTGGCCGCCTCGTGCAGCACCACGCGGTTGCCCGCCTCCGCCAGCGAAGCCGCCGCCGAGAGGCCGGCGAGCCCGGCGCCGACCACGTGAACCGTACCCGTCATTACAGAATTCCGTGGCGCAGCGCGACGAGGAGAAGGGGGAGCTTGCCCGGCTTCACCCGCGCCCGCGGGGCCGCCCAGCCGCGCTTCACCACGGCGTCGAGGTAGAGCCGGTAGGCCGCCGCCATCAGGCGGGCCGCCTTGGTGGCCTGCCGCGGACTGCGCTCGATGATCGCCCAGGTCTGGCGGTAATGCTCTTGCGCTTCCGCGGCGACCGCCGCGCAGACCTCGCCGAGGCGGGGATGCGCCAGGGCGCTCTGCGGGGTCGGGTTCATCAGCCCGATCTTGTGAAATCTCTCCATCGGCAGGTAGAGGCGCCCGCGCTCGGCATCCTCGTCGATGTCGCGCAGGATGTTGGTGAGCTGCAGCGCCCGGCCCTGGTGCCACGCGAGCCGGATGCCGGCTTCCTCGGGCATGCCGAAGATGCGCACCGAGAGCCGACCGACGGCGCTCGCCACCCGATCGCAATACAGATCGAGCTTGGCCTCCGAGGGGGCGACGATGTCCTCCTCCGCGTCCATCGCCATGCCGTCGATGACCGCCTGGAAGTCCTCGCGCTTGAGGTCGAAGCGGCGCATCGGCTCTTCGAGCGGCTTCACCCGCGGCGGCGGGTTGCCGGCAAAGAGCGCATCGATATCGGCACGCCAGCGGTCGAGCTCAGTCGCGCGGACCTCGCGCGGGCCGCCGTCGTCGGCGACATCGTCCACGACCCGGCAGAAGGCATAGACGGCGTACATCGCCTCGCGCCGCTCCTTCGGCAGCAGGCGCATCGCCGTATAGAAGGACGAGCCGGCGGCCGGCAGGGCGGGGGCTTCCGGGGTCTCGCCCGTCATCGGGCTGGCGGTGGCGCTCATCGGCCGGCTCCGGCGGGGGCGGGACGGCGCGCACGGAACGGGCGGCGCACCAGCGTGGCGGCGATGCCGCCGAGCGCGGTGAGCGCGAAGGCGGCCTTGCCGTGATGGACTTTTTCCGAGAGCGGATCGCGGGTCAGCAGCCCCTTCGTCAGGACGACGGCGAGACGATGGATCGCGGCGATCTCCAGGCTGAGGCGCAGGTCGTTGATCTGATTCGGGAGCGGTGCCCCCTCCTCCAAGAGTTGAAGCGTGCGCTCGGCAAGTTCGCGGATGACCGCGCGCAACTGCGGCGTGGCCTGGGGCAACCCCAGCATCGACACGTCAGCGCCGTGCCGTTCCATGGCGTCGAGCGGGATGTAGACCCGGTCGAGATCACGGAAATCCTTACCGCAATCCTGGAGATGGTTGAGCACCTGAAGCGCGGCACAGATCGCGTCGGAGGTCCGGTAGACCCGCGCCGGATCCTCGCCGTGCACGTCGAGCAGGAAGCGCCCGACGGGCATCGCCGAGTAGCGGCAATAGTGGATCAGCTCGTCCCAATGCGCGTAGCGCGACTTGCGCGCATCCATGCGGAAGGCGTCGAGCAGTTCGAGCGCGTGGGTCGGCGGCTGGCGGTGGGCTGCCAGCTCCCGCTTGAGCGGTTCGACCGTGGGGTCGGAGCCGCCCTTGCCGGTGAGCGCGTCAGCGAGCGCATCGAGCAGCTCGATCTTGCGCTCGGGGCTCAGGCCTGTGTGGTCGGCGACGTCGTCGCCGGCACGCACGTAGTTGTAGAAAGCCAGGATCGCGCCGCGGTTGCGCGGATGGATCAGGTGCGAGGCGACGGGAAAGTTCTCGTCGTGCTGGCCCTTGCCGGTGCGGGCGTCGGTGGCGGTCTGAAGCGCGGCGCTCATTTCATGTACCCCGCTCGGGCGAACCACGCGATGGCATCCTCCAGGCCCCGGCGATAGGGCCGCGCGGAATAGCCCAGTTCCGCCCGTGCCTTGGCGTCGGAGAAGAACATCCGGTACTTCGACATGCGTACGCCGTCGATGGTGGCGAGCGGCGCCTTGCCGGTCACCCGCGCGATCTGCTCGGAGATAAACGCGATCGGGTAGATCACCGCGTAGGGCAGGCGCGTCGTCGGCGCCTTACGGCCGACGATTTTCGCGATGTCGGCGAGCATCTGCGCCAGCATCACGTCCTCGCCGCCGAGGATGTAGTGCTCGCCGATCCGGCCCTTGCGCAGGGCCAGGAGATGGCCGGCGGCGACGTCGTCGACATGGGCGAGATTGAGGCCGGTATCGACGAAGGCCGGAATCTTGCCCTGCGCTGCATCGAGGATGATTCGGCCCGTCGGCGTCGGTTTCACGTCGCGCGGTCCGATCGGCGTCGATGGGTTCACGATGACGGCGGGCAGGCCGTCACGGGCTACCATCTCGTCCACCACGCGCTCGGCCACGACCTTGCTGCGCTTGTAGGCGCCGATGGCGGTCTCCGGCGTCAGCGGCCGGGTCTCGTCGGCGGGGGTGCCGTCGTCGTGCGGTTTGATGGTCGCGACGCTCGACGTGTAGACGATCTGCTCGACGCCGGCCTTCAGCGCTTCCTCCATCAGGATGCGGGTGCCGTCGCGATTGGTGCGGACGATCTCCTCCATGTCCGGCGCCCAGAGCCGGTAATCGGCCGCCGCGTGGACGAGGTAGCGCTGGCCGCGCATGGCCGAGGCCACCGCCGCGCGGTCGCGCATGTCGGCCTCGACGATCTCGACATCGGGCCACGTGAGATTCGTGCGCGGCGAGGAGGCGCGTACGGTAATGCGCACCGTGAAGCCGGCCGCGCGAAAAACATCGACCAGGGCAGCGCCCAGGAAGCCGCTGGCACCGGTGATCAGCACCGGCCCCGCCGGGAACGGGCCGCTTTGGGTCGGCTCAGTCATCGTGCTCGCGTGATCCACGGGTGGCCTCGTCCACCGGTCATGGGACCAGCAGGCGAGCGGAAGCGCCGCTCCGTCGACGCACCCGATTCTGGGCCGGACGGCGCGGCGCTTGTCTCACTGATGACGCGGTGCGGCAAGCACCGCGCCTCTCTCGGCCGTCGACGCTTCCTGGCAATCAGGCCAGACGCAGGCGCCCGGTCCGGCTGCCCTTCTTCTGCTCCGGCAGGGCGGCGCGGACGGCCTTGAGGATGCCGTCGGCGTCGAGACCGGCCTCGGCGTACATCTTCTCCGGCTTGTCGTGGTC
Organism: Methylorubrum extorquens; assembly: GCF_024169925.1. Lineage (NCBI taxonomy): Bacteria > Pseudomonadati > Pseudomonadota > Alphaproteobacteria > Hyphomicrobiales > Methylobacteriaceae > Methylorubrum > Methylorubrum extorquens. The sequence goes on from NZ_JALJXF010000001.1 coordinate 4,133,043, forward strand.
CTGGTAGCTGTCCGGCAGCGTCAGCGTGCGGACCCGGACCCGGCCCGTGTCGAGCACGCCGCGCTCGGCCAGCAGGTGCAGCACCATCGCCCCGAAGCCGCCGACCGAGCCTTCCTCCACCGTCACCAGAACCTCGTGGCTCATCGCCAGATCGACGATCAGCTCCGCGTCCAGCGGCTTGGCAAAGCGCGCATCCGCCACCGTCGCCGCGACACCCTCGGCCTCCAGCGCGTCGGCCGCCTTCAAGGCCTCCGACAGGCGCGTGCCGAGCGAGAGAAGCGCGACCCGCGCGCCCTCCGGACGCCGCACCACACGGCCCCGGCCGATCGCCAGCGGCTCGCCCTTCTCCGGCAGCTCGATGCCGACCCCCTCGCCGCGCGGATAGCGCAGCGCGATCGGGCCCGAATCATGCGCGTGGCAGGTCGCCACCATGTGCACCAGTTCCGCCTCGTCGGCGGCGGCCATCACCGTCATGTTCGGCAGGCAGCAGAGATAGGCCAGATCGAACGCGCCCGCATGGGTCGCGCCGTCGGCACCGACCAGACCGGCCCGGTCGAGGCAGAACCGCACCGGAAGGTTCTGCAGCGCCACATCGTGCACGACCTGATCGTAGGCCCGCTGCAGGAAGGTCGAGTAGATCGCCACGAACGGCTTGTAGCCTTCCGTCGCCAGACCGCCGGCAAACGTCACCGCATGCTGCTCGGCGATGCCGACGTCGAAGGTCCGGTCGGGATGCGCCTTGCCGAACAGGTCGATGCCGGTGCCGCCGGGCATGGCGGCGGTGATCGCCACCACCTTCGGGTCGGCATCGGCCGCCTTGATCAGGCTCTCGCCGAACACGCGGGTATAGGCCGGGGCGTTGGCCTTGGCCTTGGCCTGCACGCCCGAGACCACGTCGAACTTCACCACGCCGTGGTAGCGGTCGGCGGATGCTTCCGCCGGCGCGTAGCCCTTGCCCTTCTGGGTGACGACGTGGAGCAGGATCGGGCCCTGGTCCGAGTCGCGCACGTTCTTCAGGACGGGGAGCAGGTGGTCGAGGTTGTGCCCATCGACCGGGCCGACATAATGGAAGCCCATCTCCTCGAACATCGTGCCGCCGCCGACGATCAGCGAGCGAGCATATTCCTCGGCCGCCGCCGCGCGCTGGTAGAGCGCCTTCGGCAGCAGCTTGCCGAGCTGCTTGGCGGTCTCGCGCAAGCTCCGGTAGGTGCCGCCCGAGGCCAGCCGCGCGAGGTAGGCCGACATCGCGCCGACGGGGGGCGCGATCGACATGTCGTTGTCGTTGAGGATGACGATCAGGCGCGAGTGCAGCGCGCCGGCATTGTTCATGGCTTCATAGGCCATGCCCGCCGACATCGAGCCGTCGCCGATCACCGCGATCATGTTGCGGCGCCTCAGAGCCGGGCCACCCGCAGCCTTGGCGTTCGCCTCGTCGAGGTCGCGCGCCACGGCCATGCCGAGCGCGGCGGAGATCGAGGTGGAGGAATGCGCCGCGCCGAAGGGGTCGTACTCGCTCTCCGAACGCTTGGTGAAGCCGGACAGGCCGCCGCCCTGGCGCAGCGTGCGGATGCGGTCGCGGCGGCCGGTGAGGATCTTGTGCGGGTAGCACTGGTGGCCGACGTCCCAGACGATGCGGTCGTCGGGGGTGTCGAAGACGTGGTGGAGCGCCACCGTCAGCTCGACCACGCCCAGCCCCGAACCGAGATGGCCGCCGGTGATCGACACGGCGTCGATCATCTCGGCGCGCACCGCGTCGGCCACCCGCCGAAGCTCGCTCTCCGGCAGAAGCCGGAGACGATCCGGCGTCTCAAGACCCTCAAGGATCGTCGTGTCCGCTAGTGCCAAAGCCTTCACCCGTCTCTCAATGCGTTCCCGTCGGCAGGCGGCTCTTGCAGGGCCGCACGCCCGAATCCTCGAACGCGGCCTGCCTTCGGATCTCGCCCGCCCCCGGAAACCGCTCTCCCGGGACATATGAACGATCATTCTAGCGCAAACCGATCATGGGATACCATGATCTTGCTGCAACAGCGGCGCGTCTTTCAGACGATTCGGCTGCTTCGTCTGCCTTCAGAGTTAAGGCAGCCTCACGATTTCACGCGTGACGCGCCCTCAATTATGGATGAAGGCTGCATTGATCAACATCTCGCCCGCTCATCCCTGAGGCTGCCGCCCGATGCCTATCGCCGCAACGTTACCGGCCGCGGCCGCGCTGGCGCTCGCCTTGATCGGTGGGAGCGCGGCCTGGGCGGCGGATGCCGGCAGGCCCTACCCCGGCACGGCGCGCTGCCCCGACGACGTTCGCTGCCGCCGCCCGCCGGGACCGCCGGACCGGGACATCCGTCCGCTGATCGATCCGCTCGGGCGCCCCTGCGGCTTCCGCTGGCGCGAAACGCCGTCCGGCCCCCGCCGCGTCCGGGTCTGCTACTAACCTGGCGATGGCACTGCGTCCGCTCGTTCCGGCTCTTCTCCTTGTCGTCGTCTCGCACGCGGCTTTGTCCCAGGCCCTGCCGGAGGCGCCGGCTTGCCCCACCCTGTTCGCGGACGGCCGGGCGCCGACGCTCACCAACCCGAAACTGGCCGACAGAGCCGTCCCGCTCTGCTTCGAGGCCTTCGCCGTGCTCCATTCGGGCGTCTCGCGCACGCCGCTCTACGCCGCCGAGCGCCTGACGCGCCGGAGCGTGTCCGCCGCCCGGCGGGTCGAGCGCGCCGACGCCTTCCACGACGAGGACCGGCTGCCCGAGGACGACCGCGCGAGCCTGGCCGACTATGTCCGCAGCGGCTACGACCGCGGCCATCTCGCGCCGGCCGGCGACATGCCGAGCGCGGTGGCCCAGGCCGAATCCTTCAGCCTCGCCAACATCGTGCCCCAGAACCGGGCGGTGAACCGCGGCCTGTGGGCGGCGATCGAGGAGAGCGTGCGCCGGCTGGCCGCCGAGCGCGGCGAGATCTTCGTCGTGACCGGCCCGGTCTTCGAAGGCCGCTCGGTCGGGGCGATCAAGGGGCGGGTCCTGGTGCCGACCCAGATGTTCAAGGCGATCTACGATCCGCGCACCGGTGAGGCCGGGGCCTATCTCGTACCGAATGCGGCGGGCGCGGAGTGGCGCGCGGTCTCGCTCGCGACCCTGCGGGAGACGGCAGGGCTCGACGTGTTCCCGTCGCTGCCCGAGACGAGCAAGGCCAAGGCGATGGCGCTGCCCGAGCCGCAGGAATTCTCCCGCGGCGGCCAGGAATCCGTCGCCGACTTCCTCAAGCAACTGGCCGTCGATGTCCTGCGCCGGCTCTGGCGCGAGCTGATGCGCGCGATCTTTTAGAGCGTCGTCCCGAAAGGTGGCCACCGGCTTTCGGATTCGGACGATGATCGAGCCAAGGAGTCCCCGATGCCGCGCCGCAAAGCCGATGCCCTCCACTTCCGTCCCTTCGCGGAGGATGCGGGCGTCCAGACCTTCGCCGGCTTCTCCATCGAGAACGGCAGGCAGCGCATCGCCCTGCACGGCAGCCTCGACCTCACCCGTGACCGGGCAGGGTTGAAGCGTGCCAGAGCGCTGAAGAGTCTGCTCGACGCGGTGGTCACGACCCTCGAAGCGGAGGATCTGCCCGACGCCGTGCCCGAAGAGCCGGAGGCGGCCGAGCCGGTGCGCAACCCCTTCGCCTGAGGACCTTTCACCCCTGCCCGACATCGGGCCGGCGCCGGGCGCCGCCTTGCCCTTGCCGGGCGCCGCCTTGCCCCTGCCGGGCGGCCCTGATACTCGAACACGAAATTCTTCATCCGCGAGCGGACGGCGCCCCGCGCGGCATGGCTCGAGCCCCTCGGCTCGACAGAGCCAGCCTCGCGCGAGAGGCCACGCATCCGCGAGCGCCGGCCCGACCGGCTCCCACGCTTCACGCAGGACGAACGCACATGGCCCGCGAATTCATCTACCACATGCGGGGTCTGACCAAGACCTATGTCGGGGGCAAGAAGGTCCTCGAAAACGTCAACCTGTCGTTCTACCCCGACGCCAAGATCGGCGTGCTCGGCATCAACGGCGCCGGTAAGTCGACGCTGCTGAAGATTATGGCCGGCATCGACAAGGACTGGACCGGCGAAGGCTTCGTCGCGCAGGGCGCGCGCGTCGGCTACCTGCCGCAGGAGCCGCAGCTCGATCCGAACAAGTCGGTGCGCGAGAACGTCATGGAGGGCGTCGCCGAGAAGCAGGCGCTGCTCGACCGCTACAACGAACTCGCGATGAACTATTCCGAGGAGACGGCGGACGAGATGACCGCCCTCCAGGACCAGATCGAGGCCCAGAACCTGTGGGAACTCGATTCCAAGGTCGATCAGGCCATGGAAGCGCTCGGCTGCCCGAGCGACGAGCAGCCGGTCGCGACGCTCTCGGGCGGCGAGCGCCGCCGCGTCGCGCTTTGCAAGCTGCTGCTGTGGGAGCCGGAACTGCTGCTTCTGGACGAGCCGACCAACCACCTCGACGCCGAGACGGTGAACTGGCTGGAGGGCCACCTCAAGCAGTATCCGGGCGCGATCCTGATCGTGACCCACGACCGCTACTTCCTCGACAACGTCACCGGCTGGATCCTCGAGCTCGATCGCGGACGGGGCTACCCCTACGAGGGCAACTACTCGGCGTGGCTGGTGCAGAAGCAGAAGCGCCTGGAGCAGGAGGGCCGCGAGGACATGGCCCGCCAGCGCTCGATCAATCGCGAGCAGGAGTGGATCTCGGCCTCGCCCAAGGCCCGGCAGTCGAAGTCGAAGGCGCGTATTACTCGCTACGAGGAGTTGGTCGCCAAGCAGAACAACAAGATCGACGCGGCCGCGCAGATCGTCATCCCGATCGACGAGCGGCTGGGCACCAACGTCATCGAGTTCGACCACCTCAACAAGGCGTTCGGTGATCGCCTCCTGATCGAGGATCTCTCGTTCAAGCTGCCGCCGGGCGGCATCGTCGGGGTCATCGGCCCCAACGGCGCCGGCAAGACCACCCTGTTCAAGATGATCACCGGCCAGGAAAAGCCCGACGGCGGGGCGATCGCCGTCGGCGAGACGGTCAAGCTCGGCTACGTCGATCAGTCGCGCGATGCGCTCGATCCCAACGCGACCGTCTGGCAGGAAGTGTCGGGCGGCAACGACATCATCTACTTCAACAAGCGCGAGATCAATTCGCGCGCCTATTGCGCGGCCTTCGCCTTCAAGGGCGGCGACCAGCAGAAGAAGGTCGGCACGCTCTCGGGCGGTGAGCGCAACCGCGTGCATCTGGCCCGTACGCTCAAGGGCGGCGCCAACGTGCTGCTCCTCGATGAGCCGACCAACGACCTCGACATGGAGACCCTGCGCGCCCTCGAGGACGCGCTGGAGGATTACGCGGGCTGCGCCGTCATCATCAGCCACGATCGCTGGTTCCTGAACCGCATCGCGACCCACATCCTCGCTTTTGAGGGCGACAGCCACGTCGAGTGGTTCGAGGGCAACTTCTCGGAATACGAGGCGGACAAGAAGCGCCGCCTCGGCCTCGATTCGATTATCCCGAAGAAGCTGAAGTACAAGAAGTTTTCACGCTGATCACTCCCCTCTCCCCGCCATGCGGGGAGAGGGCTCCGTACGGTCCTCACCACCATGCCTGGCCCGCCCCGAGCGGCGGCAGGCCGAGATGAGCCGCGACTGACGCGCCGATGTCCGAAAACGTTTCGCGCGGCCCGATCGAACCGGGCGCGATCTCCGGTCCGAAGGCCAGCACCGGCACCTGCTCGCGGGTGTGCTCGGTGCCGGTCCAAGTCGGGTCGTTGCCGTGGTCGGCGGTGATGACGCAGAGATCGCCGGGCCTCAGGACCGCGTGGATCTCGGGCACGCGGGCGTCGAAGGCTTCCAGTTCGGCGGCGTAGCCCGGCACGTCGCGGCGGTGGCCGTGCTCGGTGTCGAAATCCACGAGGTTGAGAAAGACGAAGCCGCCCTCCGGCAGTCCGGCGAAGGCATCGAGCGCCGCGTCGAGGCAGGCGGCGTTGCCGGCGGGCTTGATCTCGCGGCCGGTGGCGCGGTGGGCGAAGATGTCGCCGATCTTGCCGACGCTCACGACCGCCCGGCTCGCAGCCTCCAAACCGTCGAGCAGCGTCCCGGCCGGAGGCGCGACGGAAAAATCCTTGCGGCGGCTGGTGCGGTGGAAACCCTCCATTTCGCTGCCGAGGAAGGGCCGGGCGATGACCCGGCCGACGCGGTAGGGGTCGCAAAGTTCGCGTGCGATCCGGCAGGTCTCGGTGAGCCGCTCCAGCCCGAACGCCTCCTCGTGCGCGGCGATCTGGAACACGCTGTCGGCCGAGGTGTAGCAGATCGGCCGGCCCGTCCGGACATGCTCGGCCCCGAACGCGTCGATGATCGCGGTGCCCGAGGCGTGGCGGTCGCCGAGGATGCCCGGCAGCCCGGCCCGTTCGATCAGTTCCGCCGTCAGCTCCGCCGGGAAGGCGGGCTGCGTATCGGGAAAGTGGCCCCAGGCCTCCCGCACCGGCACGCCCGCGATCTCCCAATGGCCTGACGGGGTGTCCTTGCCCGAAGCGGTCTCTACGGCGTGGCCCCAGAGCGCCTGCACCGGCCCCTCCGGCGCGAGCCCCGGCGGCACGCGCCCGGTGGCGCCCTCGCAGGCCAGCCCAAGGCCGAGCGCGGCGAGGTTCGGCAGGCGCAAGCGGCCGGCGCGCAGGCCCGGCCGGTCGCCGCGCCCGGCGGCGCAGGCCTCGGCGATATGCCCGACCGTGTCGGAGCCGGCATCGCCGTAGCGGTCGGCATCCGGAGCGCCGCCGATGCCGACGGAATCGAGGACGATGAGGAGGGCGCGGGCCATGCATTCAGGCCGGCTCGATCTCGGCGGTGGTCGCGGCGTCCATCTCGAATGCCGCCGCGAACAGGGTGCGGGTGTAGTCGGTCTTGGGCGCGGCGAAGATCTCTTCGGCCGGGCCTTCCTCGACCACTTGGCCGTGCTGCATCACCATGACATAGTTCGAGAGCGCCCGCACCACCTTGAGGTCGTGGCTGATGAACAGGTAGGCGATGCCCCGCTCGCGCTGGAGGTCGCGCAGCAGCGTCACGATCTGCGCCTGCACCGAACGGTCGAGCGCCGAGGTCGGCTCGTCGAGGACGACGAAGCGGGGCTTCAAGACGATGGCGCGGGCAATCGCGATGCGCTGGCGCTGGCCGCCGGAGAATTCGTGCGGGTAGCGGTCCATCGCCGCCGGATCGAGCCCGACATCAGTGAGCGCCTTCGCTACGAGGGCGCGGCGCTCGTCGCCGCCCTTTACCAGCCCCTGCACGGCCAACCCCTCGGCGACGATGTCGCCGACCGACATGCGCGGCGAGAGCGAGCCGTAGGGATCTTGGAAGACCACCTGCATGTCCTTGCGCAGGGGCCGCATCAGGGCGGGGCCGCGCCCCTCGATCCGCTGCCCGAGGAACACGATCGGGCCCTCGGATTCAGTGAGCCGCAGCAGAGCGAGGCCGAGGGTGGTCTTGCCGGAGCCGGATTCACCGACGACGCCGACGGTCTCGCCCGCCCGCACCCGGAGCCGCACGCCATCGACCGCCTTGACGTGGCCGACGGTGCGCCGGAGCAGCCCCGCCTTGAGGGGAAACCACACTTTGAGCGGACCGGCCTCGACCAGCTCCTCGGCGTGATCGGGCACCGGGTTCGCCCGGCCGGTGGGCTCGGCGGCGAGGAGGCGCTGCGTGTATTCGTGCTGGGGCCGGGTGAAGACCCGATCGACCGGACCCGCCTCGACGATCCGGCCGGCGAGCATCACGCAGACCCGGTCGGCGATGCGCCGGACGATGCCGAGATCGTGGGTGATGAACAGCATCGCCATGCCGAGCCGCTTCTGCAGGTCGGCGAGCAGCGCGAGGATCTGCGCCTGCACGGTGACGTCGAGGGCGGTGGTCGGCTCGTCGGCGACCAGCAGGTCGGGCTCGCAGGCGAGCGCCATGGCGATCATCACCCGCTGGCGCTGGCCGCCGGACAATTCGTGCGGATAGGCGCCGAGCCGCCGCTCGGCATCGCGGATGCCGACGAGATCCATGAGTTCGAGGATGCGGGCCCGCGCCGCTTTGCCCTTCAGGCCGCGGTGGATTTCCAGCACCTCGCCGATCTGCCGCTGGATGGAGTGGAGCGGGTTGAGCGAGGTCATCGGCTCCTGGAACACCATGGTGATGTCCGCGCCGCGCACCGCGCGCATCTCGCGCTCGGGCAAGGCCAGGAGGTCGCGCCCCTTAAACAGGATCTTTCCGCCCGGGTGATGCGCCGCCCCGTCGAGCAGGCGCAGGATCGAGAGCGCCGTCACCGACTTGCCGGAGCCGGATTCGCCCACCAGGGCCAGGGTCTCGCCGCGCTCGATGGCGAAGCAGACGCGGTCCACCGCGTGCGTCTCACGTGTCCCGCTTCGGAAGGCGACCGAGAGATCCTCGACGGTCAGCAGCGTATCGGACATCGAACCCCGGCGACGAAAAACGGCCCGCCGCGATCCGGTGTCGGAGCGGCGGGCCGAGGGGTTATAGCGCGCGGGGCCTCCTACGCGAATCGTCTTCGCGTCGCGCTACTGCGCCAGCCCGACCTGCACGAGGTTGTCGCTGAAGGTCGGCGAGTGGCCCATGCCGCCATAGGTCGAGGCGCTGATGACGTTCACCGCCCCGTCGCGGTTGAGCGAGTGCCAGTAGCCGAGCGAGGCGATCACCAGCCCCGGCGGCACCTCGTCGGTCACCCGCGCCTGCCCGTGGAAGGCGCCGCGATCGTTGAACACCCGCACCAGCGCGCCTTCGCCGATCTCGCGGCTCTGGGCGTCGCTCGGGTTGATCAGGATCGTCTGCTCGCCCTGCGCGCGGACCTTGTGCGCCTCGTTGGCGTATTGCGAGTTGAGGAAGCCGTGGCTCTTCGGTGAGACGATGTTGAGGGGATAGCGTTCGGCTTGGGCCGGATTCGTCTCCGGCCGCTCGTTGGCCGGCACGTAGCCCGGCAGCGGGTCGAGGGCCTCGCCGCCCTGGAACTGCTCGTACATCTGCCGGAAGGGCGGCGCGACGAAATTGCCGCCCGTGACCGCCGCTTCCGAGTAGAACTCGCACTTGCCGGATGGTGTGGGGAAGTTGCCCTCGGCATGCGGTGTGCGCGTGTCCGGATCGCCGATGTTCAGGCGGTACCAGCCGTGCTGGCGGAAATGGTCCATGCCGATGCCGCCGAGCTTCGGACTCTCCCAATCGAGATACCATTCCATGAGTTCGGTCTCGCTCATGGAGAACTGCGGCTCGGTGAAGCCGAAGGTCTTGGCCAGCCGCCGGAACAGCTCGGCATTCGAGACCGTCTCGCCCGGCGGCTCGATCGCCTTCTGGTTCAGCGTGAAGAAGAAGTGCCCCCAAGAGAACATCATGTCGTCGTGCTCGGCCGCCATGGTGGCCGGGAGCAGGATATCGGCGTAGCGGGCGGTGTCGGTGACGAAGTGCTCGCTGACGACCGTGAACAGATCCTCGCGGGCGAGCCCGCGCTTGATCTTGGCGGTCTCGGTCGAGTTCGAGACCGGGTTGGCGTTGTAGACCATCAGGGCGTGGATGCCGGGCTCGATCCCGGCCTCGCCGGTCAGCACCTCGCCGAGCTTGAGCACGTTGAGCACCCGCGTGCCCTCGGGGATCAGGTCCGGCCGGCAGACCCGACCCCAGTGCACCGGAAACTCCCAGAGCGGCATCTGGTAGACGCCGCCGCCCGGATCCTTCCAAGAACCGGTGAGGGCGGGAAGCGAGAAGATCGCCCGCAGCGCCTGGGCGCCGCCGGCACTCCGCTCCACCGCCACGCCGGGCCGCAGCGCCGCGTTGCGGGTGGTGGCGTATTCGCGCGCAAGCTGCCGGATGTCATCGGCCGAGATGCCGCAGATTTCAGACGCGTATTCCGGCGTGAAGGCCTGCGCCCGTTCCTTCAACGGCTCGAAGCCGACCGTGTGGCGGGCGATGTAGTCATCGTCGGTCAGGCCCTCTTCGACGATGACGTGGATCATCGCCATGGCGAGCGCGCCATCGGTGCCGGGTTTGGGCATCAGGTGCCAGTCGGCCTGGGCGGCGGTGCGCGAGCGGTAGGGGTCGATCACGATGACGCGGGCGCCGTGGCGCTGCGCCTCCTTCACCACGTGCCAGTGGTGGATGTTGGTCGAGACCGAGTTGCAGCCCCAGATCACGATCAGCTTCGATTGCGCGAAGCTCATCGGGTCGGTGCCGTTGGTCGGGCCCACCGTGAGCAGCCACGCTGTGCACGAGCCGGAGCCGCAGAAGGTCTTCTCCGCCACCGTGGCGCCGAGGCGGTTGAAGAAGGCGTCACCCACGGTGAGCCCCTGCACCACGCCCTCGTTGCCGAGGTAGTTGTAGGGGAGGATCGCCTCCGCCCCGTGCGTCTCGATGATGCCGGTGAAGCGGCGGTGGATCTCGGCGAGCGCCTCGTCCCAGGTGATCCGCTCGAAGAGGCCGCTGCCCTTCGGGCCGGCGCGGCGCATCGGGTAGAGGATGCGATCGGGGTTGTAGTGGTGACGGTCGAAGTCCTTGAGCTTGCCGCAGAGCGCGCCGCGGGTCATCGGGTGGTCGGGGTTGCCGCGCACGTCGATCAGCCGACCGTTCTCGACGGTGTATATCATCGAGCAGGTATCGGGGCAGTCGTGCGGGCAGGCGCCGAGCCGGGTGACGGCTTCGGAAACGGACTTTGCGGCCGCCTCGGCGTCGATCTCCGAGATGCGCTCTTCGAGCATCGTGTTCCTCCTCATGAGGCCGGATCTTGGCGTCCGGCTCTTGCAAGCATCGAGCCTAGCGCGCGGGGCTCCAGAAAAATAGTGCAATTCTAAGAACGCTACTAAGGTACGGCTCCCTCGCGAAGCGCTGCGCCGGCACAATGATGCTCGCCGACAGGGCAGGCGGTGCGGGGTAAGCGGGCAGCCATCCCCTTCCCGGGCCGGCGCCCTAAATCAGCCGCCGTGTCTCGTTTCGCCCTCGTCTTCCTGCCGGCCGCCCTCGCGGTGCTCGCCGGTCCCGCGCGCGCGGCCCCCTCACCCGAGAGCGAGACGGTGGAGCAGGCGCTCTGCCGGCTGATCGAGGACTCGGCCAGGGCGCGAAAGCTGCCGGTGCCGTTCCTCACCCGCCTGATCTGGCGCGAGAGCGCGTTTCGCGTCGGCGTGGTGAGCCCGGCGGGCGCACAGGGCATCGCGCAGTTCATGCCGGGTACGGCGCGGGAGCGCGGGCTCAGCGATCCGTTCGATCCCGAACAGGCGATCCCGCACGCGGCGCATTTCCTGGCCGACCTCAAGCGGCAGTTCGGCAATCTCGGGCTCGCGGCGGCAGCCTATAACGGCGGACCGGGGCGCGTCTCGGCCTGGCTCGCCGGCAGCGGCGGCCTGCCCGCCGAGACGCGGGCCTACGTCATCGGCATCACCGGCCGCCCGGCGGAGGATTGGCGGCCGAGCGCGAGCGTGGAAATGCCGGAAGGGGCCGATCCGGCAGCGAAGAAGGTTGAAGGGAAGCCGGAGGACAAGCCCCCCCCGCCGGAGGCCGAGACGCAGAGCTGCCTTCAGGTCACCGCGGCGCTCCGCGTCCCGTCGCGCGGAGACCGCTTCGCCTTGGCGATCGAGGGCGGCCCGGCCGCGCCCTGGGGCGTGCAGCTTGCCGGCAACTTCTCGAAGTCGCTGGCGCTGGCGAGCTTCCAGCGGGCGCGCACGCGCTACACCAGCGTGATCGGTGAGGTGCGGCCGATGATCGTCGGCACCCGCCTGCGCTTTCGCGGCACGCGCACCTTCTACCGGGTGCGCATCCCGGCCGAGAGCCGGAACGCGGCCGACGGGCTCTGCCAGAAGATCCGCGGGGTCGGCGGCGCCTGCCTCGTCCTGAGGACATAACTCCCAACGTCGCCACCCCGCGGCCATGAATCCGCCGCGACCGCCGCGTCAATCACGGGTTACATGATTAAGGCATTCGTCTCCCTCGTCTCGCTGGTTTGCCTCGGGCTCACCGCCCTGGGCTTAAGCGGTTGCTCGCCGCTGGCGCTGTTCGATGCGCTCGGGCCGCGCGACAAGGGCGGGCGCCTCGCGATCCGCGACGCGGCCTACGGCACCGACCCGCGCCAGCGCCTCGACGTGTTCGTGCCGACCGACCCCGTGACGCGGGCGCCGGTGCTGGTGTTCTTCTACGGCGGCTCGTGGAACAGCGGCAGCAAGGACGATTACGCCTTCGCCGCGCAGGCCCTGGCCGCGCAGGGCTTCGTGACCGTGCTGCCGGATTACCGGCTCTACCCGCAGGTGCGCTTTCCCGACTTCCTGAAGGACGGGGCAGCGGCCATCGCCTGGGTGCGCGACAACATCGCCGCGCAGGGCGGCGACCCGAGCCGGATCGTGCTCGCGGGCCATTCGGCGGGCGCCTACAACGCGGCGATGCTCGGGCTCGACCCGGAATATCTGCGCCAGGCCGGGGTCGATCCGCGGGTCATCCGGGCAGTGGCCGGCCTGTCGGGCCCCTACGACTTCCTGCCCTTCGACCAGAAGACCTCGATCGACGTGTTCGGGCAGGCGCCCGACCCGGAGGCGACGCAGCCGGTGTCCTTTGCCGGCGCCCACTCGCCGCCGACCTTCCTCGCCACCGGCGACAAGGACACTGTCGTGCGGCCCCGCAACACCGCGAGCCTCGCCGAGCGCCTGCGCACCGCCCGCGTGCCGGTGCAGGAACGGGTCTACGAGGGCCTCGACCATGCCGACACGCTGCTGTCGCTCTCCGTCAGCTTCCGCCGCAAGGCGCCGGTGCTCGCCGAGATGAGCGCCTTCCTGCACCAGCACGCGAGCGCACGCCGGCTCACCACGCTGACGATGCACTGACAGCCCGGTCCGCGATCGGCGGGCATCGCCGCCTTCAGCCCTCCAAAGCCTCCGGGATCGGCCGCGGCCGGCGGTCCGGCCCGATGGCGACGAAGGTGAAGAGGCCCTCCGTCACTTTCATGGTGGTCTCGCCCTCCCGCTCCCGGCGCCAGACCTCGACCTGGATGCGCATCGAGGTGCGGCCGGTCTTCACGATCCAGGCATAAAAGCTCACCTCATCGCCGACGAAGACCGGGCGGTGGAACGTCATCGCCTCCGCCGAGATCGTGGCGCAGCGCCCCCGCGCCCGGCGGGCGGCGACATTGCCGGCGGCCATGTCCATCTGCGCCATCAGCCAGCCGCCGAAGATGTCGCCAGCCGGGTTCGTGTCGGTGGGCATCGCCACGGTGCGGATCACCGCCGGCCCGCGGTCGGTGGGCTGCACGGCTTCGGCGGAAAGGAGTTCGCTCGTCATCGGAAGGCTTTGCGGATCTTGGAATAATCCCAAGCCTAGCAGGTGCCGTGCCGGCGCGGCCACCGCGCTCGGTGACGGTGCTCGGGACTTGTCTCGCACCGGCTCATGCGCCCCGCCGCGGGCGTCCCGGCCCCGATCGATCAAATGCGATGGATCGCGTTAACCGATTTTTAACTCGCCGATTGCGGGAACCGGACGGCCGTGAGAGCTTCATTAACAGAAGCTTAACTGCTCGGTCAGGGCCATGCGTATCGCGTTCTCCAAGCTCTGTGTCGTCCGGCCCGCGCTCACGAGCCGCCTGCTGGCGGGCCTCGCCCTGGCCGGGGCCCTTCTCATCGCGCCGGCCCCGCGCGCCGAGGCGCAGCCGACCGCCGCGCTGCCCGCGGTGAGCCTGTCGGCGGTCACCACCGGCCCTGCCCGGCCGATCGCCGCCTGGGCCGAGTTCTGCGAGCGCTATCCGGGCGAATGCGCGGTCGATCGCACCGAGGCCGCCAGCATCACCCTGACCCCGGCGCTGTGGCAGACGATCAACGCGGTGAACCGCCGGATCAACCGGTCGGTGGAGGCGGTCACCGATCAGGAGCACTGGCGCGCCGCCGACCGCTGGGACCTCGCCGAGGACGGCCGGGGCGACTGCGAGGACTTCCAACTCCTCAAGCGTCGCCTGCTGGTCGAGGCCGGCCTGCCGCGCCGGGCGATGCGGATGACGGTGGTCATCGACGAGAAGGGCGAGGGCCACGCGGTCCTCACGGTCATCACCAACCGCGGCGACCTGATCCTCGACAACAAGACCAACGCGGTGCTGCCCTGGACCCAGACCGGCTACACCTTCGTCAAGCGCGAGAGCCAGGAGGCCGTGGGCTGGATGGCGCTCGGCCGCGACGCCTCGCCGCTCACGGCGGCCAACCGCTGAGGGAAACGTTTCCCGGTCCCAAATCGGGACCGGACCCGGACCCGGCGCGTTAGCAGGTTTTAACGGTTCGGCCGCCAAGGTTGATGAGAGGTTTCCGCGAAGGCTTTCCGCCCCGGAAAACCCCGTCACCGCCTCAGGTTCGCCGTCCCAGGGTCCGCTCGTCCCATGCGTCGCGTCCTCCTCGCCAGCATTCTCGCCCTCTTCGCCGCCCTCCCCGCGCGGGCGGAAACCGCGGAGGGCGCGCGCCACGCGGCGTGGCAGGCCTGTCTCGACGAAGCGTTCGCGGAGCAGATCCGCACCACCAGCCGCAGCTTCGCCGCCACCAAGGCGGTCTCGACCTGCCGGGATCGGGAAGAGGCCTATCTCGGCGTGCTGGCCGGATCGCCGCTCCTCGACGGCGAGGACGTCACCCGCATCCGCCCCGCCCTCGTCGCCCGCGCGCGCGACCGGCTGATAGGCGAGCGGCGCTTCAGCGCGCTTTGATCCCGCCCATCCTCACCGCGCCTCACGCCAGCATGTAGGCGAGCAGCGAGCGCAACTGCGCCGGCTTGATCGGCTTGTGGACGAGTTCGGCCCCCGTGGCCTGGGCGCGGGCGGCGATGTCGGCCCCGTGATCGGCGGTGGTAAGGATCACCGGCGTCACCCAGCCCCGGTTGCGCCGCAGGTAATCCACCACATCGAGGCCGCAGGCGCCGTTGTCGAGGTGGTAGTCGATCACCATCACGTCCGGCCGCGCCAGACCGGCACCGAGGGCGGCCACGACGCCGGCCAGATCGCGAAACACCTGCACCTCGGCATCCCAGTTGCGCAGGAGCCGTTGCAGCGCCTCCGCCGTCGAGGCGTCGTTCTCGATCGCCAGCACCCGTGCGCCTGTCAGCGCCGTGGCGAGCGGCGCGAGGGTCACCCGCGCGTCCGGACGCTGGGTGGCCAGCGGCAGGGTGAGGCTCAGCCGCGTGCCGTGGCCGCTGCGGGAATGCAGTTCGATGGCGTGATCCAGCGTCGAGGCCATGCGCTGCACGATCGACAGGCCGAGCCCGAGACCGATCCCGCCATCGTCGCACTCGCGCGCGCCACGAAAGAACTCCTCGAAGACCAGCGCCCGCTCGGTCTCGGGAATGCCGCAGCCGGTATCGACCACGTCGATCCGGCAGAGCCTGTCCCGTCGGCGCGCGGCGATCAGCACGCCGCCGCTCTCGGTGTAGCGGATCGCGTTGGAGACGAGGTTCTGGAGGATGCGCTGGAGCAGGATCCCGTCCGTCTCCACCACAAGGTCGGCGCAGCGGGTGACGAGGCGCAGCTCCTTGCGCTCGGCAAACGGCCGGAAGCTGGCCTCGATCCCGGCCACGAGGTCGGCGAGGCGCACCGGCTTGACCACGGGGCGCACGATGCCGGCATCGAGCTTCGAGATGTCGATGAGCGCCTTGATCAGATCCTCGATCGTCTCCAGGCCGCGCTCGACCTGCCGGGCGATGCCCTGCGCTTCCGGCCCCGGCGCGAGGTCGGTCAGCGCCGAGAGCGAGAGGCGGGCGGCGTTGAGGGGCTGGAGCAGATCGTGGCTCGCGGCGGCCAGGAAGCGCGTCTTCGAGCGGTTGGCGGTCTCGGCCTCTTCCTTGGCCGCCTGCATCGCCGCGTTCGAGCGCTCCAGGCTGTTCATCAGCGCGGTCAGTTCTTCCGTTCGGGCGCGGACGCGGCCCTCCAGCATGATCGCGGTCTGGAACAGCGAGTAGGCACCGCCCTGCTGGTCCATGGTGCGTTCGACATGGGCCATCAGCGCCGCGTTGATGCGCTCGAGCTTGGCCACGCGATGCGTCAGGGACTCGATGGTCTGCGCTTCGGGGACCGGTTCCATCCAGAGGGTCGGGCGGTTCATCGGGCCGTCTTCATGTCGCGGGCTTCGGTTCGGCCCGGCCGATGGCGATGCCCGTGAACGTCTGGTTCAGGTGCATCGAGCGGTACTGCTCACCATAGGTCTCGAAGCCGACCACGCCGTAGCGCCGGTAGAGGTCGGCGATCCGGTGGCGCACCTGCCGGCTCTCGGCGTCGAGCCGGCGAAACACGCAGTCGAAGCCGATCACGAGATCGAGCCCGCCGAGCGACGCGTCGAGGCTTTCGAGTTCGGCCTGCGTCGCCTCGACGATGTCGCGGGGCTGCGCCAGCGTCAGAACCACGCCCTCGCCGATGGCGCAGAAAAAGGTCATCGAGCCGTCCGGCTCCACCCGGCTAATCGAGCGGCAGTAATACTCCCCGCCGATCTTCACCGCGAGCGGGTAGGCGGCAAAGCTCATGGTCGAGAGGTTTTCCGGGTCGAGCCCCACCGCCATGGCATATTCGCGCGCCGCGGGCTCGGCGTTGAGTTCGGTGACGCGCCGCTCGTCCTCGCGGGCGGCGGTGACCACGAACTTGCGGTTCGTCGGCTCGAAATTGTCGCTCTTGAAGATGCGGATCGGGAAATCGGTCTCGACCAGCAGGATCACCGCCGCGTCGCGGCAGAGCCGGCCCTCGTGGATCAGCACCGTGCTGCGGAAGGCGAGGTCGTCGCCGGCCGAGCCGCCGATCAGCGGGATGCCGTCGAGCGCCCAGGCCACCGCCGAGACCACCGTCTCCTCCGCGTTGGCGAGGGAATCGATCAGCGAGAGGGCGAAGCGGTGGCCGCTGCCGCCGTCCAACCGCCCCCCGTCGAGGGTCCGGCGCAAGGCCCGCACGGTCGAGGCCGCCCCCTCCACGTCGAGCCGGGCGATGTCGGTGAGCAGGCCCGAGACGATGCGGAAGCCCTGGCGGGGAAAGGCGATGGCGACGAGGCCGCGGTCGATCGAGCCCGCCGGGCTGATCCCGCCGGAGGTGGAGCAACCCGTGAGCCCGACGCCGGGAAACTGCGCCGCGAGCGCGGCCGTCAGGGCTTCCGCCTCGTAGGCCGGCGAGAAGAAGACGATCAGATGGCCGACAGCCGCCCGGTCGAGGGCCTCCGCGACGGCCGCGACCGCGTCCAGTGCCTCGCCCGCATCCGTCCAGGCCGTCTGGATTCCGCACAGATGCCTGCGCATCTGCGTGCCGTGTGCCACCGCCTCGCTCCCTTGCACGGAGTCTGTTCCGGCAAGCCGGCCGCCCCTGACATATTGTGCACGACTATGTCCGCCGTGACAGGGCGTGGCAATGGCCGGACCCGTGAGCCGATCAGGCCGCCGCCGCCGGCCGCTCGCCCCGCGCCCGGTAGGACAGCGCCTCGGCCAGATGCAGCCGCCGCACCTGCGCCTCGCCGTCGAGGTCGGCCAGCGTGCGGGCGACCCGCAGGGTGCGGTGGAAGCCGCGGGCGGACAGCCGCATGGTCTCGGCCGCATGGCGGATCAGCGCAGCGCCCTCGGCATCGGGCGCGGCGGCGGATTCGATCACGGTCGCCGGGCAAGTGGCGTTGGTCGTCGCAGCCGGCAGGCCGAGGGCAGTGTATCGCGCGCTCTGGAGCAGGCGGGCCGCAGCGACCCGTGCGGCGGCCTCGGCCGAGCCCTCCGCGGGCGGCGGCAGAATCAGGTCGGCGGCGGTGACCGCCGCGACCTCGATCCGCAGATCGATCCGGTCGAGCAGCGGCCCGGAGATGCGGGCGCCGTACTGAGCGACGCAGCGCTCGTTCGGCCCCCGGCGGCAGGCATAGCCGGGTTCCAGCGCCATGCCGCAGCGGCACGGGTTCATCGCCGCCACGAGCTGGAACCGCGCCGGATACGTGGTCCGATGGTTGGCGCGGGCGATCATGATTTCGCCCGTCTCCATCGGCTGGCGCAAGGAATCGAGCACCTGGGGCGTGAACTCGGGGAGCTCGTCGAGGAACAGCACGCCGCCATGGGCGAGCGAGGCCTCGCCGGGCCGCGCATTCATCCCGCCGCCGACCAAAGCCGCCATGGAGGCGGAATGGTGCGGCTGGCGGAACGGGCGCCGGTTCGAGAGGGCGCCGCCCTTCAGCTCGCCCGCGACCGACTGGATCATCGAGACTTCGAGCAGCTCGCGCGGACCGAGCGGCGGCAGGATCGAGGGAAGGCGCGCGGCGAGCATCGACTTGCCGGCTCCGGGCGGGCCGTTCATCAGCAGGTTGTGGCCGCCGGCCGCGGCGATCTCCAGGGCACGCTTGGCGCCCTCCTGGCCCTTGATGTCGCGCAGGTCCGACATCGGCCCGACGGGTGCTGCCACCGCGGGCTGCGGCCGGGCCATCACCTGACTGCCCTTGAAATGGTTGGCGAGCTGGATCAGCGAACGCGGCGCCAGTACATCCATGTCGCCGGCCGCCCAGGCCGCCTCGGGCCCGGTCGCGGCCGGGCAGATCAGGCCGAGCCCACGGCCATTCGCCGCCATCGCCGCGGGCAGCACGCCGGCCACTGCGGTGATCGAACCGTCGAGCGCCAGTTCGCCGAGCACGCAATAGCCGCCGAGCGCGTCCGCCGGCAGGGCGCCGATGGCACCCATCACCGCGAGCGCGATCGGCAGATCGTAATGCGAGCCCTCCTTGGGCAGGTCGGCCGGGGCGAGGTTGACCGTGATGCGCTTGGCCGGAAGCGCCAGCCCCGAGGCGATCAGCGCCGAGCGCACCCGCTCGCGGGATTCCGCCACCGCCTTGTCGGGCAGGCCGACGATGGTGAAGGCGACGGCGCCGGCTGCGATCTGCACCTGCACATCGACGGCACGCGCCTCGATCCCCTCGAAGGCGACGGTGGCGACGCGCGTGACCATGGTGTTGCGGCAAGCTCCGAACCCGGAGGTTGCAGCCTAGGCGGCACTACGCGCGCTGGCAATCACGAGCGGGGTCGTCTGGAGATCGGGCAGGAACAACCGGGACGATCGACCGTTCGCCCGGCGTCTCTTATTAATTTGGAGCGTCTCATGTCCTTCCGCCCCCTCGCCGCCTTCGCCCTCGGCCTCGCGCTTCTCAGTGGTCCGGCGCTCGCCGACGAGAAGCTGCCGCCCGATCAGCAGGCCAAGGTCGAGGACATCCTGAAGAAGGAGGGTTTCACCAAGTGGAAGGAGATCGAACTCGACGACGGCATGATCGAGGTGGATGACGCCATCGACGCCAACGGCAAGCAGTTCGACCTGAAGCTCGACCCGAAGACCTTGGAAATCGTGAAGCGCAAGGCGGAGTAGGCACCCGCTCCCGGAGAGGTCGCCTCTCCGGGACTACCGCATCTTCTTGAAGGTAGCACCGCTCTCGGCCACGCCCTGCCCATCCGGCATGAGGCCCTGCCAGCGTGTGGTCAGCGCCGCATCCTTGGCGCGAGCAACCTTGGCTAAAGTGAACAGGGGCTGGCCCGGCTTGTAGACTGCAACCCCGTACTTGTTGACCGTTCCGCCATCGCCGTAGCGATCGAACGCCACTACGAGATCCTGCCCGTCCCGACGGGTGCGGCAGCGGAGCGCCTCGTCGGATTGGAAGCCCCGTACGGTCAGAACGCATCCGTTGCGGACATCGGGGGGCAGCATCACGAGGTCGTAATTGACGACGATGCCCGTGCCGCCGGCCGTGCGACCGGCGACGTGCTCGTAGCGGTAGCGACCCTGCCAATCCTTCGGCGCGCCCTCCTGTGCCGGCTCTCCGGCCCGATCCTGCGCGCCGGCGGGCGCGGACAGGCCCGCGAGCAGAGCGAGTACGGTGAAGCGCACCGGAATCGTGGTCGTCCGCATAACCTCTCCCTGCATCGGCCCCTGCTTACCGGAAGCATGGCCGCGCGGATCGGGCGAGGCAACCCGCCTGCAACCCGCTTGCATCCCGCCGCGCGGGCCGTCATATACGGCGCGGGAGGTTGGCGAGGGACGTTTCACTCGCCAACCGGGTCAGGTCCGGAAGGAAGCAGCCCTAACGAGACCGAGCGGGTCTTTGTCCAGCCTCCCACCCTCGCCGTCCGCCTGAGCGGGACGGCCCGGCCACTTTCCGAAAATTCGAACGGCGGCATGGACGAGACGCACGGCACGCTCACCGACGAGCCGGGCCTGCCCGGCATGCCCGCCGCTGCGCCCGTGCCGGCCACGACGCCCTACCGGGTGCTCGCGCGCAAGTACCGCCCCCAGACCTTCGATGACCTGATTGGCCAGGGCGCCATGGTGCGCACGCTGGCCAACGCGTTCGCGGCCAACCGCATCCCGCAGGCCTGGATGCTGACCGGCGTGCGCGGCGTCGGCAAGACGACCACCGCCCGCATCCTCGCCCGCGGCCTCAACTACCTCCGCACCGGGCAGCCGGATACCGGCCCCACCGTGTCGATGCCGGAACTCGGCCAGCACTGCCAGGCGATCATGGAATCCCGGCACATGGACGTGCTGGAGATGGACGCCGCCTCGCATACCGGCATCGACGACGTGCGCGGCATCATCGATGGCATCCGCTATTCCCCGGTCTCGGCCCGCTACAAGGTCTACATCGTCGACGAGGTCCACATGCTCTCGGAGAAGGCGTTCAACGCCTTCCTGAAGACGCTGGAGGAGCCGCCGCCCCACGCCAAGTTCGTGTTCGCGACCACCGAAATCCGCAAGGTTCCGGTGACGATCCTGTCGCGCTGCCAGCGCTTCGACCTGCGCCGGGTCGAGGCCGACGTGCTCTCCGCCCACCTGAAGAAGATATGCGCCGCGGAAGGCGTGGAGGCCGAGGACGAGGCGCTGGCCGCTGTCACCCGCGCCGCCGAAGGCTCGGTGCGCGATGCGCTTTCCCTGCTCGATCAAGCGATCGCCCACGGGGCGGGCGCGGTCTCGGCCGCGGGCGTCCGCGACATGCTCGGCCTTGCCGACCGCTCACGCATCGTCGATCTGTTCGAGGCCGTGATGCGCGGCGACGTGCCGGCCGCCTTCGCCGAGATCCGCGCCCAGTACGATGCGGGCGCCGACCCGGCGGTGGTGCTCTCGGATCTGGCCGGCTTCACCCATCTCGTCACCCGCCTCAAGCTGGTGCCGGGGGCGGAGGCCGACCCGACCTTGAGCGAGGCGGAGCGCGTGCGCGGCGTCGCGTTCGCCGGGCGCCTGCCGGTGCGGGCCCTGTCGCGGGCGTGGCAGATCCTACTCAAGGCGCTGCCCGAGGTGCAGGCCGCCCCCCGCCCGCTGGCGGCGGCCGAGATGGCGATCGTGCGGCTCGCCTACGCCGCCGATCTGCCGACGCCCGACGAGGCCCTGCGCCAGCTTCGCGCCGACATCGCCTCGTCCGAGGGCAATGGCGCCGCTCGCCCGAGTTCCGGGCGCGACGGCGGTTCCGCCATGGCCTCGCACGGCTCGGCCGCGCTGCAGATGGCGCCCCCCGCCCCGCAACCCGCGCCTCGGCCGACCTTGGCCGCGGTTCCCTCCCCCGTCACCGCCGCGGCACCGCAACCCGCATCGCGCCCGGCTCCGGTGGCCCCCGCCGGTCCGCGGCTCGGACGCTTCGAGGACGTGGTCGCCCAGGCCGAGGCGGCCCGCGACATCGCCCTGAAGGTGGCCCTGGAGCGCGACGTGCATCTCGTGCGCTTCGAGGAGGGGCGGATCGAGTTCCGCCTTGCCCCCGGTGGCCGGCAGAGCCTTCCGACCGATCTCGCCCGCGCTCTCGATGCCTGGACCGGGCGGCGCTGGCTGGTGGCGCTCTCCAAGGAGCCCGGCGCGCCGACGCTTGCGGAGAATTCGCGGGCGGCCGAGGAAACCCGCCACCAGAACGCCGCCGCGCACCCGCTGGTGCGGGAGGTTCTGTCGCGCTTCCCCGGCGCGCAGATCGTCGATGTGCGGGACAAGGCGCCGGAGACCGATGGCGCCGACGCCGCGGCGGCGGGCACCGGGCCGGCAGCCCCTCCGCCCGAAGAGACGGACGACGACGCCTGAGGCGCCCGCCTTACCCTGGCAAGGCCGGGCTCCCGCGCCTAAGTGCGGGGAGCTGACCCTTTCTCGACCGGAACCGGAGCGAACCCACCATGCGCGACCTCATGGGCATCATGAAGCAGGCCCAGGCCATGCAGGAGAAGATGGCCTCGGTTCAGTCCGAACTCGAAGCGGTCGAGGTGTCGGGCGCGTCCGGCGGCGGCGCCGTGACGGTGCGGATGACGGCCAAGGGTCAGGTGCTCGGTGTTTCCATCGATCCAAGCCTGATGGTCGCCGACGAACGCGAAATCCTGGAAGACCTGATCGTCGCCGCCTGCAACGACGCCCGCGGCAAGGCCGAGGCGACGGCGCAGGAGAAGATGGCGGAGCTGACCAAGGGCCTGCCGCTCCCGCCCGGCATGAAGCTGCCATTCTAGAACATCGTCCCGAAAGGTGGTTGCCGGCTTTCGGAAAAAGACGATGCAAAAACAAAAGCTAGCGCATCGTCCTGGATCCGATATCCAGGGCGATGCGCTAGCTTTGGTTCGGCAGGATCGGCGCGGGCTATCCCGTCGGCCGGAAAGGTGTCGGCCGGACGAGTGAGGCGACTTGCCACATACGTCAGCGAGGGTGAGACCCGACGCCCTCGCGCGGGAGCCGCTCGCGAAATCAGAGTGACGTATCAAGGGCTTGGCATCGCTGGGCCATGGCGCATCCAGGGTGCCTTGAGTCCGACAGCTGAACGTTCCCCGAACGCGGCGGCACAACTCCAAATTTTGTTAAGGCAGCAATTTCATCGGAGCGGCAAGGTGAGTGGGCCGGGTCGAACGCGGCCCCCCCTTAGCGAGGCTCGGCGGTTCCGCCGGTCCCTCCGATCTGGGCCGGCGGAACCACCGCCCTGATTCGGGGAGATACCGTGCGGATCCTGTTCCCGGTTTCCCTGACCGCCGCGTGCGTTGCCCTCGCGGCCATTGTTGGCACCCCAACCTCTCGGCCCTGCTTGTTGCCGCCGCGATGACCGCAACGGAAGAAGAGCAGGGAACGGGTTGCTGAAGCGGCGCCTTGCCGCTTCGGAGGTCTGCCGGCGCGTCAGGCCGAAAGCCGCAGAGGCGTCGCTTCCAGGCTCGGAGTGCGTTCCGCATCCTCGCCGTGGCGGGCGACCACCACCCGGCCCACGCCGGTTTCCTTGGCGAGACGATAGAGTGAGACCAGAACCGGGTCGTCGGACGCCGCATCCGAGGCGATCACGATCGAGTCCATGCAGGGGCCGACCGCCGGAATGAGTTCGGCGCCGTCCTCGGCATTCCGCGCATCGAGGCGGCAGAGCACCCAATCGTAACTCTGCGACAGGGCGTTGAGCCCGATGGCGAGGCCTTGCGGCTCCTCCGACAGCACGTCGAGAGGCGCTGCGCCGCGCTTCACCGCGTGGAGACGCGAACCCCGCACCGGCTGGATCACGTCGAGGAAATCGGCCGCACCGGCCACCAGATCGGTCAGGCCCGGCTCGGACGGTCCGGAGACCGCGCCGTTCACATCGACCAGTAGCGTCTGGCGGCGCGGACCGAGCACCCGGGCGAGATTGGAGGCGAGACCGGGCGTGCCGTCGGCACGCGGGGTTTCGACCACGAGCACGCAGCCCCCCTTGGATGGCCCGGTCAACTGCCCCTTGCCGTGCGGCTTGCCGGTTCCGTTCTCCAGCCGGGCGATCAGACCATCGAGATCGGCATAGGAGGCGGAGGATTTCGTGGGGACGCCGAGCCCTTCCTTGCTCGCTCTTGCCGCATCCCCTGGCGCAGCCGCCTCGGCTCCGATCGGCGCCGTGCTGGCGAAGACCGGGTGATGCACCGTCGCGGTCGCCCTCAGGGAATTGGCAAAGGCGAGGGCCGGCGCGAAGCGTTCCGCCGCAGAGGCCGGATAGGCCCCGCCATAGACCGGCTCATAGGCAGGACGGCGCGACGCGGGCGGCTCCGGCTCCGGGTAGAAGTCGCGCGGACGATCGGTCCGTGCGTCTTGAACGAGGGGCTCCCCCTCATCCCCGGTACGGTCTCCGCCCGGCTCGGACGGCGTGACGAGGAGATGGCGGCCGATGACGCCCGCGCTCGCGAGCAGGAAGGCGAGCATCGTAGCGAAGGCGACGATCGGCAGCTTCTTCGGGAAGGAGGGCAGATCGGGCACGATCGCACGGGACACCACGCGGGCATTGGCCGGGCTGGCATTCTCGGCGTCGCGCGCGGCCGCCTCGCGGTAGCGGGCGAGATAGGATTCGAGCTGCTCGCGCTGGGATTTCGCCTCGCGCTCGAGAGCACGCAGCTCCACCTCGCTGGTGTTGCCCTTGGCGACCACGTCCTGCTGGCCGTCGACCGCCGCGCGCAAGGACTCGACCCGGGCGCCCGCGATCTTGGCGTCGTTTTCGAGGGTGCGCACCACTCGCTCGGCTGCGGCCTTGATCTGATTCTCGAGATCTTGGACCTGGGCCGTCAGCTCCTTGATGCGCGGGTGGGCCGGCAGCAGCGTGCGCGATTCGAGGGCGAGTTGCGCACGCATCGCCATGCGGCTCTCGACCGTGCGCCGAATCAGCTCGTTGTTGGCGACATCGGGGATCTCGAAGGCGCGGCCCTCCTTGATCATGTCCTTGAGGAGCTTGGCGCGGGCGGTCAGGTCCGCCTGGATCGTGCGCGCCTGCGAGAGCTGGCTCGACAATTCGGAGAGCTGCTGGGACGAGAGCGGCTGAGCCGCCGCGCTGCTGCCCGTGCCGATCAGGCCGTGCTTGGCGCGGAACGCCTCGACCTTCGCCTCCGCTTCGGCCACGCGGGCGCGCAGGTTGGCGATGTTGTTGCCGAGCCAGGTCGAGGCGTAACGGGCGGTATCGACGGAGGCGGCTTCCAGCGAGGCGAGGTAGAGGTCCGCCACGGTGTTGGCGCCGCGCGCGGCGAGTTCGGGATCGCGCGAGCGGAACTCGACGGCGAGGATGCGTGACTTTCCGACCGGATAGACCAGCAGGTGGTCGAGATAGCTTTCGAGAATGCGATCCTCGGAAGGACGCTCCATCGGCGCCGAGACGAGGCCCAGCATCATCAGCGTGCGCCGGATCGCCGAGCTGCTCTCGGCTTCCGGATCGAATTCGGGGTTTCCGACGAGCTTCAGGCTGCGAATCGCTTCACGGGCGATGTCGCGCGACATCGCCACCTGCACTTGGCTGGCGACGGCCTGCTCGTCGATCGGCTGGATCTGGTCCGTCCGCTCGGCGGCGGTACGGGCGAAAGCGGGATCGCGGCTTTCCAGCAGAACCTTGGCTTCTCCGGTGTAGCGCGGGGTCACCACCTGCACGAAGACGCCCGCCCCGAGCGCGGCGACCAGCGTCGGCACGGCAATCCAGGCCCAGGAGCGGCGCAGGACGCCGCCAATCTGCGCAACCGCCAATCCATCGCCGGGCCCACCGGGCCCGCCGGGCGGCGGAAGAGACGGATCGGTCGACAGCCTGAGGCGCGGCATGGGCAGTCTTTACGAAGGCGGGACGCGGATCGGGGCGATCGATCCACCTTCGACCAATAGAGGTCGTTAAGGTTGACTTCTCGTTAAGAGCTGCGGCCGGCCCTCATCGACATTCGAGACGCCGCGCCGGAGGCCGGACATGTTTCCGCCCGGCATCGCGGCTGGATCAGCATTCGTTAACCATACGCCGTTAAGTAACGCTGAGGTTCTTCACAACGGCGATGGCGATGCAGCGGCGCGCATTCCTCTTGGCCCTTCCGTCCGTCCTCGCGCTCGGCGGCTGTCTGCGTCCGGATTTCCGGACGGTCGATCTCGATGCCACCGGCACCGGCTCCATCGGCACGCGCTACTCGCTGGCGGCAGGCGACAAGCTTCGCGTCATCGTGTTCGGGCAGGACAACCTGTCCAACATCTACGCGGTCGATGGCGGTGGGCGGATCGCGATGCCGCTGATCGGCGTGGTTCAGGTGGGCGGGCAGACGACGGCGCAGGCCGCCCGGCTGATCGAAGCGAAGCTCGCGGCCGGCTTCGTGCGCGAGCCGCACGTGACGGTCGAGGTCGATGCCTACCGGCCCTTCTACATCCTCGGCGAGGTGACGACCTCGGGGCAGTACCCTTACGTCAACGGCATGACCGTCGAGACGGCGGTGGCGATCGCCGCAGGCTTCGGCCCCCGCGCGGCGCGCGACTACGCGGTGTTGACCCGCGAGGGCCAGGGCGGGCTCATCAACGGCATCGTCCCAATGTCTTACCCGGTGCGGCCGGGCGACACGATCGTCGTCAAGGAGCGGTTTTTCTGAGCCGGCTCACTGCGGCATTCACCAACGCCTAACCGTGATCCACGAAAGCCGGGCGTGAGAGACCTCCGCGTGCCATTCTCGCTTGCCCCTTAACCGGGCGCTGACCGCGCCATGACGATCTTCCGCCGGACCGGGCCCCGCATTGGGGCCGCCCGCGCGGAGACCGACTGCCGTGGCCTCTCCCTTCGCCGCTCCTCTGACCGCCGCCGTGACGCCACACGGGCCGATAGGTCACCTGGGCGCGGACCTATCGTCCCGCGTCGGGACCGGTGAGCGGCACCGCATCCTCCACGTGTTCCGGGCCCCGGTCGGCGGTCTGTTTCGCCACGTCATCGACCTCACCCGCCTCCAGGCGGAGGCGGGCCACGCCGTCGGCCTCGTCTGCGACGCCTCGACCGGCGGTGAGCGCGCGGAACGGACCCTGGCGGATCTGGCCCCTTCTCTCGCACTCGGCGTCACGCGTGTCCCGATGCGCCGGAATCCGCATGCGAGCGACCTTCAGGTGTTGCGCACGGTGAGAGCGCAGGCTCTCGCGGTGGGGGCCGACGTGTTGCACGGCCATGGCGCGAAAGGCGGCGTGTTCGCCCGCCTCGCCCCACTCGGCACAGGCGGACGCGGGGTGATCCGCGCCTACACCCCGCATGGCGGCAGCTACAACTATCGTCCGGGAACGGCTCTGCACCGGGTCTACATGGCCGCCGAGCAGGTGATGGCGCGGGCGACCGACCTATTCCTGTTCGAAAGCGAATACGTCGCCTCGCGTCATGCCACCTTTGCCGGAGGCGCGCCGCGCCTCGAGCGCATCGTCCACAACGGCATCGCGGAAGCTGAGTTCGCCCCCGTGGAGACGGCGGATGACCCGTTCGACCTCGTCTATGTCGGTGAACTGCGAGAGGCCAAGGGATTGCCGGTGCTGTTGCGGGCCCTCGCACGGCTGCGGGGACGAGGTCGCGACCTCCGGCTTTTGATGGTGGGGTCAGGCCCTGATACCGAAAGCATCGCCGCGATGGCCGAGAATCTCGGTCTGCGCCATGCCATTGCGTTCGAGCCGCCTCAGGCGATCCGGCCGGTGCTCGGACGCGGCCGGGTCATGGTGGTGCCGTCCTTGGCGGAATCCTTGCCCTACGTCGTGCTGGAGGCTGCGGCGGCCGGCCAGCCTCTCGTCGCGACCAATGTCGGCGGCATTCCGGAAATCTTCGGGGCCTTCTCGTCCGATCTGGTTCCACCCGGCGATTGCGAGGCCCTGAGCGCCGCCATCCTCCGTATCCTCGATGAGGAGCCTGCACGCCGGCAGGGCCGCGCCCGGGCGCTCAGCAATTCGCTGCGCACCCGCTTCTCGATGAACCGCATGGCGACCGACGTGCTGTGCGGCTACGCCGCTGCCTTCAATGCGAAACGCATACGAAAGATGTCTGGCGTCGTGACGGCTTGAGGGCGGGCGGCGATGCGTTCGATGTCCCCGTTTTTCACAGCCCGGCCCGCCCGCACATTAGGCTTTCGTGAAGATCGATCCGGCACACTCGATGGCCGGAGAGGCTCGATGTTTTCACGTGGAACATTCCTATGAGCGCCATCGACGTTCGGGATCTGCTTAAGGTCGCGAAGGAAAACGGCTCGCTGACATCCGTGCCGGCGCCGCTCCCGCTCCACGGCGAGAATCCAGGGGCTGCGCCCTCCGCGTCCGCATTGAAGGGGACTTGGCTGTCGCCGGTCGTGCTGGCCGGTTGCGTGCGGCTTGCCGAATTCTTCGGTCTGATCCTGCTCGGCTTGGTTCTGCATCAGGCCTTGCTGAGAGGCGTCGTGCCGCTCGCGCCGCGCTACCACGCTGCCATTCTAGCGGTGACCCTGGCGGCACTCGGACTGTTCCAAGCCTCGGGCAGTTACCGGATCAGCGCATTCCGCGATCTACCAAGAACAGCCGTGAAGCTTGCCACCGGCTGGTCCATCGCGTTCCTGATGGTGGCCGCGGCCATGGTGCTCGGCAAGGTCGCGGACCATTACTCCCGGTTCTGGCTGCTCAGCTACTACATGGCCGGCCTCGCTATCTTGCTCGGCGGACGCGCGGCGCTCTCGGCCTTCGTGCGGATGCAGGTGGCCAAGGGGCGCTTCGACCGTCGTACCGCGATCGTCGGCGGCGGACCGGCGGCGGTGGAACTGATCCACGCCCTGGAAGCGAGCGGCGACAACGGGATCCGCATCATCGGGATCTTCGATGACCGCGGCGATGACCGGTCCAGCACCCACGTCGCCGGCTATCCCAAGCTCGGCAATGTCAGCGACCTCGTTACTTACGCCCGCCACACCCCCGTCGATCTCGTGGTGTTCACCCTGCCGATCTCGGCCGAGACACGCATCCTGCAGATGCTCGCCAAGCTCTCGGTTCTGCCGGTCGATATCCGACTGTCGGCTCACGCTACCAAGCTGCGTCTGCGCCCGCGCGCCTATTCCTATCTCGGCGGGGTCCCGCTGCTTGACGTGTTCGACAAGCCGCTGGCTGATTGGGACGTTATCCTGAAGGGGATGTTCGACCGCCTCGTCGGCCTGATGCTGCTGCTGGCGCTCTCGCCGGCGATGATCGCGGTTGCGGTCGCGGTGAAGCTGACATCGCCAGGGCCGGTGCTGTTCCGACAGAAGCGCTACGGCTTCAACAACGAGCTGATCGAGATCTTCAAGTTCCGCTCGATGTATGTCGATCTGTGCGATGCAGGCGCATCGCAACTCGTCACCAAGACGGATGCCCGCGTGACACCCGTGGGCCGCTTCATCCGCAAGACGTCGCTGGACGAGCTGCCGCAGCTCTTCAACGTGATCCGCGGTGATCTCTCGCTGGTCGGACCGCGCCCGCATGCCGTCCAGGCCAAGGCGGCAAACACCCTCTACGATCAGGTGGTGGACGGCTACTTCGCTCGCCACAAGGTGAAGCCCGGCATCACCGGCTGGGCGCAGATCAATGGCTGGCGCGGCGAGACCGATACCAGCGAGAAGCTCCAGCGCCGTGTGGAGCACGACCTGCATTACATCGAGAATTGGTCGATCCTGTTCGACCTCAAGATCCTGCTCACCACGCCGCTCGCGCTCTTCAAGACCGAAAACGCGTATTGAGGATCCTTGAGATCACGAACGGGACGAGGCCCAGGACCGCCAGAGCGCAGTCCTGGGCCTCTTTTTTCTGGGCCTCACCGTTTTCAAGGAATGATCCGGCTCGGGCCCGTATGCCGAACTACGGCAGCGCGCCGGCCTTCTCCTTCACCTGTGTCATCGTATCCTGGCAGGCGGTCTCCTGACCGGCCTTGTCCTGCTCCTTGGCCTTGGCAAGCAGCGTGCGTGCCTCTTCCACACCCGCCTTCGTCGACTTGGTCGACGGATCGGAAGGAGCGCCGGCCGGCGGCTTGTCGAGGGCCTTGGGCGAATTCGACGAGGTGGCGCCGCCCGGTGGCTCCTTGCCGGTCACCATCTCCGCGCCACTGCTGTTGAGCCGCCGCTCCACGGTGGAAATGTCGTCCTTGCAGGTGACGGCCAGGGCAGGGCCCGCGGCAATGAGGACAGCGAGGGCGACGGGCAGCGTAAGGGCAATGCGCATGGGGTTGGGGCTCCTCCGGATCGGCTTTTCGCGAGCCGGTCCCGTGACCGCCCGCTTCGGCCGGAACAGCCCTCGAAGGCCCCTTGGAGTTCCGCTCTGCGACGCTTCGCCCACGGCTCTCGGAAGGGTCGCTGGAGATGAAAAAGGGTGCGGATCTCGCGATCCGCACCCTCGTTTTCGTCCAGAACGAAGCGTCCGGAGATTTAGCGGATCAGGTTGACCAGGGCCGAGCCGGCCGGGCTCGCCAGTTCCTTGGCGTCGATGGTGCCGTCGTTGTCCGGATCGGCGGCCTTGAACTGAGCCTCGACGGCGGCGAGGTATTCCTTCTTGTCGAGGGTCCCGTCGTTGTCCGGATCGAGCTTCTTGAGATCGGCCTCGCTGACGCGGCCCTTCAGCTCCTTGGCATCGAGCGTGCCGTCCTTATCCGGATCGAGCTTGTCGAAGGCGGCGGAGCCGGCGGCCAGGGCCTCCTTGAGATCGACGGTGCCGTCCTTGTCCGGATCGAAGGCAGCGATGTCGACCTTCGTCGTCGTCGTCGGAGCCGCATAGGCCGGGGCCGCGACGAGCGCAGCAAGAAGAACGGCAGAGGAGAGGCGCAACGCCATCGGGGGTAAACTCCTGATCGAAGTGGCCCGGCAATCGGGCCAACGGCAAAATCGCGGAGACGCTGACGCCCGCCACGCCTCAGGCAAACCAGCCTAGGCAAAGCGGCCGATCGGCCTCGCTTGGATTGCGTAACTTGCCCGGGATGAAATGGCAATAGCCGGAGTGCCGTTGGCAGGTCGCACTCGGCGAACCCCTGAGGCTCGTCCTGAACATGGAAACGGCGCGGTTCCGGAGAACCGCGCCGCTTTGCATCGATCGAGAACTGTCCCGGACCGGAGATGGTCCGAGAGCCTGTTCGGTTGGGAGACCCGCTCAGCCCTTACGAACCAGGGGCAGCGGCTCCACCACCGGGACCGGAGGCGGCGGCTCGAACAGGATGCGCAGGCCGCCGAAGGCCGCCACCGGCGCGCCGGGCGCGAGGCTGCGGTTCGAGGTGGCGTTGGGCACCCGTACGATCGGAACCTCGTCCACCGGCGAGAAGGTGCCGAAGGTGGCGTAATTGGCGTTGAAGGCGTTCTCGACGTAGCCGTAGATCTCGATGTTCGACGCCACGCGGTAGCTGGTGTTGAAGCCGAACACCGCGAAGTCGCCGGTGGTCTTGTTCTGGTTGGTCGGGTCGCCGACAAGGAACTTGCCCGTGGCGAAGCGGGCGAGCGCGCCGACACGCCATTCCGGCGTCACCTGATACTGCACGCCGACCTTGAGCTGGTGCGGCGCGACGCCGGGCAGGCGGTTGCCCGGACGCACGAGCACGACGCCGCTCTCGTCGCCGCCCGCGCTGTTGAACGGGTTGCCGGGGGCTGCGAGTTCGACCGGCGACTCGAAGGTCGCATCGACGAAGGCGTAGTCGATGAAGGCGTTCCAGCGCGGCGCGTTGTAGAACAGGCTCGCTTCGACGCCCTGCCGCTTGGTCGAGCCGACGTTGCGGAAGAAGGCGCGGCCGATCGTGTCGGGGGCCGGCACGAACAGGATGTCGTCGTCGTTGCGGGTCGAGAAGAAGCCGGCCTTGTACGAGAGGATGCCGCCGAAGAGATCGTCGGGCTGCGGGATGCGGCCGCGGATACCGGCTTCGACCGTGCGCGCCACGACCTGCTTCAGCGGCGGGTCGCCGACGAAGAAGTTGGTGAGCGAGCAGGGCGCCTGCGGATCGGCGCAGGAGAGCTCGGCCGGGGTCGGGGCGCGGTTGGCTTCCGTGTAGCCGCCATAGGCGACGAGGTAATCGGGGATGACCTTGTAGGTCGCGCCGATGCCGGGATTGAAGCGCTGGTAGTAGTGGTCGCCGTTCAGCGCCGTGCCGATCTGGTCGCGCAGGATGATCTTGGCCATGTTGAACCGGCCCTGCAGCGTCAGGGTCAGCCGGTCTGTCAGATCGGTGTTGTTCGAGAAGTAGATGCCGCCGTAATCGTTCGAGGTATGAACGGAGACGGGGGTGATGATGCCGTCGTCGCTGGAGACGACGATGCCGGGGGGCGAGAAGCCGCGGTCGAGCGTGAGGCCACCGATGGAATTGTCGGCCCCGAAGCGGGTGCGACCACCGTCATACTGGCCGCCGAGCACGAAGCGGTTGGGCAGGCCGAACAGCGTCTCGCGCACCACGGTTTGGACCGTGGCACCGAAATTGTCGGTGTCGGTGCGGGTCTGGTTGAGGAAGGCGTAGGGTCCGCCCTCGTCGAAGCGGTCGGCGAAGGTCGGGTTGATCCCGCCGAAGTTGAAGGTGCGCAGCCGGTTGACCGCCACCGGGTTGCCGGTGCGGTCACGCAGGAAAAACTGGTTGTCGTCCGCGCCCTCGGAGCAGACGAAACGCTCGTCGACCTCGCAGTTCTCCACGTCGGCGGCGTCGCCGTTGGCGGTGCGCTGGCGGAACAGGCCGTAATAGGCGTTGCCCTGCACGGTGATGGTCGGCGTGACGTCGTAGGTGCCGGAGAGCTGGAAGCGCAGGAAGTCGTTCTTGGTCTGGTCGGGATAGGTGAAGACGTCGCTGCGGTCGGCCTTCAACAGCTCGACCGGGGCGGTGCCGTTGCCGGTCAGGCTGTTGCTGGCGCCGATGACGTTGAAGTGGAACTCGCTCCGCTCCCCCTGCACGCCGAGGTCGGCGTAGATCTGGTTGAGGCGCGACGGCGAGTGGCGCCGCCAGCCATCCTCGCCGAGCTTGGTGCCAGCGACGTAGAGGCCGATGTTGTCGATGCGCTGGCCGTGCTGGAACGCCACCGCGCCGCGGCCGAACGAGCCGCCGAGCACGTTGATCTCGCTGCCCTGGTAGGTGAAGCCGTTCTTCAGCGTCACGGCAAGCGAGCCGCCGAGCGCGTTGAGGCCGAAGGCCGGGTTCGATCCCTCGAGCTCGATCCGATCGACGGCGATGTCGGGGATCAGATCCCACTGCACCGTGTCACCGAACGAGGTGTTGAAACGGGCGCCGTTCAGGTAGACGGCCACGCCCTGCGGTGAGCCGCCGAGCGGCGAGGCCTCGAAGCCGCGGTAGGTGATCGTCGGCTGGAAGGGGTTGCCCTGGGCGTTGTTGACGCTGATCGAGCCGACGCGCTCGTCGAGTGCCCGAACCGTGCTCGGGAAGCCGACGCGCGAGACGTCGCCCGAAGTCAGCACGCTCGTGTTCTGCGGCAGCTTGTTGCGATCGATGCCGTCGAGCACCGTCACCTCGCGCAGACCCGAGGGGGTCTGTGTGGCCACGACCCGGCGCGAGGCCGCGACCGGCGTATTCGAGACGACGCTGATCTCTTCGAGCGTGACGGCCTGCCCGCCGCCCGCGCCTTGCGCCATCACATGTCCCGGAAGCAGCGCAACCGATGCGATGAGGCTGCCTCGCAGCACCCGCATTGTCATTCCCCCAGCCCTTGTCATTCGTGCTTGCGGCCCATTCGAGCGGGACCGTTGCCGGATGTTGCTGAAGCTAGGGGGTCACGACAATCGCTGCCGAGCTTCTACGGGATCAATTATGATGGGACGCTCAAGCTTCCGCCGACGCGTGGTGTTGCGGCAACATATTTCTGACGTTCCACCAAAGACTTATGGATAAAAAGGCAGACATATCCGGGATCATTCGGCAATCCTCGACCGGCATTCGTCAGCCCATCCGGCCAAGATTCTGCCGAGGCTCTTTCTGCTCGAGAATCGGCTTGCCCCACATCAAACGAATTCGCTGCGAACAAGAAGGCCGATGACGAAGCGTGGCCCGACGCCATGCCGCCCAGCTGCAAGCTGCATCGCGCCCGGCATCAAAGGGCCTGGCCGTCGATTGGCAAGGGAAGCAGGTCAGAGATGCGCCTGGATGCGACGGGCAATCTCGCCCAGGCGCTGCTCCAGAATCGTCGGCACCTCGCAGACATAGGAGACCGACTGGTTCCGCTCGTCGAAGATGCGACGATCCCAGTTGAACCGGCTTTCCAAGTCCGCGACATCCTTGGAGGCGACCTTGGTGGAATCGGATTCCGGGCTGTCCTTGAGCTCGCTCACCTTGTCCGCCTCGTCGCGGATGCGTTCGGCGAGACGGCGCTGGCCCTGGGCGTAGCGGCTGATCCCGTTCATCACCGTGCTGCGCTCGCCGTTGATGATCTCGAACACCCCGGCAAAGACGCGGGTGAGGCGCTTGCCCTTCTCTGCGGGATCGGCCTTCTGCGCGAATTCATCGAGCAGGGTATCGACCTCGCGCAATTCGGTGCGGCGGGAGGCGAGCTTGCGGGCGAGTTGGGCTGCCTCGCGGTCGCTGCCCCATTCACCCGCCTCGGCGAGGTCCGGCCCGGTCCAGAACGAGCCGTAGCCCAAAGTCGTCACCTTACGCTGCGCGCAGGGCCAATCCGGATCGGCCTTGGGCTGCGCGAGCGCCGGAGCCATCGCGAGGATCAGAGCGAGGCAAAGCGGGGCACGAACGGAACGAGGGATCATGGGAGGTCTCTCAGGCGGCTTCGCCGGCCGGTCCGCCGCGCCGGGCCATGATGCCGCGGCCCGGATCGTAGGCGATCGCGGCGAGGGTGAAGAACAGGAGGCCGGTGCCGACCACGACGGCGCAGGCGACCGGCTCGAAGCGCCCGTAGAGGGCGAAACGCACCAATTCGACCGCGTGGGTGAACGGGTTGGCCTGGCAGATCAGATAGAGCCACTCGCTCGATGCCCTAACCTGCCAAAGCGGATATAGGGCAGAAGAGGCAAAGAACATCGGGAAGATCACGAAATTCATGACGCTCGCGAAGTTCTCGAGTTGCCGCACCAGCGACG
Organism: Methylorubrum extorquens; assembly: GCF_024169925.1. Taxonomy (NCBI): domain Bacteria; kingdom Pseudomonadati; phylum Pseudomonadota; class Alphaproteobacteria; order Hyphomicrobiales; family Methylobacteriaceae; genus Methylorubrum; species Methylorubrum extorquens. The sequence goes on from NZ_JALJXF010000001.1 coordinate 4,167,740, forward strand.
ACAGGAACAAGCCGATCGCCCCGAGCATCAGGCCGGAAGCCAGGAAGGCCGGGAGGGCGGCGAGGTAGCCGACCGGCGGGATGCCGGTCTCCCAGAACCATGCGATGGCGAGGAACGCGTAGGCCTGGACGATGGAGACGCTGACGCCCGCGATCAGCTTGGCCAGCAGCAGCGACCAGCGCGGATAGGGCGAGGTGAGCAGCACCTTCATCGAGCCGACCTCGCGGTCGTAGACCATCGAGAGTGAGGACTGCATGCCGTTGAACAGCTGGATCATCACTGCCAGCCCCGGCACCACGTAGGCCTCGTAGAGAACGTAGGTCTCGTAGGGCGGCACGATCGAGGTTCCGAGCGTGTTGCGGAAGCCCGCCGCGAAGATGAACAGCCAGACGAGCGGGCGCACCATCGCCGAAAAGAAGCGCTCCTTCTGGTGGAAGAAGCGCAGCAATTCGCGGCGCACGATGCCGCCGAGCGCGATGAGGTAGCCGACCGCATCGAGCCGGCCCGCATGGGGCACGGTCTTCGCGCCGTCCTCGGCACGGGCTGCGACGGCGGGGTTCGGGGGAGACCTCATGCGGCGGACTTCACGGCTCTCTTGTCGGGTTCGGCCACGAGGCGGCGGAAGGCGGCCTCCAGCGTCTCGCCGGGAGCGCCGATCTCGCCGGCGCGGCCCCGGGCGACGATGCGGCCCTTATGAAGAACGACCGCATCATCTTCGGACGAAATCTCCTCGAAGATGTGGGTCGCCCACAGCACGGACAGTCCCTCCTCGCGTACCAGGGCGCGGACGATGGCGACGATGTCGGCGCGCGATTCGAGGTCGAGCCCGACCGTCGGCTCATCGAGGAGCAGCAGGCGCGGCGCGTGGATCAGCGAGCGGGCGATCTCGATGCGCCGCGACTGGCCGCCGGAGAGGGTCCGGATCTTGTCGTCACGCCGCTCGGCCAATCCGACGCGCGCGAGCAAGGTCTCGATGCGCGAGCGTGCCGCCGCCCGGCCGATGCCGTGCAGGCTGGCATGGTAGTGCAAGTTCTGCGCGACGGTGAGATCGGTATCCAGGGTGCGCGCCTGGAACACCACGCCGAGGCCGGCGAGCGCCCGCGACGGCTCGCGTTCGAGGGGATGGCCGAGGATCGAGACCCGGCCCTCCTGATTGTTGTAGAGCCGGGTGATCACCGAGAAGAGCGTGGTCTTGCCCGCGCCGTTGGGCCCGAGCAGCGCCATGAAGTGCCCGCGCTCGACCGTGATCGAGACATCGGAAAGCGCGGCGCGCTGGCCGAAGCGGTGGCTGACGCCGGCGACCTCGAGAGCCGCGCTCATTTCGGCAGCGCACGCTTGGCGTCGTCGAGCGCCTCCAGGCACTCGTCGAACTCGCCCTCGCCCTGCTCGCGCTCGGCGATCTTCAGGGCGCGGGTGAGTTTCTGCGGAGCCGCACCGGGCGCCAGCTTTTCGGCCTGCACCTTTACCGCGGCAATGCCCTCGGCGCAGGCAGCCTTGTCGTCGGCGAGCGCGGGGGCGGCGAGGAGGAGAACGGCAAGGGCGGCGCCGCCGCGGAAGACTCTCGGTGCAGCGAGGGAGGAGCGTGTGCGCATCATGAGATGTCCCCTCTCACTTCACCGTAATCGTGCCGGCCATGCCCTTCTCCTCAAGCCCCTGCGCGTACCACTTGTAGGCACCGGGCTTGATGGCGACGAATTCGATGGCGATCTCGCCGGGATCGTCGAACTCGAGATGATCCGGCGGGCCGCCGCCGTGGATCTCCTTGTGCTCGATCACGATCTGGTTGAACCAGATGTAGCGGAAGAACTCGGGCGCGTAGAATTTGTACTCCTGCCGCCCCTTGGCGACGATGCGCAGGCGGTAGGCCTTGCCGGCTTCCAGCTCGATATCCTTGTTCTCGACCACGAAGTCGTTGCCCTCCTCGTTTCCAAGCACGAGGTCGGGCAGGTTCTGCCGCTTCTTGGTGAGGTCGAGGGCGCCGGCCGGGCTCGCGGCCAGCATCAGGGCCGCGGCGGCGAGGCCGAGGCGCGTAGTCCATCTCATGTCGCTTCCTCCCACCGCCGTTAGCCGGCGAACCGAACTTATTTCTTCGAGATCGCCACGCCCCAGGGCAGCAACCCGACCGGGATGCTTTTCACCACCTTCAGACCCTCGACGTCGATCACCGAGACGTCGTTGGAGGTACCGTTGGTCGTGTAGAGCTGCTTCTCGTCGGGCGTGAAGGCGAGCTGCCACACGCGCTGGCCCACGGGCAGGTACTTCTGGACCTCGTAGGTCTTTGCATCGACCACCGCGACGCGGTTGGCCGGCCCGAGCGCGACGAAGGCGCGGGTGCCGTCCTTGGTCAGGCGCACGCCGACGGGCTGGATCTGCTCGTCGGTGACGCTCGGAATCTTGAAGGTAATCTTCTTGATGACCTTGCGGGTGGCGACATCGATCACCGAGACCGTGCCGCCGACCTCCGCCGAGACCCAGAGGAACTTCCCGTCCGTCGAGAACTCGGCGAAGCGCGGCCGGGCATCGACCAGCACGTTGTCGATCACCTCGAAGGTCTTGGTGTCGATGAAGTGGGCCATGTTGGTAGTCTCGGAGGTGTTCACGAGAAGCTTGCCGTCCGGCGACAGGCCCATCCCCTCCGGCTCGACGCCCACAGGGACCTCGGCCAGCACCTTGTTCTTCTCGATGTCGAGGATGGTGACTTGGCTATCGTCCTCGTTGGCGACGTAGAGCGGGTTGCCGCTCTGATCGAGGATGAACTGCTCCGGGTCGGGCCCCGAGCGCAGGGAGCGCACCACCTTGCCGGTGGCCGTGTCGAGCACGTCGATGCGGTCGTCGTCGCTGGCGCAGACGAACAGCTCCTTGTCGTCCTTGGAGAGCGTCACGCCGCGCGGGCGCCGCCCGACCTTCCAGGTCCCCGTCACCGCCAGGGTCTCGGTATCGATGACCGAGACGGTGTTGGCCTTCTCGTTGGTGACGTAGGCGGTAAAGGCCTGCGCGCTTCCCGCGCTCCCGAGCGATACGCCCGCGAGCAGCGCGCATCCCAGTCCTGCCCTCAAGCGCGTGACCATCGGCGTTCTCCCTGTCGTTTCCGGCGCGTCGTCTCGCGCGCCTGCGTCCACATCGGCCCGAGCGACATGGCCCCCGCGGCCCCATCGCTCAAACAAGAAACAGGTGACCGGCCGAACCTCACCGGGCGGTGGATTGCCGCATCGCCCTCCGACACGCCGGGATCGCTTCCGCCAGCGGTCACGGCAGTTTGCAAGCGGTCTCCGGCATGTCGGCCCCCAGCGTATCGAGCGGCGTGCGCTGGTGGATGAAGCCCTGTTCAGGCGCCACCGAGACCATCGATTTCGGCTGCACCACGATGACCGGCTGACGGAGCTGGTGGTCCCAGGGCCTGTAGGTCAGCGACACGCCCTTGTAGGCGGGCAGCGAAAATTCGGGCTTCACGAGATGGGCCGCGAGCGTGGCCGGATCGGTGCCCCGCGTCTGCGTCGCCGCCTCGCCGACCGTGCGCACGGCTGCCCAGACCTGATAATCGAGCGGCTGCATCAGGCGGCTCGCCAGCCGCCGGAAACGGTTCTGCGCCTGGGCCGCGCCCCAGGTCTCCAGGGTCGGGTGCCACGTGGTCGCGATCAGCCCCTGCGTGCCGGCCACGGGGCGCGGATCGACGGTGCGGAACGGGACGTAATCGCCCCAGTCGCCCTCCTCGTCTGCGACCACCGCGAGGTCGTAGTCGAGCCCGCGGGTGAACACCATCGCCTCGGCCCGGGTCGGCGTGTCGCCGCGGGCCTTCGCCAGGGGCCCGAAGGTCCAGGGCTTCTCCGCGGTGATCTTGAGGCCGAACTTGCGGGCGGAGTTCCGCATCGCATCCGCATAGGCCTTGTCGCGCTCGGTCGGGCCGACGATCAGAAAGATCTTCCGCCAGCGCATCAGCGTCAGGTACTGCGCCAGCGCATCCGTCTGCATGGCGCGGCTCGGCAGCACGTGAAACAGGTTGGCGCGGCAATCGGCCCCGCGCAGGCGGTCGTCCGGCGCGCCGGCATTGAGGATGACCGCGCCCGTCTCCTTCAGCGCATCGGCCACCGCCAGCACCTCGGCGGCGGGCAGGGCCAGCACGAAGAACCGCACGCCCTTGGCCGAAAGCGCCTTGGCCGCCTCCACCGGATCGCGCTCGCCGTCGAGGGCGACCTCATCCAGCGCGAAGGTCTGCTTGGTGAAACGCCCGGTGGTGTTGTTGTCCTTCACCGCCATGCGTGCGCCGGCCACGCCGAGGTCTTCAGGATCGGCCTCGGCATCGTAGGATGAGGGCGCCGGCACCGGACGATAGAGGACGGCGATATGGGTCTCGGAGCCGGGGACCGGCGCGGGCGTCTCGGCAGCGGGGGACCCCGGCGGCAGCTCGCCGGTGGCCGCCTTCGGCTCCTGGGCGCGGGCATGGATGGAAGCGGCCAGGAATGCGGCCGGGCCGATCGCGAGACCGGCGGCGAGGAGGAGCGGAACGGACAAACGCATTACCCGGTACGCTAGCAACATCTTGCCACCGGCCTCAACGAGAGAAGCATAAGATTTTCATAAGATTATGCGATCGGTGTTTCCGGCCGCCGCTGCCCTCATTCGGCTCCTCACCGTTGCCGGACATGCCGGTACGCTCCAGGGACGGCCGCCCCGACAGTTGCCAAATCCTCCGGGAAACCGAGTTAAAGACAGTCCGCGCGGCCCCGCGCCCGTCCGAGGCTCTGACCCCATGCGACTTCGCGCCCTCCTGCCCGCCCTCGCTCTCCTGTCCACGCTGAGCGGTACAGCCCTGGCCGAGGATGCGGCGCGCAAGGCCGCGATCTTCCCGGCGGAGGTGAACGACCCGACGCTGGCCTATGGCCGCAAGCCGCTTCCAGCCGACCAGAAGCGGCTCGACCTCGTCACCGACGTGCTGCGCAAACAACTCGCCGAGAAGGGCGGCCTCGAGAGCGTCGATCTAGCCCCCCAGGCGGAAGAGATCCGCAAGGAGAGCCCGCTCTACAAGTGCAACGGCTGCGCCTCTCCGATCGCCAAGGCGCTGGGCGCGGAACTCGCCGTGACCGCCTTCGCCGACAAGGGCGCCAACCAGTTGTTCAGCCTCGTCGTCACCATCGCCGAGGCCGAGACCGGCAAGGTCGTGCGCCAGGGCCAGGTCGTGATAAGAGCCAACACCGACGACGACTGGTCCCACGCCACGCGCTGGATCGTGAAGAACCGCCTCCTGGCCGAGCCGCTGCCCGGCCGTTCCTGAAGCGGGGCTTGTGTGGGCGTGCAAGGCTGAGCAAGAACGTTTCCCGTGTCCGACATCGTATCGATTTCTTCCGCGCGTCCCCGCCTGCTCGTCAGCGTCCGTGGGCCCGACGAGGCGCTGACGGCGCTCCGGGCCGGGGCGGACCTCATCGACGCCAAGGACCCCGAGCGCGGGGCGCTCGGCGCTCTGCCGCCCGAGACCGTGCGCGCCATCGTCGCGGATGTCGGCGGGCGGGCGGTCACCAGCGCCGTGGCCGGCGACGGCACCGGATGCGAAATCGCCGCGGCCATCGCGACCATGGCCGCAACCGGCGTGGATTTCATCAAGATCGCTGTCGGTGCCGCGGACGATGCGGCTTTGGCCGAGGCCGCCGCGCGGGCGCCGGGCCGAGTCATCGGCGTGCTCTTCGCCGAGGATGACGTGGCCGAGGATTGGCCGGCGCGCCTCGCCGCAGCGGGCTTTGTCGGAGCGATGATCGACACCCGCGGTAAGAGCGGCACCACGCTTCGCACTCTCATGGCCGCGCCGCAGCTCGCGGACTTCGTCGCCGGATGCCGCGCGCACGGCCTGATGAGCGGGCTTGCCGGCTCGCTCGGCCTCGGCGACATCCCGGCGCTCGCGCGGCTCGACCCCGATTATCTCGGTTTCCGCGGCGGCCTGTGCCGCGCCGGCGACCGGCGGCAGGCGCTCGACGGCGCGCGGGTGGCGCAGGCTGTGACCGCGATGCGGGACGGCCCAAGGGCCGACGCGGCGTAAGGCATATGACAAGCGTCCCCCCCGCCCCTCCCCGCTTCACGGGGACAATCGACGGCGCCGTGGTCAAGATCGGCGGCAGCCTCGTCGCCGACCGCGCGCGGCTTTGCGCCATCCTCGCCGAATGCGTAGAGGAACCGCCGGTCGCGATCGTGCCCGGTGGCGGCCCCTTTGCCGACGCGGTGCGCTCGACCCAAGCGGCGCTCGGCTTCGACGACACCCTCGCCCACTGCCTCGCCCTCGACGCCATGGGCCGCATGGCCGAAGTGTTCTGCGCCCTCGAACGGCGCCTGACCATCGCCGCGAGCCCCGAGACCGTTGCCGATGCCCTCGCGAAGGGCCGCTCCGTGATCTGGGATCCGGTCGCGCTCAAAGCGGGTCATGCCGAGATCGCCGAAAGCTGGGATGTCACCTCCGACAGCCTCGCCCTGTGGCTGGCAGGCAGGCTCGGCGTCGATCGCTGCATGCTTGTAAAGTCGGCAAAACTTCCCGTTCAGACCGACCTCGCGGCTCTGGCGCGCGTCGGCTTCGTCGATGCCGCGTTCCCGCGTTTTGCCGCCGCCTATCGCGGTGCGATCGTGATCCGGGACCCCGAGGATTTCCGCCAAAGGCACGCCGCATGAGCGCGCCCGAACATCTCGTCTTCATCACCGGCAAGCTGGCGCATGCCCGCCTCGAAAAGGTCGCGGCCACGCTGCCGGCCGAGCGGTTCACCTGGAGCATCGCCGATGCCGGGGTGAAGGTCGCCGCGCTGATGACGGAAGAGATCATCAAGCGCCGGGTGCAGATGCCGGCGGGCGCGACCCGGATCGTCCTGCCCGGCCGCTGCCGGGCCAACCCGGAGGCGCTCAGCGCCCATTTCGGCCTGCCGGTCGAGCGGGGGCCGGACGAGATCGTTGATTTGCCGGCTTATCTTGGCCTGATTGGGCGCAAGGTCGATCTCTCGCGCCACGACCTGCGCATCTTCTCCGAGATCGTCGATGCTTCGAAGATGACGCCCGACCAGATCCTGGCCAAGGGTCTCGACCTCGCCCGTCGCGGCGCCGACGTGATTGATCTCGGGGGACTGCCCGACACCGCGTTCCCCCATCTCGAAGACAGCGTGCGGGCCCTCAAGGGGGCCGGGCTGAAGGTCAGCGTCGATTCCTTCTCGCTGGACGAGTTGACCCGCGGGGCGCGGGCCGGGGCCGACTATCTTCTCAGCCTCAATGAGGAGACGCTGGACCTCGCCTTCGAGACCGACGCAGTGCCGGTCCTCGTGCCGATGCGGCCCGACGACCTGCCCTCCCTCGACCGCGCCATCGAGCGGATGGAGCGGGCCGGCCGGCCCTTCATGGCCGACCCGATCCTGGAGCCGATCCATTTCGGCTTCGTCGATTCGATCTGCCGCTACCGCGAGATCCGGGCGCGCTGGCCGAACATCGAGATGATGATGGGCACCGGCAACCTCACCGAACTCACCGAGGCCGACAGTCTCGGCGTCACGGCGCTCCTCGTCGGCATGTGCTCGGAACTCAGCCTGCGCAACGTGCTGATCGTGCAGGTCTCGAACCACACCCGCCGCACGGTGGAGGAGCACGACGCCGCCCGCCGGGTGATGTACGCGGCCAAAGAGGACGCCGCCCTTCCCAAGGGCTACGGCCGCGAATTGCTCGCACTGCACGACAAGCGCCCCTTCGTGCAGACCCCCGATGAGATTGCGGCTCTCGCCGCGGAGGTGCGCGATCCCAATTACCGCATCGCCGTCGCCGAGGACGGCATCCACGTCTACAACCGCGACCGTCACACCACCGGCACCGACGCGATGGCCTTCTTCCCCGAACTGAGTGTGGAGAGCGACGGCGCCCACGCCTTTTATCTCGGCGGAGAGCTGACCAAGGCCGAGACCGCGTTTCGGCTGGGCAAGCGCTACGTGCAGGACGAACCCCTCGATTGGGGCTGCGCCGCCGACCGCACCCAGGACGACACCACCGCCTTCAAGGCGGCCGGTCCGACGAAATCCGCTCATACCAAGCATAGCGGCCCCGAGGCGCCCGCCGCCGAGCGCGCGACGCAAGCCGATCCGGAGCGTGACGCCGCGCCGCCGCGAACCGAGACCGGAAGCGGCACGGCAACGGACCGCGACCCGCTCAGCGAGCCGAAGGGCAGCCGCATCGTCTGCGGCCGGCTGGTGCCCGACGAGGACCGGAACTAGTCATTTCTGCATCGGCTTCTTCGGACAAGCCGGTGGCCACCTTTCGGACCGATGCTTGATGCCGCTGATCCTTGAGACCGTCGTCACCACCCTGTCGGCGGAAGGCGCGATGCATCTCGTGCCGTTCGGGCTGATCCGCGAGGGCGAGGATTTCGTGCTCGCCCCGTTCCGGCCCTCTCCCACGATCGACAACCTCGCGGAGCGCCCGTACTTCACGGCCTCGGCGCCCAGCGACGTGCGGGTGATCGCGGGTATCGTCACCGGGCGGCGCGATTGGCCGGTGGTCGATTGCGATCACATTCCCGGCAAGCGCCTCGCCGAATGCTTCGGCCATGCCGAGTTTGAGGTGGCGGCGATCGAGGACGACCCGCAGCGCCCGCGCTACCGCGGGCGGATGGTGCACGCGGTGAGCCACATGCCGTTCATCGGCTACAACCGGGCGCAAGCCGTGGTGATCGAGGCGGCGATCCTGTCCACGCGGCTCCACATGCTGGAGCCGGAAAAGATCCTGACGGAGATGGCCTATCATGCCATAGCCATTGCCAAGACCGCCGGGCCCGCCGAGCGCGAGGCCTGGGATTGGATCGAGGACAAGGTCGCGGGAGCCCTCGGGCGCATCGGCCGCGTCCTCGACGGGACGAGCCGCCCCCTGTGAGGCGCCGACAGACTCAAGCGATGCTCAAGGAGACCTCCGGTTTGAAGCGGATCGCCCTTCTCGCCGCTGCGGCGCTCGCCGTCACCACCGTCGGGACGCAGGCCCAGCACGCGCCGACGCGGCGCAAGGTCGTCGAAAGCGTCACCATCGACGCCTCGCCCGACAAGGTCTGGGCGGTGGTCGGCAACCCCGCCGATGCGGGCTGGATCGAGAACGTGGCCCGCGGCGAACGGCAGGGCAACGCCGACAAGCCGGTCTTCCGGCTGACGCTGAAGAACGGCCACGTCATCGTCGAGGAAAGCCGAAAGCTCGATCCCGAGCGCAAGAGCTTCGGCTACTACATCCTTGAAAACGAGGTCGCCGACCTGCCGGCCAAGGATTACTCGGCCACGATCACGGTACAGCCCGAGGGCGCGCAGGCGCGGGTCGAGTGGCGGGCCGCGTTCTACCGCGGCCATCCGAACAACGACCCGCCGCCCGAACTCAACGACGAGAATTCGGAGAAGCGCGTGCGGGCCTGGATTCACGCCAGCCTTGAGAACCTCAAGGCCCGGCTTGAGAAGAGCGGCTCCTGACACAAGTCGCTCGAATGAGGGATGAGGCTGCCATGCTCGGCAGCTTCGATGGGAGGAGAAAAACGTATGAAGTTCAGGACGCTCGCCGCCGTGGCGGCGCTGGCCACGGTCACCTTCGCCGCGCAGGCCCACGGCCCGACCCGGCAGAAGGTTTCGGAGTCGATCGAGATCAATGCCCCCGCCGACAAGGTCTGGGCCATCCTCGGCAACTTCCAGGACGGAAGCTGGATTCCGGCGGTCGAGAAGACCGAGGGTAAGGGCGGCAATGAGGTCAAGGCGACCCGGACGCTGACCCTCAAGGGCGGCGCGACGGTCGAGGAAGAGCTCGCCAAGTACGACGCCGAGAAGAAGACCTTCATGTACCGGATCACCAAGGTCGACGTGAAGACCCTGCCGGTGAACGACTACTCCTCGACGGTCGAGGTCGAAGGCGACGGCGCCAAGACCAAGCTGACGTGGCGCGGCGCGTTCTACCGCGGCTACATGAACAACGATCCGCCGCCCGAGCTGAACGACGAGGCCGCCAAGAAGGCCGTCTCCGGCCTCTACAAGGAAAGCCTGGAGAACGTGAAGGCCAAGGCCGAGAAGGGTTCGTAAGGGCTCGATGATGCGGCAGGCCGGCGTGCTTCGATTGATTCGGCGGGCGCGCCGGCCGTCCCCCCCTCCCCTCCGCAACGGGGGGAAGGTTTGGGCCCTGGGCCTCGTCTGCCTGGCTGCGCTGTCCACGCCCGCCCTGGCGCAGGAAGCCCTTGTCACGGCGCAGCTCGGCAACGCCGTCGAGATCATCGACCTCGCGTCCCGAAAAATCCTGCAATCGATCCCCGTGCCGGGGGCACCCGCCGGCATCGCCCTCTCACCGGACCGGAAGACGGCCTACGTCACCCGCCCCGAGGGGCATGGCGTCTCGGTGATCGACCTCGATGCGCGCCGGGTGACCGCGAGCCTTGATCTGCCCGGCGGCCCGCTCGGCATCGGCGTCAACCCGAAATCCGGCGAGGTCTACGTCGCCGACTGGTACGGTGCGCGCGTGTTCGTGCTGCGCCCGGAGGCGGACGGCCTGACGCTGGAAGGCGAGATCGCCACCGGAAAATCCCCCTCCGGCATCGCCGTGACGCCGGATGGCGCCACGCTGCTGGTGGCCAACCGCGAATCCGACTCGGTTTCGATCGTCGACGTGGCAAGCCGCCGGGAGACGCGGCGCGTGTCCGTGGGCCAGCACCCGTTCGGCCTGACCCTCTCGACGGACGGTCGCTACGCCTACACTGCCAACGTGGTCTCGAACGACGTCTCGGCCGTCGATGTCGGGGCCGGCCGCGAGACCGGCCGGGTCGCCACCGGTCAGCGGCCCTACGTGATCGCGTTCGCCGCCGGCAAAGGGTTCGTGACCGACCAGTATTCCAACACCGTGACGGTGTTCGACCCCGCCACCTTGAAGACACTCGCCGCGATCGATGTCGGCGATCACCCCGAAGGCATCGCCGCCACCCGCGACGGAAAGACGATCGTCGTCGCCAACTGGGGCGACAACGCCCTGAGCCTGATCGACCCGTCGAGCCTTCAGGTCACCGGCACGATCGGGACCGGGGACGGGCCGCGCGCCTTCGGGGATTTCCTGAGGTAGCGTCAGGCCGCCGCGGGCGGCTCGCCGGAGCCCGTCTCGGTAGGCGAGTTGAGGACGTCCTCCAGCTCATCCACGAGACGGTCAATCTGGTCCTCGCTCGCCAGCACCCGCGTGGTCCGGCCGTCCTCGGTGACGAAAGCCAGCTCGATCGCCTCGCCGGTGCGGGTGGCCAGGATGCGGGCGAGCTTGTTTCCTGCAGTCATGCGCCTCTCCTTGTGACATGTCCCCGTCAACGCGCGGGAACGGCCCCGTTCCCGAGAGCATCGTCCTGGGTACCGAATCCAGGACGATGCTCTCTCCTCTTGTTTTTGCATCGTCTTTTTCCGAAAGCCGGCAACCACCTTTCGGGACGATGCTCTAACCGATCAAACCCACGGCCACCGCCGGGCCGCAGGTCGAGACCCAGGCGGCATCCTCGCCGTTCAAGCAGCCGGCGATGGTCTCGGTGAGCGGCACGGCGCGGCGTCCGAGCCGGGCGGCCAGCCGCTCGGCCAGAAAGCGGCCGGCGCCGCAGACGACGACCGGTGCATCCTCCGGCAGATCGGGGCGCGACAGCAGAACCGCGGCGGCATCGTGCAGCGGGCGCAGATGCGCCTCGGCGAACCACGCGGCCAGCGCCTGCCATTCCCCGGCGCTCCCCTCCCCCCGGTCGCGCCCGACCATACGGGCGAGCCGGATCTCGGTCTCGGGGATCGACTTGCCCTTCAGGTCGGCGCTGTATTGCTGGTCGGCGCCATCCGGCAGGTCGCCGGTGAGCCGGTAGATGTCGGCGGTGCTGGCGAAGGTCTCGGCCATTAGCCGCGTGCGGCGGCCGCGCCAGGGCGCGTGGGTGGCAAAGGCCAGGAGCGGCGTGCGCACCACGCCGGTATAGACCAGTTCGCCCGTCTCCAGCCGCTCGGCGTCGCTGTAGCCCTGCGCGGCGGGCTTCCCTCCGACGATCGGGATCAGGTCGGCGGTGGTCGAGCCGATATCGACCAAGAGCGCGTGCGGCAGGTGCCGGCCGATCAGGGCGGCGGTGGCATGCCAATTGGCCGAGGCGATGTCGGCGGCATGCGCGCGGGCGTCCTCGGCCGAGACGAAGCCGGCGCGGCCGGCATAGATCCGCACCGGGCCCACGAGCGTCGCGGCGGCCCAGGCCGAGAGCTGGTGTACCCCGTCGGTGCGGTCAGCGAAGCAATCGGTCAGCTCGCCGGTCATGGTGACAGCGTGCATGGCTTCGCCCCGCACCCAATCCGGCAATTGCGCGAACGTCTCGTCGAGGGCGGGGACGCCGCGCCAAAGCCGGCAGGGCGCCTGCACCGCCTCGACCACGCGGCCCGCCTCGACCAGCGCCGCCTTGACATGCACCCCGCCGAGATCCCACCCGATGACCCTGGTCTCAATCCGGTTCACGCGATGTCTCACGGTTCTGAGGGGCGGCCGTTTCGGCTGATCCCGGTGATCGACCTGCGCCACGGGCAGGTGGTGCGCGCCCGCGCGGGCGAGCGGGACGCCTATGCCCCGATCGACACCCCTTTGGCCAGAGGCTCAAGACCCGCTGACGTGGCCCGCGGCCTCCTCGATGCCGTCGGGGGGGACCGCCTCTACGTCGCCGACCTCGACGCGATCATGGAGGGCTGCGCGCCCGACCGCGCCAGCCTGGAGGCGGTGGCCGATGCCTGCCCCGGCGTCACGCTGTGGGTCGATGCCGGCTTCTCCGATCTTTTGGCAGTTGAACGCTTCATCCAACTCGGCCTCGGTCGCCCGGTGCTCGGCAGCGAGAGCCAGCGCGACGCGGATCTCGTGCGCGCCCTCGGCCACCGTGCCGTGCTCTCCCTCGACAGCCGCGGCGATGAGCGGCTCGGACCGGACGCCCTGCACGACGATGCGTCGACGTGGCCCGAGGATGTGATCGTGATGACGCTGGCACGCGTCGGCACCGGGACCGGCCCCGACCTCTCAGGGGTGTCGCGGGCGGTCGAAACGGGCGAGGGCCGGCGGATCTATGCGGCCGGCGGCGTGCGCGGGCCGGAGGATGTCGCCCGGCTCAGCGCGGCGGGCGTGGCCGGCGCGCTCGTCGCCTCGGCGATCCATGACGGGCGCCTGCGCTGAAATTCAGGGCGCGCCCAAAAAGAAAGGGACGGCCGAAGCCGTCCCAATCCATCAACTAACGTCCAAGGAAGATCGAAGCCAGTCGCTGGAGCAGACCCCGCGGTGCGGGCGGAGGCTCGCTCTGCCCAGGACTGCCTCCGATCTAAGCGTTGGCGGCGAAGGGGTGGGTCGCCGACTTGCGCTGCTCGGTGACGACCGAAGCCTTCGGCTCGCCGTTGACGGCGCGCTGGATCGAGAGCTTGGTGGCCTCGTAGTTGTACTTCTGGATCTTGGCGTCGTCGGCCGCCTCCCAGTGGATGAACACGCCGACCAGCACGTACAGGTCGTCGGCTTCGTCGGCCGGGATGATGCCTTCGGCAACCGCGTCCTGCACGGCCATGGCGACGCCATGCTGAGCCGGGCCGAACATCTGGACGGCCTGACGGGCGTCGTTGATGGTGACCTTGTTGAACATCAGCGTGTTCGGCTTGCACGGCAGGTTCGGCGCGATCACGGCGAGCAGGCTGGTGAAGCCGTGCTTGTTGTTGACCAGACCGTTGCAGAAGGCCGTCTCGGCCGGCGAACCGCGCGGTCCGATGATGAGGTCGATGTGGGCGACTTCGTTGCCATCGCCGACGAGGGCCTCGCCGACCTGAACCTTGGTGATCTTTGCCATTCGGGGTCTCTCCCTGGATTCCTGAAAAAAGGCCCGCCCTGAGAGGAGGCGGGGCCTGGAAGCCATCCTTGTTTGCGGCGCCCGGCTGAGAGCCGAGCCGGTTTGCCCGGATAGCGGGGCGGACCCTACAGCGGGCCATTCCGCCGAACAACCCGCGCAAAGCCCTGAAATCGGCGATTTTTTGGAGGTCGGGGGGCCTTGACGCGACAAGATTCGTCCCCTCGCGGGCGAGGGCCCGGCAATGCCTCAAAATGGCTCAGACGGCCTCGCCGCGGGCGGACAGGAGCGCATCGAGGAACAACGTCGCGACGGTGAAGTCGGCGCTCGTGCCGGGGTTGAGGCCGGCCGCCTTCAGTTCCCGGTCGTAAGCGAGGAGTTCCTCCACCGGCGCCGCGGCGAGGTCGAGGCCCGCGAGCCGCGCCCGCGCATCCGCCCGCACCGCCTCCGCCCGTTCGGGGCCGTGCTTGCGGGCGATGTGGCTGTCCGGCACGGCGATGAGATAGGCGATGTGCACGGCCGTCGTCGTCCAGGGCGGGGCGAGCCCGCCCGCGCGCGCGCCGACCAGTGCCGGCAGGCCGATCGCGAACAGGTCGCGAAACCCGTCCACGTAGGCACGGGCGATGCGGTCGCGCGGGGCGGCCTCCGCCATCGCCGCGCGCAGCGGCGGGACCGGAGCGTCATCCGCTTGGGACACGTCATGGCGCTCGGCCCGGCCCAAGCCTCCGGGATTGGCCCGGCGGATCGCCGCGAACACGTCGTAGGAATCGGAGGCGTCGAACCCCGCCAGCACGGCGTTCAGGGCCTCGGGCAGCGGGCCGGGCTGCTCCGCGGCATACGCCAGCGGGGCGCAGAGAAGCAGGATGCCGAGATTGGTGTTCTGCCCGACGGCGGCGAAGGTCGCCTCGACCCCGCCGCACACCCGCTGCCCGACGCGCGCCCCTGCGGCGGCGAGCGGCGGCGCCGACACGTCGGCACTGGTGACGAAATCGGCCACGACCATGCGGTGGCCGGGGGCGTAGCCGTGGACGTTGCCGGGTTTCAGCGCGTCGAGTTCGGCAAGGCAGGCAGCCCGGTAGAGGTCGGCCACCGTCGCCGCAGGCAGGCCGCCGGGCGCCGCCATCATCCGAGCGCCGAGACCAGTCGCGGCGGTCGGGCCGCGCGCACCGCGTTGAGGAAGCCGCGCGCCACCGCACCGGCGATGTCGACCTCCGTCACCTGCTGCAGTCCGGACCAGGCCGGCATGGAGTTGACCTCCAACACGAGAAAGCCGCCCTCGCCGTCCTCGACGAGGTCGATGCCGGTGTAATCGACGCCGACCGCCGCGGCGGCAGCCTCGGCGAGTTCGGCAGCGCGGGCCGGCACGTCCCAGGCGAAGGGCCGGCCGCCGCGGTGGACGTTGGTGATCCAGCCGTCGCCCTCGCGGATCATGCCGGCGATCGCCCGGCCCTCGCAGACGAAGACGCGGTAGTCGCGCCACAGCCCATCGGATCGGGCGACGTAGCGCTGAAGGTAGTAGACGCCACTCACCGCTTCTTGCGCCGGCAGGTCGTCGGGGCTTTCGAGAAGCATCAGCCCCTCGCCCTGCGAGCCGAACAGCGGCTTGAGCACGATCGGCTGGCCCGGCCGTGCCTCGCGGGCGACGATCTCGGCCGCCGCCTCGCGCTTCGAGACGACGAAGGTGTCGGGAGTGGCCAAGCCGGCGCGGGCGATCAGCAGCGAGGTCGCCGCCTTGTCCACCGAGCGCTCGATCGCCGCCGGCCCGTTCCAGACGGTGACGCCGGAGGCGACGAGCGCGTGGAGCACGCCGAGCCGCATGGTGGTGGCCTCGAACGTGCCGCCCGCGATGGTGCGCAGCAGGACGCCGTCCGGCAACCCATCCTCGAAGCCGGGAACGCGCAGCGGTTCGCCGCCGCCCGTCACCACGGCGACGTCGGCCAGCGAGAACAGCACCGGCTCGACGCCGAAGCCCCGCAACGCCTCCCGCAGCCGCGCCTTGTGCCAATTGCCGTTGTCGGCCGCGAGCCCGATGCGCATTCGCTCTTTTTCCGTTCTTCTCAGCGCCTGTTCGACCGACCGGATCGGACGTTCATGACGGCCCTCATGCTGAGGTGCCGAGCGAAAGCTCGGCCTCGAAGCACGCCGGAACGACCGATCCTGCGGCACCGGCCTGTTGGCGTACGCGGCGCGGCGTGCTTCGAGGCTGCTGACGCAGCACCTCGGCATGAGGGCCGAGGAGCTTGCCAGAGCACTCCGATCAAATCGGCTCTCGGCGACCCTCTCCCTCTGCGGGGGAGGGCCTCACATGCGTGCCTTACGCGAACGACGCATCCACCAACTGCGGCTCCAGCCGGCCGCCGCGGAACGACTTACCGGTCTTGACCGAGGTGACGATGGCCTCGGCCGGGGAGAACAGCGCGCCGTCGATCTTGTAGAAGTCGCCGTTCACCCGCGAAAAGATCTCGGCGAAGGGCGCGCCGTGATCGGCCGAGGTGGTGGAGGGGAGCTGCTCGGCGAGCCCCTTGGCATCCGCGTCGTCGGCATCGACGAAGAGTTGCACCCGGCCGCCATAGATGATGGCGTCGTTGGTGCGGCCCATCGCCTGGATGAAGTCCGGATGCGGCGGCGAGAGCGGGGCCGAGCCGATGCCGTCGAGGATCTTGTGCAGATCGAAGCCGACGGTGTGAGCCTTGTGCAGCGCCACTTCCAGCACGCGGGCGACGACCTGGGTCGAACCGGCGAGGCTCTGGGTCGGGGCGTAGATGAAGGTCACGTTCTCCGGCGCGATGCCGGTCTCGCGGGCGACCTTGTTCACCACGGAGGCCGGCGGGGCGCTGGCGGATTCGAGGACGAGGGCGGTCGTCGTCGCGTTGTCGCGATAGCCGAGCTCTTTGTAGAGTTCCTCTACCACGGCGACCGCGCGGCCGGGGCCGGAGCCGAGGGCGAAGAAGCCGGAATCGCCCTCCTCGTCGGCGAGGCTCCAGCCGGCATATTGCGAGCCGAGGCAGGCCAGCACCGGATCGGCCGAGTGGACGACGACCGTGTAGGGCCAGGAGGCGACCGGGCCGATCGGCGCGATCGTCACGGTGCCGAGGCCGCCGAGGCAGATCTCGGCGATGCGCCGGCCGGCCTCGATCGAGCCGCGGGCATTGGCGCCGGCATCGACGGTGCGCGCGCCGTTCTCCTGGGCGACGATGAGACGGAGCTTGGCCGCGTCAGCGACGAGACTCTCGACCAGAGGCCCGGCCAGGGCGTTGAGGCTCGGCGCGCTCGTGTTGGAACTCATGACTGTTCTCCGTCTCCTCCAGCAGCGCGCGGACCGTCTCGGCCCTCGCCCGCAATTCTTGCTTGACCCCCGCGGCGTCCGGCCCGGAGGCCGTCACCGTGCAGAACGGTGCGTCGCGCGCCACACGGCTGCCGGCCCGCGGCCGATCCCGCACGTGATCCGGCCAGTCGAGCGGCGGCACCGCCGCACAGGTCCGGGCCGCGTAACAGATCTCGGCGCCCGTCGCATCCGCCGGGGCAGCCTCGATTGACGGCATCCGGCCGAGCGCCGCCTCGATATGCTGAATCAGGAGCGGCGTCGGGCGGTAATCGAGCACGTCGAGGGTGGCGCCGGGGCGCGGATTGATCTCCAGCAGCCACCATGTGTCCCCATCGACGAGACAATCGGCGCTGGCGAGGCCGGTGAGGCCGGTGGCGCAAGCGAGTCGGAGCGCCGCCTCGGCGATCTGCGTGGCGACCATGGCCGGAACCGGCGACGCCTCGTCGCGGCCGCGGGCGAGCGCCCCGGCATAGCGGAACGGCCGCAAAGGCGACGGGGACTGCCACTGCTCGGTGAGCGCCAGGGGCTCGATGCCGCGGCCGTCGGACAGAAGGTTCAGAGCGAAGGCGCGGCCGGGCATCCGGGCCTGGAGGTAATGGCCCGGCGGGGCGGTGCCGGCCGCACTCGCGCGGATATGCGAGCCGCCGCAGCCCCCCGCTTGCTTCAGGAGCCATGCGCCGCGCTCCGTGACCGGACCGGCGCTGACCGCCGGATGCGGGATCGCGAGGCGGTCGCACAGGGCGGCGAAACGGAACGGGTCCTTGAGGGCGGCGACCGTCCCGGGGCCGGCGCCGAGCAGGCGGTGGCGGGCGGCGATCTCGGCAATGAGATCCGGCGCACCCTCGAAACCGCTGCCGAGCACCACGCCAAGGGTGCCGCCGGCTTCCTCCGACAACGCATCGAGCCCTGCCAGCACGCCGGCCCGCTCTCGGGCGCCCGCACCGAAGCGACCGGGCAGCGGGCGGTGGCTCTCGGCCAGCGCCAGGGTGTCCTCGTCGCCGAACAGATCGAGCACGAACGGGCGAAACCCCGCGCGCCGCGCGGCCTGCGCCAGCGCCCGGCCGGATTGGGCGGCGATCAGGATCGCGCCGCCCTCACGGTAGCGGAACGGGCTCAGCCGGCGATCTCGACAGCGAGCTTGTAGGCGTCGCGGAAATCGAGGCAGAGCGGCTCCTGCGCCTCCAGCATCTTGCGGAACATGCGGCACTGGGTCTGGTACTTGACGTTGCCGACTGCGAGCGCGCCGATGCCGACGCCCTTGCCGGTGGGCAGGGGTACGTCGACGGCGTTCACATCGATGCCGGCGATGCCGGCGGGCGGCACGGCGTTGACATCGGAGGCCACCAAGAGCTTGGGCGCC
Source organism: Methylorubrum extorquens (assembly GCF_024169925.1). Classification (NCBI taxonomy): domain Bacteria; kingdom Pseudomonadati; phylum Pseudomonadota; class Alphaproteobacteria; order Hyphomicrobiales; family Methylobacteriaceae; genus Methylorubrum; species Methylorubrum extorquens. The sequence goes on from NZ_JALJXF010000001.1 coordinate 4,186,235, forward strand.
GATTCGAGATCCTCCGCCGTCAGGATCGAGACACCAGCAGGGCCGGCCGAGAGGATCACGTCGGCGTCCGCAATCGCGGCGCGGCGCGCCTCGGGCAAGGTGCCGTCCACGGCGCCGACCTCGATGCCGAAGCGCCACTTCATGGTGAAGGCGATCTTCGAGACGCGCTCCTCGCCGTCATGGCCGACGAGCACGCTGTGCGCCCCCTCCAGCGCGCCGATCACCGCCGCGACGTAGGCGACCACGCCCGCACCGCCGAAGATGACGATGCGCTTGCCCTTGAGATCGGTGCCGAACTTCGCTTTGAGCGCACGGGACACCTCGGCGACCATCGCCGCGCCGGTGGTGAAGGAGCCGGCCGGGTCGGCGAAGACGTGGTTGACGAAGGGCGGCACGAAGGCCTTCTTCGCCCGATCCACCATATCGAGCGCCAGTTCGGCGTTCTTGCCGGCGATGAAGATGCCGGTGCGCACGCCGTCCTGCGGCGCGCGGGAGAAGATCGAGTCCTGGGTCAGCGAGACGACATCGGCGAGATCGACGCTCGTGTAGGGAATCAGCGTCTCAAAGCCGGCATCGATCGCCATGTTCACGTCGAACGGGCTCATGTGTTTGAGCGGCGTCAGCATGTGCAGGATCGAGCGGGCCATGGTGTTCGTCCTCTCGTGACCGCGCCCTTGGCAGAGCGCTTCAGGTGCAAAACCGGAACGGCTGGCGCCGGTCAAGCGCAGGTTTCTTTGAAACGGGCGAAAGAAAAAAACTCTAAACTTCGGAAACCGAGGCGCCGACATTGCGCCCGCGGGCGATGACGAAGCGCAGGCGGCCGGGCCGCGCCAGCCCTGCGACCAGCGCCTCCGCCTCCCTCTGCGAGGGCACGAGCGCGAATCCGGTCGGCCCCCAGGAGCTCTGGCCGTAGCCGGGCACGCCGGCCCCTGCGATCGCCGCGAGAGCGTCGGCCACGGCGGGGCTGGCGAATCGTCCGCCCTGATGGGGTGCGAAATGGTCGCCGATCCGCTTCTGGATCGCCGTGATGCCGGCACCGAACCCGTTCGGCTCGGCGGTCGCGGCGGCGGGCAGCACCTGCATCAGCACGATCCGGCAGATCTCGGCGGCCTGTCCCGCATCGAAGGGCGGCAGATCGCGGAACGCTTCGGTTTCGCGGGAGCCATGCACGCCGGTCATCGCCTCGTCGAGGATCAGCACGACGCGCCAATCCTCCGGATAGGGCAGCCGGGCGATGACGGGCGGCGGCGCACCGGAGCCGTCGCGCCCGCCATCCACGATCAACCCGCCCTCGGTAAAGGCGGCGAGCCCGACGCCGGAACGGTTGCCGCGGTCGAGCACGTCGGCGAAGTCCGCCGGCGCGAAGGAACGTCCGTTGAGGCGCGCCAGCGCGGCGGCGACCGCCAGCGCGAGCTGCGTGCCCGAGCCGAAGCCGGCATGAGCGGGAATCGATTCCTCGACCTCCACCGCCACAGCCTCCGGCACATCGAGATAGGCGGCGGCCGCGAGCAGGTTGGCGCGCACCCGCTCGGCCTCCGGGCCGCTGGCGGAGGCGCGTTTGGCAGGGCGCGCGACGAGTTGGACGGCCGGCGCGTCGAGGGCGAGGCCGATGCTGCCGAAGCGGCGCCCGAGGCCGCCGTTGAGATCGAGGAAACCGAAATGCAGGCGCGCGGGCGCGCGGACCCGCACGGCGGCCCCGGCCGGCCGGGGCGTCGTGCTCACGATTTCACCCGTCTGGTCCGGGACCTCGGCCACGGTCTCATTCCCTTCCGCCGACGTCGCCGGCCCAGCCGGCGCGGACGCGCCCACGATGGGGGCGGCTTCTCACATGCTGCGGCGCCCGCGACAACCTCGCAAATGCCGACGCGGTTGTCCCCGCGCCGAACGGATTTCGCGCGCAAACCCGGCGATCGGAGAGAGCGGCCGACGAACGAAATCCTGACGCAAACTTCGCCGGGGGCTTGCGGCCTCCGGCACAGGAATGCAAAACCACCCGGCTCCCTTCGCGGAGCCGGTCCGAGCCACTGCCCCCGAACCCGCATTCCGGATTTCGAGGCATCGAGGCTCCACCAGGGGCGCCCGCGCCTTTCGGACGTGACCGTCTTTCGCCCCGCCTTGAGGCGGGGATGCCCGAAGAAGCGACGGTGAGGAAGCATGGCAGCCTGGGTGAAGGGAGGCGCAGCGGATGGTGACGCTGCGGTCGAGGCCGCGGCCGACCTGCTCGCCGCCTCACGCGTGCCGGTGCTGGCGGGCCTGAGCGCCGAGGTTTCGGCGCTGCGCGCCGCCTACCGGCTCGCCGAAACCCTCGGCGCCTCGCTCGATCCCGTCTCCGGCCCCAGCGTCTACGCCGAACTCGGCGCGCTGAGCGCGGGTGGTGCGATGAGCACGACACGGGCCGAGACGATCGGCCGGGCGGACGTGGTCCTGATCGTCGGCAACCGGCCCTGGGACGGTGAGCTGGTCGCCGAGATCGCCGCCGCGGCCCCGCGCCGCGGACGCGCGGCGGGCACCGAGCGGGCTCTGCTCTCGCTCGGCGGTCCTCAGAACGGTGCGATCCGCCACGTCGCTTATGCGGCGGATGCCGGTGGCCTCGCCATCTCGCTCGGGCACCTGCGCGCCTTCGCCAAGGGACATCTCGCCGGTGAGGCCGCCTTTGCCGACCTCGCCAAGCGCCTGTTCGCGGCCCAGTACGGCGTCGTCGTTTACGACCCGGAGGAGGTCGGCGAACTCGGCACGGAAATGCTCCAAGGGCTGATCCGCGACCTCAACGAATCCACCCGCTTCTTCGCGCTGTCGCTGGCCGACCCGTTCCAGGGCCGCGCGGCGGTGCAGCTCTCCGCCTGGACCACGGGACAGGCGCCGCGGGTCGGCTTCGGCCGGCACCAGCCCGAGCACGATTCCTGGCGCTTCGACAGCGCCCGCCAGATCGCCGCGGGCGAGGCCGATGCCGTGCTGTGGCTCGCCTCGCTTCCCGCCCCACGCCCCACCTGGCTCGGGAGCCTGCCGACCATCGCCATCGTCGGCGAGGGCTCTCAGGAGGCTGCGGGCGAGACGGCGGAGGTCGTCATCACCGTGGGCGTGCCCGGCCAGAGCGTCGGCGGCGCCCTCTGGAACGAGCGGCGCGGCGCCATCGCCTACGCCGAGGCCAGCGATCCATCGAAGACCCAGGCTGAAACGGAGACAGCGGCCGGCGTGCTCACCCGCATCCGCGACCGCCTCATCGAGAAGGGTGTCTCATGCTGACCCGTATCCACGGTGGACGGGTGGTCGATCCCACGGCCGGGCGCGACGCCATCGGCGACGTCTGGATCGAGGACGGCCGCGTCGTCGCCCCGAGCGAGCGCGCCCCCGACCAGACCATCGATGCCACGGGCTGCGTGGTGATGGCCGGCGGCGTCGAGGTCCACTCGCACATCGCCGGCGGCAACGTGGTGATGAGCCGCCTGCTGCTGCCTGACCTCTACGTCAGCGAGTCCGCCCCCAACGGCCATCCCTTCGCCCATGCCGGCGGCTCGGGAAGCTGGATCGGCGCCAACTACGCGCGGATGGGCTACACCACCGCGGTCGAACCGGCACTGCCGCCCTCGAACGCGCTCGCGACCCATCTCGAACTCGCCGACATCCCGCTGCTCGACCGCGGCGGTCTGGCCGTGCTCGGCAACGACGACCACCTCCTTCAGCTCCTGCGCGACGGCGAGGGCAAGCAGGCTGTGCGCGATCTCGTGCAGCAGACGCTGGCCCATTCGCGGGGCTTGGGCGTCAAGTGCATCAACGCGGGCGGCGCCTCGGCCTTCAAGGACGGCGTCTTGAAGCTCAGCCTTGATGACGAGATCCCCTGCTACGGGCTCTCGACGCGCAAGATCATGTCGGCCCTGCTCGACGCGGTGGAAGAGATCGGCGTGCCGCACCCGCTGCACGTCCACTGCAACAATCTGGGGCTCCCCGGTGCCGACGACTCCCTCGTCGCGACGCTGGAGGCGGCGGAAGGCCGGCGCATCCACTTCGCCCACGCCCAGTTCTACGCCTACGGCGTGGTCGATCCCGAGAACCCGATGACCGGCGGCTTCCGCTCGGCGGCGGAACGCATCAACGCGGCGATGGAGGAGCACCCCAACGCGACCTACGATGTGGGTCAGGTGGTGTTCGGCCAGACGGTGACGATCTCGCTCGACATCCTGCGCCAGTTCGGCGGCCGCAAGGGCGCCAAGCCGAAGAAGTGGGTGATCCAGGCCGGCGACGCCGAGGGCGGCGGCGTGGTGCCGTTCCTCTACCGGCCCCGCGGCCCGGTCTCGTCGCTGCAATGGGCGATCGGCCTGGAATTGATGCTGCTCTCCTCGAACCCCGAGCGCACCATCCTGACGACCGACCATCCGAACGGCGGCGTCTTCACCGAATACCCGCGCATCATCCACCTGCTGATGGATGCAGAGGAGCGCGCCAAGGAAATCGCGACGCTGCCGGCGATCGTCGGCGAGCGCTCCGGCCTGCCCAAGATCGAGCGCGAGTACAGCTTCAGCGAGATCGCCCAGCTTACCCGCTCCGGCCCGGCCAAGCTCCTCGGCCTGACCGACCGCGGCCACCTGCGCGAGGGTGCCAAGGCCGACGTCGCGATCTACCGAGACGACAAGGACCGCACCGCGATGTTCTCGCACGCCAAGCTGGTGCTCAAGGACGGCCAGCCGATCGTCGAGGACGGCGAGGTCGTGGCGTGGTTCTCAGGAAAAACGCTCAGCCTCGACGTCGAGGCCGATGCGGGCATGGAGAAGCGCGCCGAGAGCTACCTGCAGGACCGCTTCGGCGCCGGGCTCGACACCTTCGCGGTGCCGGACGCCGCCTTCCCGGAGAACACCGGGACGTTCGAAGACGTGGCGTGCCGGGCCTGATGTCGAGGGTGATGGAATCGAATCGATGAGCGACTTCACCCTCAACGGCATCAAGGTCGAGGACACCTTCGCCGAAGCCTTCGACGTCGCGGGCACCGCGATCATCGTCACCAACGACACGCCGAAATGGGCGATGATCGCGGCGACGGTGATGACGGGCTTCGCCACCTCGGTGATCGGCTGCGGCGCCGAGGCCGGCATCGACGCCGAACTCTCCCCCGAGGAGACGCCGGACGGGCGCCCGGGCGTGCGGATCCTGCTGTTCGGCTTCGAGCCGAACGGACTGAAGGATCAGCTCCTCAAGCGCGTCGGTCAGTGCATCCTCACCTGCCCCGGCACCGCGTGCTTCGCGGGCGTCGAAGGCCCGACCAAGATCAAGCTTGGCGGCGCGATCCGCTATTTCGGTGACGGCTTCGCGGTCGCCAAGCGTCTTCCGGACCATGAGGGCAAGATGCGTCGCTACTGGCGCATCCCCGTGATGGACGGCGAATTCCTGTGCGAGGATTCGGTGCGCGCGGTCGACGGCGCGGTCGGCGGCGGCAACCTGCTGTTCCTCGGCCGCAAGCACGCCGACACGCTGGTCGTCGCCGAGATCGCCGTCGAGGCGGCGAAAGCCATCCCCGGCGCGATCCTGCCCTTCCCCGGTGGCATCGTCCGCTCCGGCTCGAAGGTCGGCGGGCGCACCAAGGGCATGATGGCTTCGACCAACGACGCCTATTGCCCGACGCTCAAGGGCCGGGCCGGCTCGGCGCTGCCGCCCGAATGCGGCGTGGTGCTGGAGATCGTCATCGACGCGCTGACCTCGCAAGGTGTCTCCGACTCGATGCGCGCGGCGCTCCACGCCGCCACCGAGATCGGCGCCAAGCACGGGCTCGTGGCCGTCACCGCCGGCAATTATGGCGGCAATCTCGGCCGGCATCACTACCACCTCCGCGACCTGTTGGAGAAACCCGCCGCATGAGCACGCTGAGACTGCGCGGTGATCTGCCGGAGCGGGTCGACCTTCTCAACATCACCCCCCTCGCCCTGAGCGGTCTATCCGAGGCCGAGGCGGGCAAGCTCGCCATCGGCACGAGCCGCCGCGGCCTGACCCTCGGCGACGTGTTCGAGATCAGCCTCGACGGCTCCGACCGCCTCGTGATCGAGGGCGGTTCGTCCCGGCTTGACCGGGTGGGTGCGGCGCTCTCGCAAGGCGAGATCCGGGTCGAGGGCGATGTCGGCCAGCGCCTCGGCGAAGGCATGGCGGCGGGCACGCTCACGGTGACAGGCTCGGCCGGCCCCTATGCCGCCACCGGCGCCACCGGCGGCACGATCACGATTCAAGGCGATGCCGGCGACCACGCGGGCGGCGCGGTCTACGCAGCCAAGGCCGGGCTCGACGGCGCGACGCTCGTCATCGAGGGCCGGGCGGGCGATCATCTCGGCGACCGCATGCGCCGCGGCATGATCCTGGCCGGCTCGGCCGGTGCTTACGCCGGCTCACGCATGATCGCCGGCACCATCATCGTCTCCGGCGCGATCGGCGACCATCCGGGCTACGGCATGCGCCGCGGAACCCTGATTGCCGGCAGCCACGGGGCGCTGCTGCCGACTTTCGTCGAGACCGGCACGCCGGATCTGGTCTTCGTCCGGCTGCTGGCCCAGAGCCTCAAGCGTCTCGGCGCGGCGCAGGCCGGCCTTCTCGGCGGCACGCTGCGGCGCTACTCGGGCGATCTCGCGACGCTCGGCAAGGGCGAACTGTTCGTGCCGGCTTAGGTCCGCACGATTTTTCCGAAAGCCGCCGGCAAGTCGCAGAAAAATGACTTGCCGGCCTGCCGGATTCTCCCACCTTGCCTTGAACCGAGGCGCGGGACACCGATCCGGTCGAGCCGACCGCGCCCCCTCCGAACCGAGGCCGCGCGCATGTTCCTGCTCCTCTCCGTCTGCCTGATCGCCCAGCCAGCGAAGTGCCACGACGAGCGGATCAACCTGAACTACGACAATCCGAACCCCTTCCTGTGTCTGCGCAACTCGCAGAGCACGCTCGCGGCGTGGCAGGAGGAACATCCGGACTATCATGTGAAGAGTTGGCGCTGCGCCCCCAGGGCGAGCCTGCCGAACGATCTGTAGGACCGATCTGCGAACGGACCGGGAAAAGCCGGCAATGCAAGCCGGCTTGAGACCCCGCCCCGGCAGTGACATGGTCCGCCCGCCGCAGCCGCGGCGGAGAGGGAGACCATGCGTTCGCTGAGAGTCCGGTTCGCCCTCCTGCTCGGCGGCACGGCGTTGATCGCCCTGCTGGCGGCGGCCGGCGTGCTGTGGTCGATCCGGCTGACCGAGAACGTCATCGAGCGCACCCTCGCCGCCCAGCACCGGCTTGAGCTTCTGGCGGAACTGTCGGGGCGGCTGGCGCAGTATGGCTTTGCCGCCATCGACAGCGTCGGCAACCCGGACGCGCCGCCCGAGGCCCTGTCGGTGACCCGCGACCGGGTCGATCAGGCGCTCAACCATGTCGATGACGCCATCGGCAACGGCATGGCGACCAGCGCCAACCTGGAAGACCGGATCCAGTACGTCGCCCGCACCCGGCCGCTCGCCAATGTGCGCGCGGCCCGCGCGATGCTCGACCGTCAGGTCACCCTGGTGCGGCGCGAGACCGATCCCGACCGGCGCAAGACGGCGATGCAAGGCGCGCTCAACGCCTTCGGCGCGATGACGGGACCGCCGCTCTCCCTGCTGATCGAGGCGGAGCGGCGCAGCATGACTGCCGGTTCCGCGGCGGCCCGGACCCTTTCGCAGCGGCTCACCGCCGCCGCGCTCGCCGCGACGGTGCTGGCGCTCGCCTTCGTTGGGGTGCTCTACCGCTCGGTTACGCGGCCGACCCTGGCGCGGATCGAGGAGATCCGCCGGGCGGCCGGCGCCGTCGGCAGCGGCGCGCTCGAGACCCGGCTTTCGGTCGAGACCCGCGACGAACTCGGGCTTCTGGTCGCGAACTTCAACCGCATGGCCGCGCGGCTCGCCCGCCGCGAGGGCCGGCTTGCCGCCGACCGGGCCGCTCTGGAGGACACGGTGGAGGCCCGCACCGCCGACCTGCGCGCGGCCAACGAGCGGCTGGAGATGGTGGACCGCTCCCGGCGCCGCTTCTTCGCCGATGTCAGCCACGAACTGCGCACGCCGCTCACCGTGATCCTGGGCGAATGCGACCTCGCCCAGCGGACAGCGGAGCGCGCCGCAGGCCGAACCATCGATCACGGTCCCGTCTTTGCCACCATTCGCAAGCGGGCGCAGCGCCTCAAGCGGCGGGTCGAGGATCTGCTTCGCGTGGCCCGCTCCGAGTCCGGCCAGATCGAACTCGACCGGCGCGCCGTGAGCGCTGTCGAGGTGCTGACCGATGCCGTCGACAGCGCCGGCTCGGAGGCCGCGCGCCGCCGGGTCGAGCTGGTGCTGGAACCGGGCGACCACGACATCGAGATCGCCGCCGATCCGGAATGGCTCCGCCAGGTTGTCGAGAGCCTGATCGACAACGCCCTGCGCCACGCCACCGGCCTGACCCGTATCACCGTCTCGCTGAGCGAGCACGGCACGCCGCAGGGCAGCCGGGCGCTCGTCACCATCGACGACGACGGCCCCGGCTTCCCCGCGGGCGGGGACGGGCTGTTCGAGCGCTTCCGCCGCGAGGCCCGATCGGGAGAAGCGGGATTCGGCATAGGTTTAGCTCTGGCGCGATGGGTCGTTGAGCGCCATGATGGCGCGATCAGCCTCGGCGGAGCCGAACACGGCGGCGCCCGGGTGGTCATCGACCTGCCCTCGCTCGACGATGGCGTCGCACCGGAATTCCACGGGGCAGGACACGAGAGGATCGGCGCCGCATGACGACGCGCGTATTGATCGTTGAGGATGACATCGACATCCGCGGCATTCTGGCTCGCGGCCTGGAGGCGGAAGGGTTTTCCGTCGGCGTCGCAGGCCGGGTCGAGGATGCGCTGAGTGCCGCCCGCGACGACGCGCCGGAGGCGGTGGTGCTCGACATCACTCTGCCCGACGGCTCCGGCCACGACGTCTGCCGTTCTTTGCGCGAGGGCGGCTATCCCGGCGCGATCCTCTTCCTGAGCGCCCGCGACGAGGTCCGCGACCGGGCCGAGGGGCTGGCGCTCGGCGCCGACGACTACATCGTCAAGCCGTTCGTGTTCGATGAGTTGCTGGCCCGGCTCCAGGTCCACCTGCTGCGCCGCCGCGAGGCGGACACCCCGCGCACCGTTTTTACCGCCGGCCGCCTGACCCTCGACGTGAACATTCGTCAGGTCAGCTTCGGCGAGGCCTCGGCCCGACTCACCCCGCGGGAGGCGGAGCTGCTCGCTCTGCTGATGCAGGAGGTGAACCGGCCGATCTCCCGCGGCGAGATTTTCGACCGGCTCTGGGCGAGCCAGGGCGGGCTCTCCCTCAACGTGGTCGATGTCTATGTCGGCTACCTGCGCTCGAAGCTCTCGGACTTCGTGCGGCTGGGCGGTCCGGTGATCGTCACCGTGCGCGGCAAGGGCTTCATGCTCGATCTGCGCGGCCAGGATTTCCGCCACTGACCCTCGCGGCATTTTGCTCCGGCCGTCCTCTTTTCCCCTAAAGTCCACCCGCGTGTTTCACGCAAACTTGGCCTGAACCTGGGAAGAAACGGCAAGCTGGCTCTTGCAGGCGGGGCCGGAATTGGCGATATACCTCCGGCGTGCGAAAACGAGTGCGTCGCCAGTATCTTACGATCCTCTTAATCAGGAGATCGAGAGGTTCCGGCGTTCCATAAAGTCGAGGAGAGACACCATGAAGTGGGCTGCCCCCATCGTTTCCGAGATCTGCGTCGGCATGGAAGTCACGAGCTACGAGTCGGCCGAGATCGACACCTTCAACTAAGGTGATTTGAGCCGGGTTGGGGTTGCAGGCATCAGCGGGTTTTCACCATGCATGTCGTGATCCTGGGCTCGGCTGCGGGCGGCGGCGTTCCTCAATGGAATTGCCGCTGCTCCATCTGTTCCCTGGCCTGGGCGGGCGATTCCCGCGTCAGGCCGCGCACGCAGTCGAGCCTTGCGGTTTCCCCCGATGGGGAACGCTGGCTCCTGCTGAACGCCTCCCCCGACATCCGCCAGCAGATCCAGGCCAATCCGCAGATGCATCCGCGCGAGGGCCTGCGCCACTCGCCGATCCACGCGGTGTTGCTGACCAATGGCGATGTCGATCACGTGGCGGGCCTGCTGACCCTGCGTGAAGGCCAGCCCTTCACGCTCTACGCCACGCCCGGCATCCTGGCCTCCGTCTCCGACAACCGCGTCTTCGACGTGATGGCCGCCGAGGTGGTGAAACGGCAGACGATCGCCCTCAACGAGACCTTCGAGCCGGTGCCCGGCCTGTCGGTGACGCTGTTCTCCGTCCCCGGCAAGGTGCCGCTCTGGCTGGAAGACGCCTCGATGGAGATCGGGGCGGAGACCGAGACCACGGTCGGCACGATGATCGAGGCCGGGGGCAAGCGCCTCGCCTACATCCCGGGCTGCGCTCGGGTGACGGCGGATCTGAAAGCCCGCATCGCGGGCGCCGACGCGCTCCTGTTCGACGGCACGGTGCTGGAGGACGACGACATGATCCGCGCCGGCGTCGGCACCAAGACCGGCTGGCGGATGGGCCATATCCAGATGAACGGCGAGACCGGCTCGATCGCTACCCTCGCCGATATCGAGATCGGCCGGCGGGTCTTCGTTCACATCAACAACACCAATCCGGTCCTGGTCGAGGATTCGCCCGAGCGCGCGAGCGTCGAAGAGCTCGGCTGGACGGTCGCCCATGACGGCCTGACCCTCGATCTCTGATCGGGCAGGCCTCGCAGGAAGGGTCCGGCCTGGAAATTTAGTGCCGGACTGAATATGTTTTGCACGATGCAATCGTGCGGCAGCGGCCCTGCTCCGACCGGCAACGGGCCCCATTTAAAAACAACTCCAGGAAACGTCACTCGAAGCTCGGGGGAAACCGAACGCCATGACCGCCCAATTCCCGCCGCCCGTCCCGGACGCCGAGCAACGCCTGCTGAGCCACGAGGAGCTTGAGGCGGCACTCCGCGACATCGGTGCGCGGCGCTACCACAACCTCCACCCGTTCCACCGGCTGCTGCACGACGGCAAGCTCTCGAAGGATCAGGTCCGGGCCTGGGCGCTCAACCGCTACTATTATCAGGCGATGATCCCGGTGAAGGACGCGGCGCTTCTCGCCCGCCTGCCGGACGCGCAGCTTCGCCGGATCTGGCGCCAGCGCATCGTCGATCACGACGGCGACCACGAGGGCGACGGCGGCATCGAGCGCTGGCTCAAGCTTGCCGAAGGCGTGGGTTTCACGCGCGATTACGTGCTCTCGACCAAAGGCATCCTCTCGGCGACCCGCTTCTCGGTCGATGCCTATGTCCACTTCGTCTCCGAGCGCAGCCTGCTCGAAGCGATCGCCTCCTCGCTGACCGAGATGTTCTCGCCGACGATCATCTCCGAGCGCGTCGCCGGGATGCTGAAGAACTACGACTTCATCACCAAGGACACGCTGGCCTATTTCGACAAGCGCCTGACCCAGGCCCCGCGCGACGCCGATTTCGCCCTCGATTACGTCAAGCGGCACGCCACCACGCCGGAGATGCAGCGGGCGGCGATGGAGGCGCTGACCTTCAAGTGCAACGTGCTCTGGACGCAGCTCGACGCACTCTACTTCGCCTACGTCGCCCCCGGCCTGGTGCCGCCCGATGCGTGGCAGCCAGGCGAGGGCCTCGTCGCCGAGGCAAGCCCCGCCGCGGCGACGGCTCAGCCCGCGGCCTTCTCGGGCAGCGACGTGCCGCGCCTGCCCCGCGGCGTGCGCCTGCGCTTCGACGAGGTCCGCAACAAGCACGTGCTGCTCGCCCCCGAGCGCACCTTCGACCTCGACGACAACGCCGTCGCGGTCCTCAAGCTCGTCGATGGCCAGAACACGGTTTCGCAGATCGCCCGAATTCTGGGCCAGACCTACGACGCCGATCCGGCCATCATCGAAGCCGACATCCTCCCGATGCTGGCTGGCCTCGCGCAAAAAAGGGTTCTGGAGCGATGAATGCACCGACCCCCGCCCCCTCCCCCGTGGACGTCATTCCGGCGCCGGTGGGTCTGCTCGCCGAGCTGACTCACCGCTGCCCCCTGCGCTGCCCGTACTGCTCGAACCCGCTGGAGCTCGACCGGCGCTCGGCCGAGCTGGATACGCAGACGTGGCTGCGGGTGTTGACGGAGGCGGCGGGTCTCGGCGTGCTGCACGTCCACCTTTCGGGCGGCGAACCGACCGCCCGCCCCGACATCGTCGAGATCACGGCCAAATGCGCCGAACTCGGCCTGTACTCGAACCTGATCACCTCCGGCGTCGGCGGTGCACTGGCCAAGCTCGACGCGCTCTACGACGTCGGCCTCGACCACGTGCAGCTCTCCGTACAAGGGGTGGACGCTGCCAACGCGGAAAAGATCGGCGGCCTCAAGAACGCGCAGCCGCAGAAGATGCAGTTTGCCGCCCGCGTCACCGAACTCGGCCTGCCGCTGACGCTGAACTCGGTGATCCACCGCGGCAACATCCACGAGGTACCGGGCTTCATCGACCTCGCGGTCAAGCTCGGCGCCAAGCGGCTGGAGGTGGCCCATACCCAGTATTACGGGTGGGCCTACGTGAACCGCGCCGCGCTGATGCCGGATAAGAGCCAAGTCGATGAATCGATCCGCATCGTCGAGGCCGCGCGCGAGCGCCTGAAGGGTCAGCTCGTCATCGACCTCGTGGTGCCCGACTACTACGCCAAGTACCCCAAGGCATGCGCCGGCGGCTGGGGCCGCAAGCTCATGAACGTGACGCCGCAGGGCAAGGTGCTGCCCTGCCACGCCGCCGAGACCATTCCGGGCCTCGAATTCTGGTACGTCGGCGACCACTCGCTCGGCGACATCTGGACGCAATCACCGGCCTTCGCCGCCTATCGCGGCACAGGCTGGATGAAGGAGCCCTGCCGCTCTTGCGACCGGCGCGAGAAGGATTGGGGCGGGTGCCGCTGCCAAGCGCTGGCGCTCACGGGCGATGCCGCCAACACCGATCCGGCCTGCTCCCTTTCGCCGCTGCACGGGAAAATGCGCGATCTTGCCAAGGAAGAGGCTGCCGAGACACCACCCGATTATATATACCGCAGCATCGGGACGAATGTGCAAAACCCGTTGAGCGAAAAGGCACCCCTTTGAGACGATCCTTTCTGGCGGTCGCCCTCTCGGCCGCCCTCGTGACCACCCCCTCCGCCTGGGCAGCCTCCGACCCTGCCCCGGCGGCGCCTCGCGATACGGCGGCCGAAGGTTCGACAAACAGAGATCCGGCAACCAAGGGCACCGCACCGGACGCCAGCGACCTGCTGTTCGAGCAGCCGCAGATGAAGAACACCGCGCCCGGCAGCACCCTGACTTACGATTATGCGCGCCGCAGCGGCATCGAACGTGGACCCTACGGGCCGCCGCTCAGCGACGCGATCAAGCTCACGGTCGAGCCCGGCAAGAGCGCCGAGAGCCGCGACATCCGCGTGCAGATGTTCTCCGGCGGCAACCGCCTCCCGGCCGGCCCCTTCACGGACATGCCCGGCAACCCCGTGCTGAGCCTGTTCCTCGAGAACCACCTGAAGGGTCTCGCCAGCCTGCTGGAAGCCAACCCGCGCTACATCAAGAACGCGATCCGAAAGGGTCTGCGCGACAAGGCGACGGTGACGCCGATGCAGGTGTCGTTCAAAGGCCGGACCGTCGAGGGCTGGCGCGTCGAGATGAAGCCGTTCGCGGGCGATCCTCAGTCGGAGCGGATGCGCGGTTTTGAAACCATCACCTACACCTTCGTCGTCGCGCCTGACGTGCCGGGAGAGATTGTCTCGATCCAGGCCCGCGCGCTGAAGCCGGATGGCGGCGAACTCCTCGAAGAGAGGCTTGATTATGACCAGAAGGATTCCTGAGGCGCTCGCCGCCGCGATGCTCGCGGCCGCGATGCTCGCCGCGCCGGCTCGTGCCGACGACAACGACTATCCGACGGATGTGCGGGCCGATTACGTGTTCGGCTGCATGGCCGCCAACGGGCAGACCCGCGAGGCGCTGGAGAAATGCTCCTGCTCCCTCGACGCGCTCGCATCGATCCTGCCCTATGACCGCTACGTTCAGGCCTCGACCATCCTGTCGATGCGCCAGGGCATCGGCCAGCGCACCGCCGCGTTCAAGTCGACCAAGATGTTCGACGACAAGGTGGCCGAGCTGCGCCGTGCCCAGGCCGAGGCGGAGATCCGCTGCTATCGCGGCGCCTCCTGAGTATGCTGGGCCGGGGATGAGGCTGAAGCGGATTGGATCTGGCGCAACCCCGCCGGAGGGGCTAGGCCGGCAAAGTCAGCCCCTCATCCTCGATCCGCGATGCCGCCCGACGCTTCCCCTCCGCCGACGCGCCTGAACACCCTGCTGCCCGGCCTCGGCCGGCGCACGCTGGTGATGGGCATCCTCAACGTCACGCCGGACTCGTTTTCGGACGGAGGCCGCTTCGAGGGCGTCGAGGCGGCCCGCGCGCAGGCGGCGGCATTGAAGGAGGCTGGCGCCGACATCCTCGATATCGGCGGTGAATCGACCCGCCCCGGCCATACGCCGGTGCCGGCCGCCGAGGAGCAGGCCCGTGTCCTGCCCGTGATCCAGGCTGTGGCTCCGGGCCTGTCCGCCCCGATCTCGATCGACACCTACAAGGCGTCCACGGCGGAGGCTGCGCTGAAGGCGGGGGCCTCCCTCGTCAACGACGTTTGGGGCCTGCAGCGCGAGCCGGACATCGCCCGCGTCGCGGCCGAGCACGGCGCGCCGGTCATCGTCATGCATAACCGCGAGACGATCGACGGCTCGCTCGACATCATCGCCGACATGCTGCGCTTCTTCGAGCGCTCGCTGGCCATCGCCCGCCGCGCCGGCATCCCCGACGGCGACATCGTGCTCGATCCCGGCATCGGCTTCGGCAAGAGCTGGGAACAGCACCTCGAGGCGCTCCGCCGCCTGCCCGAAATCCGGGCGCTGGGCTTCCCCCTCCTCGTCGGTGTCTCGCGGAAAAGCCTGCTCGGTCGCCTGCACGACCGGGAGACGGCGCCGCGCGACCGCCTCGTCGGCTCACTCGCCGCGCATGTGCTGGCCGGCTCGCTCGGCGCCGACATCGTGCGCGTCCACGACGTGGCGCCGCATGTCGAGGCACTGCGGGTGCTCGACGCGGTGATGCGTCCGAAGGGGACGTCTGGGACGATCCATGGCTGACCGCATCCTCGTCCACCGCCTTGCGGTCTTCGCCCGTCACGGCGTGCTGCCGGAGGAGGAGCGGCTCGGCCAGCGCTTCTACATCTCGCTGGAATGCCGGCTCGACCTCGCGCCCGCCGGCCGCAGCGACGACGTGACCGCCACCGTAAGCTACGCGGATCTCGCCGAGATCGCCCTCGACATCGCCACGAACCGGCGCTTTGCTTTGATCGAGGCCCTCGCCGAGGCGATTGCCGAGACCTGCCTCGCGCGGTTTGCCCGGATCGAGACGATCGCCGTGCGGATCGACAAGCCGAGTGCGCCGATCCCCGCCGTGCTCGACTACGCGGCCATCGAGATCGTGCGGGGCCGTTCCGACAGACCAGCGACGCCGGAGACGAGATGACCCGCGCCTATCTCGGACTCGGCAGCAATATCGGCGACAAGGCCGCGATGCTGGCCCGGGCCGTCGAGCAGCTTGCGGCGACGCCCGGCATCCGGGTCGTGGCGCGTTCCGCCGATTACCGTACGCCGCCTTGGGGCGACACCGATCAGGAATGGTTCCTCAACGCGGCCGCCGCCATCGACACCGAGTTGACGCCGCACGGGCTGCTGGAGGTCTGCCTGTCGATCGAGGCGGCGCTCGGACGCGTACGCGAGCGCCGCTGGGGGCCGCGCGCCATCGACATCGACGTGCTGGCCTACGAGGGGGCGCAGGTCGCCGACGAGCGCCTCGTGCTGCCGCACCGCTTCGTGCGCGAGCGTGCCTTCGTGCTGGTGCCGCTCGCCGAGATCGCCCCCGACCTCGTCATCGGCGGCGAGACGGTCACGGAGGCTCTGTCCAAACTCGATCCGACGGGCATCGAACGGGTGGAATGACAAAAGGCCCGAACCGGGGTTCGGGCCTTCGCATCACGATCCGGGATCACTCGTCCGCGGCGTCGAGAGGCTTGTTGTCCTCCTCCGCCAGCAGCGGCACCTCATATTCCCGCAGCACCGCCTCGATGTCGGCCTTGCGCTTGCGCAGGACCGCGTTGAGGCTGCGCTTCCAGTCGTTCTCGTTGTGGCGGACGCCCATCGAGACACGGAAGGTCAGCGGCGGCCGTCCCGGCTCTTGGAGGAGCGGCACGACATCCATCGGTACGCCACTCTGCTTGGCCAACCAGCCTGCGGACGGCCCCCAGAGGATCGCCACGTCGATCTTCTTCTCGGAGAGATCCGCAATCACTTCCGCCGCGACCGTCTGATGCTTGCGCTCGGCCCCGAAAGCGTAGGGCGCGTAGGCATGGATCCGCTCGCCGACGAGCTTCAACTCGCTCAGGCGGTTGGAGGGCGGCGTGCCGGCAATGATACCGATCTGCTTGTCTTTCAATCGCGGGTCGTCGAGACGCTTGAGGTCCGGCAACTCACCCTTGCGCGCGACCAGGACGTAGGCCGAGCGGTAATACGGGTTGGTCGCCTGGACGATGTCGCCGCCCGACGTGCCGATGATCAAGTCGCAAAGGCCGGTCCCGAGGGTATTGCGGACGAATCCGGGCCCCTGGGTCAGCCAGTAATAGCGCAGCTTGATCTTGAGCTCGTCGGCGACGATCTGCGCGATCTTGTTCTCGAAACCGCCGCCCTTGCGCTCGGAGAACGGCATGTTGCCGGGATCGCTGCAGACACGCAGGACATCCTGCGTGACCAGATCCGGCAGGTGCTGCGCATGAGCGAGCCGCGCCCCTGCCGAGAGCAGGAGCGCGGCGACCGCGACCGAAACGGGTGCGCTTGAGCGGGTCATCAGCCGCCCAGGCACTCCTTCTCGACGGTCTTGGCGCTTTCGGGCTTGTCTTCCTTCTCGCCCGGACGGGCACGACCCCAGGCACCGGCGGCGCGGGCGCGCAGGTACACGTAGAGATCGTTGGCGTAGCACATCACGTTCTTGTTGTCGCCGAAGGCGGGCATCACCTGGTTGGCGGTGTTGCTGACCTCCTGCTTGCCGCCGGCGAGGATGCCGTAGAACTCCTCGTAGGTGAGGCGCTTCAGCGAGTCCTTGAGGGCGGGCGCGTAGGTCGAGCCCATGCCGTCCGGGCCGTGGCAGACGTGGCACTCGGCGTGATAGCGGCGATAGCCGGAATAGGTGAACCAATCGACCTTCTTGCCGTCGTTGGTGATGTGGAAGGTCGGGTGACCGTCCTTATCGAAGTATTTGCCGTCCTCTTCCTTCGTCGCTGCGGCGGCCTTGAGCACCGGCTCGTCGAGCTCCTTGGCGTTCGGATCGAGCTTGTTGGCGAGTTCGGGCTTGGCATCCTGGGCGAAGGCGACGGTGGCGGCGGGAACCGCTCCGAGCAAGGCTGCACCGACGAGACCAAGAAGAGCGGTTCTTTTCATCGAAGACAACGACGTTTCTCCCGAGACCATCATGTTGCACCGCAACGTAATCTGTGCGGCTACCAAGCAGGCCCTACAGCATAATCATAAAATCATAAAGATGCCGGCGCGATTTCCCGCGCCGGCATCCTTTAGGCTCTATGTCGCAAGCGACTTAGTTGTTCGGCAGCGAGAAGACCGTGAGCTGGCCACCGAGGTTGGTGTAGCTCGACAGAGCCGCGTAGCCACCCACGGCGCCGAGACCGGCGTTCGGGTCGGTCAGGCCGGCCGCGAGGCCGATGCCGGCCCAGCCGCCGACGCCCGAGAGCACGGCGATGTGCTGCTTGCCCTTGTGCTCGTAGGTCATCACGTTGCCGATGATGCCCGACGGGGTCTTGAACTTGTACAGTTCCTTACCCGTCTTCGAGTCGACGGCCTTCAGGAAGCCTTCGAGCGTGCCGTAGAACACCACGTCACCGGCCGTGGCGAGCGCGCCGCCCCAAGCCGAGAACTGCTCGGGGTTGGACCACTTGATCTTACCCTGGAGGTTGTCCCAGGCGATGAAGTTGCCCATGCCGCCATGCGAGCCCGGAGCCGGGTACATGGAGAGGGTCGCACCGACGTAGGGCTGGCCCGGGGTGTAGGTGACCCGGAACGGCTCGTAGTCCATGCAGACGTGGTTGGTGGGGACGTAGAACAGACCGGTCTTGGGCGAGAAGGCCGCCGGCTGCTGGTCCTTGGTGCCGAGAGCCGCCGGGCAGATGCCCTTCGAGTTCACGTCTTCACCGTTCTGCTCGGTCGAGTACTTCGACACGACCAGCGGACGGCCGTAGGTCTTGGAACCCTTGTCCAGGTCGACCTTGGTGGCCCAGTTCACGACCGGATCGAACTTCTCGGCGACGAGCACTTCACCGGTGGCGCGGTCGAGCGTGTAGCCGAAGCCGTTACGGTCGAAGTGCGTCAGCAGCGGACGGTCCTTACCGTCGAACTTCTGATCCGTGAGGATCATCTCGTTGATGCCGTCGAAGTCCCACTCGTCGTGGGGGGTCATCTGGTAGACCCACTTGGCCATGCCGGTGTCGGGGTTACGTGCCCAAATGGTCATCGACCACCGGTTGTCGCCCGGACGCTGCTTGGGGTTCCAGGTGGAGGGGTTGCCCGAGCCGTAGTACATCAGGTCGAGCTTGGGATCGTAGGAGAACCAGCCCCAGGTGCAGCCGCCGCCGGTCTTCCACTGATCGCCTTCCCAGGTCTTCAGCGAGGAATCCTTGCCGATCGGCTTGCCGAGCGACGTGGTCTTCTCGGGATCGACGATGAGCTGATCGTCCGGGCCGATCGAGTAGCCGCGCCACACCTTCTTGCCGGACTTCAGGTCGTAGGCGGTGACGTGGCACTGCACGCCGAACTCGCCGCCGGAGATGCCGACGATGACCTTGTCCTTCACCGGAAGGACGGTGGCGGTGTTGGTCTCACCCTTGGACGGGTCGCCGTTCTTGACCGACCAGTTGACCTTTCCGGTCTTGGCGTCGAGCGACACGACGGTGGTGTCGGCCTGGTGCAGAATGATGGTGCCGTCGGCATAGGCCAGACCACGGTTGACCGTGTCACAGCACATGACCGGGATCACGGACGGATCCTGCTTCGGCTCGTACTTCCAGACGATCCTGGCGCCCTGGTCGAGGTCCAGCGCGTAGACGATGTTCGGGAAGGGGGTGTGGACGTACATGATGTTGCCGACGACGAGCGGGGAGCCCTCGTGGCCGCGCAGCACGCCGGTCGAGAAGGTCCAGGCGACCTGGAGGTTCTTGACGTTGCTGGCGTTGATCTGGTCGAGCTTGGAATAGCGGGTGTTGGCGTAATCGACCGTCTGGAGCACCTGCTCCGCCGGGTTGGCGACGCCCTTCAGAACGCTTTCGTTGGCGAGGGCCGGGCTTGCAGCCGCGAGACCCGCACCGAGTGCGAGGAGATGTACCGCTCTCATGGATTCCTCCGACAAGTCTTATCCGCCGCCGAATAGCAGCCCGCTACCCGCCGTTGATTGACCTGCTGTTTGCGACAGGGATGATATTCGCTCCGGCCGCTCGCGCCTGCCGCACAGGAATTAGGATTATTCCATAGTTCCCGGCGACTTACCCGGCTGGGTCCGCATCCCTTAGCGGCTCCCCGAAACCGAAGCTTGAACGAACTCTAAGAAAATTTCGGGCGCCGTCAACTCGCTTTCGTGTGTCGAATGTCGCACTCGCATCGGCCTTTATCAGGAAACTTGCCGGATAAATTCAGCTTTTTGCGCTGCACAATTTGATGGGCGGCGCACACTTCTCAAGTTTGTTTTGACGAGCTCGAACCCTTTACCAGCAACACCGATGCGCCCACCGCATGGTATGACCAAATTTTCCCACCCCCCATGCGTCAGCGGCACTTTAATTCCTGCCTTCGGTGCCACAGATGCCCATTCGCGATGCCGCGTTGCAAACATGACAACCCTCCGCCGATGCGCTGGAAGGGTCGTCAGGCTGCTCGATCCGCCTCGTAGCAGCCGGGAATTTTTTGCAATGAACCGCTCCGTTTATCCTTAAGAGATGGCAGCCATCCCCAACCGGACCGCGCAGAGCGGGCTGCGGCAGCCTCAGATGGGCTGCCGACGCGTCTGCGGCCTTGGCCGCGCACGATTCTCTCGGACGTGATTCTACTGAGCGACGATGCCGGGAAAGCGCGCGGCAAGGCTCTGCCGTGTCGCGTCGGCCCAAGATCGGTCCCGCTCGCGGCGCGGCCGGTCGAGGGGCAGGCTCGCCAGCAGCCGCGCGGGCCGGGGCGAGACCAGCAGCAGGCGGTCGGCGATCTCGATGGCCTCGGCCACGTTGTGCGTGACCATCAGCGCGCTCGTACCGGAGCCGGCCACCGCCTCGACCACCAGCGCGCGCAGGGACGCGGCCGCCGCATCGTCGAGGGAGACGAAGGGCTCGTCGAGAACGAGGATGCGCGGCTCCAGGGCCAGCGCCCGCGCCAGCGCCACCCGGCGCTGCATCCCGAGCGACAGCGCGCCGGGATAATGCGCGCGCCATGGCGCGAGCCCGAGCGACGCGAACAGGCCGTCGAGGTCGCGCCCCCGGCGCGCGCGCGGCAGGCCGAGCCGCACGTTCTGCTCGATCGTGCGCCAGGGCAGCAGGCGCGGGTCCTGAAACACCATCGCGATGCCGGCCTCGGAGGGCTCGGGCGTCACGCTGCCCTCATAGTCGCGGTCGAGGCCGAGCAGGATGCGCAGGGTCGTCGTCTTGCCCGCGCCCGAAGGCCCGATCAGGCAGGTGATCTCGCCGGCATGAAGCTCGAAGGCGAGGCCGCACACGGCCTCGACGGCTTCGGTCCGCGCCTTGCGGTAAACCTTGCGGTCCACGCGCACCGTCAGCAGCGGCGCCGACCCGGCGCCGGGTTCAGCGCCGGAGGCGGACTCAACGCCAGCGGCGGACATGGGCATCGAGGGGCTGGAGGAGGAGCGCATCGAGGGCGAGCATCACGCTCATGAAGACGAGGCTGTAGCCGATCACCGCGGTGACGTCGAAGAGGGTGAAGTAGTAGTTGATCGCAAAGCCGACCCCGTTGGGACGCCCCAGCAGTTCCACCACCAGCAC
Organism: Methylorubrum extorquens; assembly: GCF_024169925.1. Classification (NCBI taxonomy): domain Bacteria; kingdom Pseudomonadati; phylum Pseudomonadota; class Alphaproteobacteria; order Hyphomicrobiales; family Methylobacteriaceae; genus Methylorubrum; species Methylorubrum extorquens. Next base: position 4,207,361 of record NZ_JALJXF010000001.1, read on the forward strand.
GATCTTCCAGGCGAGCGAGATGCCGGAGCGCGCTGCCGCCACCATGAAGGGCTGGAGTTGCGGCAGCAGCACATGGGCGATCCAGGTCCGCCGGTCGAAGCGATAGGTCGTCGCCATCTCCTCCAACCCCGGATCGAGACCGCGGGCGCCCTCACGCATGATGACGGCGACGTTCGGAAGCTTGTTGAGCGCCACCGCGACGATGGCCGCGGTCTCGGTCAGCCCGAGCCAGACATAGGCCAGCACCGTGATGACGAGGGCCGGCGTGTTGAGGACGACGAGAAGCGGCGTATCGAGCAGCCGGTCGGCAAGGCGCGAGCGGCCGAGCGCGATGCCGAGCAGCACACCGAGGCTCATGGCGATCACGAACGAGATCGCGACGCGGGCGAGCGTGACGCCGACATTGTAGAACAGGCTGCCGCTCTGCGCCTCGCGCAGGATGAACGCGAACACCGCGCTCGGCGTCGGCAAAGTCCGCGTGTCGGCATAAACGGAGACGCCCTGCCACAGGGCGAGGAGGACGGCGAGGGAGAGGAGGCGCGCGAGCAGGGCCATGCGCAGGGTCAGCGGACCAGGACCGTCATCGCGCCTCTTCAGCCGTTGCCCGAGGCGTCGAGATAGAGGTCCGGCGGCAGGCTCTTGCCGACGCCGAGGAGTTGCGCACCCGCGAGCCGGTCGAGGGCCGCATAGATGCGCTCGCCGTCCGCGCGCTCGGCGGCGATGGTCCGGCGGGGGATGCCGGCGAGGAAGTCGCGCTTGAGCGTGGCGAAGGTGGCGTCGTCCTCCGCCGCCATCAGCGGGCGGACCGTCTCCCACAGGGCCGGCTCGTTGGCGAGCGCGTCCTTGGCGGCGGACGAGGCGCGGGCAAAGCCCCGCACCACCTCACCCCGGTCGGCCACGGTGTGGCCCTCGTAGAGATAGCCGATCAGCGAGACGGCACCCTTGGCGCCGAAAGCCCGCATCACGTCGTCGGCCGAGATCAGCCGCTTGAAGCCCTTGGCTTCGAGGCGGGCGCAGAACTGCCAGTAGAGCAGGGCCGCGTCGAGTTCGCCGGTCTCCAGCTTCTGCGCCAGAAGCGGCGGCGCCCCGTAGGCGACCTGCGCCACGTTCTCGAGGTCGAGCCCCGCCGTCTCACGGCCCTGTGCCCGCAGCAGGATCCAGTTCTTATCGAGCGCGCCGCCCGCCACCCCGAGCCGCTTGCCCGAGAGCCCCTTCAGATCCGTGATCGGGCTTCCGGCAGGCACCATCAGCGCGCCCTCGGTGGTGGAGTAGGGCGAGAAGCGCACGCCCCGCCCCTCGTTGCCGAGGCGGGCGGCGAAGATCAGGTCGCCGACGATGGCGTCGACCTGTCCGCCGAGGAAGGCGATGCGGGCGGCGTCGTTGCCGGCGAGCTTGACGATATCGAGGGTGAAGCCGTTGGCCGCGTCGAGGCCACGCGCCTTGATGATCGCAGCCTCCCAGGCCGCGGTGCCGAAGGGCAGTACGCCGAGCCGGAACGTCTCGCCCGCTGCCTGCGCGCGGCGCCCCATCGGCAGCGCCGCCGCCAGCGACAGAGCCGCCGTCGCGAGCATTCCGCGCCGTGACAGCATGGGCGTCCTCATGAATTATCGGTCAGGCCGTTCCGTCCCCGGCGGAGGCGGACAGTTTCTGTTGAATTTTTTAATAGGGAATCGCTCCCGCCCCGTCCACAGCCGGCCCTGGCGTTTCCGCTGCGACATGCAAGCGTCCGATCTCTGCGATCCTGAGCTTGCGCGCGCGCCGGTCCCGAAGCAGGTTTTCGCCCTCTTCGAGGGAGGGTAACGATGACTCAAGCGCGTGAAGGCGTCCTCGACGACGCCACGGTCGAGCGGCGACTCAAGGAAGAGCTGCCGGAATGGCGGCTGGAGGATGGCTGGATCCGGCGAACCTATAAGACCGCTTCGTGGAAGAGCACGCTGATGGTGATCAACACCGTGGGCCATCTGGCGGAAGCCGCGTGGCACCACCCCGACCTCACCGCATCCTACGCCTGGGTCGAGGTGCGGCTGATGAACCACGCCGCCAAGGGCATCACCGAGAAGGATTTTGCCCTGGCCCGGAAGATCGAGGAGGTGGTGGGCTGGCAGCCGGGCACGGAAGGCGCCGGGCTGGAAGGCACGCCGACTGATCCGCGCTTCGCCTACATCAAGTACGACAAGTAAGTCCGGCGCCTCGCTCCGGCCTGGAGCGAGGCGCCATCGGCCTCAAGCCACACCGTGCTGCCGGAACCAGTCCTGCAGCCGCTTCCAGCCGTCCCGCGCCGGCTCCGCTCGGTAGCTCGGACGGTAATCGGCATGGAAGGCGTGCGGGGCATCGGGAAAGACGATGAATTCGCAGGTCTTGCCGGCGGCGCGGCAGGCCTCCTTCATCCGGTCGATCGTCGCGACCGGGATGCCTTGGTCGGCCCCGCCGTAGAGGCCGAGCACCGGCGCTTTGAGGTCGGCGGCGACATCGACCGGGTGCTTCGGCGTCAGCGCCGAGCTGTCGCCGACGAGCCGCCCGTACCACGCCACGCCCGCTTTCACGCTCGAATTGTGCGCGGCGTAGAGCCAAGTGATGCGCCCGCCCCAGCAGAAACCGGTGATGCCGAGGCGGGCCGTGTCGGCCTTGCCCGTCCCCTTGGCGTAGGCGACCGCCGCGTCGAGGTCGCCCATCACTTGAGCGTCAGGTACCTTGGAGACGACCTCGCTCACGATCTGCTGAATGTTCGTGAGCCCGGAGACGTCGCCCTGCCGGGCATAGAGTTCGGGCGCCAGGGCGACATACCCGAGCTTGGCCAAGCGGCGGCATACGTCCTTGATGTGTTCGTGGACCCCGAAGATTTCCTGCACGACCAGGATCGTCGGAAAGGGTCCGCCCTCGCTCGGCATCGCCCGGTAGGCGGGGATCTCGCCGTCCCCTGTCGGGATCTTCACCTCGCCCGCGATCAGCCCGCTCGTATCCGTGGTGATGGTGGTCTGTGCCGCGACGGGCTGCGCCGCGAGCGCGAAGCCGGTGGCGAGGCTCGTGGCGATCACAGTGCGCCGCGACAGAGTCGTCTGAGCCGAAAGGCTCCGCAGGTCGGCATCGAACGCGGTCATGCGAGCCTCTCGGGATGTGAACATCGAGCGGAACAGTGCCCGTCGGCATAGTTAGCGGCGCATCGGCGAATGACGACGGTGGCGCGGCGCTTTCGCTTCCGTCGAGGCGGGGCGTGCTGGGGCTCAGCTTGGCGGGGTCAGCCGTGCGGCTCTGGCCGGTTGCGCCGCTGGGCTCCTGGCTCTGCCTGTCGATGCCAGTGCATACCAAATCCGGTCGATCCCTTCGGGATAGCGGATTTGGGCTTCGGCGGGATCCCATCGCGCTGGCGCGATGGGGTACCCTCCTCAGTCGCCGCGCGGGCTGGCTGATCCTGTTTCCGCTTGGATCAAGCAGAAACCGTATCAGACGAGTGGAACGGCCGCGCCTGAATGCCGGCCCCCACAAAAGAAAATGGCCGGGCGAACCCGGCCATCCTCCGTCGATCATGTGAAGAGCTTACTTGCCGCCCATCGCGTCGGCCTTCTGGATCAGCGCCTCGGCCATGCGGATCGAGGCGATGTCGATCAGGCGGCCGTCGAGGGAGACGGCGCCGCGGCCGGCCTTGGCGGCCTCTTCCATGGCTTCCAGGATGCGGCGGGCCTTGGTGACCTCGGCCTCGGAGGGGGTGAACACCTCGTTGGCGAGATCAATCTGCGAGGGGTGGATCGCCCACTTGCCCTCGAAGCCGAGCGCGGCGCAGCGGCGGGCCGCCGAGGTGTAGCCATCCGGATCGGAGAAGTCGCCGAACGGGCCGTCGATCGGGCGCAGGCCGTAGGCGCGGCAGGCGACTAGCATGCGGTTCTGGGCGAACAGCCACGGGTCCTGCCAGTGGGTCTGGCGGTTGCCGGCCTCGTCCTTGTCCGTGAGCACGCTGTAATCGACGTTGACGCCGCCGATCACAGTGGAGCGGGCGCGGGTGGAGGCGGCGTAGTCGGCCACACCGAAGGACATCGCCTCGAGGCGCTTCGACGAGGTCGCAATCGCCTCGACATTGGCCATGCCGAGCGCGGTCTCGATCAGCACCTCGAAGCCGATCTTCTTCTCGCGCTTCTTGGCCTGCTCGATCTGCGTCGTCAGCACGTCGATGGCGTAGACGTCCGCCGGCACGCCGACCTTGGGGATCAGGATCATGTCGAGGCGCGGGCAGGCCTCCACGATGTCGACGACGTCCCGGTACATGTAGTGGGTGTCGAGACCGTTGATGCGGATCATCATGGTCTTGTTGCCCCAATCCAGGTCGTTCAGGGCCTGGATGATGTTCTTGCGGGCCTGCTCCTTGTCGTCGGGCGCAACCGCGTCCTCAAGGTCGAGGAAGATCACGTCGGCCTTCGAGGCGGCCGACTTCTCCATGAAGGTCGGGTTGGAGCCGGGAACCGCGAGTTCGGAGCGGTGCAGGCGCGGGGTGGCCTGCTGGATCAGGGTGAAGCTCATCGGGAATCCTCCGTTCTGTGAGACCGTCTTGTCGTCTGCGCGGTCACGCTCTGGCGTCGCGTGCCGCACTTGAAGTGCATCGTCGTTTTCCGAAAGCCGGCGGCGACCTTTCGTGACGATGGTTTATCTCGCGCGTCCGGGCCGGCCGTCCAGCCGGGCCCGGAACACGTCGCCGAGATTGTATGCATTATCCAGTCGCGCCGAAGCCGACTGCGATGCAGTTGATCGACAGCAACAGCGCGGACTTCACCGCCTCGCGCTTGTCCTCGTCGGCCTCGTTGCGGTAGCGGCGCAGCAGCTCGACCTGTTCGCGGCTGACCTGATTGATGGTCGGCAGCCGCCCGCGCAGGCGCTCACTGAATTGCGGGAAGCGCTGGGCGAGTTCGCTGTCGCCGGACACCCGCAGGACCATTTCCCGTGTCAGCGCATATTCCGCCTCGATCATCCCGAAGATGCGCGCGCGGATGCTCTCGTCCTCGACGAGGCCGGCATAGTCGCGGGCGATCTCGAGATCGACCATCAGCAGGGTCTTCTCGACCTCGTCGAGGACGAGGCGGAACACCCGGCAATCCCGGAACAGGCGCTTGAGCAGGGCTTCGCCCGCCTCGCCGCGGACGTCGATGAAGCTCTTCAGCCCCGATCCGACGCCGTACCAGCCGGTGATGACGTGCCGGTTCTGCGACCACGCGAACACCCAGGGGATCGCGCGCAGGTCCGAGAGCGACTTGGCGCCGAAGCGCCGGGCCGGGCGCGAGCCGATGTTGAGCAGCGAGATCTCGTCGAGCGGGCTTGCCGCCTGGAAGTAGTCCACCAACCCATCGGCCTGGAGCAGGTTGACATAGGCCGCGCGCGAGGCGCCCGAGAGCGCTTCGAGCGCATCGTCGAATTCGGCGCGCGAGCCGTTGCCCGAGCCATTACCGGTGCCCTCCGAAAGCAGGGCGTGCTCGAACACCGAAGCCGCCAGCAGCTCCATCTGGTAGGCCGCCGTGCCGCGGTTGGCGTACTTGAACGAGACGACCTCGCCCTGCTCGGTGATGCGGAAGCGGCCCTGGATCGAGCCCGGAGGCTGGGCGGCGATGCCGCGATGGGTCGGCACGCCGCCGCGGCTCACCGAACCGCCGCGGCCGTGGAAGAAGGCGATCGGCACGCCGAGATGGTTGCCGAGCGTCGTCAGCCGCACCTGCGCCTTGTAGAGTTCCCAGTTCGAGGCGATGAAGCCGCCGTCCTTGTTGGAATCGGAGTAGCCGATCATCACTTCCTGCACCCCGCCCTGCCAGCGGGTGGAGCGGCGCACCACGGGGATGCCGAGCAGCTCCTTCATGATGGCCGGGGCGGCGCGCAGGTCGTCGATGGTCTCGAACAGGGGCACGATCGGCAGCGGGCAGATCTCGGTCCCCGTCGCGTCGAGGAAGATGCCGGCCTCCTTGGCGAGCAGGTAGGCACCGAGCACGTCGACGGTGGAGCGCGTCATCGACAGGATGAAGGCGCCGAAGGCTTCGCGGTCGAGGGTGTCGCGCATCTCGCCGACCAGGGCGAAGGTGGCAAGCGTCTCGCGCGCATCGTCGGGCAGACGGTCGGCGAAATCCTCGAACGAGGTTTCGGGCGTGCGCGGGCGGGCGAGCTCGGTGAGCAGCCATTCCTTCCAGGCCGGCGAGTCCAGCTCCGGCGGCTCGCGGTCGCCGTTGCGCAGCTTCCACAGCGCGTGCAGCGTCCGGGTGGTGCGGGTCGAGTTCTCGCGCAGGTCGAGCCTCACGGTGGAGAAGCGGAAGATCTCGACCATCCGCCGCACGGGCCGCACGATGTCGGTGGCGAGCGCGCCGCACTTGGCGTCGGCCAGCCCCCTCTCCAGGGTCCGCAGGTCGTTGATGAGCCCATCGGCGCTCGGATAATCCGGCCCAACCGAGCGGGCGCCCTTGTTGCGGGCGATCGTCGCTTCGAGCTTGCGCAGCACGCAGGAGAGGAACTGGCGATAGGCCTCGCCGGGATTGCGGCTGGCGATCGCCCGCGCGTCGCCGGACTCGGCCAGCATGTGCGCCAGTTCGCGGCCGAAGGTCTCCGGCACCGGCAGCGAGCGCTCGGTGATCGACAGCACCCGGCCGAGATGGGTGATGCCGTCGCGGTAGCGGCGCAAGCTCGCCAGCGCGTTGCGCTGAAGCGTCTCGCGGGTCACGCTGGCGGTCACGTAGGGGTTGCCGTCGCGGTCGCCGCCGATCCAGCTTCCGAACTGGAAGAACGGCGGCACCTCGAAGGTCTCGTCGGGATAGTACTGCGCGAGGCTCTCCTCCAACGAGAGCAGCACCTCGGGCAGCATCTCGAACAGGGTCTCGTCGAAGAAGTGCAGGCCCCAGGCGACCTCGCGCTCGACGGTGGCCTTCTCCAGATGCAGCTCGCCCGTCATCCAGATCAGCTCGATCTGGTCGCGCAGCTCGTTCATGAGGCCGTTGCGCTCGCGCTCGGTCCAGCGCGGCAGTTCCAGCTCGCGCAGGACGAGGTAGATGCGGCGCAGCTTCTCCAGCACCGTCACGCGCTTACCCTCGGTGGGGTGCGCCGTGATGGTCGGGCGGATGCGCAGGTCTTTCAGCAGCGCGTGGATCTGCTGCGGGCCGATGCCCCGGGCGGAGGCCTCGGCCAGCACCTTGGCGAAGGAGCCGTTCAGCGCCTCGCGACCCTGGTCGCGCTCGACATGGCGGCGGCGGCGCATGGCCGCGTTCTGCTCGGCGATCGAGACGAGCTGAAACCAGATGCCCTGCACCTGGAGCGCGCGGGCCAGCATCTCCGGCGTGAAGGACGAGATGTCGGCGCGGCCGTGCAGCACGTCCTCCAGCTCGGGATCGTGGCGGCGGGCCACGTCGAGCAGGGCGTGGAACAAGATCTCGAGGGCGTCCTCGGTGGCCGTGCCGGTGATGACCGGCGGCGCGAAGGTCGTGTCGGTCGCGGCTGACGGCCGGGCGTGCAGCATCTTGGTCATGGGATCCCCCCTGGCGAGGTTCTTTTCGGAGTTCCGCAGGCTGATGCCTTCGGGCGGGCGGATTGAGTCGATCGTCGGGGCGCTTCCTCCCCGCAGGCCGGAATGGAGACCTCGTGCTCGTTTGCCCCAACCCTCACCCTCATCCTGAGGTGCTGGAGCGAAGCGGAAGCCTCGAAGGGTCGTCCAGGAATCGCCCGCGATCTGGAGGACCCTTCGCGGCCGCGTCGCGGCACCTCAGGGTGAGGCGTTGGACAGGAGAAGCGCCGCCGACGGAGAGTGCCTCAGGCCGCGCGGGCAAGCACGTCGGCCACGGTGCTGCCGAAGGAGCCCGGATCGGGCGCCACGGTCAGGCCATAGGAGCGCATGATCTCGGCCTTCTCCGCAGCGCTGTCGCCGGTGGCCGAGATGATCGCGCCGGCATGCCCCATGCGGCGGCCCTTCGGAGCCGTCAGCCCGGCCACGAAGCCGATCACGGGCTTGGAGAAGTTCTCCTTGATCCAGGCCGAGGCCTCGGCCTCCTGCGGACCGCCGATCTCGCCGATCATCAGCACCGCTTCCGTCTCGGAATCCTGCTCGAACAGCGCGAGATGGTCGAGGAAGGAGGAGCCGTTGATCGGATCGCCGCCGATGCCGACGGAGGTCGAGATGCCGATACCGAGTTCCTTCATCTGCGCGGCGGCCTCGTAGCCCAGCGTGCCGGAGCGGGAGATGACGCCGACCTTGCCGGGCAGGTAGATGTGGCCGGGCATGATGCCGAGCATCGACTTGCCGGGCGAAATGATGCCCGCGCAGTTCGGGCCCACCACCATCGTGCGCTTCTCCTTGGGATAGCGCCGGAGGTAGCGTTTCACCCGCATCATGTCCTGAGCGGGGATGCCGTCGGTGATCGAGCAGACGAGCTTGAGCCCGGCATCGGCCGCCTCCATGATCGCGTCCGCCGCGAAGGGGGGCGCCACGAAGGTGATCGAAGTGGTGGCGCCGGTCGCCTCCACGGCCTCCTTGACGGTGTTGAACACCGGCACGCCGCAATGGGTCTTGCCGCCCTTGCCCGGCGTGACGCCGCCGACGACGTTGGAGCCGTAGGCGATCATTTCCTTGGCGTGGAAGGTACCCTTGTCGCCCGTGATACCCTGGACGATGATCGGGGTCTTCTCGTCGATGAGAATGCTCATGGCGTGATTCCTCCCCCGTTCGTCAGTGCTTGGCGCCGTGGCAGGCTTCGACAGCCTTGCGCGCGGCTTCCGTAAGGGTGTCGGCGGTGATGAGGTCGAGCCCGCTCTCGGCGAGGATCTTCTTGCCCTCATCGACGTTCGTGCCGGCGAGCCGCACCACCAGCGGCACGTCGATCTTCACCTCGCGCGCGGCCTTCACCACACCCTCCGCGACCCAGTCGCAGCGGTTGATGCCGGCGAAGATGTTGACGAGGATCGCCTTCACGTTGCGGTCCGACAGGACGAGGCGGAAGGCCGTGGCGACACGGTCGGGCGAAGCACCGCCGCCGACATCGAGGAAGTTCGCCGGCTCACCGCCCGCGTGCTTGATCATGTCCATGGTCGCCATGGCCAGACCCGCGCCGTTGACGATGCAGCCGATCTCGCCCTCAAGGCCGATATAGCTGAGATTGTGCTCGGCGGCCTGGGCCTCGCGGGGATCGCCCTGGGACGGATCGTGCATGTCCGCGATGTTGCGGCGGCGGAACAGGGCGTTGTCGTCGAAGGACATCTTGGCATCGAGCGCCAGAACCCGGTCGTCCTTGGTGACGACGAGCGGGTTGATCTCCAGCATGGTGCCGTCGCAGTCGCGGAACGCCCGGTAGGCGTTCATGATGGTCTTCACCGCGGCCGAGACCTGCTTGATGTTGAGGCCGAGCTGGAACGCGATCTCGCGGGCCTGGAACTGCTGCAGGCCCACCGCCGGTTCGACCACGACCTGGATCAGCGCCTCGGGCTCCTTGGCGGCGATCTCCTCGATGTCCATGCCGCCGCGCTGAGAGGCGATGACGCGGACGCGCTCGGCCTTCCGGTCCAGCACGTAGCCGAGATAGAGTTCGCGCTCGAACGGATCGGCGGTCTCGATGTAGACGCGCTGCACCGGCTTGCCCTCGGGGCCGGTCTGGAGCGTGACGAGGCGCTTGCCCAGCAGGTCGCGGGCGGCATCGCGCACTTCGTTGTAGGTGCGGCAGAGCTTGATCCCGCCCGCCTTGCCGCGGGCGCCGGCATGAATCTGGGCCTTCACCGCCCAGAACGAGCCGCCGAGCTCGGTCGCCGCATAGACCGCCTGATCCGGGCTGAAGGCCACGGCGCCCTTCGGGACGGCGACCCCGAAGCTCGCGAGCAGCTCCTTGGCTTGGTACTCGTGAACGTCCATCGAGACCTCCTTCGCGTTTCCGTCGTTTTTGTTGGGCTGACCTTCGCGGAAAAATTACTTTTCGGGAAGCGGGTCAGCTCTCAATTTTTTCTTTTGTAGTGCTTCAGTTTGCTTGCCCGTCAGAGACTTAGCGGGCTTCTCAACTGCGAATCGTCCGGTGCGGGGACGGAGCATAACAAGGCTCGTCTCATCCGCCTCCGCCTGAGACGACGGATCGTCCGGCGGCCACGCGATCCCGGGAGGATCCTTCGAGGCCGCTTCGCGGCACCTCAGGATAAGGCACAGGGTCGGGCCGAGGATATGCGCATCCGCTCTGTTGAAGCGGAGCCGACGCAATCGCGGGCTTGAGCCCCGTCCGGACACGTCGCGCCCCTGGATCGCCCCGCGCTCACTCGCGAGGATGGCAGGGGCGCGAACGGCTCAGTTCACCTTGGCCTTCACAGTCTCGTAGATCCGCTCGTTGAGCGCGCCCGCCTCGGCTAGCAGGCCTTCCAGCTCCTTCAGTCGCTCCTCGGCAAAGGCGCGGTCGTCGAGGCCCTTGGCGTTGACGTAGACGTTGAGCGCGGCCGAGCGCAGGCCGGCATAGGCCGAGAGCACGGCGACGCCGGCATCGGAGATGACGTTGAGATTGCCCTTTTCGGCGACGATCTCGGCCAGATCGATCACCTCGCGGCAGACGCGGCAGCAGGCGAGCGGCACGTCGGTCGCCGTCCTGAGCGCCTCCTGGATCTTCGCGGCGCGGGCGGCCTTCTCCTCGTCGGTGTTCTTCGGCAGCCCGTAGGCGCCCATCACCGCATCGAAGGCTTCCACATCGTCGGCGATCATGCCGGTGAGCGTGCGGCGCAAGCCTTCCGACTTCTCCAGCACCTGCTTCAGGTCGGCCTCGACCTCGACGTATTTCTTCTTGCCGATGGTGAGGTTGCACACCATCGAGACCAGCGCCGCGCCCATGGCGCCGGAGATCGCGGCGGCCCCGCCGCCGCCGGGGGTGGGAGCCGAGCTGGCGAGCCCGTCGAGGAATGTTTCGATCGTCTCGTTCGCGGCCATGGGTCCCTCCCCTGTCGGTTCTTGTTGATTCACCGAGGTGGCGCCGAAGGCCGGCGCCACCTCAAGTTCTTGTTTTTGCATCGTCCCGAAAGACGGCAACCATTTTCGGGACGATGTCCTAGGCTATGAAGCCGTCAGGCCATTTCCTTGGCGAGCTTGTAGATCTCCTCGGCGTCGAAGACGCCCTCGCTCGACTCGAACAGCTTGGCGATGCAGGCGCGGTGCAGCTTGAGCTTCAGGCCGCCGATGCCGAGCGCACCGAAGGCGCGCTTCCCGCCGTACTCCTTGCCCTTGTCGGTCGCGTCGATGCCACCGATGCCGAGCGGCGGCTGGGCGTTGTAGTCGGCCACGATCTCGATCGAGGCTTCGTTCTGCCAAGTCGCCTGCGGCAGCAATTCGAGGCCGATCGCGCCGGCGGCGAAGACGAGATGGGCGCCTTTCACCGCTTCCGAGCGCGAGGCGTCGTCCGGCGTCTCGGCCGCGGTGACGTTCACCTTGAAGCGCTTGTTCACGGAATCGGCCGCGGCCTGCGCCTTGTCGAGCTTGCGCCCGCACAGCACGACCTCGGCGCCCTCGCCGGCCAGCAGCGCCGCGGAGCGCATGCCGACCGGGCCGGTGCCCGCGAGCACCACGGCTTTCTTGCCCTTCACCGAGCCACCCGCCGCCTTGACGACGAGCGCCACGCCCGCCGCGGCGGTCGTGTTGGAGCCGTTCGAGTCCAGCATGCAGGAGACGCGGAACGGTCCGAAGAAGCGCTTCTTCACCGCCTCGAACACCCGCTCGCCAGCGGCCATGTCGCCGCCGCCGACGAAGATCGCCGTCGACTGCTTCTCTTTACCGCCGCGGGTGTAGATCGTGCCGTCGACATAGGCGCCGACATTCTCGGGCGTGACGTTGCCGTAGCCGGCGATGTGGTCGGCACCGCCGTCGTAGCCGACGACGACGTCGAACACGCTCGGGGCGGCATCGGTGTCGAACTGGAAGAGCAGCTTCTTGGACATGATTCCTCTGGCCGGTTGTTCATGGGCCGCCGTGACGGGTCACGCGGCACGTCCGTAGGGAGGATAAGCCCAGGGCCATCCGGCCCCGATCGTCCTCGCCCCTGAGATGTTTCTCATAGCGCGGCCCCGTTTGGCGCCGCAGCCACTCACGCCTCTACGACGTTCTGCGGCTTGCCCGCGACGTAGGCCTCGACGTTGTCCACGAGCTGGTCGGCGAGGATCTGCATCGCCTCCTTGCTCGCCCAGGCCACGTGGGGCGTGACGATCAGGTTCGGCAGGTCGGCGTCGCACAGGATGTTGCCGTCCTTCGGCGGCTCCTGGGCCACCACGTCGAAGCCGGCGCCGCCGATGGTGCCGTCCTTGAGCGCCTGGAGCAGGGCCGCCTCGTCCACCAGCCCGCCGCGGGCGGTGTTGATGAGGATCGCGGACTTCTTCATCTTCTTGAGCTGCTCGGCCCCGATCATGTTCTTGGTGTCGGGGGTCAGCGGCACGTGCAGCGTGATGACGTCGGACTGGGTCAGGATCGTATCGAGATCCACGAGCCCATCCTGGGGGAACACGTCGAAGGCCAGCACCTTCATGCCGAGGGCTTCCGCCCGCTTGGCGATCGACTTGCCGAGCGCGCCGTAGCCGATGATGCCGAGCGTCGAGCCGGCGATGTCGTAGATCGGGTAATCGAAGTAGCAGAACTGCTTCGACTTGTTCCAATCCCCCCGGCGCACGGAATTCGCGTAGGGGACGATCGCCCGGCGCAGGGCGAACATCAGCCCGACCACGTGCTCGGGCACGGTGTTGAAGGCGTAGTTGCGGATGTTGACGACGGTGATGCCCTGCGCCTTGGCAGCAGCCTTGTCGACGACGTCCGTGCCCGTGGCGGCCACCGCGATCAGCTTCAGGTCGGGAAGCTGCTTCAGCGTGTCGGCGCGCATCGGCACCTTGTTGATGAGCGCGATCTCGGCGCCCTGAAGGCGCTCGACGATCTCCTCCGGCGTCCAGGTCGACTCGTATTCCTTGTACTCGTGCGGGAAGTTGAATTCGCGCACGGTCGCGTCGAGCGACTCGCGATCGAGGAAGACGACTTTCTTTGTCATTCTGGACCCCTTCCGGATCGACCGGCGGGCGTAACGCCGGCCCCGTTTCCTCACTGTCTCGAAGCGTCTCCCGCGCAAGGTCCGGCAAGCCGGATCGTCCGCGGGGCGCCCTTCTCTACTTGGCGGAAGCGGCGCCGTTGGAACCGGCGCCGCTCACCAAAATTCAGGCCTTGGCGAGGGGGTTCTCGCGCAGGTAGCTGGAGGCGGCGGCGACACCCGAACCGGGGGTCACGTTCACGCCGTTGTCGATGAGCGACATCTCGGCACCGGCGATCGCGCCGAGCAGCGAGAGTTCGTTCAGGTCACCGACGTGGCCGATGCGGAACACCTTGCCCGCGACCTGGGACAGGCCGGCGCCGAGGGCGAGGTTGTAGCGCACATAGGCGTGCTTGATGATCTTGGCCGCATCCACACCTTCGGGCGCCAGGATGGCAGTGACGGTGTCGGAGTTCCACTCCGGCGACTTGGCGCAGGTCTTCAAGCCCCAGGCCGCGACGGCTTGGCGGGTCGCCTCACCGAGCACGGCGTGGCGGTGGTAGACGTTCTCCAGGCCTTCCTCGAACAGGCAGGCGAGCGCCTCGCGCAGGCCGTAGAGGAGCGGCAGCGGCGGGGTGTAGGGGAAGTAGCCGGTCGGGTTCTGCTTCTTCTGGTCTTCCCAGTCGAAGTAGACGCGGGCGAGCCGGTCGTTGCGGCCGGACTGGCCCTCGGCAGCCTTGAGCGCCTTCTGGCTGACGCAGAGCACGCCGAGGCCGGCGGGTAGCATCAGGCCCTTCTGGGAGCCGGCGATGGCGCAATCGACCTTCCACTCGTCGGCCTTGAAGGGCAGCGAGCCGATGGACGACACGCCGTCCACGAACAGCAGGGCCGGGTGGCCGGCGGCGTCGATCGCCTTGCGCACGGCGCCGATGTTGGAGGTCACGCCGGTCGCGGTCTCGTTATGGACCACCATGACGGCCTTGATCTCATGGTTCTTGTCGGCGCGCAGGGCCTCCTCGATCTTCTCGGGCTTGGCGCCGGTGCCCCACTCCTCTTCCTGGACGATCACGTCCAGGCCGAGGCGCTGGGCCATGTCGATCCAGAGGTGGCTGAACTGACCGAAGCGGGCGGCCAGCACCTTGTCGCCGCGGGCGAGCGTGTTGCTCAGCGCCGATTCCCAGATGCCCGTGCCGGAGGCCGGGAACAGGAAGATCGTGCCTTCGGTCGAGCCGAACACCTTCTTGGTGTCCTCGAACAGCGGCTTCGTCAGCGACGGGAAATCGACCGAGCGGTGATCCTCGGACTGCACCGACATGGCGCGCATCACCCGGTCCGGGATGTTGGTCGGGCCGGGAACGAACAGGTGGTTGCGTCCCGGACGTCTCGTTGCCGCCATGAGAATTTCCTCCAATTAAGTCGTTCTGGGCAGAGCGGCCCTTCGCGGCCGCGATCCCGCCCGATCCTGATGGCGGGCGCAAGCCCGCCGCGAAACGTCGTTCAGTCCCGCCGCAAGGCCGCGCGCAAAGATGCCTTCCGCCGGCCGGGACCGTACCACTGCGATGTCGGATCGTTGACCGTCCCGGAGCGGCGAAGCGGCCGTCGTGCCGCCCGCGTCGCGGCGCGTGCAGCCGCGCCGGTCGCCTCCAAAGGACAGAACCCTCGATGCGTCAGCCCAGCGCCGCATTCAAGCGCGCTCCTGCTGCGTGTCCAGCGCTCCCATCCGTCGCGGCCATTCCCACACCTCTGCCGGGTGCTGCCGCGCATGCACGAGGCACGCACGGCGGATGACCTTGGCTGCCGTTATGCCTCCCCCGCCGGGGAATGGAAAACGGAAAAAACTGAACTGAAAAACAAAAAGATTTTCGTATGCGCCGGCCGCGGGCGGGGTCTGCGGCACGCCGTGGGCGGGCGCGATGCCCGAAACCGGGAAAGGCCGGCCGGAGCGCGGAAGCGGGGCAGGTTGATGCACCCCGCCGTCATCAAACTGAGATCGGAATGCGATTTGGCTCTCCCGCATCGCGATGCGGTTGTGAGGAGCCGGAGGCGCCCGTGTCCCAAGATCCGGAATCGACCATCCGCGTTCGGACGCTCTTCCTGTCCGATCTGCATCTCGGCACCAAGGGCTGCCAGGCGGCCCTGCTGCTCGACTTCCTGCGCGACGTCGATGCCGACACGATCTACCTCGTCGGCGACATCGTCGACGGTTGGCAGCTCCGCTCGGGCTGGTACTGGCCGCAGGCGCATAACGACGTGGTGCAGAAGCTGCTGCGCAAGGTGCGGAAAGGCGCCCATGTCGTCTACGTGCCGGGCAACCACGACGAGTTCCTGCGCGACTATATCGGCATGACCTTCGGCGGCATCGAGATCGCCGACAGCCGGGTCCACGTCGCGGCCGACGGCAAGCGCTACCTCGTCATCCACGGCGACCAGTTCGACATGGTGGTGCGCCACTCCAAGTGGCTCGCGCATCTGGGCGACTGGGCCTACACCTCGGCGCTCGCGGTCAACACCGTGGTCAACCGGGTGCGGCGTCGCCTCGGCCTCGCCTACTGGTCGCTCTCGGCCTGGGCGAAGCTCAAGGTGAAGAACGCAGTCAACTTCATCGGCCAGTTCGAGACCTTCCTCGCCACGGAAGCCCGGCGCCAGGGCGCGGACGGGGTGATCTGCGGCCACATCCACCACGCGGCCCACCGCGAGGTCGAGGGGCTGACCTACCTCAACACCGGCGATTGGGTGGAATCCTGCACCGGCATCGTCGAGCATTACGACGGCCGCATGGAGGTGCTGCACTACCCGACCCTGCTGCGCGAGCGCCGTGCGGCGGAGAGCTTCGAGCCCGAAATCCGACGCGCCGTCGCCTGACCTTTCCCCCACACACGAGACCCGCATGAGGCTGCTGCTCGCCACCGATGCGTGGCACCCGCAGGTCAACGGCGTGGTGCGCTCCGTGGAGCGCATGGCCGAGGCCGCCGCCGGCCTCGGCGTCGAGGCGCTGATGCTGACGCCGGCCGACTTCCCCTCCCTGCCGATGCCGGGCTACCGCGAGATCCGGCTCTCGCTGGTCACCCGCGGCCGGGTGCTGTCGCGCTGGAAGCGGCTCGCGCCGACCCATGTGCACATCGCCACCGAAGGGCCGATCGGCCACGCGGTGCGCGCCGCCTGCCTGTCACGGGGGCAGGCTTTCACCACGAGCTACCACACCCGCTTTCCCGAATACCTCGCCGCCCGCGCCCCCGTGCCGGAGGCCTGGAGCTATGCGTGGCTGCGCCGCTTCCACGCCGCGGCGAGCGGCACCATGGTCAGCACGCCCTCTCTCGAACGGGAACTGGCCGGGCGCGGCTTCACCCACCTGATGCGCTGGACCCGCGGCGTCGATACCGACCTTTTTCGCCCCCGCGATGAAGAGACAGAAGCCGGCCCGTTGCGCGATCTGCCGCGGCCGATCTTCCTCTCGGTCGGCCGGCTCGCGGTCGAGAAGAACCTCGCCGCCTTCCTCAGCCTCGACCTGCCGGGCTCAAAGGTCGTGGTCGGCGACGGGCCGGATCGGGCGCGGCTCGAGGCGCTGGCGCCGGACTCGCATTTCCTCGGTGCGCTCACCGGCGAGGCGCTGGCGCGGGTCTATGCCAGCGCCGACGCCTTCGTGTTTCCGAGCCTGACCGACACCTTCGGCATCGTCCTGCTAGAAGCGCTCGCCTCGGGCCTGCCGGTGGCGGCCTATCCCGTGACCGGGCCCCTTGACGTGATCGGTGGCACCGGCGCGGGCGCCCTCGACGCGGACTTGCGCACGGCAGCGCTCGCCGCGCTCGCGATCCCGCGAGAGCGCTGCCGGGCGGAGGCGATGCGCTACACCTGGGCCGAGAGCGCCCGCCAGTTCTACGACAACATAGCGACCGCCCACGCGCCCGGATCGGCTCGGCGTTCCGCCCGCCATCCGAGCGGCGCCCCGCTGCCGCGCCCCGGCTGAACGACGCCGACCTTCCGGCGGGACCGATCGGATGCCGCCGGATACTTTTTCAGTGTGGTCCCCCTTGTCCGCCGGGTTTTGACCCGCCCCGGGATGACCGGCGACCGCGAGAATGCGAGGGTCCGCGCCATGGCCCTTCGACCGAAATCCGTCAAAGCCCCGCGCCCTTTCGATCCGGCACTTGCCGCGACCTATCCGGCGGTGATCGGCTGCGACGAGGTCGGGCGCGGGGCCCTGTGCGGTCCGGTAATGGTGGCGGCCGTCTGGTTCGACCCCGTCGCCTTTCCGCCGGAGATCCTGGCCCGGCTCGACGACAGCAAGCGCCTGGACCATGCCGCGCGCGAGGCGCTGACCCCGCTGATCCGGGCGCATGCGCGGGTTTCGCTCGCGGCGGGCTCGCGGGCGCTGGTGGACCGGGTGAACGTGCGCGGCGCGACCCTCGACGCCATGCGCCGGGCGGTCCTGGGCCTCGGGCTCGACGCGACCGTGCTGGTGGACGGGCGCGATCCGGTTCCCGGCCTCACGCAGGGCTGCCGCCCGGTGATCGGCGGAGACCGCCTCGTGCCGCAGATCGCCGCCGCCTCCATCGTCGCCAAAACCGTTCGCGACGAGATCATGCGTCGTCTGGCCTCGCGCCACCCGGCCTATGCCTGGGAGCGCAATGCCGGCTACGGCACCGCCGCCCACCTTGCCGGCCTCACCGCGCAGGGTCGCAGCCCGCACCACCGGGTGAGCTTCACGGGGCGGTTCGAGGCCGCGCGCGCCCTCTCGGACGCGTGACGCGGTTGGATCGCTGCGTGTCCCGTTGAGCCCCCCTCTCCCCGCACGCGGGGAGAGGCCCATGGCCACCCCGTCTTGCCCATGGGAAGCGGAGGCGCAGCCGCAGCGGCGGTGAGGGGGCGGCTCAGG
The DNA here is from genome assembly GCF_024169925.1 of Methylorubrum extorquens. NCBI lineage: Bacteria > Pseudomonadati > Pseudomonadota > Alphaproteobacteria > Hyphomicrobiales > Methylobacteriaceae > Methylorubrum > Methylorubrum extorquens. Next base: position 4,225,193 of record NZ_JALJXF010000001.1, read on the forward strand.
ATCAGCCTGTTCCGGCCAAGCCCCCTCACCCTCGGCTGCCGTCTCCCCGCACGCGGGGCGAGGGGATGCGCTCGCCCTCCCCCGAGACTCCTCAAAACAAAGCGAGCTGGTCCCCTGCCCTCTCCGGCCGGCGAAACAGCTCCGTCGTCTGGCGCACCGGTTCTTCCGGATAGCCGAGGCGGCGCTTGGCCAGGGCGAAGCGGCGGCGGATCAGGTCGGCATAGGGGCCCTGCCCGATCATGCGGGTGCCGAAGGCGGCATCGTAGGCCTTGCCGCCGCGGGCCCCGCTCAGCAGGGAGAAGACGTGCGCCTTGCGCCCCGGATAATGCTCCGAGAACCAGTCGCCGACCAGTTCGTCGAGTTCGTGCGGCAGGCGCAGCAGCACGTAGTTGGCCTCCCGCGCGCCCGCCGTCCGAGCCGCTTCGAGGATCGCCTCGATCTCGTGATCGTTGAGCGAGGGAATGACGGGTGCAGCGATCGCCATCACCGGCACGCCCGCCTCACTCAGGCTCCGGATCGCCTCCAGGCGCTTGCGCGGATGCGGCGCGCGCGGCTCCATGCGGCGGGCGAGATCCGGATCGAGGGTGGTCACGGAGATCGCCACCTTCACGAGACCCTGCGCCGCCATCTCGGCGAGGAGATCGCGGTCGCGCAGGATCAGGTTCGACTTCGTGACGATGCCGACGGGATGGCGGAACCGGGCTAGAACCTCCAGCACGGCGCGGGTGATGCCGTGCGTGCGCTCGATCGGCTGGTAGGGGTCGGTCGCGGTACCGAGCGCGATGGTCCGCGGCCGGTAGCCCGGCGCCGACAGCTCGCGCTCCAGCAGGGCGGCCGCATCGGGTTTCGAAAACAGCCGCGTCTCGAAATCGAGACCCGGTGAGAGCCCGACATAGCCGTGGTTCGGCCGGGCGAAGCAATAGACGCAGCCGTGCTCGCAGCCGCGATACGGATTGATCGACCGGTCGAACGAGATGTCCGGCGAGGCGTTGCGGGTGATGATGTGGCGGGCGCGTTCCGGCGTCACCTCCGTACGCCGGACACGTTCCGCCTCCCCCGGCCAGCCATCGTCGAAGGTCTCGTGCCGGGTCGCCTCGAAGCGCCCCTCCGGGTTGGCGGTCGCCCCGCGACCGCGCCGTGCCTCCGGCGCGACCGGGGAACCGCCTTGTGAGAAGCCGGTCGGCTTTCCCCGAAGCGGCGTCTGTCCGTTCCCCACCCCGAACCCCACCGTCATGCCATGCTCGCGTTCTTCATAAGAACATAGCGCGAACATGAAAAGCGGGGATGCACAAGTTTCGTGCAGGTGAGGGCTTTGTCCGTCCTCCGGGGCCGTCGAAGGCGAGGGCAGCGCAACGAGTGCTTTGCGAAGGCGGAAAATCGGGTATTCGCCCCCCATGATCTCCGGCCTCATCCACGTGGCGCGATCCGCCGACCCTGCCGCGATCGAGTGCCTCGCCGACACGCTGAGCGCACTCGTTGCGGGCGTGGCGGCCGGGCTCGTGGGCGACGCGGTGATCGTGACGGCGGAGGCCTGCCCCGCGCTGGAGACGGTGGCCGAGGGCAGCGGTGCAACCTTGGTCGTGCGCCCGCCCGGCGCCAACCCGTGGAGCGCGGGCGCGCGGGCGGCGCGGCGCGAGTGGCTGCTGTGCCTGGAGCCGGGCGACATCCCGGCGGAGGGCTGGATCCGCAGCCTCGACCGCTTCGTCGGCACGGCGCGGCCGGACATGGCGCTCGGCCGGATGCGACGGGCATACGGTGCTCTACCGGCTCGGATCGCCGCGCGAGGAGAGAGCGTGGTCGGCGCGCGCGGACCGCGGGCGGGCGATGTGGTGCGGCGGGAGCGGGTGCTGGCGGGCCTGCCGTTCTCGCCCCGCCTCAAGGTGCGGATGCTGACCGCCCGGCTCGACCGCGCCTGAGCCCGCGACCGGCCACGCCTCGGCGAGAACGTCAGCTCACCCGGAACCAGGCCGGGGCCGAGCGCAGCAACACCACCAGAGCGGTCGCCACCAGGGCGGCCCCCAGGGTGATTTCGGCTGAATGCGCGTAGCCGGACCGTTCCAGGACGGTGGCGGCCGAGGCAATGGTGAGGCCGATACCGGCCGGAGCGAGGCAGCTGGGCAAGGCGTTCATGCGCCGACCCTAGACGCGATCGCTTGCGCGAGCGTTACGCCGGGCCGCCCTGATTCTTCAGCACTCCGTGAGGATGGGTCGATGCTACAAGGAAGCGGGTGCCGGAACGCGAAAAAGCCGCCCCGATGCCGGAGCGGCCTTGCCGCATCGCTTCCCAGGGAAGCGGACGCTTGGTATCTCGCCCCCGGCTGCACCGACACGCCCCGAAGGCGGTCGGGGTCCGGGATTTGGGCGAGACCGGCTTACTTGATCTCTCTTACTTGATCTTGGCTTCCTTGAACTCGACGTGCTTGCGCGCGACCGGGTCATACTTCTTCATGACCATCTTCTCGGTCTGCGTGCGGGAGTTCTTCTTCGTGACGTAGAAGTAGCCCGTGTCGGCGGTCGAGACGAGGCGGATCTTGACGGTAACGGCCTTGGCCATGGCGTGGCGCTCCTAAAGCGGGTCGAGGGGCGATTCGCTGGTGGCGGCGCCAGCGCGGGCGAAACGCAAAAGGCCGGGAAGCCCCGGCCGAATTCCGGCGCGGTCAATGCCCGATGGGGGGCGTTTCGTCAAGCCGGACTGTGCCTGCGCAGGCGGGCGCCAGCGATTGGGGCCGGCCGAAACCCAGGGTGATCGCTCTGAAGCGATGGCCTTGTCACCGCGGCGGGTAGGTGTGCCCCTCGGCCGGGAAGCGGCCCGCCTGCACCTCATCGGCATAGGCGCGCACCGCCTCCTCGATATGGGCGCGCAGCGAGCCGTAGCTCTTGACGAAGCGCGGTACCCGGTCGCTCAGGCCAAGCATGTCCTCAAGCACGAGGATCTGCCCGTCGCAGGCGGCGGTCGCGCCGATGCCGATGGTCGCCGCGCGGATCGTCGGGTCGGTGGCAATGGCCCGCGCCACCGGCTCGACGATGCCTTCGAACACGATGGCGAAGGCGCCCGCATCGCTGATCGCGCGGGCATCGGCCCGCAGGCGGTCTTCGTCGCCGGCCCCGTGCCCCTGCACCTTGAAGCCGCCCATCGTGTTCACCGATTGGGGGGTGAGGCCGATATGCCCCATCACCGGCACGCCGCGCTCGGTCAGGAAGGCGACCGTCTCGGCAAAGCGCGCGCCGCCCTCCAGCTTGATCGCCCCGGCGCCCGTTTCCTTGAGGACGCGGGCGGCGTTGAGGAAAGCCTGCTCGCGGCTCGCCTCGTAGGAGCCGAACGGCATGTCGACCACGACGAGGGCGCGGGAGGTGCCGCGCATCACGGCCTGGGCCTGGAGAATCATCATCTCCAGGGTCACCGGCAGGGTCGATTCCATGCCGTGCATGACCATGCCGAGAGAATCACCCACCAACACGAAGTCGCAATAGGCATCGACGATGCCCGCCGTGTGCGCGTGATAGGCGGTGAGCGCGATGATCTTGCGCCCCTCGGCCTTGCGCTTGATCAGATCGACCGCCTGGAGACGGCGCGTTTGAACGACCTGCGACATGGCTCGTGATCCGGAGTCTGGCGTTCCCGGGGGCGCCCATCGGATCGGGCGCGGCGTGCGGAACGCCTCTATAAGCCCGATCGCGCCGCCCCGCAGGGGGCCTGTAGGTCGGTTCCGGTGGATCGGACGCGAAGTGTCACGACGAGAAGGTTCACCCGGAGGGGCCTGCCTTCTCCTGCGGCGTTCCGGCTCCTTCACGCAACGACCGCCGAAAGCGGCGGCCGGCAATCAACGTGAAATGCGCTTCGGTCGTCCCGCTCGCCCTTTTTCGGGCGTTTCCTCCCTAGACTTCGGACCGCCTCCGGGTCCGCCGTTTTTCCGCCACATCCAAGCCGGTGTCAATGGCGTAGCCTGAAGATCGAGGCGATTGAGATTGCTCGAAATTTAGACTCTTGAGCACACTTGGCCGAATCATGGCAAAAACGTGTCAGAGCGCTTTTTCGAGGAGCTGCTCGATCCATTCGGGTTGGGTCTCGCCGACCGAGCGGGCAACCTCAGTGCCGCCCTTGTAGACGATGAGCGTGCTCTGCATCTGCGCTCCGAACCGGCGCACGAGTTCGCGCTGCGTGTCGAAGTCGATCGTGAAGACGGCGAGCGTCTTGAAGCGCGGGTCGGCGGAGAGCGCGGCCAGAATCGGCTTCTGTGCGCGGCAGATCGGGCACCACGGCGCGGAGATCTGCACGAGGATCGGCCGCCCCGCCGCCTGCGCCGCCTCGAAGGCTTTCTGGTCGTAGGCGGCGGACTCGGCGGCCTGTCCGGCACCGGCCCAGCCGCCGGCCAGGACGGCCGCCGCGAGGATGAGAACGTTCCGGCGGTTCGTCATCGGTGTCCTCACGGCCTCTCAGCTCAAAGGCTCAGCGCTGGGGGGCGCGCGCGCTGTCGACACGCGCCCAGGCCGGATCGGGCTTGGCGACGGCGGTGTCGTGATCGTCCTGCCAGCCCTCGACGCCGGGGGGGAACCAGTGGACGCGGCTATAGCCGGCCGCGACCAGCCGCTTGCCGGCGTTCCAGCTGCCCCAGCATTCCGGCCGGCAGAAGGTCACGACGGGCTTGGCCTTGTCCCCGCCCGTCAGCTCGGCGACGCGCTTGAGGAAGGCTTCCTCCTTCTCGGGTGCGAGCGGGGCGCCGCCCGCGCCCGGCATCCAGACTGCGCCGGGGAGCGAGCGGTGGGTCGGCAGCCAGGGCCGGTCGGCGGGCAGGCCCTCGGGCCGGCGGTCGGCCAGCACCACGTCGATGAGGACCGGCCCTTGCGCCAGCAGGCCCTCGAGCCCCTTCAGATCGATGACCGTCGCGCCCTTGAGGGTCGCCGGGGTGTAGCCCTTCGGCGGCCCGGTATAGAGCCCGTCCGGCTCCGGCACGTTGACCGGCGAGTCGGCAGGGCCGGCCGCGCCGAGCATCAGGCCGAGGGCGGCCAACGCCGCGGTTCTGGCGATCACCCGCATGCTCTTCCCCATCGGCGTCAGTTGCTCGCGGACGGAACGGGGAAGGTCTGCGCCCAGCGCCCTTCCTGGTTGTCCGAGGCCGTGACCTTGAGCGACCCCTGTCCTTCCGGCTTGAAGGCGAAGTTGATGACCGGGTTCGAGGCGATGGAGATGTCGCCGTCGAGGTGGAACACGAGCGTGTCGCCGTAGGTCACGTCGAGCGCCTGGATGTAGCGGGCCGGGGTGTAGTCGCGGGTGAGCTGGTTCATCTGCATCCCCGAGAAGTTCGGATGGCGCACCATCAGCGTCGCCTCGGCCGGCTTGCCGGGCTGGACGTCGCCGACGAACTTCATGCGCATCTCGCCCATGCCCTTCATCGCCTCCTCGTCGCTCATGCCCATCGGCGCCGAGCAGCCGCCCGAAGCTTTGACGAACTTGGCCGATTCGAGGAGCCGCCCGTCCTTGGTCTCCACCACGGCGTGGACGTTGGTGTAGTTGTTCACCCGCACCCGCATCTTGATCTCGCCCGGGTCGGCGGCCGGGCCGAAGGTGAAGTGCGCCGCGTAGGGCGACGGGTTGTCGTCGATGATGAAGTAGAGGCCCTTCACGCTGTCCTTGTCGGCGAGCGTCAGGCCGATCGGCACCAGGGCGGCGTCGAGGGCGCGAGCGGGCGCGTCGATCTTCACGGCGCTGTCGCTGGCCTCGACCTTCCGGTCACCGAAGATCGACGCCTTGATCTCGGTCCAGCGGGCGGCGCGTTCCTCGTCGGTATCGGTGGCGCCGGCCAGCACCGGGGCGGGCGCGAGCGCCGCCGCGGAGAGGGTCAGGCCGAGGGCGAACATCAGGCGTTTCATGGCGCGTTTCCTTCCTTGAAGTCCCCCGAAGCGGGCGGCGGTCATTCCCATTCGAGTTCTTGGTAGGCCTGGGTGACGTTGCGGCCGTTATAGGTGTCGAACAGCGCCCAGTTGTCCTTTTCCCCCAGCGCGACGGTCTGCACCGCGGCCTCGATCGGCACGCCGGAGGCCACCGCCTTGCGGGTCTCGTCGCGCAGTGCCGAGAGATAACGCGCGAGATCGGCCATCGCCGGCGCGAACGCGACCCGCGTCGGGCCGTGGCCCGGCACCGCGTCGGCGGCGCCCACCGCCTTCAGCCGTTCGATCTCCTTGAACCAGCCGAGCAGGCTGCCGTCGAGCGAGGGGATACGGCCGACGAACAGCAGGTCGGCGGGGAACAGTAGCCCGCTGCCGGTGTCGAGCATCGACAGGTCGCAACTCGTATGCGCAGCACCGTGGGCGGTGAGCTGGAACGTGCGGTCTCCGAGATCGATCTCGGCGTGATCCTTCACCTCCATCGTCGGGTAGACCACCTCGCCCGCCGCCGCCTCTCCGAGGATCTCGACGAGCCGCTGGCGGTAGAACGCGCCCCGGGCATCGAGCGCACCGCGCAAGCTCGCATGGCCGACGAAGGTGGGGTTGTCGCCGCGGAAGGCGGTGGCACCGAAGACATGGTCGGGATGCACGTGGGTGAGCATCACGTAGCGGATCGGCTTGTCGGTGCGCCGGGCGATCTCCCGGCGCAGCCACTGCCCGTCGGCCAGGCTGCCGCCGGATTCCGTCACGAGCACCCCGTCGCGCCCGATGATGAAGCCAATATTGGCGATCCCATCAGCGTTCGCCGGTGTCGCTTCTGCGTCGGGCCCGCGCCGGATGAAGGTGCCGGGTGCGACCTCCTCCATAGTCATGGCATCGACGGCAAAGCCCGCCCGCGGCAGGCAGCACAGGCAGAACCCGCCGAACAAGGCCGCGCGGCGTGTGACGGGGGCGCTCATCGCCCGTCTCCGCCGGACTCGTGACCCTGGCACGTCCGTGCCGCCATCTGCCGCTTCCTCCCGCTGATTTTGTCGATATAGTGCAAACCATCTAGTAGGTAGATTTTTGCGCCGTCAAGTGCCACCATCGCGAAACGAAGGGGTCCATCGCGGGCACGTGATCGGCCCGATACGAACGGACGGACGATGAGAGACACGCGCGCATCGCTCCTCAGCGAGGCCGAGATCCTGGTGCGCGGCCGGGGCTATTCCGGCTTCAGCTACGCCGACCTCGCCGAGGCGGTCGGCATCCGCAAGGCAAGCATCCACCACCATTTCCGCACCAAGGAAGCGCTCGCCCAGGCGCTGATCGAGGCCTACGACGCGCGCTACGACGCGGCGCTCGACGAGATTTCGGGCGCGACCAGCGACGGGGTCGCCCGGATCGAGGCCTATGGCCGGCTCTATCTCGGTGGGGTCGAGCAGGGGCTCGGCTGCCTGTGCGCGGCGCTCGCCGTCGAGTTGGAGACGCTGCCCGAGGCCCTGCGCCGCGCCATCACCGCCTTCTTCGAGAAGCACATCGCTTGGCTCGCCGGCGTGATCGAGGAGGGCCAGATCTCCGGCAGCGTCCGCGCCGGCCTCGACCCGCAGGCCCATGCCCGGATGATCGTGGCGACGCTGGAGGGTTCATTGCTGCTGGAGCGGTTCCTCGCCGGCCCGGAGGGGTTCGGGCGGACGCTGGCGGCCCTCAGCGAGGGGCTGCGGCCGGCCCGTTCGAACGGCGGAGCGTGACAAGAGGCTGCGTTGCAACGGCGCGGCCTTTCATGGACGCCCGTTGATACAATATGACAGGCCATACCCTTCACAGCTCCCTCTGCCCAGGTTTGCCATGTCCGACGCCTCCCCCCTCGCCGCATCCCAAAAGATCCCGGTGACGGTGCTCACCGGCTATCTCGGCGCCGGCAAGACGACGCTGCTCAACCGCATCCTCACCGAACAGCACGGCAAGCGCTACGCCGTGATCGTCAACGAGTTTGGCGAGATCGGCATCGACAACGACCTCGTAGTCGGCGCCGACGAGGAAGTGTTCGAGATGAACAATGGCTGTGTCTGCTGCACCGTGCGCGGCGATCTGATCCGCATCATGGACGGGCTGGTGAAGCGCCGCGGCAAGTTCGACGCGATCATCGTCGAGACCACCGGGCTCGCCGACCCGGCCCCCGTGGCCCAAACCTTCTTCGTCGATCAGGATGTCGGCGAGGCCGCCCGGCTCGACGCGGTGGTGACGGTGGCCGACGCCAAGTGGCTCACCGACCGGCTCACCGACGCGCCCGAGGCGAAGAACCAGATCGCGTTTGCCGACGTGATCCTGCTCAACAAGTCCGATCTCGTCTCGGGCCAGGATCTCGACCGTGTCGAGGGCCAGATCCGCGCGATCAACCCCTGGGCCAAGATCCACCGCACCGAGCGCTGCGCGATCCCGCTCGATCAGGTACTCGACCGCAACGCCTTCGACCTCGCGCGCATCCTCGACGTGGAGCCCGACTTCCTGGAGGAGGGCCACCACCATCACCACGACGAGCAGATGCAGTCGGTCTCGGCCAAGATCGACGGCCCGGTCGATCCGGAGAAGTTCATGCCCTGGATCTCGAACCTGACCCAGGTTCAGGGGCCAGACATCCTGCGCTGCAAGGGCATCGTCGCCTTTCCCGACGAGCCGAAGCGCTTCGTCTTCCAGGGCGTGCACATGATCCTCGACGGCGACGTCCAGGGCGATTGGGGCGCCGACGAGCCGCGCGTCTCCCGCGTCGTGTTCATCGGCCGCAACCTCGATCCGGAGGCGATCCGCGAAGGCTTCTTCGCCTGTAAGGTCTGATACGGTTTCCTGTACCTGAGGGCTGGCCGTGCTTTGATACGGCGTGGGCGTCTGGCGATCTGACGGTTTCCGGGTCCGTCACGATGACACCGGCTTTGCCGTCGTGGCGCGACCGTCAAACGGCACGATCCCGGACGCCCTGTCTTGCGTATTCCGAACAATCGGTTGGGTCCCGCTGCGGCGGGCACCCGCGTACAGGACAGGATCCGCCATGCTCAGCCTCGTACCGGTGGCCGGCATCGATGTCGGCCAGCACTTCCTCGACCTCGGGTTCCATCCCGCCGCCAAGCCGCTCCGGTGTGACAACACCCCGGCCGGCATCGAACGCCTGATCGCCGCCCTGCGCCCGCGCGGCATCCTGCGCGTCGCCCTGGAGGCGATCGGTCCCTATGCTCATCCCGGCACGGTCGCCCTGGCCGAGGCTGGCTTTGCGGTCGCCCTGGTCGATCCGCGCCGGGTCCGGGCCTTCCGCACGGCTGAAGGACAGATCGCCAAGACCGACCGGCTGGACGCAGCCCTCATCGCGCGCTTTGCTCAGCGCATGCCCGAGCACCTGCACCCCGCGCCCGCGCTCGATCAGGTCCGGCTCAAGGCGCTCTCGACCCGTCGGCGCCAGATCACCGAGCTGATCGCCATGGAGAAGACGCGTCTCGCCCAGGCCCTCGATCCCCTGGTGGCCGACAGTCACCGGACGGTGATCAAGACCCTGGAGGGCGCCTGCGCGGCCATTGAGGCGGAACTCGACCAGCGCATCGGCGCCGATCCGGCCCTCGCCCGCAGGCGCGTGATCCTCACCTCGATCCCGGGCATCGCCCGGCGCATCGCCACCGTGTTGATCACCGACATGCCCGAACTCGGAGCCCTCGACCGCAAGGCCGCGGTGAGTCTGGCCGGCATGGCGCCCCACCCGACCCAGAGCGGCGGACATCCCGGACGCCACGCCATCGCGGGCGGTCGACCGTGTCTGCGAACCGCGTTCTACATGGCCGGCATGGTCGCGGCCCGAACCTGCCCGACCTTCAAGCTCCCTTACCGGGCCATGCGAGACGCGGGCAAACCCGCCAAGGTCGCCATCGTCGCCACCGGCCGACGCCTCGTCGTCCTCGCCAACGCCCTCCTCAAGGACGACAAAACCTTCGCTGAAAGCAACCTCATGGCTTGACCCGCAATACAGTCGCCGCTTGATCCAAGCGGGGACCGGATCAGCCAGCCCGCGCGGCGCCTGAGCGAAGCCCAAATCCGCTATTCCGAAGGGATCAAACGGATTTGGTATGAAGCAGCGCGCTGCCGATCGGGAAACGCGCATGAAAAAAGGCCGCCCTCGCGGGCGGCCCTTTCGTTTTCGTCGATCGCACCGCCGGTCGGCCGACCGGGGACTTTCGATCAGAGGGTGGCGTTCGGCGTCAGAGGTTGAGCAACACGCTCGCAGAGCCGATCGCGGTGGTCACGAGGCCAACCGCGAGAGCACCGATCATCCCGTAAGAAAACGCCTGCATCATCCGCATCTGTCGAAAATCCTCCATTCGTATCCAATCGAAGCGCCTGTCGCCGATCCCGCTGCCGGTTCGGCGGAAACGAAGCGCGTTCAAACAAGGGTTGAGAGATCAGGCTCGTCCCGGCTGGATCGGGCCGAAGACTCAGCAGCGGTTGCCGCCCGCGGTCTGGCCGTACTGCTTGACCGGGAAGTTCTGCTGGTTGGCGTTGCCTTCCGCGGCCGAGTTCATCGGGCAGGCGGCGTAGCGCGGGCCGTCATGGACGCCGAGGGAGTCGGTCCAGCCGGACGTCATCGGGATCGGGCGGGCATAGCTTTCGCTGAAGGCCAGGGCGGACGTGACCGGTGCGACACCCAGGGCGATAGCGGCGACGGCAGCGGCAATACGGGTCTTCATCAATCTCTCCGATGATCTGTCTCAGGATAGTCCGACGATCCGAACTTCCGTTTTCTTCGCTAAACTGGATATGGGGAGCGTTTGTCCGCCCTGACGTGCCGTGGCGCACGTGGTGAGCCGGCAAGGCGCTGGGCCGGTTTTTCGGCGCCGTCCCGGCAAAGTCGAGGCCGGTCCCATCCGGCCGAAAGTCCGCCGCCGGGTCGATCCTATTCGGGTCGCAGAATCGTTCCGACGGATAACGTCGGCACATCGTCCGTCACGATGCGCCCGCGACGATCGCGCGATCATCTGGCGCGTCGCCTCGGACTTGTCGTTCCGGCCGGGGTGCAGGCACCCCGGCCGTGCATCTCGCGCGGGGCGCGGCGAATGAATCCGTACCCAGGCGGAACGACGACCTCAGGTTTGCTAGTAGCCATGTTGCGCACCCTGACAGAGCGGAAAGTGCCCCGCAGCCCGGTGCTGTTGGTTAAAACGCAACCTTTCGGTGGTTCGATCCGTCCGGTTGAGGGGTCCGCAATCCCGCCGGGTGCCGCGTCGCGGGGCTCTGGCGGGTGGCGTGCGCGGGGCCCCGCGAGAGTTCGAGTTCGCCGATGTCCTCCATGACAGCCGCGCCGACCGGTGCGACGGCCGCCGCGTCGGCTTGGGCCGCGGGCGCGTCACCATGGGCCGCGGGCGCCTGGGGCCGCGTCCCCGCCCTTCGCGCGGTCCAGGGCTTGGCGAGCGGCCTCCACGCGGCGTTCATCTTCTTTGCCTGCTTCGCCTTCTCGGACGCCTCGCCCTACGACCTCGTGGCGATTCCGACGATCGTGCTGTGGCTGGCGCTCGGCATCCGCCTGCACAGGGGGGCGCTGCCCCTCGTGCTCCTGCTCCTCGCCTACCTCACGGCGATGGGGATCGCGCTGCTGCCCTATCTCAACGAGCCGCTGTCGGTGACGTGGACCGTGCAGCTGTTCTACCTCGCGGCCACCTGCATCTTCTTCGCGATGCTCTACGCCGACGACACGCGGGCGCGCATCGAGGTGGCGCTCAAGGCCTATACCGCGAGCTGCGTGCTCTCGGCGGGGCTCGGCATCGTCGGCTACCTGCAACTGCTCGGCATCGAGGATCTGTTCTACAAATACGGCCGCGCCTCGGGCACCTTCCAGGACCCGAACGTGTTCGGCTCCTTCCTCACGCTCGGCGCGCTCTACCTGATCCACCGCCTCCTCTCCGGCGCGACCCGCTGGCCGATCCTGTCGCTGCTCAGCCTCGTCGTCGTGATGGCGGGCATTTTCCTGTCCTTCTCGCGCGGCTCCTGGGGCGGGACGGTGGTGGCGGTCGCCGTCATGGTCGTGGCGCTCTACGCGACGAGCCGCTCGCGGGCCCTGCGACGGCGGATCGTGACCCTCGGCCTCGTCACCGTCGGCTTCGGCGCGGTCGCGCTGGCGGGGTTGCTCTCGATCGACAGCGTCGCCCAGACCTTCCAGACCCGCGCCGCGGTCACGCAGGACTACGACGAGGGCGAGACCGGCCGCTTCGGCAACCAGATCCGCGGCATGGGGATGCTGCTGGAGGAGCCGCTCGGCCTCGGCCCCCTGCGCTGGCGCCAGATCTTCAACTTGGAGCCGCACAATTCCTACATCGGCAGCTTCGCCAACGGCGGCTGGATCGCGGGGGCCGCCTTCATCGCCCTCGTGGCGGCGACCTCCTTCGTCGGCGTCCGGCTGATGCTGCGCCCCTCGCCCTACCGGGCCTACGCGCAGATCGTGTTCCCCGCGCTGCTGATGTTCTTTCTCCAGGCGATGCAGATCGACGTGGAGAAATGGCGCCACGTCTACATGATGCTGGGGATGGTCTGGGCGCTGGAGGCGGCCCGCCTGCGCGCCGTCCGTGCGCCCTTGACCCTCCCCCTCCCGCGGCGCATCGGAGACCATCCGAGCGTTGCAGCACCGCCCGGGACAGGCGGAGCGCACCGAAATTGGATCGGAGGCAGGGGCGAGGTGTCCGGAACGACGGTGAGGCCGTGACCACGGGAGCGGCAAGCGAGGCCGAGCGCCTCGCGGCCCTGCACGCGTTGCGCATTCTGGATAGCGATCCGGAGGCGCAGTTCGATGCCGTGTGCCGGACGGCGCAGCGCCTGTTCGGCGTCGCGGCGGCCTATATCTCCCTGGTCGATGCCGAGCGGCAATGGCTCAAAGCCTGCGCCGGCACCATGCCGACGCAGTCGCCGCGAAAGGACTCCTTCTGCGACCAGACGATCGAGCAGGATGCGATGCTCGTCGTTCCCGATGCCCGCTGCGACCCACGCTTTTCCGGGCTCGGGATCGTCACCGGCCCGCCCCACATCGTGTTCTATGCCGGCGCCCCGCTGATCCTGCGGCCGGGCGTGCGGCTCGGCTCCCTCTGCCTCGTCGATCCGCAGCCGCGGGACTTCACCCCGGACGACGCGGCGGCCCTGCGCGACCTCGCCGAGATCGTGATGGCGCAGATGCGGCTGCGGCGCGACAACCTCGCCTTCGCCAGCGAGAAGGCCTTGCGGCAGATCCACGAGAGCACCATCCGCGCCCAGGGCGTGGAGATCGAGCGGCGGGCGAGCGCCAACTCGCTCCTCACCATGGCCGAGCAGATCGCCCAGGTCGGCCATTGGCGCATCAATTTCGCCAGCGGCCAGCCGATCTATTCGGAGAGCCTGCTGCGCATCGCCGGGCTCGATCCGGCGGCCAAGCATCCCGGCCTCGCCCGGCTGTGCCATCATGCGGACCGGGAGCGCGTCGAGGCCGCCCTCGCCGCGGCGATCGCCGGAGGGCGCGACTTCGAGTTCGAGACGCGGTTCGCGCGGCCCGACGGAACGGTCCGCGACGTGTTGGTGCGCGGCACCGGCAAGACCGACGAGGCGGGCCGCACGATCGGGCTGTTCGGCATCCTCATGGACGTGACCGACCGGCTGCGGATCCAGGCCGAGATGCGCCGCAGCGAGATGCGCTACCGCAGCCTGGCCGATGCCCTGCCGCTGCTCGTCTGGACCATCGATCCGGACAGCGGCGAGGCGACCTACGTCAATGCGCGTTTCGAGGATTACTACGGCCCGATCGGCGCCTCGCGGGTGCAGCGGCTCGCTCGCAACCATCCCGACGACGCGCCCGCCATGGAGGCGGCATGGCAGGCGGCTCAGGCCAGCGGCCGGGGCTATGACGGCCAGTGGCGCCTGAGGGCGCGGGACGGTTCCTACCGCTGGCACAAGCTGTCGATCACCCCGATCCGCAGCGCGGGCGACCCGGCCGGGATCACCGAGTGGATCGGCACCGCGCTCGACATCGACGAGATCGTCTCCGCGCGGCTGTCCGTGGAGGATACGAGCCGCCTGCTCGGCATCGCCCTGGAGGGTGCGGAGGCCGGCACCTTCGACTGGAACCTGCGCACCGGCATCACGGTGCTGTCGCCGGAGAGCGTGAGGCTCTACGGCCTGCCCGAGACCGGTGAACCGCGCGCCCTGTCGCCGACGGAATGGACCGCGACCATCCACCCCGACGACGTCGTCGAGGCGTGGAACCGGATCCACCACGCCGTCGACTCTCGGTCCCGCTTCACCGCGGAGTACCGGGTGGGCGAGCGCTGGCTCTACACCTCCGGCCGCACCCTCTACGAGGGCGACGGCCGCCCCTACCGGATGCTCGGGCTGCATCTCGACATCACCGAGCGCAAGGCGGCCGAGGCGGCCCTGCGCGCCGCCACCGCCGAGGCCCGCGCCGCCACGGTGGAGGCCGAGCGGGCGAGTGCGGCCAAGAGCGAGTTCCTCGCGGCCATGAGCCACGAGATCCGCACGCCGCTGAACGGGATCCTCGGCTATGCCGACCTGCTCCTCGACCGGACCGACCACGATCCGGAGGATCAGCGCCGCCTGGAACTGATCCGCGTCTCGGGCGAGTCCCTGCTCACCGTCGTCAACGACGTTCTCGACGTCTCCAAGATCGAGGCCGGCCAACTCGAACTCGACCCGCTTCCCTTCGCGCTGGGCAAGCTGATCGAGGACACGGTCGCGATCGTGCGCGGCACCGCCCTCAAGAGCGCGCTGACCGTCGAGGCGCGGATCGATCCAGACCTGCCCGCGAGCGTGGTCGGCGACGCGAACCGCCTGCGGCAGGTGCTGTTCAACCTGCTCAACAATGCGGTCAAGTTCACGCCGGCGGGCTCCGTCGTCCTCACGGCCCGCTACGAGGGCTCCGTCCCGGGCGCAGACGGCGATCCCGCGGAAGCGCTGCGCTTCGAGATCAGCGACACCGGCATCGGCATCGCGCCCTCGCAGCGGCACCGGTTGTTCAAGCCCTTCAGCCAGGTCGACGGCTCGATCAGCCGGCGCTTCGGCGGGTCGGGCCTGGGGCTCGCGATCTGCCATCGCCTCGTCAGCATGATGGGGGGCGAGATCGGCGTCGAGAGCCGGGAGGGCGCCGGCTCGACCTTCTGGTTCACCCTGGCCCTGCCGCGCGCCACCACGCCGCCCGCCGCGCAGCCGGCGGCCGGACCGCTTCGCCCGGAAGCGGCGCGACCGGCCCGGCTCCTGCTCGTGGAGGATGTGCCGATCAACCAGACGCTGGCCCGCGCCGTGCTGGAGGTGCAGGGCTACCGCGTCGATGTGGCAGGTGACGGGAACGCAGCGATCGCGGCCGTCGAGGCCACCTATGGCCCGGAGGAGGCCGGCACCGACCCTTACTCCGTCGTGCTGATGGACGTGCAGATGCCGGGCATGGACGGCCTCACCGCGACCCGCCGCATCCGCGCCATGACGGGCCCCGCCGCCCGCCTGCCGATCGTGGCGATGACGGCCAACGTCCTCGACGGGCAGGTGCAGGAATTCATCGCGGCGGGCATGGACGACCATGTCGGCAAGCCGTTCAAGCGCGCCCAGCTCTGCGCGGTGATCGAGCACTGGCGGGCCGTCGGCGCCGAGCGGGCGCGGGAGACGACATCCCCGGCTCGTCCGCCCAGAGACCTTCTCCGGCGTCGCCCCGAAAGCGTGCCGCCGGATTTCGCGGATCGCGGGCACGGCGAGCCGTTGCTCGACCGCGCCGCCTTTGCCGCCGTGCAGGCCACGATGGGCCGCGAGCGCGTGCTGTCGCTCCTGTCCCTGCTCGAGCTCGACCTCGAGCTGCGCTTCCTCCCGGAGGGGGCCGAACCGGGCCGGACCGAGTTCGACCGGGAGCAGCTCGCCTACGACGCCCACGCCATGGTCGCCGCGGCGGGCGCCCTCGGCTTCATCGCCCTGTCCGGTCTGTGCCGGGAGATCGAGGACGCCTGCCGGGACGGCGGCGCGCTCGGCCCCCTGATCCACCGCCTCGCGACGCTGCGGACGGGAACGCTCGGAACGATCAGGGCCCTCAGGGCGGCGTAAGATGCCTCCGAGGCCTTTCCGCGTCTTGAGATCGCGGCCGCCCCGCGCCACCTGACAGCCCGTCCCGCTTCCCCGACGAAGCCTGCCGCCAGAGCCTGCCTTGCCGCCCCTCTTCGACTATGCCGCGCAAGCGGGCTCCGCGATCAAGGCCTTCGCCGAAGCCTCCAGCGATCTCCTGATCCAGCCGACGCTGAGGCTCGGCGTCACCGGTCTCGCCCGCTCCGGCAAGACGGTGTTCACCACCGCGCTGATCCACCATCTCGTGGAGGGCCACGCGCTGCCGGCCTTCGAGCCGGCGCAAGGAGGACGCCTGCGCCGGGCGCGGCTCGTGCCGCAGCCCGACGACGACGTGCCGCGCTTCCCCTTCGAGGAGAACTTTTCCGCGCTCACCGAGGCCCGGCGCTGGCCGGGCTCCACCGACCGGATCAGCCAGCTCCGCCTGGAGATCGAGTACGAGCGCGCGGGCGGCTGGCGCTCGGGTCCGGGCACGCTGATGCTCGACGTGGTGGACTATCCCGGCGAATGGCTGCTCGACCTCGCGCTCGTCGATCAGAGCTACGTGGCGTGGTCGCGCGCGACCATTGCCGGCACCCGCCGGGCGGGGCGGGCCGCGATCGCCGCGCCCTGGCTCGCTCTCATGCAGGAACTCGACCCCGCGGCGCCCCTCGACGAGGTGCTGGCCGAGCGCGCGGCCAACGCCTTCAAGGCCTATCTCGGGGCGCTGCGCGCGGGCGCGGAATCGGTCGCCACCACGCCGCCGGGGCGCTTCCTGATGCCGGGCGATCTCGCCGGCTCGCCGATGCTGACCTTCGCCCCCCTCGACCGCCTGGAGGAAGCCCAGGTGCCCGGCAGCCTCGGCGCGCTGATGGAGCGGCGCTTCGAGGCCTACAAGAGCAAGGTGGTGGAGCCGTTCTTCCGCGAACATTTCCAGCGCGTCGATCGGCAGATCGTGCTGGTCGATGTGCTCTCGGCGGTCGATTCCGGGCCCGCGGCGCTGGCCGAACTGGAGGAGGCGCTGGACGCGGTGCTGCTCGCCTTCCGGATCGGGCGCAACAGCCTGCTCTCGCGCTTCTTCGCGCCGCGGGCCGAGCGGATCATGTTCGCCGCGACTAAGGCCGACCACCTCCACCAATCGAGCCACGACCGGCTCGACGCGCTCCTGCGCCTCCTCGTTTCGCGGGCGATGCGCCGCACCGAGGCCGCAGGCGCGCGGGTCGGTACCGTGGCGCTCGCCTCCGTCCGCGCCACCCGCGAAACCACGGTGCACGATGGCGGCGAGGTCTTGCGCGCGGTCTCCGGCACGCCGGAGGCGGGCGAGCATGTCGGCGACGAGATCTTCGACGGGCTCTCGGAGGCCGCGGTGTTTCCCGGCGAACTGCCCGCCGACCCGCAGGCGGTGCTCGACGGCGCGGTTCCGGCAGGCTCGTTCCGCTTCCCGCGCTTTCGCCCACCGCCGGTGAAGCCCGACGCGCTCGGCCGTGCCGGGCACCTGCCGCAAATCCGGCTCGACCGGGCCATGCAGTTCCTGATCGGGGACAAGCTGACGTGACCAACCCGCAGCGCCCGCGCGCCTTCCGCATCCCCGCCGCCGACCAGCCTCCGCCGGAGGCCGCCACCGCCGAGGCGCCGCCGCGGCCGGAGGTGCGCCTCGTCGACGAGCCCTACGAGATCGTGGACGCCGCCGACGGCGTCGCCGTGCCGGTGGCGCCCAAGCGCCGCGCGCCCTGGCTGTCGATCCTGTTCAGCGCGCTCGGCGGCCTCGTCACCATCGCCGTCGGCCTCTCGCTGGAACGGCTGATCGCCGATCTGTTCGCCACCGCGCCCTGGCTCGGCTGGGTTGCGCTGGCGCTCCTCGCCGTCGCCATGATCGCGCTGACGGCCATCGTCGCCCGCGAGGCGCTGGGCGTCTGGCGCGAGCGCAAGATCGAGGCGTTGCGCGAGCGTGCGCTGGCCGCCCTCTCGACCCGCGACCACACCGCGGCGCAGGGCGTGGTGCAGGAGCTGCGCGGCTTCTACGCCGACCGGCCGGCGCTGGCAGGCGCCATCCGCCGGCTCGACGCGGTGGGCGATGCGATCCTCGACGTGGACGACCGTCTGGCCCTGGCCGAGGGCGAGTTGCTTATCCCCCTCGACCGGCAGGCCAAGGCGGCGATCGCCCAGGCCGCGAGCCAGGTCTCGGCGGTGACGGCGCTGAGCCCGCGGGCCATCGTCGATGTCGCCTTCGTGGTGTTCTCCGCCGCCCGGCTTCTGCGCCGGATCGCGGCGATCTACGGCGGGCGGCCCGGCCTGCTCGGCTTCCTCCGGCTCGCCCGCGCCGCTTTCGCTCACCTTACCGTCACCGGCGGCATGGCGGTGGGCGAGGGCATGCTGCATCAGGTGCTCGGTCTCGGCCTCGCCGCCCGCGTCTCGGCCAAGCTCGGCGAGGGCGTGCTCAACGGCTTGATGACGGCCCGCTTCGGCCTCGCGGCGCTGGCCGTCTGCCGGCCGCTCCCCTTCGTCCGCGTCAGCCCGCCCACCGTAAATGACGTCGCGGGCCAACTCTTCCGCAACAGCGAGCCCAAGGAATAACGAGATCCCAAAGGGATCATGCCTTTGGCGGGGATCGGGGCAGCGCCCTGAAAATGAGAAGCTCCCGAGCCGTCCGGCTCGGGAGCTTCTTTTCTCTACGGCTGAGTGAGTGCGACGATCAGCAGTCGTCGCCGCCCTTCTTCTCGCCGAGCTTCTGGTCATGACCGGCGGCGTTCATCGCGCCGACCGTACCGGGGGCAGCCGGCTGCTCGCCGCCGGCGGTGTTCTTGGCCGAGGCGGTCTGCTCCGAGCCCGGCTTGTTGCCGACGCCCTGGCCCGCGCCGACGTTGTTCATCGCGCCGACCGTTCCGGGCGAGGCCGGCTGCTGGCCGCCCGCGAGGTTCTTCGAACCCGAATCGGCGCCGCTGCCGGTGCTGCTGTTCGCTGCGGCGGAATCGCCGGGGGCCTTGGCGTTGGTGCTGCCGGTGTTGCACGGCGCGGCGAGCGCGGAACCGGCGATGAAGGCGAAAGCGGTGGCGGTAGCGATGGTCTTCGTGAGCGTCACGATTGCGTCCCTCCGGAATTATCCAACCGGCATTGCCGGCCGGTCTGCCCGGAGAAAGCAATTAAGGAAATTTAAGTTCCCGATTCGCCCCAACACCGTAGGAACTTTTTAGAACTGCATTCCCATGCATTTGATGGAAATTCCAACAAACCCCTGATGGATCATCTTCTATTCGACTGGCACCTCAGCCGCTCAGGCGGCTCAGCCCGGCTCAGAGCGGGGCGAGGAAACCCGCCAGCCGCATCAACCCCTCCGGCCAGGGCCCGTGCCCGCTCGCGACGTTGATGTGGCCGGCCTCGCCCGCATCGACCAGGGCCGAGCCCCAGGCATAGGCGTAGTCCTCCGCCCGCTCGTAGGTGCAGTGCGGGTCCGTGCGGCTGGCCACCAGCAGCGACGGGAAGGGCAGCGGATCGCGCGGCACCGGCCCGAAGGCGCGCACGCTCTCGGGCAGGTCGGCGCCCGCCTCGATATCGGGGAAGGCCACCAGCAGGGCCCCGCGCACGACGCCTTCGGGGAAGCGCGGCGCGGCCTCCACCGCCGCGACGACGCCGAGGCTGTGGGCGATGAGGATCACCGGCCGGGTCGCCGCCGCCACCGCCTCCGCGACGCGGGCCCGCCAGGCCTCCGGATCGGGCCGGTGCCAGTCGTCCTGCGCGACGATCCGCGCGGTCTTGAGCCGCGCCGCCCAGCGCGCCTGCCAGTGCTCCTCCTCGGAGCCGGCATAGCCCGGCAGGATCAGGATATCGCAATCGGCAGTCTTCATGGGCGGTCTTCTCGGACGGGCGGCGTCCTCACGCAACGGGCAGCGGGCCGCGCGGGCTCCGCCGAGAGCGTCACGCGAGCCAATCGGGCAGGCGGTCGAGGCGGATCAGGTCGTCGTAGCTCGGGCGCGGGCGCACCACAGCCGAGCGGTCGCCGCTCACCAGCACCTCCGGCACGAGGCGGCGGCTGTTGTAGGTGCCGGCCTGGACCGCGCCGTAGGCGCCCGCGCTCATGACGGCGATGAGGTCGCCCGGCGCCACGGTCGGCATCTCGCGCCCCAGTGCCAGATAGTCGCCGCTCTCGCAGACCGGACCGACCACGTCCGCCGTCAGTCGGGGGGTGTCCGGGGCGGGCTCGCGCACCGGGCGAAGGGCGTGGAAGGCCTCGTAGAGCGTCGGGCGGATCAGGTCGTTCATCGCCCCGTCGACGATGACGAAGGTCTTCTCCTCCGTCGGCTTCACGTAGATCACGCGGGTGACGAGGATGCCGGCATTGCCCGCGATCATCCGCCCGATCTCGAAGACCGGACGCAGGCCGAGCGGCCGGAAATGCGGGCGCAGGATCGCGGCGAGCGCTGCCGGATCGGGCGGGGGCGCGTTGTCGTCGCGATAGGGAATGCCGAGCCCGCCGCCGAAATCGACGTGGTGCAGCCGGTGCCCGTCGGCGAGCAGGTCGCGGGCCAGTTCGCAGAGCAGGCGCGCGGCGTTGTCGAACGGGGTCAGGTCGGTGATCTGGCTGCCGATATGCGCATCGACGCCGACGATCTCGAGGCCCGGCAGCCGAGCGGCCCCGGCATAGACCGCGCGGGCGCGGGAGATCGGGATGCCGAACTTGTTGTCGGATTTGCCGGTCGAGATCTTGGCATGGGTCAGCGCATCGACATCCGGGTTCACCCGGATCGAGACCGGCGCCTTGCGCCCGCGCGCGGCGGCGACCTCGGACAGGGCGGCGAGTTCCGGCTCGCTCTCGACGTTGAAGCAGAGGATGTTCGCGTCGAGCGCGGCGGCCATCTCCTCGCGGGTCTTGCCGACGCCGGAGAAGACGATGCGCTCCCCCGGCACGCCCGCAGCGAGCGCCCGGCGCAATTCGCCCTCGGAGACGATGTCCATGCCCGCGCCCTGACGCGCGAGGGTGGCGAGCACCGCCTGGTTCGAGTTTGCCTTCATGGCAAAGCACACTAGGGCGTCGTCGCCCGCGAAGGCCTCGGCGAAGACGCGGTAGTGACGCTCCAGCGTCGCGGTGCTGTAGCAGTAGAACGGCGTGCCGACCTCCTCGGCCAGGGCCGTCAGATCGACGTCCTCGGCATGGAGGCGCCCGTCCCGATAGTGGAAGTGGTGCATGTCAGGAGAATCCGCCGCCGCGCCCGCCGGATGGGGAGCGGCGCATCCGAATGCCCCCATGCGCGGTGCGCTGTCTACGTGTCTGTCACAAAACGCCCGGTGTCCCGGCATGGCCGGAGGGGGAGGCTCGACGATCGGACGTTCCGCGAGCCCGCCGCGATCCGGTTACGCTCCGGCGGCCCGCTACAGAAGCGGATCGAGGATGAACGGCTCCTTGGGGATCCGGTAGCCGCGCTTGGATCCGCGGGAGGTCGTGACCGGAACACCGTCGCCGCCCGCGGGGATCGCCGCGGCGCTCAGTTCGTCGCCCGCCTGCACGGCTTCCGGATCGGGGGCCGCGCCGCGATCGCCCACGGAGACCGTGCTGCCCGGCAGGCTCCGCGACGAGGCGGGAACGCCGGGCCGCGTCCTCGGAGCGGTTTCGGACAGGGCCGCACCCGGCGGCTCCAGGCTGCCGCGCCGGCCACAGGCCGTGCAGGCCAGGGTGAGGCCGAGCGCGATCAGGATCGAGAGGCGGGCGGAAGAGGCGGGCATCGAGGTTTCCGGCGGTCTTTCCCGGCTGGGCGGCGCCAGCTTAGCCGTTGGGGCTTCGCCCCGAAAGGTGGGCCGCGGCGTCTCGGGCGGGACGATGCGCGCTCGGCGCAGAATGCTCGGCGCGCGCCCGCTTCCGTTGCCCCCCGCGTGGCCCTCAGCTCTTCTTGTTGCCGCGCTGCGAATCCTTCGGCGGCGCGTAGGCATCGATCGCCCGGCGGCAGTTCTCGGAGAGCTTGGCCCAGTTGGTCTTGAAGCACTGATCGGTGGCCGGATCGTCCGGGTCGAGATTGCCGCAATAGCTGAGGTAATCGCCGGTGCAGTACTTCTTGAGCGTCTCGTTGCCGCGCTTCGACTGCTGCGCCTGTGCCGGAGCAGCCAACACGGCGACCGCGCCCGTGAGGGCGAGAACCAGGGGCGTCAGCTTCAAAGCCATGATGTTCGCTCGATCGCGGTTCGTGGGAAGAGATTCGTGAGAGGAGGTCCGGGCGCGATGATGCCCTCGCTTGTTCGAAACAAGGCGGGTCCGGGGCAACCGCAAGATGGTTCGGTGCTTACGGGCTCGTGCCGGACGGGGCAAGGGAGGCTGAAGGAGACGCTGAAACGGACGCTCGACGGGACGGGAGCAGAGTAGGCCCCCGATCGGCTCCGCTCGGTGCGTTTCAGCTCTCGGCGAGCGCGGGCGACGCGGCCGGAAAGCCTCCGGCTTGGGGCAGACGGTCTTGGGGCAAGCGGTCTTGGGGCAAGCGGTCGCGGCGCGCCAAGGCGTCGGCGACCTCGCCGATGCGGCGGCGCAGCTCGGCGGTGTCGTCGCTCCCGCGTGCGGCCAGCGTAGCCTGGGCCGCCGTCAGTTCGGCGCGCAGCGCCTCGATCTCGGCCGCCGTGGAGGTGTATCCGACGGTCTCACCCTCGGCGCCCGACGGCGCGGTCGCGGTCTGCATCCGGCGCGTCGCCTTGAGATCGTCGAGGATCGCGCGGTGAGCCTCTTCCAGGGCATGCAGGGTGGCGAGCCCCGTCTCGCCCTCGGCCCGCGCACGGGCGAGATCCCGGTCGAGCCCGGCGATGCGCTCGAGAGCGCGGGCCACCTCGGCCTCGCTGAGGATCCGGGCGGTAACCGCGGCCTCGGCCTCCATGGTGCGGGTGCCGATGGCGGCCATGTCGGCGTGGCGCCGGGCGGCCACCGCCTCGGCCTTCCGCTCCAGCCGGCGCTGCGCGACGGCGAACTCCGCGCGCAAATGGTCGCGCTCGGCCACGACCTCGGACACGCTCACCGGCAGGGTCGCCTCGATCCGCCGCCGGGCGAGACGGCCGGCGCGGGCGCTCACGGTCGGCAGGATCGTCAGGGCGCACAGGCTCGCCAGGAGGAAGCCGAGCCCGAAGATCATTACGGTCTCGATCACGAAGGGGCCCTCACGCCGCCTCGGCCGGGCAGATCCGGCCGCTGCGTCTTTTGCCCGTCTTGCCCGCGCGGAGGCAAGCGCCGTGTCTTCGCTCCAGCTTCAAGCGTCGGCGGGCGCTTGTCGCAGGCACGCCTCCCACCGACACCTGCCCCCTTTCTCCGAGCCATCACGCCGCATCGCATCAGGCGCTGGTGGGGGTCGCTCGGAAGACGATCAGAACGGGTTCCAGGTCGGGCGGCCGGTGAATTTCAGGTAGCCGATATTGATTCCGAGCCGGGCGCCGACGCCGGAACGGATCGGCACCACGATGATGCCGCCGTCGGTCACCGCCGTCATGCCGAAGCCGCCGATGAAGTAGGCCGAGCCGTCGACGCCGCCGAAGCGGCGGTAGAGGTCGCGCACGGCGGGCAGGTTGTAGACGAGCATCATCGTGCGCGCGCCGTCGCCGCCGACATCGAAGCCGAGCGTCGGCCCCTGCCAGTAGATCCGGCGCTGCCCGGCATTGCGGGTGTAGAGCGTGCCCTCGCCGAAGCGCAGGCCGCCGACGATGGCGCCGGACGCCTCCTGTCCGAGGATGTAGCCGTTGGGCTCGCCCCAGCGCCGGGTCGCCTCCTCGACGGTCAGAGCGAGGCCGCGGGACACGCTGCCGAAGAAGCGGTGCCCGTTCTCGACCACCTCGGCGGCGCGGAACGAGTCCGGGCGCACGCCGTCGTCCTGATAGGCCAGAGCCGGGACGGCCCCGGCCAGGAGCCCGCCGGACACCCCGGCCGAGAGGCCGAGCAAGGCGGCGCGGCGGGTCGTGCCCCCGGTGCGGATGGGATCGTGCGGCATGTCGGTCTCCCTACCGGCTCCCTTGACTGGCTCTCTTGACCCGCCCTTCCATGCCGGCCTCGCGGGCGCTGCCCTCAACGGAAGCGGCATCGGATCGAGGCACGCAGGGAGCGCGCAGTCTCGGGTCCGATCAAGTCAAGTTTGGGTTAACGGTCGGTTAAGCGACTTGCCGCGGCCTCAGGCCTCCTGGACCGCATCCGGCGAACCCGCCCCTCCGGCGCGGCGCCGGTCGAAATACGACACGGCGCTGTGCTGCGGCAGGTCGAGCGCGTCGCGGTAGGCCGCCGAAGCCAGCGCCGCGAAGGGGCCGTTGCGGTAGAAGCGGGCATGGTGGCCATAGGTGATCGTCGCGCCGTCGGGCCCGACGACGCGCCCGCCAGCCATGGTCAGCACGTGGTCGCCGGCCGCCGTGTCCCACTCCATGGTGGGGACGCAGCGCACGTAGATATCCGCCTCGCCCGCCGCGATCAGGCAGAACTTGAGCGCCGAGGAGGCGACCCGCCGCTCGCCGACCGGCAGGCGCTCCAGGCAGGCATCGGTGTCGCTGTCGCCGTGCAGGCGGCTGACGAGGGCGACGAGACCGTCGGCGGGGGCAGCGCGCACGCCCACGGCCTGGAACGCGCCCGGCCGCCCCTCGCGGATCGGCGCCTCGCGGGCGGTGGTGCCCGCCGCCCAGACCCGGCCGAGACCCGGCGCCGCCAAGCCGGCGGCGATCGGGCGGTCGCCCTGAATCAGGCCGATATTGACGCAGTACTGTTCGTTGCCGGCCAGGAAGTCGCGGGTGCCGTCGAGCGGATCGACGAGGAAGAACAGCGCGGCGGGCTGCGCGGTGCCGGAGGTCTCCTCGGCGATCACCGGGATGCCGGGGAAAGCTTGCCTCAGGGCCGTGACGATCAGCTCCTCGGAGCGGGTGTCGGCGAGGCTGGCGGGCGAGCCGTCGGGCTTGATGACGTGGGGGCAGTCGCTGCCGTGATAGCCCTTCAGAATACGCCCGGCCTCGCAGGCGATGCCGGCGAGCTGCTCCGCGATGGCGTCTCGCATCGCGGCCGGAACGGGGGCCGTCAGGGACGCCGACGGGACGGGAGCAAGGGCGGTCATCGCAATGTCATCAATGAAGGAAAGGGGCTTGTCGATCCGAGTCTTGAGCAAATTCGGTGCGCAAGCCTGCGTGACCCGATCCCCATGAGCGCCGGTTGCGGCGAATTGGGGACACTTGTGCCGTCGCGGCGGCCTTCACCGCGAAATGAGCGCCGCAACGGGGGCCGGGATCTGCCGGGGTGCCGTCGCGCGCGACCGGCGAACCAGTCGGATTGATGTCGGCGGCTTTCCAAAGCGGTCGCCGGTGACTATTCGCTTGGGCCCATCCGGTGTCCGCGGCATCCGAGGGGGCAGGCCACCTCAGCGATCGACGGCACTACTTTCGACAGCCGGTTTCGACAGCCGGGAACGGAGCGCGCCATGAGCGGTACCAGCAGCCTCACCCTCGACGCCCTCGACCTCTCGGCGCTGCTGTGCTCGCGCGTGTGCCACGACGTGATCAGCCCGATCGGCGCGATCGTGAACGGGCTCGAAGTGCTGGAGGACGACGACGACCCCTCGATGCGCGAATTCGCCCTCGAGCTGATCCGCAAGAGCGCGCGCACCGCCTCGGCCCGGATCCAGTTCGCCCGGATCGCCTTCGGCGCGGCGGGATCGGCCGGCGCCTCGATCGATCTGGCCGACGCCGAGAAGGTCTCGAAGGCCATGTTCGCCGACGAGAAGACGCAGATCGCCTGGAGCGCACCGCAGGCGCTGTTTCCCAAGAACAAGGTCAAGCTGCTGCTCAACCTCGTGGTGATCGCGTCGAGCGCGATCCCGCGCGGCGGTCTGATCGACGTGGCCGTGACCGGCGGCGGCGACGCCCCGCGCTTCGTCCTGCGCGCCAAGGGCAGCCATGCGCGCATCCCGCCCCATGTCGAGGGGCTGATCGCCGGCACGCCCGAGGGCGGCACCGTCGACGCCCACGGCATCCTGCCGTTCTATGCCGGCCTCGTCGCCCGCGCGGCGGCGATGGACGTGCGCTTCACCATCGAGGGCGACGAGGTGACGGTCGCCGCCACGCCGACCGAGGCTGCGGTCGGATTGCCCGGCGCTCCCGCCCCCAGCATCGAGGACGAGCGCCCCTCCGATAGCGCCCCGCCAGACACGCAGCTCGCCTGAGGCGGCCGCGCCGCAACCATCGCGCGGGGAAGTGAGCGGAGGCGGGTCGCGGCGAATTCTTGCGGCCGTCTTCTCAAAACAATTGTGAAGTCGGCCCCCGCCCTCAACGCTTCCATAACTTTCCGAGGCGAGAGTGCTCGTCGCACGTCCCTTTGTGCGCGTAGACGAGTACCCCCCCATGGACGATCTGCTTCGCGAGTTTCTGGTCGAGAGCGCCGAGCATCTGGACACCGTCGATGCGGAGCTGGTCCGTTTCGAACAGGACCCCAATAACCAGCAGATCCTGCGCAACATCTTTCGGCTCGTCCACACCATCAAGGGGACGTGCGGGTTTCTCGGCCTGCCGCGCCTCGAAGCGCTGGCGCACGCCGCCGAGACCCTGATGGGGCGTTTCCGCGACGGCTATCCCGTCAGCGGCGCCTCGGTCACGCTGATCCTGGCCACCCTCGACCGTCTCAAGGCGATCCTCGGCGACTTGGAAGCCACCGGCTCCGAGCCGGCCGGCGCCGACGAAGACCTGATCGGGGCCCTGGAGGCGATGGCCTCCGAGGAATCGCCCGCCGCCGCCGCGCCGCCGCCCCTGCCCGAGCTGCCGCCGATCGTCGAGCGCGAGCTCAAGCCCGGCGAAGTCTCGCTGGACGACCTCGAGCGGGCTTTCATGGAAGCCCCCGGCCCCGACGACTTTGCGGCCATGGACGCCCCGGCACCCGTCCTCGCAGCCGACGAGCCGGCCTTCGAGAGCGCGCCCGAGCCGGCGGCCCCGATCCAGGCTGCCGAACGTCCCGCCGCCGCTGCCGCCCCCTCCGCCGAGGGCGGTGAGAGCGCGGTGGCCGCCAAGGTGCAGACGATCCGTGTGAACGTCGACACCATCGAGCACCTGATGACGATGGTCTCGGAACTGGTGCTGACCCGCAACCAGCTCCTCGAGATCGCCCGCCGCCACGAGGATTCCGGCTACAAGGTTCCGCTCCAGCGCCTCAGCCACGTCACGGCCGAGCTGCAGGAAGGCGTGATGAAGACGCGCATGCAGCCGATCGGCAATGCGTGGCAGAAGCTGCCCCGCGTCGTGCGCGACCTCTCGGCCGAACTTGGCAAAGGCATCGACCTCGTGATGTCGGGCGCCGAGACCGAACTCGACCGCCAGGTGCTCGACGTCATCAAGGACCCGCTCACCCACATGGTGCGCAACTCGGCCGACCACGGCATCGAGTCCACCAACGAGCGCCTCAAGGCCGGCAAGCCCGCCCGCGGCTCGATCCGCCTCTCCGCCTACCACGAGGGCGGCACGATCACGATCGAGATCGCCGACGACGGCAAGGGCCTCGACCTCGCCGCGATCCGCAAGAAGGCGATCGAGCGAAACTTCGCGCCCGCCGCCGACATCGAGCGGATGACCGACGCGCAGGTCGCGAAGTTCATCTTCCACGCCGGCTTCTCGACCGCCAAGGCGATCACCTCGGTCTCCGGCCGCGGCGTCGGCATGGACGTGGTCAAGACCAACATCGAGACCATCGGCGGCGTGGTCGACATCGCCACCGAGCTGGGCAAGGGCACCACCTTCACCATCAAGATCCCGCTGACGCTCGCCATCGTCTCGGCGCTGATCGTCAAGGCCGGCGCACAGCGCTACGCCGTGCCGCAGATCGCGGTGCTCGAACTGGTGCGGGTCGATCCCAAGGGCGACAACACCAGCGCGAACTCGATCGAGCGCATCCACGGCGCGCCGGTGCTGCGCCTGCGCGAGCGGCTCCTGCCGATCGTCACCCTCGACGGGCTGATGCGCGGGCAGGCGACCGTCGAGGAGGGCGAAGTCGTCGAGTCCGGCTTCGTGGTGGTGGCCCAGGTCGGCCGGCAGCGCTTCGGCGTGCTCGTGGACGAAGTCTTCCACACGGAAGAGATCGTCGTGAAGCCGATGTCGTCGAAGCTGCGGCACATCCCGCTGTTTGCCGGCAACACGATCCTCGGCGACGGCGCCGTGGTGCTGATCGTCGATCCCAACGGCGTCGCCAAGCTGGTGGGCCAGAGCGCGCAGTCGGGTGCAGCGACGGAGACCGAGTCCGAGGAGGTCGAGGCTGGTGACGCCAAGGCGACGCTCCTCGTGTTCAAGGGGGGTGCCGGCGGCTTCAAGGCCGTGCCGCTCTCCCTCGTCACGCGCCTCGAAGAGATCGACGCCTCGAAGATCGAGCATCTCGGCGGGCGTCCGCTGATCCAGTACCGCGGCCGCCTGATGCCGCTGGTGCCGGCCGATCCTGCGGTTCCGATCCGCTCGGAGGGCAACCAGGCGCTCGTCGTGTTCTCCGATGGCGACCGGGCGATGGGCCTCGTCGTGGACGAGATCGTCGACATCGTCGAGGAGCGCCTCGACATCGAGATCGCGGCCGACCGCTCCGACCTCATCGGCTCGGCGGTGCTGCGGGGCCGGGCGACCGACATCATCAACATCGCCCACTTCCTACCGCTCGCCTACGACGACTGGGCGCGGGGCCCGCGCAAGACGGTGGTCAAGGCGCCCTCGCTCCTGCTCGTGGACGACTCGGCCTTCTTCCGCGACATGCTCACCCCCGTGCTCAAGGCGGCGGGCTACGGCGTGACGACCGCGGCATCGGCAGAGGAAGCGCTCGGTATGCTCAAGGGCAATGCCGGCATCGACCTCGTGGTCAGCGATCTCGACATGCCCGGCCGCAGCGGCTTCGACCTCGTCGCCGCCATGCGCAAGAGCGGCGGGCGGCTGGCCGAGATGCCGGTGATCGCGCTCACCGGCACGGTCGCCCCCGACGCCATCGAACAGGCACGGCGCCTCGCGATCAGCGATCTCGTCGCCAAGTTCGACCGCAGCGGCCTCCTGGCAGCGCTCGCCGAGATCGGCGAAGCCGCCCAATCCGCCGACGCCCGCGTCGCGGCCTGAACCACGAACGGACCGGAAGAGGACACGCCGCCATGCAGGCCGCCAACGGAAACACCGTTCCCACCGACACCACCGACTACGTCACCGTCTTCGTCGGCGAGACGATGTTCGGGCTCACCATCGACCGGGTGCACGACGTGTTCGTGCCCGCCGGCATCACCCCGGTGCCGCTCGCACCCCGGGAAATCGTCGGCCTCCTGAACCTGCGCGGGCGGGTCGTCACGGCCCTGTGCCTGCGCCGCCGCCTCGGCATCCCCGGCCGCGAGGCGGGTGCCGCCGAGATGGCGATCGGCCTGGAACAGGCGGGCGAGACCTTCGCGCTCATCGTCGACGGTGTCGGCGAGGTCTTGAAGCTCGGCGCCGAGACGCAGGAGCCGGTGCCGATCAACCTCGATCCCCGCTGGCGCGACCTCTCGCTCGGCGTCCACCGCCTCGACGGGCGCCTCCTTGTCATCCTCGACGTCGATGCGCTGCTCGCCTTCGGCGACGCCCGCGAGGCGAAGGTCGCCTGAAGCCAAGGGGTGCGCTCATGATGACCGGCTCGACCAAGAACGCGGCGAAAACGGCCCTGATCGTCGATGACTCGGCGGTGATCCGCAAGGTCGCCCGCCGTATCCTGGAGACCCTCGACTTCAGCGTCCGCGATGCGGAGGACGGCGCCACGGCGCTGGCGATGTGCGCGGAAGCGATGCCGACGGTGATCCTGCTCGACTGGAACATGCCGAACATGGACGGCTACGAGGTGCTGCGGCGCCTGCGCCAGTCCCCGCTCGGCGACCGGCCGAAGGTTCTGTTCTGCACCACCGAGAACGATGTCGGCGCCATCGCCCGGGCCCTGCATGCGGGTGCCGACGAGTACATCATGAAGCCCTTCGACCGGGAGATCATGATGGCCAAGCTCGATCAGGTCGGCTTCGCGGTGCGTCCGTCCGAAGCCGCCTGATCCGTCTCCGGGGGCTTGCCCAGGCCTCCGCCCCTCCCTCGCTCCCCCGGAAACGAGTTCCCCCCATGTCGGCATTCCCGGCCGTCGCACAGGCTCCGGCGGCGCGCAGCCCGATCAAGGTGCTGGTCGCCGACGACTCGGCGGTGGTGCGGGGGCTCGTCTCCCGCTGGCTCGGGGAGGCGGGTCACGAGGTGGTCGCCACCGCGCCCAACGGCCGCGCCGCCGTGGACGCGCTCGCCCGCTGCAACCCCGACGTGGTGCTGCTCGACATCGAGATGCCGGAACTCGACGGCATCCAGGCCCTGCCGCTGATGCTGGCCAAGCAGCCGGGCATCCAGGTCGTGATGATGTCAACGCTGACCCAGCGCAACGCCGACGTCTCCCTGCGCTGCCTCGCGCTCGGCGCGGTCGATTACATCCCCAAGCCCGAGAGCAACCGCGGCGTCACCACCTCGGACGGCTTCCGCAACGACCTGATCGAGCGCATCCGTGTGTTCGGCGCCGCCCGCGCCCGGCGCCGGCCCGCGCCGACCGCGGTCGAGGCCGCCGCTTCCGCCGCGCCCGCCGCACCGGCGGTCTCGCGCCTGTCGGGTACGGTGACGCTTCGCCCGAAGCCCCGCACCGTGACGCCGCCGCGCGTCCTGCTGGTCGGCTCCTCCACCGGCGGCCCGCGGGCGGTCGGCGAGGTGCTGGAGAAGATCGGCGCGGCGACACTCCGGCGCCTGCCGGTCCTGATCGTGCAGCACATGCCGCCGGTCTTCACCGCCGTCTTCGCCGAGCATCTCGGCGCCCGGATCGGGCTGCCGGCGGCCGAGGGCAAGGCCGACGAGCGGTTGCAGCCCGGCCGCATCTACGTCGCCCCGGGCGGGCGCCACATGCGGCTCGCAGGCTCCGCGGCCGAGACCGTCATCCGCCTCGACGACGGGCCGCCGGTGAACTTCTGCCGCCCGGCGGTGGACGTGATGTTCCTCGATGCCGCCGCCCTCTACGGCGGGTCGACGCTGAGCGTCATCCTCACCGGCATGGGCTCGGACGGCACGGCGGGCGCCCGCGCGCTGGTCGAGGCCGGCGGCATCCTCCTGGCTCAGGACGAGGCCACCAGCACGGTCTGGGGCATGCCCGGCAGCGTCGCCAAGGCGGGCCTGTGCCACGCCGTCCTCCCGCTCCCCGACATCGGACCGGCCCTGCGCAGCGCGATCGGAGACCGGGTCTGATGACCGAGGCGGATTTCGCGTTCCTGCGCGACTATCTCAGGAAGCGCTCCGGGCTCAGCCTCGGCGCGGAGAAGCGCTACCTCGTGGAGAGCCGACTCACCCCCGTCTGCCGCCGCTTCGGGATCGCGACGCTGAGCGACCTCGTCGGCACCCTGCGCCTGTCCCGCGAGGGGCCGCTGGAGAAGGCCGTGGTCGAGGCGATGACCACCAACGAGACGTTCTTCTTCCGCGACCGCGCGCCGTTCGACCTGTTCCGCGACGTGCTGCTGCCGAAAGCCATCGCGGCACGCGCATCCCAGCGCCGCCTGCGGATCTGGTCGGCGGCGGCCTCCACGGGACAGGAGCCGTACTCGCTCGCGATGATGATCCAGGAAGCCGCGGCGCAGCTCGCCGGCTGGCAGGTCGAGATCGTCGGCACCGACCTCTCGACGGAGGTCTTGGAGAAGGCGCGGCTCGGCCTCTACAGCCATTTCGAGGTGCAGCGGGGCCTGCCCGTCCAGCTCCTCGTGAAGCACTTCACCCAGGTCGGCGAGCAGTGGCGCATCAGCCCGGCGCTTGCCGGGATGGTGAGCTTCCGGCCGCTCAACCTGCTGAACCCGTTCGAGCATCTCGGCCAGTTCGACATCGTCTATTGCCGCAACGTGCTGATCTACTTCGACGCGCCGACCAAGACCGACGTGCTGGAGCGAATCGCCAAGACGCTCACCCCCGACGGGGCGCTGCTGCTGGGCGCGGCCGAGACCGTGATCGGCCTCACCGAGGCGCTGGTGCCCGATTCCCAGCATCGCGGCCTCTACCGCCAGGCCGCAGCCGCCGGGCGGGCGGCGGTGCCCCACCGCCTCGCGGCGGGGTTCTAAAAATCGACGTCTCGCAGCGGGCCGCCCGATTGGGTAACCTGCCGCTCATGACGCACGACGCGCCGCGGCTGCTGCCCTGCGGAGACACGGCCTTCACCATCGAGTTCGGCTCAAGCATCGACGCGGGCCTCAGCGCCCGCGTGCTGGCCCTCGACGCGGCGCTCGCGCAGCGGGCCCTCCCCGGCGTGGTGGAAACCGTGCCGACCTACCGCTCGCTGACCGTCCATCTCGACCCAATCCGCGCCGACCCGGCCGAACTCGGCCGCGCCGTGCTGGCGCTCGCAAGCGAACCGCTCGCGGCGGTCCCGACCCCGCGCCTATGGCGCATCCCCGTGGTCTATGGCGGCGCGTTCGGGATCGACCTCGATGCGGTCGCCGCGCATCACGGGCTCACGCCCGAAGCGGTGATCGCGCGCCACAGCGCCCCGGAATACCGGGTCGCGATGATCGGCTTCCTGCCGGGCTACGCCTATCTCGAAGGGCTCGATCCCGGCCTCGCCCTGTCGCGCCGCCCCAGCCCGCGCCCGGTGACACCCGCCGGCACCATCTCCATCGGCGGCGCCCAGGCGCTGGTGGCGAGCATCGCGGCCCCGAGCGGCTGGCATCTTCTCGGGCGAACCCCTGAAAAGACCTTCGTGCCCGAGCGCGACCCCGTCTTCCTGCTCCGCCCCGGCGACCGGGTCCGCTTCGTCCCGACCCCGGCCGAGCGCTGGGACGCGCTCGCCGCTGCGGCGGAGGCCGGCGAGCCGGTGGCTGAGCTGTGCGAGGGGTGAGCGCCCACCTCCATCTCGCCCGCCTCACCGGTGCGGCCTCGCTTCAGGATGGCGGACGGCGCGGCTATCTCCGCTTCGGCCTGTCAGCCTCCGGGCCGATGGACCCGCTCGCCTTCGCCGCTGCCAACCGACTCGTCGGTAACCCGGCCGATGCGGCGGCGCTCGAACTGGGCCTCGCTGGGGCGAGCCTGCGGGTCGAGGGAGGGGCTGCGCGCCTTGCGCTGGCGGGCGCGCCGAGCGGGCTGCGTCTCGACGGCGAGCCGCTGGCCGCGCATCGCTCCTTCGTCCTGCGCGAGGGCTCGGAATTGACGGTCGAACGACCGCGCGAGGGCGTGTTCGCCTATCTCGCGGCGGCCGGCGGCTTTCCGGTGCGCAGCGTCATGGGCAGCCGGGCGCTCCACCAGCGCGCGGCCCTCGGCGGCTTCGACGGACGCGCATGCCGCGAGGGCGACCGCCTGCCGCTCGCCGCCCCAGCCTCGGGCGAGGCGGACCAGAGCCTCGACCCGATCTCACTGGAGCGCGACGCCCCGATCCGCGTAATCCTCGGGCCGCAGGACGACCTGTTCTCGCAAGCCGGCCTCGCGACCTTCCTCGGCGCACCCTTCACCGTGTCGAACCTGGCCGACCGGATGGGCTATCAGCTCGACGGACCGGAGATCGCCCACGGTCCGGGCGGCTTCAACATCGTCTCCGACGCCACCGTGGCCGGCTCGGTGCAGGTGCCGGGCTCAGGGCGCCCTATCGTCCTGCTCGCCGACCGCCAGACCACCGGCGGCTACCCGAAGATCGCCACCGTGATCTCCGCCGACCTGCGACGGATCGCCCAGCGCCGGCCGAGCGAGACTTTGCGGTTCGCGGCAGTCGATCTCGCCACCGCCACCCGCCTTGCCCGCGAGGCGGCGGCGCGGATCGCGGCCCTAGGCACACATCTCCGGCCGGTCGAGGGCGAGGCCGAGCGGCTGATGGCGGCCAACCTCGCGGGCGCGGCGGTGGATGCTTTCCAAGATGGGGATTGATGCATTTCACCGGGGGCCGAAGCTGGCCGTGA
Organism: Methylorubrum extorquens; assembly: GCF_024169925.1. NCBI lineage: Bacteria > Pseudomonadati > Pseudomonadota > Alphaproteobacteria > Hyphomicrobiales > Methylobacteriaceae > Methylorubrum > Methylorubrum extorquens. The sequence continues at coordinate 4,259,020 of NZ_JALJXF010000001.1, forward strand.
CGCGTTATCGGCCCATGTCGCGCAAGCCCAACCCCTCCCAGCCGAACCTTTCCCAGCCGCCTCGCCTCGGCTTCTGCTGCACCTTCATCCCCGATCCTGATCCAAGCCACAAAACCCTCAAGGCCGCCAAGGATGCGGCCAAGCTGATGAATCTCGGCACGGTGACGATGGCGCATCTGGAGCGCCTCGGGCCGACCGCGCGCTTCGAGAAGCTGGAAGGCGTGGTGCGCCACAACCTCGCGGCGCTGGAACGCCAGATCGCCTGGGTGTCGGCCCGGCCGCCCCTGGAGCGGCTGCTGCGCATGGCGAGTTCGGTGCTGCCCGGCTACACCCATCCGGTGGCCGAGCCACTCTATGCGCAAGCTCCAATGCGCGCCTTGATCGAGACCGGCCTCGCCCGGATCGGTGAGCAGGCGCGGGCAGGCGACGTGCGACTGAGCATGCATCCCGGCCCGTTCTGCATCATCGCCTCGCGCAACCCGAACGCGCAGCGAAACGGCATCGCCGAACTCGAATACCATGCCGAGGTGATGGCGATGCTGGGGTACGGCTCCGGCTGGCACCCGCATGGCGCCCACGTGAACATCCATATCGGCGGGCGCGAGCCCGGCATCGAGGGATTCCGCGAGAGCCTGTCGCTGATCTCGGAGACGGCGCGCAACCTGCTGACCGTCGAGAACGACGAATCGCTGTTCGGCCTCGACGCGGTGCTGCGGCTCGGCGACCGCGTGCCGGTGGTGCTCGACCTCCACCATCACTGGGTCGAGAGCCGCGGCGCCTATATCGAGCCCGACGATGCGCGCATCCCGGCGGTGATCGCCTCCTGGCGCGGGGTGCGGCCGGTGAGCCATATCAGTGTTTCACGGGAAACGGTCCTGCCCGAGCACGATACCGGCACCCTGCCGGACTACGCGGCGCTCTCGGAACAGGGCCATTCCTGGCGCGATCTCGCCGCCCATTCCGACCTCATGTGGAACGAGGCGGTCAACGCGCTCGTTGCCCGGCACCTCGCCTGGAGCGATTTCGAGATCGAGGCCAGGGGCAAGAACCAAGCGAGCGTGCCGCTCGCCGCCCGGATCGGCCGCGAATTCTCGCGGGCCGCCGCCTGAACGCCCCAAGCGCGGCTGGGCGGATTTGACCCGGCGGAGCGCGCCCGTCACCATGCTAGCTTCCTCATTCGTGCGCGGGGCTCGTCTGCCCGGCGCCCGCGGGAGCCGCGACCGGACACGATGAGCGAGGCCGAACGGACGAATTCGAGCAGCGGCGATCCGCAGGGCGCGACGCGCCACCGCCTCGACCGGCTGGTGGCGCAGGCGCGGGCCGCGGGCCTGTGGGAACGGGCCTGGCCGGTGCTGTGGCGCGGGCTCGGCGTCGTCCTCGCCTTCCTCGCCGCCTCCTGGCTCGGCCTATGGCTCGACGTGTCCCCGCTCGGGCGCATGATCGGGCTCGGGCTCTTTGCCCTTCTGCTTGTCGCAGCGCTCTGGCCGGTCGTCCGGCTCCGCGCCCTGAGCCGGCGCGAGGCGCTCGCCCGGATCGACCGCGAGGCGGCCCGCGACGGCGGGACCGCGCATGATCCAGCCTCGTCGATCGAAGACACGCTCGCCGTCGGCCAGAGCGATCCGGTCACCCGCGCGCTTTGGGCCCTGCACCAGTCGCGGGCGGCTGCCGCCGTGGCGAGGCTGAAGGCCGGGCGCCCGCGCCCGCATATGCCGGGGCACGATCCGCTGGCGCTCCGCGCGGGCGTTCTCGTCGCGGCGCTGGCCGCCCTGTTCGTGGCGGGCCCCGAATGGCGCGGGCGCGTCGCCGCCGCCTTCGACTGGCGCGAGCCCCAGGCCGCCGCGCCGAGCTTCCGCGTCGACGGCTGGATCGACCCGCCGATCTACACCCGCGTGCCGCCGCTGATCGTGACGATGTCGGGGACTCCGAAGGATCCGGTGCAGCGCCTGCGCGCGCCGGTCAATTCCACCCTGATCGTGCGCATCGCCGGCCAGGGTGAGGCGGAGCTGACCCCGAACGCCGCACTGGTGCCCGTGGCCAAGGACGAGAAGGCCGCCTCCGCCCGTCCCACGCTCCAGAACGAGGCGAGGGGCGCGAAGGCCAACGAGACCCGCGCGACCTTGCGCGAGGAGCGCTTCCGGCTCGCGGGCGGCACCGCCGAACTCGGCATCGCCGCCTCCGGCTCGGAGCCGCAGCGCCTCGTGATCGAGACGATCCCCGACCAGCCGCCGGAGGTGCGCCGGGTCGGGGACCTCGAAGTGAACGGCCGCGGCACCTTCAATCTCAGCTACCGCGCCAAGGACGATTACGGCATCGCCTCTGCCGAAGGGCTGGTCGAGCCGCTGAAGGCCGGCCGCTCGCTCGTGCCGGTGCCCAAGATCGCGCTGGCGCTCCCCGCCGACGCGACGGGTGAGACCGACACCAAGACGCTGGTCGATCTCACCGACAATCCCTGGTCGGGCGCGCGGGTGAGGCTCACTCTCGTGGTGCGCGACGAGGCCGGGCAGGAAGGCCGCACCGAGACCGCCGAGATCGTGCTGCCGGCCCGCCCCTTCAGCCAGCCGCTCGCCCGCGCGCTGGCCGAGGAGCGCCGCCGCCTCGTGACAGCGCCCGACGCCGACCGCGGCCGGGTCCAGACCGCTCTGGACGCCCTGCGGATCGCCCCGGAGCGGTTCACGCCGCAGCCGGCGATCTTCCTCGGCCTCACCACCGCCGCCAGCCGGCTGCGCGCGGCGAAATCGGACGAGGATCTCACAGGCGTCGCCGACCTCCTGTGGGAGATGGCCCTCAAGATCGAGGACGGCGACCTCTCCGATGCCGAGAAGGCCCTGCGCGCTGCCCAGGACCGCCTCAAGGAGGCGATCGAGCGCAACGCGCCGGACGAGGAGGTCAAGAAGCTTACCGAGGATCTGAAACAGGCCCTCGACAAGTTCATGAAGGAGTTCGCCCAGCGGGCGAAGCCGCAGAACCGGCAGCAATCGGAGCGCCAGCAACAGCGGCAGAACGGCCAGACCGTCACGCCCGACGATCTGGAGAAGATGATCAAGGACATGCAGGAGGCGATGCAGCGTGGCGACACGGCGGAAGCCCAGCGCCTGCTCGAACAGCTCCGCAACGTGCTCGAAAACCTCCAGAACGCCGAGGGCGGCCAGAAGTCCGACGGCGGCATGGCCGAGATGAACCGGCAGCTCGACGAACTCGACAAGATGTCCCGCGAGCAGCAGGAGCTGCGCGACGAGACCTACAAGGAAGGCCAGCAGGGCCAGCAGCGTCCCGGCCAGCGCCAAAGGCCGCAGCCGGGCCAGCAAGGCCAGCGCGGGCAGCAGCCCGGCCAGCAGGGCGAAGGGCAGGAAGGCCAACAGGGGCAGCAGGGCCGCGGCCAGCAGGGACAGCGCGGCCAGGGACAGGGCCAGCAAGGTCAGGGCAGCGGGCAGCAGGGCCAGAACATGGGCCAGCGCCAGCAGGGCCTGCGCGAACAGCTCCAGGATCTCAAGAACCGGATGAAGCAACAGGGGCTTCAGGGGGAAGAGGGACTGTCGGATGCCGAGGAGGCCATGCGCGAGGCCGAGGAATCGTTAGGCCAGGGCCGCAATGGCGAGGCGGTGGACGCGCAGGGCCGCGCCCTCGACGGGCTGAAGCGCGGCGCCGAGGGCATGCAGAAGCAGATGCAGCAGATGGCCGAGGGCGAGGGCCAGGGTCAGGGTGAAGGCCAGCAGGACGGGCAGTCGCAGGGACAGCAGGGCCGGTCGGGCTCTGCCGACGACGACCCACTCGGACGTCCGACCCGCGGGCGCGACCTCTCGAACGGCAACGTGCGGGTGCCCAATGCCGACGAATCCGCGGTACAGCGCGCCCGCCGGATCATGGAGGAGTTGCGGCGCAAGCTCGGCGACCCCTCGCGCCCGCAGGAAGAACTCGATTACTTCGAGCGCCTGCTTCGCCGGAACTGAGTGTCTCTCACAAAACTCCCGTTGCGCCGTCGTGCCCAGAGGGGGAACGATCGGGGATCGGGAGTTTTGCGAGGCACGCTGAACCCCGCCGATCGAACCCCATTTCGGGCCGTGCTCGCGCGAGCACGGCCTCTCACGAGATCACCGACCGATGTCCGCCAACCAGCTCGTTCTCCTCGCCTGCCTCGCCGTCGCCGGCGTGCTGCTCTTCGGCCTCATCAACATGATGCGGGGCGGCAGCGCCAACCTCTCGCAGAAGCTGATGCGCCTGCGCGTGCTCCTGCAATTCGTGGCGATCATCGTCATCATGGGCGTGGTGTGGTGGCGGGCGGCCTGAGCGCCCGCCGCTGCGCCCTCACTCCTTCGCGCGCTCGAAGGTGACGATGCTGCGGGTTTCCCCTTTGTCGGCCCAGTTCGGCATCACCCGCCAGGGGGTCAGAACCCGCAGGCGCTCGCCGTCGAACGCGAACGTCCGGGTCTGCTCCGAGCCGACCCATTTCGGATCCCAGGCAACGTCGAGGTCGGCAATCCACTTGTCGCCGTCGAGGCGGAACTTGCCGGTGTAGGAGACGAGGGTTTCAAGGAGATGCGCCCGCTGTGCGTCGTCCTTGGCGGGCTTGCGGCCTTCACCGGTCAGCACGAAGAACACGCGCTTCTCCGGGGTGAAATAGGCGTAGCCGGTCGGGTGGTCGCCCATCACCGGCAGCTTCTCGCCGTCCTTGCGGACCTCCACCTCGTACGAGACCAGCTTCCAGAGACCCTTGAGCGGGGTGTCGCTCTCTGCCCGGGCCGTCATCGGCATCAAGGCCACCGCCAGGGTCGCAGCCGCCATCATCGTCGTCGTTGTCCGCATCGTCCGTCCCATTGCGTGGAAAGCCCCGCTCGGAGGCCTTTCATCCAACGCCGCCCACCCATTGTGCGATGCATCATTCGTTGCACGACCGGAATGTTGTCACCGGATTTTCCGCCGACCGTGCCCGCGCCGGCACGTACGTCTGCGCACCGGACCAAGTGTGGCGCGCACGCCCCACCCGACCGGCAAAAGGATCCGGACTGGATGAATCCGCAGGCTGTGCTCAGGACGCCGTGATATTTGAGGCGGATTGAAACGGACGGACCGACCGCCGATGAAGTCACCCTTTGCCCGGATTTGCGTCGGCGTCCTCGCCGCCTCGGCCATCACGACCACGCAGGCCGCCGATCTCGGCGCCGCCCGGGCTCCCGCACCGCCGCCCTACTTCGCCCCCGTCCAGCCCTACTCCATCGTGTCCGAGGTCCGCATCGGCGGCTCGGTGCAGGATCCGGGCAGCGCCGAGGGCAAGCTGCCGGGCTTCAGCACCGCGAACGTCAACGGCGAGATCCTGTTCGCCAAGCCGCTCGTGACCACCGATCCGTTCTGGCAGGCCTTCGTGCCGCGGCCCACCGTGGGCGGCAGCTACAACACCGGCGGCCGCACCAGCTACGCCTATATCGGCGCGACCTGGACCGTGGACCTCTTCCCCGAGACCCTGAACCGGCGCGTCTTCCTCGAAGGCTTCTTCGGTGGCGCGGCGCATAACGGCTATACCGGCCTAAAGGCGAACGCGCCCTACGGCTTCAACGCGCTGGGCTGCAATCCGCTGTTCCGCGAGGCGGCCGCGCTCGGCTTCCGTATTGATGCGCATTGGAGCGTCATGGCCACTGTCGAGCACATGTCGAATGCCGGCCTGTGCGGCGACAACCGCGGCCTGACCAATTTCGGCGGCAAGCTCGGCTACACTTTCTGACGAAGGCCGCTTTTTCGGGTTGCCAGAGTTTTACGGGTTGCAAAGACCCGCCGAGCGCGAAACATCGCCCGGCGGGTCTTCTCTTAGAAGAACACCAGGGCCCGCGGGAGAGACGCCGTGGTCAAGCTCAACCGCATCTACACCCGTACCGGCGACCAGGGCACGACCGGGCTCGCCAACGGCGAGCGCCGCTCGAAGGCGGATCTGCGGGTGGAGGCCTACGGCACCGTCGATGAGACCAATGCCTGCATCGGGCTCGCCCGCCTCAGCGCCGAGCCCACCCTCGACGCGATGCTGGCACGCATCCAGAACGACCTGTTCGATCTCGGCGCCGACCTCGCCACACCGCCGAGCGACAAGCCTCTGGAGTATGAGCCCCTTCGCGTGGTCGCCGCGCAGGTGCAGCGGCTGGAGACGGAGATCGACGCGCTCAACGCGAATATCCCGCCGCTGAAATCCTTCGTCCTGCCCGGCGGCTCGGCCACCGCCGCCGCGCTCCACCTCGCCCGCACCGTCTGCCGCCGCGCCGAGCGGCTGGTGGTCGCGCTGTCGGGCGTCGAGAGCGAGGCGATCTCGGCGGAAGCCCTGCAATATCTCAACCGGCTGTCGGACTTCCTGTTCGTGGCCTCCCGCGCGGCCAACCGCGACGGCGCAGACGACGTGCTCTGGGTACCCGGCCAGAACCGGTGAGTGTGCGGAGCGTGCCCCGACAGGGGGCAATCACGCGAAGAGCGCCGCGCGGAGCGGCCTATTCAGGACGTCAGTCCTGAACAGCGTCGAGTGAAGCGAAAGCCTGAGCCCGCAGAGGCGCGCGCCGGCGATTGAGGCCGGCAATAATTCAGGGCAATCGCTTTCAAGCGATCGCCCTGCAAGCCGCCGACAAGGCGCGTTGACAAGCGGGAAATCGCCTCGCTACGGTCCCGCCGCCCTGACAATCCCATCGATCGCGGTCAAGCGGGTCCGAGAGCCGTCCACCAAGTGACGCCGGGACTTCGCAGGAGCGGAGGAAAGCGACAGCCATGAAGGTTCTGGTGCCCGTCAAGCGGGTCGTCGATTACAACGTGAAGATCCGCGTCAAGGCCGACGGGTCGGGCGTGGAGCTCGCCAACGTCAAGATGTCGATGAACCCCTTCGACGAGATCGCCGTCGAGGAGGCGATCCGCTTGAAGGAAAAGGGCAAGGTCACCGAGATCGTCGCCGTCTCGATCGGCCCGCAGCAGGCGCAGGAAACCCTGCGTACCGCCCTCGCCATGGGGGCCGACCGGGCGATCCTGGTCAAGACCGACGTGAATTGCGAGCCGCTCGCCGTCGCCAAGGTGCTGAAGGCGATCGTCGAAAAGGAAAGCCCGAACCTCGTCATCCTCGGCAAGCAGGCGATCGACGACGATTCGAACCAGACCGGCCAGATGCTGGCGGCGCTTCTCGGCTGGCCGCAGGGCACCTTCGCCTTCAAGCTCGAATTCGGCGATGAAAGCATCGACGTGACCCGTGAGGTCGATGGCGGCCTCCAGACCGTCTCGCTCAAGCTGCCGGCGATCGTCACGACCGATCTGCGCCTCAACGAGCCGCGCTACGCGAGCCTGCCCAACATCATGAAGGCGAAGAAGAAGCCGCTGGAAGAGCTGACGCCGGAGGGGCTCGGAATCGACGTCGCGCCGAAGCTGACCGTGCTCAAGGTCGTCGAGCCGTCGGGTCGGCAGGCGGGCGTCAAGGTCGGCTCCGCGGCCGAGCTGGTGCAGAAGCTCAAGGTCGAAGCCGGCGTGCTCTGATCCTCGCGGCGCCGCTCCCGGCCCCCGGTCGAGCGGCGCGCCTCCCCTCTTTTCGAGAAGTTTCGCCGATGACCACGCTCCTCTACGTCGAGCACGCCAACGGGCAGATCAAGGACGGCACGCTGAAGGCGCTGACCGCTGCCAAGGAACTGGGTGCGCCCATTCACGCCCTGGTGCTCGGCACCGGCTCGAAGGCCGCGGCCGAGGCTGCGGGCACGTTCGAGGGCGTCGAGAAGGTGCTGAATTCCGAGGATGGCGCCTACGACCACGACCTCGCCGAGCCGACCGCCGCGCTGATCGCCGCAATCGCCGAGCCCTACGACGCGATCGTCGCCGCTGCCACGACCACGGGCAAGAACACTCTGCCGCGCGTGGCCGCGCTCCTCGACGTCGCCCAGATCTCCGACATCATCAAGGTTGTCTCACCCGACACCTTCGAGCGGCCGATCTATGCCGGCAACGCGATCCAGACCGTGCAGGCCGGCTCCGGCAAGCGCGTCATCACCGTGCGCACCGCCGCCTTCAAGCCCGCTGAACCGGGCAGCGCTTCCGCCGCAATCGAGGCGGTCTCGGCCGCCGCGCCCGACGCGCTGGGTGCGGCCTACAAGTCGGAAGAAATCGCCAAATCCGACCGGCCGGAACTGGCCTCGGCCAAGTTCATCGTCTCCGGCGGCCGTTCGCTCGGCTCGGCGGAGAAGTTCAAGGAGCTGATCGAGCCGCTGGCCGATGCACTGGGTGCCGCGGTCGGCGCCTCACGCGCGGCGGTGGATGCCGGCTACGCCCCGAACGACTGGCAGGTGGGCCAGACCGGCAAGGTGGTGGCGCCCGACCTCTATGTCGCGGTCGGCATCTCCGGCGCGATCCAGCATCTGGCCGGCATGAAGGACTCGAAGGTCATCGTCGCCGTCAACAAGGACGAGGACGCGCCGATCTTCCAGGTGGCGGATTACGGGCTGGTCGGCGACCTGTTTCAGGTCGTGCCGGACTTGCAGGCCGAGATCGCCAAGGCCAAGGATCGGTAGGTGTATCGGTAGACGCATCGATAGACGGATCGGTAACGCACCTCGCGACACCGTCGAACCGGCTTGGGCGCCTGCGGCTTGAGGCCGGTTTGACGCATTTGTTGCAGTGCCGCATCCTAAGGGTGCGGTCGAGAGGACGATGCCGCAGCAGGTAGGACGCGATACGGTTATGGGCATCGAGATCAAGACGGTCGGCATCGTCGGTGCCGGCCAGATGGGGAACGGCATCGCGCATGTCTGCGCGTCGTCGGGCCTCCATGTTCGGCTGAACGACCGCGATCCGCAGCGGATCGATGCCGGCCTCGCGCAGATCGACGCGAACCTCACGCGTCAGGTCCAGAAGGGCACCTTGAGCGACGAGCAGCGCCGCAGCGCGCTGGACCGCATCGCGGCGGCCCGCAGCTTCGACGACCTCGCGCCCTGCGACCTCGTCATCGAGGCAGCGACCGAGGACGAGGCGACCAAGCGCAAGATCTTCCAGGCGCTCTGCCCCTCGCTCAAGCCCGACGCCCTGGTCGCGACCAACACCTCCTCGATCTCGATCACGCGGCTCGCGGCCTCGACCGACCGGCCGGACCGCTTCATCGGCATCCACTTCATGAACCCGGTGCCGGTGATGCAGCTCGTCGAGCTGATCCGCGGCATCGCCACCGAGGATCCGACCTACGAATCGGCCAAGGCCTTCATCGCCCGGCTCGGCAAGACCTCGACCATGTCGGAGGACTTCCCGGCCTTCATCGTCAACCGCATCCTGCTGCCGATGATCAACGAGGCGATCTACACCCTCTACGAGGGCGTGGGCTCGGTCGAGTCGATCGACACGGCGATGCGGCTCGGCGCGAACCACCCGATGGGCCCGCTGCAACTCGCCGACTTCATCGGCCTCGATACCTGCCTGTCGGTGATGCAGGTGCTCTATGAGGGGCTGGCCGACTCGAAGTACCGCCCCTGCCCGCTGTTGGTGAAATACGTCGAGGCCGGCTGGCTCGGCCGCAAGACCAAGCGCGGGTTCTACGATTACCGCGGCGAGACGCCCGTTCCGACACGCTGAAGCGCGCGCCGCACGCACAAAGGAAAAGCCGCCCGAGACGAAGTCTCGGGCGGCTTTTTCGTGGTCCCTACCTCTGGGCCTTACTGCGCCGACTTCTGCGCCGGCTGCGGATAGGCGGGGTTCTCGACCGGAACGTTACCGCTGTTGGAAGACGGGGCCTTGTTGACGGAACCCGTGGTCACCTCACGTGCCGATTCCTGGCTCTTGCCGGCGTACTCGGAGGTCGTCTCCGCCCGGTTCCAGCTCAGGAGGCCAACCGTGGCGACCGCCAGCAGGACGAGGCTCGCCACGAGCACGTAGAGGACAGGCTTGCCCTTCGCACCCTGGCGGGCATCGGTTTGGGTCTCGATCTGGGCCATGAAGTTCCCTCTCTTCCGCCCGGCGAAAGGGGCGGCGTCAGCATCGGTTATGCTTGGCCAACGCCGGGCCGGCTCCGAGAGTTCCTATGGCAAGCTGCGCCCTGAGCCTTGCCCCGTATTCGGGCTGCGGCTCAGAGTTCTCATTTTGAAAGCGTCGCTTTCGAACCGTCGCAGGCCATCGTTCGCTAGAACATCATCCCGAAAGGTGGCTGCCGGCTTTCGGAAAAAAGATGACGCAAAAACAAAAGCCGGGAGCATCGTCCTGGATCCGACACCCAGGACGATGCTCCCGGCGGCTTCAGCGGCCCGTCGTCAGCAGAATCTTGCCCGTGTGGTTGCTGGTTTCCATCAGTTCGTGCGCCTCGCGCGCCTCCTCCAGCGGGAAGGTGGCGTGAACGACGGGGCGGATCTTGCCCGCTTCGACCAGCGGCCAGACATCCCGCTTCAAGCCCTCGGCGATGGCGGCCTTCGCCTCCTTGGCCTGGGCCCGAAGGGTCGCGCCGGTGATGGTCAGACGCTTGAGCATGATCGGGGTCAGCGTCAGGTTCTCGGCCTTGAAGCCCTTCATGAAGGCGATCTGGACGAGACGCCCCTCCACCGCGAGCGAGGCGATGTTCTTCTGCAGGTAGGCCGCGCCGACCATGTCGAGGATGACATCGACCCCCTTGCCGTCGGTGAGGCGCTTCACCTCCTCGGCGAAATCGGTCTCGCGGTAGTTGATGGCGGCATCCGCGCCCAGTTCCTCACAGAACCGGCACTTCTCGGCCGATCCGGCGGTGGTGAGGACGCGGGCGCCGTGCTGCTTGGCGATCTGGATCGCCGTGGTGCCGATGCCGCTCGCCCCGCCATGGACGAGGAAGGTCTCGCCTTTCTGCAGCCGCCCGCGCTGGATCACCGTCGAGTAGACGGTGAAGACTGTCTCCGGCAGGCCGGCGGCCTCAACCAACGAGAGCGGCCCGGGCTTCTTCAGCACCTGCCCGGCCTCGGCGACGGCGAACTCGGCGTAGCCGCCGCTGATGACGAGCGCGCAGACCTCGTCGCCCACGGACAGACCCGTCACACCCTCGCCCAGCGCCGCGATGCGGCCGGCGACCTCGAGGCCGGGAATCTCGGTCGCCCCCTTCGGCGGCGGGTAGCTGCCCTGGCGCTGCATGATGTCCGGCCGGTTGACCCCCGCCGCGACCACCTCGATCAGAACCTGCCCGGCCGCGGGCTCCGGCAGCGGCACGGTCTCGACCGCGATGACCTCCGGGCCACCCGCACCGGTGAAGCGGATCTGGCGCATGGTCTCGGGCAGGTTTTTTGTCATCAAACTTCCTTGGGGCTTCCTCGGGCTCACGCGGCGGGCTGGTCGCGCGTACGCTCGAGTCAGATGGCGCAGGGGACGGGGCGCGTCGAGGCGTGAACCGCCTCCGTCATCGCGAGCGAGCGCTGGATCGAAAGCCGAAGCATCAGCGCGTGCCGTACATCCGGTCGCCGGCATCGCCGAGGCCCGGCACGATGTAACCGTGGTCGTTGAGGTGGCTGTCGATCGCCGCGGTCCAGACCGGCACGTCCGGATGCGCCGCCTGGAAGCGGGCGATCCCTTCGGGGGCGGCAAGCAGGCAGACGAAGCGGAGATCCTTCGCGCCCCGGCTCTTCAGCCGCTCCACCGCCGCGACCGCGGAGTTGGCGGTGGCGAGCATGGGGTCGAGCACCAGCACGGTGCGGTCGGCCAGATCCGACGGGCTCTTGAAGTAATACTCCACCGCCTGGAGCGTGTCGGGATCGCGGTAGAGTCCGACATGAGCGACGCGGGCCGAGGGCATCAGCGAGAGCATGCCGTCGAGGAAGCCGACGCCGGCCCGCAGGATCGGGGCGAGCACGAGCTTCTTGCCGGCGATCCGGCGCCCTTCCATGGGCTGAATCGGCGTCTGGATGGTGACCGGTTCGAGCGGTAAGTCGCGGGTCACCTCGTAGGCGAGCAGCATGCCGATCTCGTTGAGGAGTTCGCGGAACCCCTTCGTCGAGCGGTCACCGTCGCGCATCATCGTCAGCTTGTGCTGAACGAGGGGGTGATCGACCACCGTCACCCGCGCCGCGCCGCCGCTCTCCGCCTGCATCGATACCGTCCCTTTGCCTGTCGTGATCCGGGCCGCACGATGCCACGGGGGGCGGAGGAAGCCGAGACGCGCGGGACGTTTTCCCGCTTGAGCGGATCAGTCGAGGATGGGGGGCGACTTCAGCACCAGCACCGCCCGCTCGGGCAGATCGACGGTGCCGCCGGCCGGGACCGGCGGACGCGCTCCGTCGGGGACCGTGCCGGTGTCGAGGGTGGTGTCGAAGACGGGACGCCAGGGGCCGCCGAGATCGGGCGGCAGGGCGAAGGGGCAGGGCTCGGGCGCCGCGTTCATGAGGATGAGGACGCGCTCGGAGCCCTCGATGTCGTTGCTCATCTGCATGCCGAAGGCGCGGCGCTCGCCGTCGCCCCAGGCACCCGCGTCCATCTCGGTCCCATCGGGGGAGAGCCAGTGCACGTCCTTCAGGGCCGTCTCGCCGACGCGGCTGCCGACGAGGAAGTGCCGCCGCCTTAAGGATCGGCAGACCCGGCGGAGCCCGGCGAGGTTTGCCACGAACTCGGTGAGCGTCGGGTCGGGATCGGTCTCCCAATCCATCCAGCTCAACGCGCCGTCCTGGCAATAGGCGTTGTTATTGCCGCCTTGCGTGCGGGACCGCTCGTCGCCCATCAGCAGCATCGGCACGCCCTGCGCGAAGAACACGCAGGCCAGCATGTTGCGCTTCTGCCGGGCGCGAACGGCCAGGATGGCGGGGTCGTCCGTCGGGCCCTCGATCCCGTAGTTGGCCGAGAGGTTATGGCCGTGGCCGTCGCGGTTCTCCTCGCCATTGGCCTCGTTGTGTTTCTCCTCGTAGGCCACCACGTCGGCAAGCGTGTAGCCGTCATGCGAGGCGACGAAGTTGATGCTGGCGAGCGGCGAGCGGCCGGAGGGCAAGAAGATCTCGCGCGAGCCGGAGAGCCCCTGGGTCAGCTTGGCCAGCGTGCCGGAATCCCCCCGCCAGAAGCCGCGGAGGTTGTCGCGGAACTGGTCGTTCCACTCGCTCCAGCCATAGGGATAGCCGCCGAGCTGGTAGCCACCCCCGCCGATGTCCCACGGCTCGGCGATGAGCTTGACCCGCGAGAGGATGGGATCCTGCTGCACCGCCTGGAAGAACGCGGCCTGGGGGGAGAAGTCGCTCGGCGCGCGGCCGAGGCTCGTTGCGAGATCGAAGCGGAAACCCGCCACGCCATAGGCGGTCACCCAATGGCGAAGGGAGTCGAGCACCATCCGCATCACCCGCGGATGGGCGACGTTGAGGGTGTTGCCGCAGCCGGTGCAGTCGATGTTGCGGCGTGGATTCTCGGGATCGAGCTTGTAGTAGCTGGCGTTGTCGATGCCGCGGAAGGCGAGCGTCGGCCCGAGATGGTCGCCCTCCGCCGTGTGGTTGTAGACCACGTCGATCAGGGTCTCGATACCGGCCGAGGCCAGTTCGCGGATGGCGAAGCGCAGCCCGCTCGCCCCGCCCTCGCCGAGATATCGCGGCTCGGGGGCGAAGTAGTTGTAGGGCTGGTAGCCCCAGAAATTGACGAGCCCCTTGTCGATCAGGAAGCGGTCGTCGGCGAAGGCCTGGATCGGCAGGAGTTCGAGGGCCGTGACGCCGAGCTTCAGCAGGTGCTCGATGATCGCCGGGTGGGCGAGGCCGAGATAGGTGCCGCGCTCGGCCTCCGAGAGAGCCGGATGCGTCCGGGTCAGCGCCTTGACGTGCGCCTCGTAGATCACCGTCTCGTGGAGCGGGCGCGGCGCGGGCAGGGCGATCGCGTCGGGCGTATCGGGGCGGGTGACCACGCCGCGCGGCACGAACGGGGCGCTGTCGCGCCGGTCCATCTGATCCTCGCGGGCGCCGCCATGGCGATGGCTGTAGAGCGCGTCGTGCCAGCGGATGCGGCCGGCGATCTCGCGGGCATAGGGGTCGAGGACGAGTTTGGCAGGGTTGAAGCGGTGTCCGGCCGCCGGGTCCCAGGGACCGAACACGCGGTAGGCGTATTGCTGCCCCGGCAGAAGGCCGTGGAGATAACCGTGGAAGACGTCGTCGGTCCGGCTGGGTAAGCGGATCGTGCGCGATTCGTGACGGGCGCCGGGATCGAACAGGCAGAGATCGACCCGGGTCGCGTTCTGCGAGAAGAGGGCGAAGTTGCTGCCGCGGCCGTCGAAATGCGCGCCAAGTGGCGTCGGCAGGCCCTCCTCGATGACGATCATTCCGGTCTTTCGTAGAGCGGGCCCAAAAAGAAAAGGCCCCGCTTCGACTTAGGCCGATTCGTCGCCGAGACGGAAGCCCCGCTACTCCGCCGCCGCCGCCGTCGTGCTCGGCGGCTCGCGCTCGACGGTGCGGAAGGTCTCCAGCTCCACCATGAAGCAGCGGGCCCACCAATCCACGTCCTCGCGCAGCATGCGGTCCGCCATCGGCTTCCAGCGCTCCAAGCGCTCAGCCCGCGGCATGTAGAGCGCCTGCCGGATCGCCTCGGCGACCTCGAAGCGGTCGTAGGGGTTCACGAGCAGCGCCTCGGGCAACTGACGCGCCGCACCCGCAAACTTCGAGAGGACGAGGACGCCGGGATCCTCCTCGCTCTGGGCGACGACGTATTCCTTGGCCACCAAGTTCATGCCGTCGCGCATCGGCGTGACGAGGCCGACACGGGCTGCGCGATAGAGACCGGCGAGCACGGGCCGCGGATAGGCCTTGGTGACGTACTGGATCGGCGTCCAGGCCGGCTCGCCGAGCATACCGTTGATGTCGCCGACCTTCTCGTTCACCTCGCGCGAGAGCTGCTCGTATTCCGGCACCTCACTGCGGGATTTCGGCGTGATCTGGATGTAGACGACGTTGCCGCGCTGGTCCGGATTGGAGGCGAAGAAGCGGTCCACCGCCTCCATGCGCTCGGGCACGCCCTTCGAGTAATCGAGCCGGTCGACGCCGATGAGCAGCTTGCGGGTGCGCAGGCCCGCCATGGTCTCGCGCACCACCTTGTTGGAGCCGGCCTTGTCGGCGGCCTCCTTGAAGCTGGCGACATCGATGCCGATGGGGAAGGAGCGGATCCGCGTGCGCCGCCCGTCCACCATCATCGAGCCGCCGCCGAGCGGGATCGCCCGCATCGTGTCGATGAAGTTGCGCGAGAGATTCTGCACGTCCGCATCGGTCTGCAGGCCGATCAGATCGTAATCGGCCATGGCGCGCAGCAGCTCGTTGCTGGCGGGCAGGGTGTTGAACACGTCGGCGGCGGGCCACGGGATGTGGTGGAAGTAGCCGATCGGGTTGGCGATGCCCTGGCCGCGCAACTCGCTCGCCAGCGGCAGCAGGTGATAATCGTGGACCCAGATCAGATCGTCGGGCTCGACGAGCTTGGCGAGCGCCTGGGCGAAGGTCTGGTTGACCCGCTGGTAGCCTGCATAATCCGAGCGGGAGAACGTCCCGAGCCCGATCCGGTAGTGCATGATCGGCCAGAGCGCCCGGTTGGCAAAGCCGGCGTAGTACTCGCGATGGTCTTGCGGCGAGAGGTCGAGGACGGCGTACTGGATCGGCCCGCGGTCGATCAGTTCGGGCTCGGCGCTCGGGTTGTCGCGGATGTTGCCGCTCCAGCCGAACCACAGCCCCTCGTAGGAGGAGAAAGCTTCCTTGACCGCGACGGCGAGTCCCCCTGCGGAGACCGCATCCTTGCCCTCGGCGGGCACGGCGACACGGTTGGAGACGATGATCAGACGTGCCACGAACCCGGCTCCGGTCCTCGCTGGGGCCGGCACGCGGGGCGCGCCAGCCTAAGGGTCTTGCGTCTGGGAGAAAACGCGCGGAAGCCTGGCGCGATCCGTCGAGATGCAGCCAAACGCATCCCCGCCGGCAGGTCAAGCGGGCGGACCGACGATGTCACCGCTGTTCGACCCCGCATCCGCCCGACCGGCCCCCACGCCTTCCCGCGTTCCCCGCAGTGCAGCAGAGCCGCCGCCACCATGCAAGGGCCAAGCTGAACGGGTGATGACATCCGGGTCCGGACCAGCATCGGGCCGGGGAGCATGATCGTCGCGGGCATCGGCATCGGAGCGGCGGCGCTTCCTCGCTTGTTCTGACGTCCGTTCACAGCGGCCCTTCGTTCGGCGACCACGGCGCGGAAGGGTCTCGTGAAACGGAACTCCGCGAGGCAGCCAACGGTTCTCCGGCCACGTTCGTCGCAGATCGAAGCGCATCCGCGCCGATCCAGCGATCTTGACCCGCCATCTTGCCCGGAGACAACCCCATGACATCGTCCGCGTCACCAGATCCCATCGGCGGTCCCAAGCCAGCCGATACCAAGGCCGACCTGGAGGATCTGCGCCACGACGTGGAAGACACCGCGAATCTCGCGGCCGAGCGCGGCAAAGGGCTCGCCGCGGCCGCACGCCAGCAGGCGCTCTCCTACGTCGACGACCGCAAGGGCGAGGCGGCCCGCTCGGTCTCGGACCTCGCCAAGTCCCTGCGCGATTCAGGCAAGACCTTCGACGACCGTCCCAACATCCGCGCCTTCTTCGACAGTGCGGCGGAGGGGCTCGACGACTTCGCCGGCTCGATCGAGCGGCGCAGCCTCGACGACTTCTACCGTCAGGCGGAAACCTACGCCCGTCGCTCCCCGGTGACGGTGGCGGTAGGCGCGTTCGCGGCGGGCTTCCTGCTGTCGCGCTTCGTCAAGGCGTCGGGCAGCGCCGAGACGGATCCCGTCTACGACGACTACCGGGCCTGAAGGGACGCGCCATGGCAGGCCCCAATCCATCCCCTCCTCCCTCCTCGATCCAAGCCCTCGTCGCCGACGCCCTGCGCGAGGCAAGCGAGCTTGCCAGCAAGGAGATCGCACTCTTCCGCACGGAGATGACGAACAACGTCCGCTCCCTGTTCATCGGCCTCGCGATGATGGTGCTGGCCGCGGTGTTCGCGGTCACGGCGATGCTGGTGCTCATCGGCGCGCTGGTGAAGTTCGTCGCCACCCTCGTAGGGTCCGAGTGGCTCGCGGCCCTGCTGGTGGGCGGCGGCATGCTGCTCGTGGCGGTGGTGCTCGGCGTCATCGGCGCCCGGGCGATGTCGCTGTCCAACTTGGCGCCGACCCGGACCTCGCGGCAGGTCCGGCAGGATGCCCGCGCGCTGACGGAAAGGGTTTCGGGATGAGCGAATCGATCTCGGACCTCGAGAAGGACATCGAGCAGAGCCGCGCGCGGCTCGACGAGACCATCGACCGGATCCAGGGGCGCCTGAACGCGTCGAGCCTCGTCGACGAGATGCTCGGCTCGGCCCGGCAGACGCCCTACAGCGGCTTCTACGACGATGCCTTGCTGGCGGTGCGGCGCAACCCCCTGCCGGTTCTGCTGATCGCGGCCGGCGTCGGTCTCCTGCTCAACGGCATGCGGACCGTCCGCCGCCCCTCTCCCTCGCGCGCCGTGGTGCCGGTGGACGCCAAGCACGTCACCGTGACGGGGGCCGACCGCACCTACGACCCCGACGCCCCCGGCGGGCGCCCCCTCCATGATCTGCCGCCCGAGCGTCAGGTCTGACCACTCATCTCAGGCCGCGCCGGACATTCCGCGCCGATGGCCGACCAGGAAACGGAGTCCATCATGAGCCAAGGCCCCACTCACCAAGGCCCGGTCACCACGCCGCCCTCCGGCGCGCCGGTGGAGACCCTGCCCGAAAACATCGCCGCCCGCTCCGGCATGCCGCGTGAGTCCGGCGTCGATCATAGCCTCCACGACATCGCCGACCGGGCGACCACGCAGGGCCGCGACGCCAATGCCCGCCTCCAGGCCGGCCTTGAGGATACGACCGAACAGGCACGGGAAGGCGCGCGCAACCTGCGCGACCAAGCCACGGACCGGGCTTCTGATCTGAAGAACCGCGTCAGCGAGGCCGCCGACTCCACCCGTGCCCAGGCCGGCGAAACGGTTCGCGCCGCCCGCGAGCGGGCGAGCGAGACCTACGAGGGTGCCCGTTCCTGGGCCGAAGACCGCTACGAGACGCAGCGCCAGCGCGCGGCCGACCTTGCGGATCGCGGCTATCGCCGCTTGAACGAGGGGCGCACCGCGACCGAGCATTTCGTTTCCGAGAACCCGCTCCTCGTCGGCGTGGTCGGCCTCGCCGCCGGCCTGCTGCTCGGCGCGCTCCTGCCGCGCACCCGCCAGGAAGACCGGGCGCTCGGCCCCTATGCCGACGACCTGCGCGACCAGGGCATCCGCTACGCCCGCGACCTCACCCATCGCGGCCGCGCCTTCGTCGAGACGGCGCTCGACCCCGAGAACATCGACGCGGCGGTCAAGCGCGCGAGCGCGGAAGGCGGTCAGCAGGGCGGGCCGGCAACGGGCCAAGCGACCGGCTCTCGGCCCGGCTTCAACGAGACCGCACGGCCGGCGCACAGTCTGTAAGGGACAAGCGCGGGTCTTCCCCTCTCCCCGCATGCGGGGAGAGGGCATGCGCTCATACGGACCGACGGTTGAGGTGGAACTGGCTCACCCGAAATGCCGGGCCAAGGTCTCGCGGACCGCCTCGACCATCTGCTCCACCGGCACCGAGACCTGGGCCGGGCGGGCGGCCTTCCACTCGGCGTTGCTGGCGATGGCTTCCGCCGCGCGGGCGCCTGCGATCAGATCCTTGATCTGGACCTCGCCGGCCTCGCGCTCGTTCGAGCCCTGGATCACCACCGCCGGGGCGCGGCGGCGATCGGCGTATTTCATCTGCGCCTTCATCCCGGCCGCACCCAGGTAGAGTTCGGCCCGGATGTTTTCCGCACGCAGCCGCGCGACCAAGGCTTGATACTCGGCGATGTTCTCGCGATCGAGCACCAACACCACGACCGGCCCAGGTTTCATCGCGCCCTCGACCAGCGGGCTCTTGGTCAGCCGTAGGGCCGAGAACAGCCGCGAGACGCCGATGGAGAAGCCTGTCGCCGGCACCGGCTCGCTGCGGAAGCGGCCGACGAGACCGTCATAGCGCCCGCCGCCCGCCACCGAACCGAAGCGGACGGTCTGGCCGTCCTCGTTGGTGACGGGGAAGGTCAGCTCCGCCTCGTAGACGGGGCCGGTATAGTATTCGAGGCCGCGCACCACGGAGGGGTCGGCCCGCACCCGGTCGTGGCCGTAGCCCGCCGCCTCGCACAGCCGCATGATCGCGTGGAGTTCGGCGATGCCCTCGCGGCCGGTCTCGGAGGTGCCGACGACCTCCTGCCAGGAACCGAAGAACTTTTCCCAGAACGCCATCCGGTCGGCGCCCTCGTGCGGGCTCGCCTCGAAGCCGACATAGGCCAGGATGCGCTCGATCGCGTCGTCGCCCAGCCCGGCGCCCTTGGTGAAGTCGCCGCTCTCGTCCTTGCGGCCGGGGCCGAGCAGCAGGCGCACGCCGTCGGCGCCGAGGCGGTCGAGCTTGTCGATGGCGCGCAGCACGGTGAGGCGCTGGCCGGCCTTGTCCGGGCCGGCGAGGCCGATGGCCTCCATCACGCCGTCGAGCACCTTGCGGTTGTTGACCTTGACCACGTACTGGCCCGCGAGCCCGAGCCGCTCCAGCGTGTCGGCCATCAGCATGCAGGTCTCGGCATCCGCCGCGACGGAGCCCGCCCCGACGATGTCGGCATCGAATTGCATGAACTGGCGGAAGCGGCCCGGCCCCGGCTTCTCGTTGCGGAAGACGTAGCCCGCCCGGTAGCTGCGATAGGGCTTGGGGATCGCGTCGAAGTTCTCGGCGACGTGGCGAGCGAGCGGCGCCGTGAGATCGTAGCGCAGCGAGAGCCACTGCTCGTCGTCGTCCTGGAACGAGAACACGCCCTCGTTCGGCCGGTCGAGATCCGGCAGGAACTTGCCGAGCGACTCGGTGTACTCGACGAAGGGGGTCTCCAGCGCCTCGAAGCCGTACAGCTCGAAGGTCTGCCGGATCGTGTCGAGCATCCGCCCCTGGGCCAGGATGTCGGCCTCGGTGCGGTCGGGGAAGCCACGCGGCAGGCGGGGTTTCAGGGTGTCGGCCTTGGCCATGTCGTCGCCGATCAGAGCGGTTCTTTGAAGGGAAGCCCGGCTCTATCGCAGGCGGCCGTGAGGCGGCAACCCGAGGGCATCTCAGAACAGGCGGCTGCCATCCGGCACCGGCTTGTCGGGGGCGAACAGCACGACGGCGCCGGCCGCGTCGGCAAAGCCGAGCGTCAGAACCTCCGATAGGAATTTTCCGATCTGGCGCGGCGGGAAATTCACCACCGCCGCGACCTGCCGGCCGACCAGGGCGTCGGGCGTGTAATGCTCGGTGATCTGCGCGCTGGAGCGTTTGGCCCCGATCACCGGCCCAAAATCGATGACGAGCTTGATCGCGGGTTTGCGCGCTTCGGGGAAAGGCTCGGCCGAGATGATCGTGCCCACGCGGATATCGACGGCGAGGAAGGCGTCGAACCCGATCTTTTCGGATTCCGGGGCGGTGGGATCGTGGCTAACGTGCATGGCCGAGGCTTGACTTGGCGGGATGAGAGCAGAGCCTTCTACGAAAGCCGACCGCGTCCTCCAATCCGCATTCTCCCCCTGAGGTGCCGGAGCGAAGCGGAAACCTCGAAGGATCTTCCAGAGATCGCGCGGGATCGGGAGGATCCAGAGCATCGTTCTGGATCCGACATCGAGGACGATGCTCTCGCGCGGGCACCTCAGGATGAGGGGGAGTGGATCGGATCCTCCACCAAAACGAACGTTAGAGCGTCAGGCGATAGGCTAGCAGCGCGGCGAGGCTGAGGACGGCCAGCGGGATCTGTGCCGGCCGCAGGCGCTCGAAGAACAGGGGCGCCTCGCCCCGGCGCGCGGCGATGGGATCGAGGATCGTGATCTCGGTGAAGCCGGCGATCAGCAGCCCGAGCGCGATGGCGGGCTTGCCGAGCGCAAAGGCGATGAGGGCGCCGTAGCCCAGCAGGAACAGGCTCAGCATCGTGGCGATCTGCGCCAGCGTCGCCCCGCCCTCGGTGCGGAAACTGACGCCGTGACGCACGCCGGAGAGGAACAGCAGGATCGCGCACCCCCACAGGAGTGTCAGGGTGAAAACCGCCTCGGCCACCGGCCCGCGCAGGATTCAGACCAGCACCGCCCCGGCGACGAAGGGCAGCATCGGCCCGTAGCCGAATACGACGCTGAGCCAGGGCACCGCGCGGGGCTCGTGCGCATGGATCATCCGGCCGGTCTCGTCGCCCTGGGATCGGGCCGTCGGAATTTGAGCCATGCACGCCTCGCGGCCGAAGGAAAAGGCTTCGCCGAGCGCCCGGTTGCCGTCCGCTCGCTCTCCGGACGCGGCCGTGCGGTGGGCGCTCCGTGGAGAGGCCGAAACGCACCATGAACCGCTGGGGAGTCGGCCTGTTCCGGCCGATCAGGCCGGCTTCTCCGCGGAGCGCGCGGCGTACCGGCGCTCCTCGCGCCGGGTGCGGCGGCGCTGGGAGCGGCTGTCCTCGGTGGTGGCGGCAAGCCACCAGACCAGGGCAAGCGCCCCGAGGCCCGCTGCGCCGAGCGCCAGGAAGGATCCGCTCCAGCCGAACCAGCCCTGGGCGAGACCGCCGTACCATGCCGAGAGCGCGCCGCCCGCGCCCTGCACGGCGTTGACCGTGCCGAGCGCCGTCTGGGTTCGGCCCGAACCCCAGGTGAGGTCGGCCACCACCACCGGCACCGCCACGCCGATGATGCCCGAGGCCACGCCGTCGAGGATCTCGGCGGTGATGAGCCAGTAAGGGTCGTCGATGAAGGCCGAGAGCGCCGCCCGGATTGGCAGGACGAAGCAGGCGGCGATGAGGAGCTGGCGCCGGCCGCGCCGGTCGGCAAGCGAGCCGGCGGCGAGCGCCACCGGCACCATCACGAGCTGGGCCACCATGACGTATCGGGCGGTCCAGGCGGTGGGGTTGTCCGCCGTGTGGACGAGCTTCTGCCCCAGCAGGGTCAGCATGCCGCCATTGCCGAGTTGGAACAGGGCGAGCGCCACCGCGAGCACGAGCAGCCGCTTGTTGGTGAAGACGTCGAGGTAGGAGGAGCGGGCGGGCTCCGTCTCGTCCTCCTCCGTCCAGCCGGCCGCCCGGCGCCGGCTGAAGGTGCCGGCCGGCATCGCCCACGCGGCGGCGATGGCGGCGGCGGCCATGGCCCCCAAGACCCAGAAGGCGATCTCGGGCCCGAAATGGGCGGTGCCGAGGGTGATGAGCCCGGCCGCGATCAGGATGCCGACATGGTTGAAGGCCTGGTTGCGCCCCTGCTGGCGCGGGAACGCCTCCTTGCCGACGACGCCCAGCGTCAGCGCCGTGACCGCGAGCAGCAGCAACGTGCCGCCGGCCGCAGCCAGAAACTGTGCTGCCAGCACCGGCACGAAGGAATGGGCCGGCATCAGCAGCAGCGTGCCGGCGAGGATCGCGACGCAGGAGACCACGATGAGCAGGCGCGGGCGCCCAAGCCGGTCGACCAGCGCGCCGAAGGGGCCGCTGAGCAACAGCGTGCCCACCCCCACCAGCGTGGTGACGAGCCCGACCTGCGACGGGCTCCACTGCCGCATCTGCGCAAGCCACGTGCCGAGGAACGGCCCGAGCCCGCCCTGGATGTCGCCGATGAAGACGTTGATCAGGGCAAGGTGGGTGGTGGGCGCCATGCTGTCCTTGGGGGCGGGCCGGGGGCGGCGGCCGTAGCGTACCGCCGCCCTCAGGGCAACGCTCGCCATCGCCGCCGGGCTCGGCCCCGGCGGCGCGACCCGGATGCGCAGGCCCGGACTATGAGGCCCGGCTACCGTGGCGCGAGCCAGCGCTGGAAGCCGTCGGCGTAATCGTTGGCGGCCCGGTCGAACTGGTCATCGGCCCCGGCCGAGACCATGACGGCATCCACCAAAGCGACCGCGCCCTGGCCGGCGGGTCGGGTGCCGATCGCGCCCCGGTACGTCGTCAGCAGCGCGCCCGAGCGCGCGTCGACCACGGCGATGTCGGCCTGCACGCTCGGATGGCCGCCGATGAGCACCCGCTGCGCGGCGGAGGGGATATCGACCCGGTTGATCGTGGCGACGAGCCGCACCGGCCGGGAGCCCTCAGGCCGGGCCGCGGTCACGCGCTCCAGGGCGCGCTTGAGGCGGCTCGCGGCGAGATCGCGCAGATGGGCACGGGCGGCCGGCGTCGCGGTGAGAGCCGGATCGGTCTGCGAGAGGCCGCGGGCGCGCAGGTAATCGTCTTCGGCAGCGCTCCAACGGATCGCGGCCTCGGGCGGGACGCGAACCTCAAGACTGGTAAAGCGCAGGTTGGCCGTCTCCTGCGGCGAGAGCGTATTGGGCGCAACGGTGGTGCAAGCGGACAGGCCGAGCGCCAGGAGAAGCGCGGCAAAGGTCGGACGGCGGAACATCGGGAAGGCTCGGGTCGGCAGCCAAAATCGGCTGCGACCGGCGCGCTAACACAGCTGTTGCGCGAGCTCTGCGGCCAGAGAGCCACAAGACACCGCAAATCAAACAAATGATGCAAAACAAAACCCCAGGGCCGTCAGCCCTGGGGTTTTGCTCAGAGAATTCGAGAGGAAGGTCTACGCGAAGCCTCGCCTCAGGAGGCGAGCGGCGCGCCCGGCTGGCCGCCCTGGGCCTGCGCTTCCATCATCTTCTGCTGATAGAGGCCGACGAAATCGATCGGGTCGATGTAGAGCGGCGGGAAGCCGCCGTTGCGCACGGCCTCGGCGACGATCTGGCGCGCGAACGGGAACAGCAGGCGCGGGCACTCGATCATCACCGCCGGGTGGATCTGCTCCTGCGGGATGTTGCGCATGCGGAAGATGCCGGCGTACTTCAGCTCGAAGGCGAACAGCACCTCGTTCTGGATCTTGGCATCGCCCTCGAGCGTCAGCTCGACTTCGAAGTCGGCGTCGGCGATCTGCTGGGCGTTGACGTTGACCTGGATGTTGATCTGGGGTCCGCCCTCCTGCGGCTGCAGGGAGCGCGGCGCGTTCGGGTTCTCGAAGGAGAGATCCTTGGCGTATTGCGCCAGCGCGTTGATCGCGGGCGCGAGATCCTGGCCCTGCGCGCCGTTGCCGTTCGGTGCCGCGGTATCGGCCATGGCGTCTCTCCTTCTTGCGTCGTCTTCGGCGCGCACGTGTCCCGGCCAAAGAGCGCCCCTTCGGCGCGGGCTGCGGCTACCATGCCCGTATGCGGCGAACAAGCCGAACCGATGCGACCGCCTCGGCCCGGACCGGGCTTCGAACCCCGGTTCAGCGGCGCGCGTGAATGGGACGCGGCGGCTCGTCTGATTCGTTTCCCTGGAATACCTCGCAGGTCCGCCCATATCACGGTAAGGTCACGGACTTCGAACAGTCGGAGACATTCAGACCCAAGCGCCTACCAAGGTCTCCGTTCCCGGGTCGATCCCCGCGCCGCCCTCGGCTAAGAGCCGGTCTCGCGAACCCTTCTCCGGCTCCGGTCGGGAACCTCGCGGAACCATCTCCCGGAGCGCGGCGGGCGGGATCAGGGGGCGGACCTTTCCCGTCCGGGCGGCCTTACGGGCGCCGGACTCACGTGTGCGACGGTCACGATTCGGATCGGTGATGCAGGATTCCTTCGACGCAACCACTCTGATTTTCCTGGCGCTGGCCGTCTTCGTGATCTGGCGGCTGCGCTCGGTCCTGGGCCAGAAGACCGGCACCGAGCGCTCGCCCTTCCGGCCGGTGGAGCGCAATCGCACCGAGCCGCCGGCCGGCCGCAGCGAGGGCGACAACGTGGTCCGCCTGCCCGGCGCCGACCGCAGCCCGGCAGGAGCGGCGGCCGTGCAGACCGCGACCCGCGATTGGCGGGGCATCGCCGAGCCGGGCTCGGCGGTCGCCCGCGGCCTCGAGCAGGTGGTGCAGCTCGAGCCGACCTTCGAGCCCCGCGCCTTCCTCGAAGGGGCCAAGGGCGCCTACGAAACCATCGTGACCGCCTTCGCCAAGGGAGACCGCAAGACCTTGCGCACGCTCCTCTCGCGGGAGGTCTGCGAGGGCTTCGAGCGGGCGATCTCCGAGCGCGAGAAGCGCAACGAGACCGCGGAAACCACCTTCATCTCCATCGACAAGGCGGAGATCGCCGCCGTCGAGGTGAAGAACCGTGCGGCCCAGATCACCGTGCGCTTCCTCTCAAACCTCATCACCGCCACCCGCGATGCGGACGGCAAGGTGATCGATGGCAATGCCGAGACCGGCGTCGAAGTGCCAGACGTGTGGACCTTCGCCCGCACACTCGGCTCGCGCGACCCGAACTGGCAACTCGTCGCCACCGACGCGGGCGGCTGATCGTTTCGCCTCATGCCGTGTTTGCGCGTTTCCCTTCCGGCCGCAGCGGTCCTCGCCGCTGCGGCCGTTTCCATTCCCGCCGTACCCTCACGCGCGGATGGGCCTCCGCGCGTGCCGGGCGCCGTGCTGGAGCCGGTCCCCCTCGCAGCCCTGCCCGGCTGGCGCGAGGATGACGGGGCGGCCTCTCTCGACGCCTTCCGCCGCACCTGCGCCGGGCCCGGCCCCAACCCGCCCCAGATCGGGGGCGTGACGGGCTCGCCCGCCGACCTCGCGGCGGCCTGCGCCGCCGCAGCCGAGGTGAAGCCGAACGAAGCCAAAACATTCTTCGAGGCGCGGTTCTCCGCCTACCGCATCGTCCGCCCGGCCTCTGGAACGGAGCCTGAGCGCCGGGTCGGCTTCCTCACCGGTTATTTCGAGCCGGAACTCACCGGGTCGCTCGAGCCCGGCCCCGGCTACACCGCCCCCGTGCTGGCCCGGCCGGACGACCTCGTCAGCCTCGCCCCCGGCGAGACGGCGCCGGGGCTCGATCCGATCTACCGCGCGGGCCGGCGCACCGAGACCGGGCTCGTCCCCTATCCCGACCGCGCGGCGATCGAGGACGGGGCACTCGGCGAGCGCACCCGGCCGCTGCTGTGGCTGCGCGACGCCGTGGACCTCTTCGTGCTGCAGGTGCAGGGGTCCGGGCGAGTGCGCCTGCCCGACGGACGCGGGATGCGGGTGCTCTACGACGGCAAGAACGGCCAGCCCTACACCTCGATCGGCAAGCTGCTCGTCAACGAGGGCCATCTGCCGATCAACGGGCTGAGCCTGGAGCGCTGGACGGCGTGGCTGCGGGCCAACCCCGACCATGCCCGCCGGCTGATGCGGATGAACGCGTCCTACATCTTCTTCCGGACCGAGCCGGTGACCGACCCCGCCCTCGGGCCGCCCGGCGCCGCGGGCGTGCCGCTGAGTCCGGGGCGCAGCATGGCCGTCGACGGGAACCTGTGGCGCTACGGCCTGCCGTTCTGGCTGGAAGGCAAGCTGCCGGGCCAGCCCGGCCGCGGGCATCTGGTCGTCGCCGCCGATACCGGCTCGGCCATCGTCGGCCCGGCGCGCGGCGACCTCTATGTCGGCACCGGCGCCGCCGCCGGACGGGCGGCGGGCGACCTGCACGACCGGATGGGCTTCGTGGTGCTGATCCCGAAACCCGCCCCGGATAGCGCTGGGAAGGACGCGGCCGCACCGGAGGCCGCCGCCGGAGCGGCGCGGCCGTGAGCGTGCGGCCGCCGCGGCGCTCGCGCCTGCTCTCGCGTGAGGAGGCGCATCTCTGGGGCGAGATCGCCAAGCTGATCACGCCCCTGCGGAGCCGCGCCAAGCCGAAAAAACCCGCTCAGAAGGGGCCCGCGGCCGGCGCCGAACAGCCCGCACCGCCGATCACCGGGTCTGCGGCCAAAGTCGCCAAGCCGGCTCCGAAGCCGGCCTCCAAGCCCATCTGGAAATCCGCCTCCCCTCCCCCGGCGCCCCCCGCCAAGCCTACCCCACTCAAGCCTGTCCCACTCAAGCCTGCCACCGCCCTCTCTCTGTCGCGGGCCGCGTCGAAGCCGCTCAAGCTTGGCGACCTCGCTCCCGAGATCGCCCGGGCCAGCGCCGCACCCGCTTCGCCACCGCCGCCTCCGTTCCCAGGGGCGCCGGGCCTGGAGCGGCGGGAGCGGCGTGGGCTGGAGCGGGGCACACTGACGATCGAGGCGCGCATCGATCTGCACGGCCTGTATCAGGCGGAGGCGCATGCGGCCCTGGTCGGCTTCCTGCTCCGCTCCCGCGCGGCGGGGCATGCCCGCGTGCTCGTTGTGACCGGCAAGGGCGGCGAGGATTTCGGCGGCCGGGACCGCGGCGGTTTCTCCGAGCGCGGCGTGCTCCGCCGCAGCGTCCCGCACTGGCTGCGGGGCCCGGAATTGCGCGGCCTCGTGATCGGTTTCGAGGAGGCGGCGCGCCATCACGGCGGAGGCGGCGCCCTCTACGTGAGGCTGCGGCGGCGATAGGCCGGCTCGCCAAACCCTAAGATGAAATCGGCGGGCGGGGTCTTGAGCCGGGTGGCGAAACGCGCTACTGAGCCATGCTCTCCCATTGCAGCCGTGTCGCATTCCGAGGTCTTTCTGGCCCAGCGGAACCGATGCGCGGGCCGAGCCGCGCGCCCGCGACGGCTACGGACCCTGGGGCGCTTCCCCGGCGCCCGGCTCTGCTCCCGAACCGGCCGACCACTCCCCGCCCTTCGTTGGTTGCATCTCCCCACATGACGTCACAGAACGACGCTCTCTCCCCTGTCGAAGCTCCGGCCGAAGCCGTCGTCGCGCCGGCCGATCTCGTCGCTCGGCGGGAGGTGAAGCTTCAGGACCTCAAGTCCAAAACGCCGACCGAGCTCACGGCCTTCGCGGAGGAGCTCGATGTCGAGAATGCCTCGACGATGCGCAAGCAAGAGCTGATGTTTGCGATCCTCAAGCAGCTCGCGGCCAACGAGACCGAGATCATCGGCGCCGGCACGGTCGAGGTGCTTCAGGACGGGTTCGGCTTCCTGCGCTCGCACGATTCGAACTACCTGCCGGGTCCGGACGACATCTACATCTCGCCGACCCAGATCCGCCGCTTCGGCCTGCGCACCGGCGACACCGTCGAGGGCCCGATCCGCGGCCCCAAGGACGGCGAGCGCTACTTCGCGCTGCTCAAGGTCAACACGATCAACTTCGAGAACCCGGAGAAGATCAAGCACAAGGTCCACTTCGACAACCTGACGCCGCTGTTCCCGACGCAGCGCTTCAAGCTCGAACTCGACAACCCGCCCAAGAAGGACTTCAGCCCGCGGATCATCGACATCGTCTCGCCGATCGGCAAGGGCCAGCGCGCGCTGATCGTCGCTCCGCCGCGCACCGGCAAGACCGTGCTGATGCAGAACATCGCGCAGTCGATCACGATCAACCACCCGGAATGCTACCTCATCGTGCTGCTCATCGACGAGCGCCCGGAAGAGGTGACCGACATGATCCGCTCGGTGAAGGGCGAGGTCATCGCCTCGACCTTCGACGAGCCGGCCACCCGCCACGTGCAGGTCGCCGAAATGGTGATCGAGAAGGCCAAGCGCTTGGTCGAGCACGGCCGCGACGTGGTGATCCTCCTCGATTCCATCACCCGCCTCGGCCGCGCCTACAACACGGTCGTGCCGTCGTCGGGCAAGGTGCTGACCGGCGGCGTCGATGCCAACGCCCTGCAGCGGCCCAAGCGCTTCTTCGGTGCGGCCCGCAACATCGAGGAGGGCGGCTCGCTCTCCATCATCGCGACCGCGCTGATCGATACCGGCTCGCGCATGGACGAGGTGATCTTCGAGGAGTTCAAGGGCACCGGCAATTCCGAGATCATTCTCGACCGCAAGGTCTCGGACAAGCGCATCTTCCCGGCCATCGACATCACCCGCTCCGGCACCCGTAAGGAAGAGCTGCTGGTGCCGCCGGATTCGCTCAAGAAGACCTATGTGCTCCGCCGCATCCTCAACCCGATGGGCGTCACCGACGCGATCGAGTTCCTCATGGACAAGCTGCGCCAGACCAAGAGCAACAGCGACTTCTTCGACTCGATGAACACATAAGGCGAAACACCTCGCCGAGGCATTTTGCCAAGGGGGCCCGCCGGCACGATCGGCTGGCCCCCTTTTTTTGTCAGAGCCTATCGCGCAATGGGATCGCTCGGGCACGAAGCAGCCTGAACGGCAGAAAGGCCGTCATCGATCCGGCCCGGCCACAGGTCGGCGAAGTGACGATCCTGCCGGAGACGATGCACTCGGCATGCGAAATTGTGCAGTCATTACAAAATCTTCGATCCATCGAACCTTCGCTTGCGTTTGACGTTGGCCCGCCGTCACCGCCTTCTCGGGCGGTCCTGTTCGGAGACGGCGCATGGCAACCCGCAACGTATCGGATCTCGTGGTCGAGACGCTCCAGCAGGCGGGCGTGCGCCGCGTCTACGGCCTCGTCGGCGACAGCCTGAACGGGATCACCGAGGCGATCCGCGCCCGCGGCGTCATTGATTGGGTCCATGTCCGCCACGAGGAGGTCGCCGCCTTCGCCGCCGCCGGCGAGGCGCAGATCACGGGCGAACTCGCGGTCTGTGCCGGCTCCTGCGGACCGGGCAACCTCCACCTCATCAACGGCCTGTTCGACGCTCACCGCACGCGCACCCCGGTCCTGGCGATCGCCGCGCATATCCCGTCGAGCGAGATCGGCCTCAACTACTTCCAGGCGACGCGGCCCGAGGAGTTGTTCCGCGATTGCAGCCATTTCTGCGAGACGGTCTCCGACCCGGCACAGCTGCCCAACGTCCTTGAGGCGGCGATCCGCTCGGCGGTCGGCCAACGCGGCGTCGCCGTGGTGGTCATCCCTGGCACTGTCGCCCTGAAGGAGGCGCCCAAGCGCGCCCTGTCCGCGCCCGCAACGCTGCGCCCCCGCGCGCCGGTCACCGTACCGCCCGCGGATGAACTCGACCGCTTGGCGGATCTCCTCAACGGGTCCAAGAAGATCACGCTTCTGTGCGGGCGCGGCTGCGCCGGGGCGCACGCCCCGCTGATGCGGCTGGCCGAGCGTCTCAAGAGCCCGATCGTCCACGCGCTCGGCGGCAAGGAGCATGTCGAGCACGACAATCCCTACGATGTCGGCATGACCGGTCTGATCGGGTTCAGTTCGGGCTACGCGGCGATGGAAGCCTGCGAGACCCTGCTGATGCTCGGCACCGACTTCCCTTACCGCCAGTTCTACCCTGAGCACGCCAAGATCGCGCAGGTCGATCTGCGTCCGGAGAATCTCGGCAAGCGCTGCCGGCTCGAACTCGGTCTCGTCGGCGATGTCGCCGCCACCATCGACGCGCTTCTGCCGCGGCTGACCGGCAACGACAGCGGGCGCCATCTGGAGACCAGTCTCAAGCACTACGCCAAGGCGCGCGAAGACCTCGACGACCTCGCCACCGGCAAACCGGGGCGCAAGCCGATCCACCCGCAATACCTCACCCGGCTCCTCAGCGAGGCGGCGACCGACAACGCGGTGTTCACGGCCGATGTCGGCACGCCGACCGTCTGGGCCGCGCGCTACCTCGCCATGACGGCGGGACGGCGCCTGATCGGCTCCTGGGCGCACGGCTCGATGGCGAACGCCCTGCCGCACGCCATCGGCATCCAGGCGGCGAGCCCTGGCCGGCAGGTGATCTCGCTGTCGGGCGATGGCGGCTTCACCATGCTGATGGGCGACGTCCTCACGCTGACGCAGGAGCGGCTGCCGGTGAAGGTCGTGATCTACAACAACGGCACCCTCGGCTTCGTCGAGCTGGAGATGAAGGCCGCAGGCTATCTCGAAACCGGCGTTACGCTCGAAAACCCGGATTTCGCCGCCATGGCCCGTGCCATCGGCATCCACGCCCGCCGGGTCGAGGATCCGGGCGATCTGGAAGGTGCCATTCAGGACGTGCTGTCCCATCCCGGTCCGGCTCTCCTCGACGTGGTGACGAACCGCCAGGAACTGGCGATGCCGCCCAAGCTCCAGGCCGAGCAGGTGAAGGGTTTCAGCCTCTACGCACTCCAGGCAGTGATGAACGGGCGCGGCGACGCAATCCTCGATCTGGCCAAGACCAACCTGTTGCGCTGAACCGATCCGCATCGGCGCGGCCCTCTCGGGAGGTCCGCGCCGGCTGAGAAAAGCCTCTCGCCGAAATCTCGACAACACCGTGCCGGGTCACGGCTCGCTCTTCTCGAACTTCGCCGATCCGCGCTTCCAGAAGACGAACCCGTTCTCGGGCGATCCCGCGTTCCAGGATCTCACCACCCGACAGTACTGCATCGGCCGCGCCTTCGAACACCGCTTCGGCCCGGATGTCGTATTCCGGAAGAACCCCTACAATTACAACGTCTTCCGCGACCTGAGAGACACCCGGACCGACACGATCAACCCAGATCTCCAGACCGCCGGCCGCATCACCAACGCCCTCGACACGCTCTCGCTCGACAACCCGCTCGAGACCCGCTTCGCCACGGGCCCGGTCGCCCACGTCCTGATCGCCAGCCCGACCAACGAGGTGCTGGGCAGCTTCCGCCGCTCAACCGTCACCCTGCTCGATGCGGTCGCAGCCTCCGACTTCGTCAAGGCCAATCCGCGGCTGAAGCGCCTGCGACTTCAGGTCAACGTGAACAACGCGTTCGACCACCGCTATTTCACTTGCCAGGCGGGGCTCTGCCACCGCGGCCAGCCCCGGAAGTTCTTCGCGAGCCTGATCTACCGCTGGTGAGGCAGATCCCGCCCTGACCCTCATCGTCCAGACATCCCTCGACGGCGCCCTGAGCGGGGCCTTCGCCCCCTTCGCCGGTCGGCTGCGACGCGATCCTGCCCCTCGGGCCTGTGCGCTGTCGGAACTCGCGCGCAGCGATGCGATCGGCGACGGGGTCGCCCGCTTCGCGGATGTCCAGTCCGGGGGCGAGCGCAGGGCGGTGGCCTCGCTGTGGAGCGCCTACCTGTTCGCGGCGCTGGTCGCGCCGACGCTGGCGGCGGGCGCGCGGCTCGGCATGGTGCTCCCCCTCGACGCGGTTAGTCTCGCGCCGGAGACCGGGCTGCCAGCGACGGTCCATCTCGCTTCGGAACGGGCGCGGCCCGCCTCGCTTCCCGTTCAAGTCGATCGGCTGCTCGCCGAGTGCCTCGCACCCGTGATCCAGGCGCTGCGAGCCGAGACGGGGCTCTCGACGCGGCTGCTGTGGGAGAATGCCGGGGGGCATCTGTTCTGGACGCTCAAGACGATCGCGCGGGAGAATCCGGAGCGGACCGGCGAGGTGACCGAGGCGCGACAATCCCTGCGCTGGCCGCGCGAAGCCTGCGGGGCGCTCACCCTGATGCGTGCCGATGCGCTGGCGGGCCTTGAGGCGCCACGCCGCCGGCTCTGCTGCCTGCGGCACGGCCTGCCCGGCTTCTCGAAATGTGAGGGGGTCTGCCCCCTGCTCAGGCAGCGCGGGGAAAGCCGCCTATCCGGTTCACCCCCCTCATCGTGAGGCTCTGGAGCGGAGGCCTCCTTCGCGGCCGCTCCGCGGCACCTCAGGATCAGCTGAAGTTTCGAAGAGCGGCTCCGCGCTCAGCCGCGCCCGGCTTCCGCGCCGAGGCCACGCTGCGCCTTCGAGCGCAGGCGCTTATTCTGAAAGATCAGTGTGACGGTTCCGCCGCTGCCGCGGTCCGACCAGAGATAGGTCTCGAAGGTACCGAGCCCGGGTAGGGTCGCGGTGGCGTCGAGGGTGCCGCGGCAACCGAGCAGGCCCTCGGCCTCGGCCAGACGCATCTCGGCCTGGAGCAGATCGAAGGTGCCGAGGCTGACCGGGCACTGGGTCCGCTCCGTCGGCGGCCGGTGCGCGGCGACCGACGCCGTGGCGAGGCGGGGCGGCTCGCCCGCCGCGTCGGCGGCCGAGGGCTGCGCCTGCCAAGCTCGAACGGGTGGTGCATCATCCCGCGCATCGGGGGAGGCGGCGGGCATCGCGGCAAGCGCGCGTGGCACTTCCACCTGCGCTACGCCGCTCCGTAGGGCGGGGATGAAGGCCGAGCCCTGCCGAAGCCGGGAGGTCCCACTCGAAGCCCCCCCGACCCCGTGCGGTGCCCCTTCCTCGCTCGCCTCGACGGGCGCGCGGGTATGTCCAACGACGATGGCGCGGCGCAGGGCCGTCTCCAGGCCGCGCAGGTCGCGGGCGAGGCGCTCGCTCATTCCGGTGCGGGCCAACCCCGACTGGGTCTCGCAGGCCGCGAAGGTGGAAACGGCGTCGCGAATCTCGTCCTCGGTCCACTGTCCGGCCGGCTTGCCGAACAGGTCGGCCTCACCCTGCGGCACGGCATGGGCCGTGGCGGCACCGAGCCGGCCGAGCCTCTCCTCCGCGAGGGCGCGGTGCACGCCGCAGCCGCCGGCCGCCGCGAGGGCCGCGCGAAACGGCGAGGGCGCCGCCGCAACGGAGGATCCGCACGCGGCTGCGAGCAGGGCCGGTGCGAGGAGGAAGCGCATGAGGGCAGTCGCCTGGGTTCAGGTCATGCTGCCGAAATGAGCGTTTCGGCGTGAACGGATCCTTACCCCATGGGCCGGGTCAGCCGGGGATCGGCTTTCATGCCTTACCGTCCGTTGACCAGTTCTCTCGGATCGATCGCATCCCCCCGAGAAACTCGCCATCCGAGCGGGCACGGCCTCGGGAGCGGAGGCCGTATGACGTCCCAGCATCTCCTGGCAGTTTTCACGGGAAAACTGCCGGGCTTCAGGCGCCACCCATTGGCGTCTTCGCCCGCCTGCGGCGGCGGGCCACCATGTTGAGGCCCTCCACACCGGCCGAGAACGCCATGGCGGTGTAGATGTAGCCCTTCGGCACATGCGCCCCGAAACCTTCGGCGAGCAGCGTCATGCCGATCATGATGAGGAAGCCGAGCGCCAGCATCACCACGGTGGGGTTGGCGGCGATGAAGCGCGACAGCGGGTCGGCGGCGATCAGCATCACGGTCACGGCGGCGACGACGGCGATGACCATGATCGGCACGTGCTCGGTCATGCCGACGGCGGTGATGATCGAATCGATCGAGAAGACGAGGTCGAGCACCAGAATCTGGCCGATGGCCGAGCCGAAGGTGAGCGCTGCCCGGCTGCCGGGCTTCTCCTCCGGGCTCGGATCGACGCTGTGGTGAATCTCCTTGGTCGCCTTCCACAGCAGGAACAGGCCGCCCGCAATGAGGATGAGATCGCGCCAGGAGAAACTCTTGCCCAGCACCGCGAAGACCGGCTCGGTCAGGTGGACGATCCAGGCCACCGTGCCGAGCAGCGCCAGCCGCAGGATCAGGGCGAGGCCGATGCCCAGGCGCCGCGCCCGGCTCCGCTCGGCCTCGGGCAGCTTGTTCGTGACGATCGAAATGAAGATCAGGTTGTCGATGCCGAGGACGACCTCCATCACCACGAGGGTCGCCAGCGCCGCCCAGGCGGTGGGGTCGGCGGCGAGGTGAAGCAGGCTGTCCACGGGCGGATCCGAGGGTTCAGAAGGGAAGAGGGAACCGGCTCGTGGCGACGGGCGCGGCGTCCGGCGGCGCGAGAACGCGCACCGCCTTCGGCATCACCTTGAAATGGGCCGGCGTCCAGGTCGTCAACTCACCGTCGGTGTTGACCGCCCGCGGCTTGCGGGTCTTCAGCATCAGCTCCGTGGTCTCGAACGCACGCACATCCGCTGCCTTGCCGTGGGTCCCGCGGCGCAGGGCCGGCAGCAGCGCGATCAGCCGCCACCAATGGGCGACCTCCAGGCTGTAGAAATCGAGCCGTCCGTCATCGACGGTGGCGTCCTCCTGCACGGTCATGCCACCGCCGTAATGGCGCCCGTTGCCGACCGAAGCCTGGATGGTCGTGACCTTCTCGGTGCGGCCGTCATGCTCGATCGTCACGGTGAAGGGACGGGCGCGGCGCAGAAGCCGGAAGGCGGCGATGGCATAGCCCACCGTGCCCCAGGTCTTCTTGGCCTCCGCCGTCAGCTCGCTGGCGAGATCTGCGGAAAAGCCGACGCTCGCCACGTTGAAATAAAGGTGCCCGTTGACCCAACCGAGGTCGATCGCCTTCTCCGGCGCCGTGGGGATCAAGCGGGCGGCCGGCTCCGGCTCGAGGGGCAGGCCAAGGGAGCGGGCGAGATCGTTGGCGGTGCCGAGCGGCAGGATGCCGAAGGGCAGCCCCGTCTCGACCAGGGCGGGTGCGGCCGCGTTCATGGTGCCGTCGCCGCCCCCGAGGATCACCAGATCGACGGAGGACGCATGCCGCCCGATCACCTCCTTGCAATCGGCGCTGTCCTCCGGCTCGACGAGGTCGAGCCCCCCCTCGCGCAGGATCGTGCGGATCGCATCCAGCGACGCGGACCCGCTGCGAGCCTTGGCGTTCACGAGAAGAAGCGCGCGGCGCTTCCCGGTCTCCGAGGTCGCGCTCAAGCCGCCGCTCCGCTCGCATGGGGCCGGAACAGGAAAACCAACATGGCCGGCACAGGAATATCCTCGCACGCTTCACGCGCCGCGTTCGCGCCAGCGGTGAAAAATCCGACATCACGGTCGACGCCTCGACCGTCGGAGGGGCCCGGACCCGTCCTCGGCGGCCCCGCCCGATGCTTGGCACCAAGCGCGCTCGGCCTGCTGCATTCGCGCGCAGGACGAGCCGGGATCGCCATGCTCAAGGTGGGCACTTCCCGCGCGATGGCAAGGGCCCGGAGAAAGGGCGCGTACGAGGGCACTTGGCGCTGGCCCGGCACCAGGGGCCGTGACCAGGGAAGCTTGGACAGCGGGGGTAACAGGCCTTCCGGTGAAGGCACCGGTCGCACGGGCGCCCGACTCGGTGTAGGCACTCAGCCGGTGGCGGAAAGGCGTGGAACCGTAGCGGTGCCGTCACGCGTTCCCTCTCACCGACCGCCTTCCGCGGAGTGCCGGCCGCCGTCACCCTTCCGAGGTGAGCGCCGCCGGTGACCCGGCCTTCCGCGAGGCACCTTCAGGCCTGCTCGCCCGATCGGTCCCGTCATGCGCCCCGTCCTGTTTCTGACCCTTCTCCTCTCCTCGGCCTGCGCGACGGGAGGCGCCCTGGCCCAGCAGGGATCGAACTGGATCGACCCACCCGCCAAATCCGACGCCGCCCCTGCCGGCGGCGAGCGGACGAAGCCGGCGGCCAAATCCGCCCCCCGTTTCGAGGCCGAACCGGAATCCGGGACCCGTTCGCGCCGGGCCGCCGCCCCCGCCCAGCGGGAGATGCACCGCCAGGACCGCACCCGCGCCGCCGAGATGCGCCGCGCCCGCCGAGCCGCGATCCGCGAGCGCGCACGCGACGAGGGGCACGCCCACAGCGCCCGGATGCACCGCCCTGCCCCGCCGCCCGCCGCGAACCTGGCCCGCGCCGAGCCGGATCCGCGCTTCTCCGATTGGGCCGTGGCGGCGCGTCGCCTGAGTTTCGGCTATCTCGACAGCGTGTCGGCGCCCAACGGCGCGATGCTGTCCGCCGCGCCCCGCTTCTACGGCAGCTCGGTGCGCTTCCACGGCCGTGTCATGACCACCAACGCGCTCCTGCCTGAGAAGCGGCGCTTCGCGCGGCGCTGGCCCGAGCGGCGCTACGAGCCGCACGGGGAGCCGCGGATCGCCTGCGACGGACCCAGCGCCACCTGCCTCGTGCGCATCGTCCACGATTTCACGGCGGTCAGCCCGGCCCGCGGCGCGCGTTCGCAGGGGGTGGCCGAACTCACGCTGACGGTGAGCTTTGCCGGAGGCGCACCGGTCATCGTGTCGGAGTCGAGCCGCGTCCTGAGCCGGGCGGGGGCCTGACGATCGGAATCCATCGCCGGAAGCGGCTTGCCGGCGCGAAGAGCGTGCTCTTTGGGGCGTGAGCCTCGGAAAGCATCGAGCGAGCGGGAAGCATAAGCCTGCGGAGGCGGGCGCAGGCGGTTGAGGCCGGACGGGAAATCAGGATGCTCGCCTTGGGCGGTCATCCTGCGGGATCAGCCGCCGCATCGACCGGATACTCCGGCCGGTCCATGTTGTAGAAGCAGCCGACGGGCGCCGCCGTGAGGGGCGCCCCGGCGACGAACGAGAACAGGGCATCGCACGCGTGAAGGGATCGGCAAAGGCCGCAGGCCGGAGCAAGGACGAGACGGCGGCCCCGCCGGAGGCGCCGGTCTCCGAGGACGACCGCCGGATCCGCGCGCTGATCCTGGCCGAGCTCGACCGGCGCGGCGCGCGACCGGTGGCACGCCGGACGCTGGCCCTGATCGCCGAAGGCTTCGTCTTGCCCGCCGACGGGGTGCCCGGCTACCGGATCGTCGATCGCACCGGCACAGTGCGCCTGCGGGGCGAGGCGGGTGCCGGCGTGCCGCTGACCCTTCACGACCTCGTCGAGGAACTTCGGGAGCAGCACGCACCGCTGTTTCTCCCCCCTGCCCCCGAACCGGAGCCAGAACCCGCCCGCG
Source organism: Methylorubrum extorquens (assembly GCF_024169925.1). NCBI lineage: Bacteria > Pseudomonadati > Pseudomonadota > Alphaproteobacteria > Hyphomicrobiales > Methylobacteriaceae > Methylorubrum > Methylorubrum extorquens. The sequence goes on from NZ_JALJXF010000001.1 coordinate 4,296,222, forward strand.
ACACCATCGCCGACGTGCGGGCCGCGGGCGCCCGCTTCGTGGAGACGCAGTCGGCGCTGGCGCGCTCCCTGGCGAACAGCTCCGCCGAGCGCAGCCGGGCGCTCGCGAGCGCCGCGAGCGAGACCGTCGAAGGCTGGCGCAGCCGCCTCGCCGAGCGACTGAAGGCCCGCCCGCGGCCCGCACCGGTCGGCGCCTCCCTCGATCCGGCCGCGTCCTCGCCGAACGCGGCGGAGCGCCTTGCCGGTGCGCGCGCCCGCGTCGGAGACGGCTGGCGGCGCGTGGCCGGCGGGATTCAGCCCCGCCAGACGGCGAACCGGATGCGCGACCTCGCGGAGGATGCCTTCGCTGCGGGTAGCCGCCGGCCGGTTCTGCTGATGGCGTTCGGCGCCTTGGCGGGCGCAGGCCTCGTCGCGGCGCTCTCCCTGAGCGGACGTGATACAGAGGAAGCCGATCGCCCCGTCCAGCAGATCGCCGAAACCCCGGCCCCGCAGACGACGCCCACCGGATCGCCGCCGGCCTCGGAGCGCGTCCCGGCGGCGGAGGAGCCGGCCCCCGATGCACCACCCGCGGACGCGCCGGGGACCACGGCCGAGCGTCCGCCCGAGCCGGAGGCGCCGCGCAAGGGCGCCAACGCCATCGTCGGCGTGCCGGAGGTGATCGACACGGCGACGCTGCGCGTCGGCGGCAAGGTCGTGCGCCTGTTCGGCGTCGAGTGGGTCCGCGGCGGCCAGTCCGACGAGCTAAATAAGTATCTCCGCAAGCGCTCGGTGACCTGCCAGCCCGCGCCCGGCAGCAGCGCGCATATCTGCACCGTGGAGGGCCGCGACCTCTCCGAGGTGGTGCTGTTCAACGGCGGCGGTCGCGCCTCATCCGAGGCGACGCCGGATCTCGCGGCGGCCGAGGATCACGCCCGCACCGAGCGGCTCGGCGTCTGGAAGCGGTGAGGCGGTGGGTCCAGGCCTATCCCGGCTTCTTCAAAGCAAGGGCTGGCGCGCCGCCGCATCCTCGCGGGCACATAGCGTGGGGTCAGGCTTTGCCCCCTCCCCGCTCAGCGCGCGTTTGAGGTCGGCCCGGGCGCGCTCCAGATCGGTGCGGAACTCGGGATCGGCGAGCAGCACGGCGACCAGCGCCGAGGCGCCGGTGCGGGCGGCCTCGACATCGCTGAGCCAGTGGACGCCGCACACCACGCGGCTCTCGCCGTAGAGCCGGCTCCGCACTAGGAACTGCGTCGCCTTCTCCGGCATCAGGTTCGCCATGATCATCCCGTAGGCCCAGCCCTGGCCGGAATGGCCGGAGGGATAGCTGAAGCTGTCGGCGAGCTCGGCCGTGCGGGCGACGCAAATCGGCAGATCGTTGCCGACGAAGGGGCGCAGACGGCGGTAGCGCCGCTTGGCCACACGGGTGGCGCGGGCGATGTCGATGCGGGCCCGGTCGAGGAGCCGCATCAGGTCGGGCACGCGCCCCTGGTCGATGCGCTGGCCGAGGACGCAGGCATAGTCCTCGAGAAGCGCGGCGCCGCCATCGGCGACGTCGTTGGTGGCGAGCGCCCAGCGCGGGCTGCCCTGGAAGGCCCGGGTCGCGTTGTAGACCGCCCGGTCCGCCGCCTCCGCCGCCGAGTGGCCCGCGGGGGGCGGAGGCAGGATCGCCACGAGGTTCGGCGTCGCCTCCTCGCTGAGATAGCCCTTCGGGGCAGCGGCCGCGAGCTTGTCCTTCTCCAGAGAGGGCGCGGAGGTCGCCGGACTGGCCGGTGCCGCCGGCTCGGCCTTGACGGGGACGATTTGGAGCGGCGGGACGGCGAGGGTCAGCGCCACCAGGGCGGCCAAGCGCACCGGCGCACGGGTCGGGCGGGTCATCGGAGGAGAAGCTTTCAGGCGCCGGGGCTGAACGGATCGTGGCGGAGGCCAGGAGCGGGCTTCAGTTTCGAACTGATGCTTCCGGCCTGTCTAGAAGGGACGTGCGACGGATGCGTCACAGTCCCAATCCGGTGTCAGGCCGCAGCGCTTTTTCGGCCTGGCGTCAGGGCGTCCGGATCGCGGCGGCGACCTCGCGGAAGAACTCCTCGTGGGCGCTCAGCGCCCCCGGTACGGTGAGAGCCGAGACGCGGCCCGTGCCGATCAACGCATCCATCTCGGCGCCCGAGCGGCGCGGCGCCTTCTCCGGACGCAGCACCTGCACGGGCGGCAGATCGCCCCCGAACGAAGCCAGGAATTGCTCGCGCGAAGAGGCTGGATCGAGGCCGCCCGTGACGAAGGCTGCGGTGCCGAATCGGCCCCGGCTCTGGCGGGTGATGCGGTGCTTGGCGGCGATCACGGCCGGCGTGACATGCGCCGGCTCGGCATAGACATGGGCGCGCATCATCCGCCCGATGATCGGCCGGCTGATGTTGATCCGGTAGAGCGCTTCGCCGAGGAGCGGCGTCTCGACCGCGCGACGAATTCGGCCGAACCACGCGGCGCGCTCCGGCCCCATCGCGGTCGGCAGGGGCCCGCGCCAGGTCGGCGCCACGAGCACGAGCCGTGCAAACGCGCCGGGATGGCGGCGTGCGGCGGCGACGAGGTAGGGCGCGGCGTGGCCCGCGGCGACGCCGAGCGCGTAGGGGCCGGGTGCGGCCGCCAGCAGCGCATCGAGGAAGGCGTGGAGGTTGGCGGGATTCAGCGGCAGCCGGGCCCGCGGATGCGCGCCGAAGCCCGGCCAGTCGGGCACGAGGCAGCGATGCGTCGCGCCGAGCTCGCGGGCAAGGGGCAGCATCTCCTCGCGCGCCGAGATCGAGGAAAGGGCGGGCAGGAGCAACGCGTCGGCGCCCTCCCCGATCACGGCACAGGGCGTCGCCACCCGGTGCCCCGCGACGGTGAGGTCGAGGGTCCGGGTGGCGGGCGACGGGCTGGCCGACGCCATCAGGTCCGCAGCAGCTCGTTGATACCGGTCTTGGCGCGGGTGCCGGCATCGACGCGCTTGACGATCACGGCGCAGTAGAGGCCGGGGCCGGGGGTGCCGTCGGGCAACGGCTTGCCGGGCGTCGTGCCCGATACCACCACGGAGTAGGGCGGCACGCGGCCGTAGAAGGTCTCGCCCGTATTGCGGTCGATGATGCGGGTCGAGGCGCCGATATAGACGCCCATCGACAGGACCGAGCCCTCGCCGATGATCACGCCTTCGGCGACCTCGGCGCGGGCGCCGACGAAGCAGTTGTCCTCGATGATAACCGGGTTGGCCTGGAGCGGCTCCAGCACGCCGGCGATGCCGGCGCCACCCGAGATGTGACAGTTCTTCCCGACCTGGGCGCAGGAGCCGATCGTCACCCAGGTATCGACCATGGTGCCCTCGCCGACATGGGCGCCGAGGTTGATGAAGCTCGGCATCAGCACCGCGCCCGGCGCGATGTAGGAGCCGCGGCGCACGAAGCAGCCCGGCACGGCGCGGAAGCCCGCGGCGCGGAACTCGGCCTCGCCCCAACCGGAAAACTTCGAGGGCACCTTGTCCCACCACGGGGAGGAGCCGGGGCCGCCCTCGATCGGCACCATGTCGTTGAGGCGGAAGGAGAGCAGCACCGCCTTCTTGAGCCACTGGTTGACCTGCCAGGAGTCACCCGCCTTCTCGGCGACGCGGGCCTGACCGGAATCGAGCAGGTTCAGCGCCTCGTCCACCGCCTCGCGCACCGCGCCGGTGGTCGCGGTCGAGATGCCGGCGCGCTCCTCCCAGGCGGCTTCGATGGTCTTTTCGAGATCGGCGTGTGACATCGGGGCTTTCCGGACTAGAGCGCATTCCGACGAAGTGGTTACCGGTTCGTCGAAAGAATGCGCGTCAAAACAGGGGCCTGGAGACGCCGGCCTGATGCAATCAGGCCGGATACGGCTCTAGAAGGCGCGAAAGGTGGTCGTGCTTACAAAAGCCGTCCGGTCCTGTCACCGTTTGCGTGGCGCGAGGCCCACAAGTCGCTCGCGCACGCCGGACAGACCCTGCACGAGATCGAGCAGCTCCTCGGCCATGCCGTCACGGATCGCCGCCGCCGCGTCGGGAAACTCGCGCAGGACACGGCTCATCACCGAGGGCGTCACGCGCATCACTTCGGCAGGCTCGACCGCGCGCGCCTCCGCTGGCCGCTCGACCGGGCGGAAGAGGGCGTTGCGCCCGATGACCCCGGAACGGGACACCGTGACCGGCTCCGCACCGGACCGCAGGGGGACGAGCGCGATGGTGCCGGACATGACGACGTAGCCGCCATCCGACGGCTCGCCGCGGGCGAACAGCAGGTCGCCCTCCCCCAGGAGGCGGCGCTCACCGGCAAAGCAGAGCAGGCGCAGGGCGTCGCGCCCGAACAGCTCGAACACGGGGGCCGCGGCGAGGATCGCGATGTCGTCGTCGAGCCCCAACGCCTCTCCGCCCCTCGGCCGCGATACGCTACGCCTGTTGCATCGCCTCGGTGACTCTCACGAAACGCCCGCTGCGCCGCCGTGCCCGGAAGGGGAACGGTCGGTGATCGGGAGTTCTGTGAGGCACTCTCACTCCGAAAGCCGGCGACCACCTTCCGGGACGATGCTTGACTGTCCGGGCGCAAGCTTAACCGATGCGGAGGCGGTGCGATACGTCGCCCGGCCGCGTGCTGTGCGGGACGGTGGATACCGGCGCCGAATCGGCCTTCAGGGTAGCAATTTGTAGCCGCCGCCTTCGGTGACGAGAATCGCGGCGACCGCCGGGTTCGGCTCGATCTTCTGGCGCAGCCGGTAGATGTGCGTTTCGAGGGTGTGGGTGGTGACGTGGGCATTGTAGCCCCACACCTCGGCGAGCAGCGTATCGCGCCCCACCACCTCGCGGCCCGCCCGGTAGAGGTAGCGCAGAATCGCCGTCTCCTTCTCGGTGAGCTTCAGCTTGGAGCCGCGCTCGCCGACCAGCAGCTTGGCACCCGGCCGGAAGGTGTAGGGGCCGATGCGGAACACCGCATCCTCGCTCGCCTCGTGCTGGCGCAGTTGCACCCGGATGCGGGCGAGCAGAACGGCGAACTTGAACGGTTTGACCACGTAATCGTTGGCGCCCGCCTCCAGGCCCTCGACCATGTCGTCGTCGGATTCCTGGGCGGTCAGCATGATGATCGGGCCGCGATAGCCGTTGCGGCGCAGGGTCCGCACCGCCTCGCGCCCGTCCATGTCCGGCAGCGCGACATCCATCACCACGAGATCGACCGGCTCCTGCGTGACACGGTTCAGCGCCCCGGTCGCCGTCGGCTCGCCGATGACGGAGAATTCGTCATAGGCGTCGATCTGTTCCGTCAATGCCTCACGCAGGGCGTCGTCGTCGTCACAGACGAGGAGGCAATAGGGGTTGGACATCGACGCAGCGGCTCTCAACAAGCATTCCGGCCACCTGGACTTCGCACAGAGATCCGGCAGGCGGCCAAGACGATTTCATCGCGGCACGCCGATTCGAATAGGCATATCGCCCATTGGCTGGCCGCGGACGGAACCCATGCGGTGCCGCCTGACGACAAACCTAGTTCGTTTTACGCGCCGGGAAATCCGGATTGCGCGCTTATGCAGAATTTTCGCCATCTTCCACCTTTCTGTGCCGCGACACGACGTCAGACTGAGCAAAGCTCGGAACAAGCTGGGACAAACTGGCAATGCGGCGCGCTCAAGTTGCAAAGCGGACCGGGATCGCCGCGGCAGGACAGGGGAGACGGACCGACACCCTCGATCTGCTGCGGGTGCGCCCGCTGCCGGGCGATCCGACCCGCGGCACGCTGATCGCAGGCGGGGTCGTGATCCCCTGTGCCCTCGGGCGCTCCGGCATCACAACGCAGAAGCGGGAAGGGGACGGGGCCTCGCCGCGGGGTGTCTTTCGCCTGCGCGGCGGCTTCTACCGGCCCGACCGCTTCCCAGTCCGCCCCGTCAGCGCGCTCCCTCTGCGGGCCACGCGACGTGACGACGGCTGGTGCGACGCGCCTCAGGACCGCCGCTACAACCGGCCGATCCGGCTGCCGAGCACGGCGGCGAGCGCCGAGCAGCTCTGGCGCGACGACGGACTCTACGACCTCGTGATCGACCTCGATTACAACCGCGGTCCGATCCGTCCGGGCCGGGGCTCGGCGATCTTCCTGCACATCGCCCGCAGCGGCTACCGCCCGACGGAAGGCTGCGTCGCCCTGAAACCCGCAGACCTGCTGCGCCTGCTCCGCCGCCTCGGGCCGGGAACGCGGATGAAGATTGGGCGATAATCGGTCGTTAACCGGCTAATCCTTGCGGCGGATCAGGTTTTTACCGGAACCGGGCGGCCGTCTGGGCGAAGGACAGGCCGGCCCGTTGGTTGCAAACGGGTCAGGCCCGCTTCGTCCGCCGGCCGAAGATGGCCGTGCCGACGCGGACATGGGTGGCGCCCATCTGGATCGCGGCCGGAAAATCCGCGCTCATGCCCATCGACAGGATCGGTAGGCCGTGGCGCTCGGCAATGCGGGCCAGCAGGGCGAAATGAGGGGAGGGCGGGTCTTCGGCCGGCGGGATGCACATCAGGCCGTGGATCGCGAGATTGTGGGTTTCGCGGCACTCCGAGAGCAGGACATCGACCTGATCGGGGGAGACGCCCGCCTTCTGCGTCTCGCCGCCGGTATTGACCTGGATCAGGAGCTTGGGCGCCCGGCCGCTCCGCTCGATCTCCTTGGCGAGCGCCGCGGCGAGCGACAGCCGGTCGAGGGCGTGGATCACGTCGAACAGTTCGACCGCCTCGCGCGCCTTGTTCGACTGGAGCGGGCCGACGAGATGCAGCTCGACATCCGGATAGCGCTCCCGCAGCGCCGGCCACTTGGCCCGCGATTCCTGCACGTAGTTCTCACCGAAGATCCGCTGGCCGGCCTCCAGCGCCGGCAGGATGCCCTCGGCCGGCACCGTCTTCGAGACGGCGACGAGGTGGACGCCGGCCGGATCGCGCTCGTTGTCCTCGGCGGCCCGGCGGATGCTCGCGCGGACCTCCGCGAGCCCGGCCGCGACATCGGCCTCACCCACCGGCGGCTTGGCGTCGAGGGTCTGATCCGGGGTTTGGCTCTCATCCATCATGGGCCCTCCTTGCGGCGGCGCAGACACGACTTCAAGGGTCGCGGGGTGTTTCCCTGCTTCGCGCCCGCGATATCCTGGCCTCTCCCGATCCGAACGGAGAAGCCCCGCCGATGTTCGATACGCCCGCCGACGCCCAGGCCCAACTCGCGCAGCACTTTGCGCGCCCACAGGTCGAGAGGGTGGTCGGGGCGCTGGTGCCGACCCTCGTGTTTCGTCCGCTGCCGACGGACAAGGGAAGCGTCGGCGGCACGCGGATCGGCGGGACACCGGACCTTCCGCCGGGGCTGACCTGGCCGCGCCGGGCCATGCCTGCCGATGCGGAGGCTATTGCCAAGCGCGGGAACGCAGAGGCCGGGGAGGACATGCGGCGGCACTTCCGCAAGGAGTTGCCCTACGCCTTCTTCGCGCAGGTCGATCTCCGGGAGGCGAGGGGGCAGGCCGAAGGGCCAGCCAAGAAGCCGGCCAAGGAGTCGGCCAAGAAGCCGACGATGGGAGAGGGCGGTCCCGCCGCCGCTCTGCCGGGGCACGGGCGGCTGCTGTTCTTCTACGATCTCTCTGCCGGCCCGTGGGACAACGGCACCGAATCCGCCCGCGTGATCTGGGACGAGAGCCCGCGCGAAGGCCTCGCCCCCCAGACCATACCGTCCGACCTCGCGGCGGCGGCCGATGCGCACCGGGCTGAGATCGCGAAGACAAACCGGCAGTTCAAGCTGCCCCTCCCGAAGCCCGGCTCCGGCACGCCCTATGGCGGCCCGGCCCGGCCGCTGAGCCTGCACGCCACCCTGCGCCCGCCGGCCATCGAGAGCCTGGAGATGGACGCTCAACCGGCCCTGAAGGCGGCGTTGGCGCTCCGCACCGAGGGTGAGGAGAGCTTTCACGACGCCTATCAGGACCTCTTCTCGAAGGCCTTCGACAGCTATCACGGGGCCGCCAATGCCGGGCGGCGCAACCAGCTCCTCGGCTCGCCGCTGCCGGAACAGAGCGATCCGCGCTTCGAGGCGGAGGTCGTCTCGCGCTTCGGCGTGCAGCATCTCAGCCAGGAGGAATGGAAGGCGCACAAGCCTGCAATCGAGACCGGCGCACGCGCCTGGCGCCTCCTCTTGCAGATCGATGTCGGCGATTTCCTGCAGGAGAACGGGGAGGGTACCGTCTACTTCCTGATCCGTGCCTCCGATCTTGCCGAGCGGCGCTTCGATCGGGTCGTGGCAGTCTATCAGCAGACCTGAACCGCGCCGATCGTTGACCCTTGACCGCACGGATATGCTAGGTGCCGGGCTTCGGCCCCCGCGACAGCCTCGCGTGCGGCCCACCTCCTTCTTACGCTGATCCCGGCGCCCCCGATGACCGACTCCGCACAGCTCTCTCCGACAGCGCAAGAGCGCCACCACGAGCGTTACAACGCCAAGGACGCCGAGCCGCGCTGGCAGCAGGCCTGGGACGCGGCCAAGCTGTTCGAGACGAAGAACGACGACGCCCGACCGAAATACTATGTGCTGGAGATGTTCCCCTACCCGTCGGGGCGCATCCATATCGGCCATGTGCGCAATTACGCGATGGGCGACGTGGTGGCCCGCTACAAGCGCGCCAAGGGCCACAACGTGCTGCACCCGATGGGCTGGGACGCCTTCGGCCTGCCGGCCGAGAACGCCGCCATGGAGCGCAAGGTCAACCCGCGGGAGTGGACTTACGCCAACATCGCGACCATGCGCGGGCAGCTTCAGAGCATGGGGCTGTCGCTGGATTGGAGCCGGGAGATCGCGACCTGCGATCCCGACTACTACAAGCACCAGCAGCGCATGTTCCTCGACTTCCTGGGCAAGGGGCTCGTCACCCGGCGCACGGCGAAGGTGAACTGGGACCCGGTCGATCACACCGTGCTCGCCAATGAGCAGGTCATCGACGGGCGCGGCTGGCGCTCGGGCGCGCTCGTCGAGCAGCGCGAGCTGACCCAGTGGTTCTTCAAGATTACCGATTTCGCGCAGGATCTGCACGACGCCCTCGACGGGCTGGAGCGCTGGCCGGAAAAGGTCCGGCTGATGCAGCGCAACTGGATCGGCCGCTCGGAGGGGCTGGAGGTGCGCTTCGCGCTGTCCGCGCCGTTCGCCGGCACGGACGAGGTGGCGGTCTACACCACCCGCCCCGACACGCTGTTCGGCGCCCGGTTCCTGGCGATCTCCGTCGATCACCCGCTCGCCAGGGCGCTGGCCGAATCCGGCCCGAAGGCCGCGGAGTTGCAAGCCTTCGCCGAAGAGTGTCGCCGCATCGGCACGGCGCAGGAAGCGATCGATACGGCCGAAAAGCTCGGGCACGACACCGGCCTCACGGTGCGCCACCCGCTCGATCCGTCCTGGGAGTTGCCAGTCTTCGTCGCGAACTTCGTGCTGATGGAGTACGGCACCGGCGCGGTGTTCGGCTGCCCGGCCCACGACCAGCGCGACCTCGACTTTTCCAACAAGTACGGGCTCGGCAACACACCGGTGGTCTGCCCCGAGGGACAGGACCCGGACGCCTTTGTCATCACCGACACCGCCTATGACGGCGATGGGCGGATGATCCACTCGCGCTTCCTCGACGGCATGACGACGGACGACGCGTTCAAGGCCGTCGCCGACCGGCTGGAGGGCGAGACCCTCGGCGTTGCGCCCGTCGCTCGCCGGAAGGTCCAGTTCCGCCTCCGCGATTGGGGCGTGTCGCGCCAGCGCTATTGGGGTTGCCCGATCCCGATCATCCACTGCGAGGCCTGCGGCCCGGTGCCCGTGCCGGTGGAAGACCTGCCGGTGAAGCTGCCGGACGAGGTCTCGTTCGATCAGCCCGGCAATCCGCTGGAGCGGGATCAGGCATGGCGTCAGGTGCCGTGCCCGCGCTGCGGTGCGGCGGCCCGGCGCGAGACCGACACCATGGACACCTTCGTGGATTCGTCCTGGTACTACGCCCGCTTCACCGCGCCCTGGCTCGCCGACGCTCCGACCGACCGGACGACCGTCGATCACTGGCTGCCGGTGGATCAGTATATCGGCGGCGTCGAGCACGCGATCCTGCACTTGCTCTACTCGCGCTTCTTCATGCGGGCGATGCAGGCGACGGGCTGGTCCGGCGTGTCCGAGCCGTTCGCCGGCCTGTTCACGCAGGGCATGGTCGTCCACGAGACCTACAAGGATGCGGCTGGCGCCTGGACGCCGCCCGCCGAGATTCGCTTCGAGACGCAAGACGGGGCGCGCAAGGCTTTTCACGTGAAAACCGGCGAGCCGATCGAGATCGGCCCGACGGAAAAGATGTCGAAGTCGAAGAGGAACGTCGTCGACCCCGACGACATCATCGCCAGCTACGGCGCCGACACCGCGCGCTGGTTCATGCTGTCCGACTCGCCGCCCGAGCGGGATGTGATCTGGACCGAGGAGGGCGTGCAGGGTGCCGCCCGCTTCGTGCAGCGCGTCTGGCGCCTCGTCCACGGAGTGGCGACCGCGAACGGGCCTGGGGGCGCCGCCGACACGCCCTTGCGCAAGGCCGCCCACAAGGCGCTCGCCGCCGTCGGCGAAGATATCGAGCGTCTGCGCTTCAATCGCTGCGTGGCCCACATCTACACCCTGGCCAACGCCCTCGACGAGGGCCTGCGCGGCGGTGCCTCGCAGGCCGCGGCGGGCGAGGCGGCCCGCATCCTCGTGCAGCTCATCGCACCGATGATGCCGCATCTCGCCGAGGAATCCTGGCGTGTGCTGGGCGGGGAGGGGCTCGTCGCGGAAACGGCCTGGCCGGTGGCCGATCAGGCTCTGCTGGTCGAGGACGAGATCACCCTGCCGGTCCAGATCAACGGCAAGAAGCGGGCGGACGTGACCGTCCCGCGCGACGCGGATGCGGGGGCCGTCGAGGCGGCGACGCTGGCCCTGGAACCGGTGCAGCGCGCCCTCGAAGGCCGGGCCCCACGCAAGGTCATCGTCGTGCCAGGGCGGATCGTGAATCTGGTGGTCTGACCGGCCTCTCGTATAAAACAGGTCTCGCGGCTGCCGCGTCCCTCCTCCCGCAAGAGGAATGGGGCGCGGCGGCGGGACAAGCCTCATCGCCATGCCCCCATCCCTCCCCGACCGCGACGACACCATCTTCGCCCCGGCGAGCGGCTTCGGCCGTGCGGCGGTGACGGTGGTGCGCATCAGCGGGCCAGCGGCGGGGCTTGCGCTCGACCGGCTGGCCGGCGGGCGCCCGGAGCCGCGCCGTCTCTCCCTGCGCCGCCTGCGCGACCCCGACTCCCGCGACATCCTCGATCAGGCCCTCGCGGCATGGCTGCCGGGCCCTGCCACGGCCACCGGCGAGGACATGGCCGAGTTGCACCTGCATGGGGGCCTCGCCGTGCGCTCCGCCGTGCTTGGAGCGCTCGGGCGTGTGCCGGGCTGCCGCCCGGCGGAGGCTGGGGCCTTCAGCCGCCGCGCCTTCCTCAACGGCCGCATCGACCTCACCGAGGCGGAGGGCATCGCCGACCTCATCGACGCCGAGACTGAAGCGCAGCGTGTCCAGGCCCTGCGTCAGCTCGACGGCGCCCTCGGCCGCCAGGTCGCCACCTGGCGCGAGACCGGCATCGATCTGCTCGCCGGAGCGGAGGCGGCCCTCGATTTTGCCGACGAGGGCGATGTCGATGAGGACGGCCTCGACGCCGCCCTGTCCGGCCGCGCCGCCGCCCTGCGCGATGCGATCCGAGCCGCGCTGGCCGACGGACGCCGGGGCGAGCGCCTGCGCGAGGGCTTCTGCGTCGTGCTGGCCGGAGCGCCCAATGCCGGGAAATCGACCCTGCTCAATGCGCTGAGCGGGCGCGACGCGGCCATCGTCTCGGATATTCCCGGCACGACCCGCGATGCCATCGAGGTGCGCTGCGATCTCGGCGGCCTGCCGGCTGTGCTGGTCGATACCGCGGGCCTGCGCGAGACGGCGGATGCGATCGAGGCGGAAGGCGTCAAGCGCACGCAAAGTCGTATCCGCACCGCCGACCTCGTGCTCCATCTCGTACCAACGGACGGCAATGCCGATACCGGGCTTTCAGCGGACGTCCCCATCCTTCTCGTTCGCACGAAAACCGACCTTGCGCCGGAGGTGTCGGGGGCGGGCGGCGTCGCCGTCTCGGCTGTCACGGGCGCCGGGCTCGACGCGCTCCTGGATGCCATCCAGGCCGCAGCTCAAACGGCCCTCGGTCAAGGCGACGCCCTCGTCACCCGCGAGCGTCATCGCGAGGCCTTGTCCCGGGCCGCGGATCATCTCGACCGCGTTGCCACCGCTTCAGTTGGCTTCCCGCCCGAACTGATGGCGGAGGATCTCCGCCTCGCCGTCCGGGCGTTGGGCGAAGTCGGAGGCCATGTCGGCGTCGAGGAGTTGCTGGACCGCCTCTTCTCTGGGTTCTGCATCGGCAAGTAGCGGGCCTGGGTGGCTAGAGCATCGTCCTGGATATCGGATCCAGGACGATGCTCTAGCTTTTTGATTTTGCATCACTTTTTTCCGAAAGCCGGAAGCCCCCTTTCAGGACGATGCTCTAGCGCCGGAATACCGCGATACGGTTGCCCTCGACGATCTGGAAGCCGATTCCTGCCCTCTGAAGCGCGGCCACGGCCCTCTCATGGCTGTGGGCGCGCCGCCCGCCGGCATTCTCCTCGAGGCGTCGGACAGTGGCGAATGACAGGCCGCCCGCTTGAGCCAGATCCTGCATCGACCAGCCGAGCAGCGCACGCGCCGCGCGCAGATGGCTGCCGTCGATGCTCTGCACCAGTCCCCGGCGCACCTGATCGATGACCGGAGCCTTGGGGCCACCCAGCCGCGATGCGTAGGTCGCCCAGGTCTCGGTGCGGCCCTCGGCGTCGCGGACGGGGGCGTAGAGGAAGCGGAACTGGCCCTGGTCACCATCCGCCATAAGCAGGCGTTTCGAGACCTCGAACGACTTCCCCTCGGCAATCATGGCCTGAATATGCGCGCGCATGCGGGCGCGGTCGTCGGGGGCGACGATCCGGTCGCAATCCGCCTTGAACACATCCTGGCTCACGCCGGTCAGACTGAGAATCTCGGGCGACGCCGTCCGTTGCCCGCCGACATAGAGCGCCGCGTTTGACCAGGATTGCAGCACCTCGAACAAAGCCCATTGGCGACGGCGCTCCATGCGCAACGACGCCGCCATCTGCTCACGATCCGTCACATCCAGCACGATGCCGGCCGCCGCGCGCGGGCGGCCTTCGGGCGTGTGATAGACGGTACCTCGAAGGCTCAGGATCCGCAGGGCTCCGTCGGGGCGCAGCACACGGACGGTGTGCGCGCCGAGCATGCCTTCGACTCTGACATCATCCGCACGTTCGAGCCGGTCCTGATCCTCCGGATGGACGAACTGGATCAGTCGCTCATAGCTCGGCGTGGTCTCGCCAACAGGGAGCCCGAGCAAGCGGAAAAGGCCGGGCGACCAAACCTGTTCCCCCGTCGCGAACGTCCAGCCCCAGGTACCGGTGAGGCCGATACTTTCCAGAAGCCGCAGGAAGTCGGACGACGAGAAGCTGAAATCCGCCGCGTTCATCGGCGAGCCGATGCAGGATTGCGGCGTGATACGAAAGGGCCTGGACGATTTTCGCTCATCTCTCACCGGGGAGCTGGGTAGATCTGCGACGGACAACGCTGTCTCAACCGACGGACCAAGCCCAATATCTCAGGACGCGGCCATTTTCCTCGATTGCCTTCCAAGTGATATATCGCGCGCTATTTAACATCGAACAATGCAACATATTCTTCCGGGCATCAGCCCATTTGAGCATTTTTTGGCGAAACATAAACTGTCGTCGAAGCGTATGAGCACAAAGTGCTCAGCAAATTATTGACTACAAACTTTATTATTTACGGGATTTGGGTCATCATTGCTTTTCATTACGCTCAATCACCGAATGCGATATGCCAAAGTACTTCTTCAACGTGCACGACGGCCTCGACATCGCGGATGACGATGGGGTTGAATGCGCCGATCTGGAAGCCGCTCTGTGCACAGCGGTGCGCTATGCCGGCTCTCTGCTCAAAGAATCCGGCCATCGGATGAACCTGGGCGATACATGGTCCCTGGAGGTGATCGAGGAGGCGACGTCGTCGTCGTTCTGCATCGACCTGCATATCCGTCCGTCCCTAGCCTCGGCCCTCCCAGCGCCACACCGGTCCGCCGCCTGACGCGTGTCTCGCAAAAATTCTCACCACCCCTCCGCAGCGGGGATGTGGGCGTTTTGCGGGGTCGATGTCGCGAGGGCGTGCAGAACCGAAGGCTTTGAACCACTGCCAGCCGAGGCAATGAAGCGGGTCTGCGTTGACCTCTTCGATGGCGCGCGCATAAGCACGGGTCATGCACGCCCATTCTTCCAGTTACGACGTCATCGTCGTCGGCGGCGGCCATGCCGGCGTCGAGGCCGCCGCGGCATCGGCGCGCGTCGGTGCCCGCACCGCCTTGGTGACACACCGGGCCGCCACCATTGGCGCGATGTCGTGCAACCCGGCCATCGGCGGCCTTGGCAAGGGCCATCTCGTGCGCGAGGTGGACGCCCTCGACGGGTTGATGGGCCGCGTCGCGGACGCCGCTGGCATCCAGTTTCGCCTGCTCAATCGCCGCAAGGGCCCGGCCGTGCGTGGCCCACGCACTCAGGCCGACCGAGCGCTCTACGCCCGCGCCATGCAAATGGCGGTGGCGGAGACACCAGGGCTCACCGTGATCGAGGGCGAGGCCGACGACCTGACCGTACATTCAGGCCGTGTCGCGGGTGTGTTGCTCGCAGACGGCCGCGCCCTCACCGCGGCAGCCGTCGTCATCACCACGGGCACCTTCCTGCGCGGGCTGATCCATATCGGCGAGCAACAGATCCCCGCGGGCCGCGTCGGCGAAGAGCCCGCCATGGGGCTGGCGCGCACGCTCGACCGGCACGGCTTCCGCCTTGGCCGCCTGAAGACCGGCACGCCGCCGCGCCTTGATGGACGTACGATCGATTGGGCCGCGCTGGAGATGCAGCACGCGGACGCGGAGCCCGTGCCGTTCTCGACCCTGACCGAGCGGATCACCACGCCGCAGATCGCCTGCGGCATCACCCGCACGACGCAAGCGGTGCACGACCTGATCCGGGCCAACCTCCACCGCTCACCGATGTATTCCGGCGGCATCAGCAGCCGCGGCCCGCGTTACTGTCCCTCGATCGAGGACAAGGTCGTGCGCTTCGGTGACCGCGAAGGCCACCAGATCTTCCTGGAGCCGGAGGGGCTCGACGATCCGACCGTCTACCCGAACGGCATCTCGACGGCGCTTCCCGAGGAGGTTCAGGCCGGCATCATCGCCGCCATCCCCGGGCTGGAGCGCACCCGCATCCTGCGCCCCGGCTACGCCATCGAGTACGATTACGTCGATCCCCGCGAACTCGACGCGACGCTCCAGACCAAGCGTCTGCCCGGCTTGTTCCTGGCCGGCCAGATCAACGGCACCACCGGATACGAGGAGGCGGCAGGGCAGGGGCTCATCGCCGGCCTCAACGCGGCCCGGCTGGCGGGCGGCTCCAATCTCACGGTCTTCGACCGGGCTGAATCCTATCTCGGCGTGATGATCGACGACCTCGTCACCCATGGAGTGAGCGAGCCCTACCGCATGTTCACCTCGCGCTCGGAGTACCGTCTGAGCCTGCGCGTGGACAATGCCGACGAGCGCCTCACGCCCCGCGGCGCAGCACTCGGCTGTGTCGGCTCGGCTCGGGCCGCGCATTTCGCCGCTTCGCAGACAGCGTTGTCCGAGGCACGCGCCCGGCTCGACACCTTGAGCCTCACCCCGAACGAGGCGGCCCAGCACGGCCTCGCCCTCAACCATGATGGCCTGCGCCGCAACGCCTTCCAGATCCTGTCCTACCCGGAAATCGGCTGGGAGCGGCTCGCCGCAGTTTGGCCCGAACTGGCAGCGGTGCCGCCGCGGGTCGCGGAACGCCTGCGGACGGACGCGACCTACGCCGTCTATCTCAATCGGCAGCAAGCCGACATCACGGCCTTCCGCCGCGACGAGGCGGTGCACTTGCCGACCGCCCTCGATTACGGCGCCATCGCCGGCCTTTCCAACGAGATGCGGGCAAAGCTCGACGGCGTGCGCCCGACCACACTGGGGCAGGCCGCCCGCATCGAGGGCGTAACACCGGCCGCCCTGACCCTGCTTGCTGCCCACGCTCGCCGGAGCCGGGTCCAGGCATCGGCATGAGAATGCCGGCCTGCTCCGACACGAGGACGGCAGAATGAGCACTGATCGGCGCAACCGCGTCCTGAGTGAGCATCATGTTTCACGTGAAACAGCTGCGTCTCTCGATCTTTACGTCGCACAGCTCACGCGCTGGCAATCCGTCAAAAACCTCGTCGGCCCCGCCACGCTGAAGGAGGTCTGGCACCGGCACATCGCCGACGCGCTTCAGCTTCTGACCATCGCGCCCGGTGCGTCTCGCTGGCTCGACCTTGGATCGGGCGCCGGCATCCCCGGCCTCATCCTCGCCATCGCCGGCAAAGAGCGACCGGGCTTTCATGTCCGTCTGGTCGAGAGCAACGCGCGCAAATGCGCCTTCCTCTCTGAGACCGCGCGCCTCACCGGTGCGCCGGTCACTGTCCACAATGCGCGTATCGAGGCGATGATCGGGACCCTCGCCGACACTGAAATCGTCTGCGCCCGCGCCCTAGCCCCACTCACGCAATTGCTCGCCTGGACCGAACCATTGTTGACAAGGGGCACCGTCGGGCTGTTTCCGAAGGGACGTGATGCAGCCACGGAATTGACCGAGGCCGAGGATGCGTGGACATTCACCCGCGACCTGATTCCGAGCCGCACCGACTCGCAGGCACGGATCGTGCGCGTCACGTCGCTTTCCCGCGTGGACCCATGACCGACTCATCCACGGCCTTACCGGCGCAGGCTGCTCCTGCTCAAGCCAAACCGCTGCGCGTGCTCGCGCTCGCCAACCAGAAGGGCGGCGTCGGCAAGACCACGACGGCGATCAATCTCGGCACGGCACTGGCCGCCATCGGCGAGCAGGTGCTGGTGATCGACCTCGACCCGCAGGGCAACGCCTCGACCGGTCTCGGCATCGACCGCCGCCGCCGCAAGGTCTCGACCTATCATGTCATGGCCGGCGAGGCGCCGCTGGTGGACGCGATCACGCCGACCGCCGTGCCACGCCTCTCCGTCGCGCCTTCGACGATGGATCTGCTCGGCCTCGAACTCGAACTGGCAAGCGCCTCCGACCGCGCCCATCGCCTGCGCAACATCCTGCGCGACCTGACGATGCCGGAGGGGATCGAACCCATCAGCTACGTGCTGATCGATTGCCCGCCCTCGCTGAACCTGCTCACCATCAACGCGCTGGCTGCCGCCGACGCGGTGATGGTGCCGCTGCAATGCGAGTTCTTCGCCCTCGAAGGTCTGAGCCAGTTGCTGCGCACCGTCGAGCAGGTGCGCGGGGCGCTGAACCCCAAGCTTCAGATTCAGGGCGTCGTGCTGACTATGTACGACCCGCGCAACAACCTCTCGACCCAGGTGGTCGCCGATGTCCGCGGATTCATGGGCGACAAGGTCTACGAGACGATGATCCCGCGCAACGTGCGTGTCTCGGAGGCGCCCTCGCACGGCAAGCCGGTCCTGCTCTACGATCTCAAATGCGCCGGCTCGCAGGCCTATCTGCGGCTTGCCTCCGAAGTGATTCAGCGCGAGGGCCGGGCGCCCCCGCCCGCCGCCGCCGCTTAAGCAATTCAAAAATCTGGAGTTTCGATCGTGGCAATGGCGGATGATGCGGCGCGGCCGCGGCTCGGACGCGGCCTTGCGGCGCTGATCGGCGATTTTTCCGACGACGTGCCGGAGGAGGCCGCCCGCACCGCCGGGCACGCGCAGCGCAAGGTGGCGGTGGAGTTCCTGCGCCCGAATCCACGCAATCCGCGCCGCCGCTTCTCCGAGCCGGAACTCGACGAACTGGCAGCCTCGATCCGCCAGCGCGGCGTGATCCAGCCGATCGTCGTGCGTGCGCTTTCGGGCGTGCCCGGCACTTTCGAGATCGTAGCCGGCGAGCGCCGCTGGCGCGCAGCCCAACGGGCGGGCCTCAACGAGGTGCCCGTGGTGGTGGTCGAGATCGACGACCGCACCTCGCTCGAATACGCGATTCTGGAGAACGTCCAGCGGGCCGATCTGAACGCCATCGAGGAGGCATCGGGCTACGAGCGGTTGATGGGCGAGTTCAAATATACCCAGGCCGAGCTGGCCGATCTGCTCGGCAAAAGCCGTAGCCATCTCGCCAACACCCTGCGCCTACTTCAGCTTCCCCCCGCGATTCAGGACCGCGTGATCGCCAGCGAAATCACCGCCGGCCATGCCCGCGCGCTGCTCTCCGTGCGCGATCCGGAGGCGGTGGCCCGGCGGATCGTTGCCGAGGGGCTGTCGGTTCGTGAGGTCGAGGCGCTGGCCGCAGCGGAGACCCCGCAGGACGACACGCCCCGCCCCGGCCGTCCGCGCCGCTCCGCCGAGGGGGATGCTGCCCTGCGCTCCCTGGAGGACGTGCTCGGCCGGGCACTCGGCTACAGCGTGGCGGTGAAGGCCAAGGCGAGCGGTGAGGGCGAGATCCGCATCCGCTATACCAGCGCCGAGGAGCGCGACGCGCTCTGCCGCAAGCTCGGCGGAGCCTGAGGGGGATGCACTGCCGCTGTCACGAAACGAGCGGCGGCCTTCCCGATCAGACCGCGCTCCACACCGGCCGCGCGGCCTTCACCGAGCCGCTCAAGGGCGACGTGACAGACCCGGCACCAGGGCGGCGAGCCGGTCCTTGAGGGCGAGCCGCGGCGGCCCGAAACCGGGCGGCGGACCCTGCGGCGGCCCGCCCGGTGGTGGCCGCTCGGGCCGGCCGGAGGGCGTGCGCACTCGGTCGGTCAGTTCCGCCACGTCGGCACCGCGGTCCACGCCGATGACGAGGCTCGCGACGTAGCGGTCGCGCTCCTCCTTCACCGCACAGAAGGCCCGCCGCTGCGGATCCTCCTCGCTGGCGATGCCGTCATTGGCGTTGACGACGAGGCGCTCGGCCTTGCGCCCGCCATAGGCCGGGACCTGCGTGTAGAGGAACTCATTGAGCGCGTCGGGAAAGTAGATCTGCCCGGTCAGCACCGTGCGCCGGTCGAGGAAGACCTTGACGTGAACATGCGTCGCCCGGCCCGCGTACCAACCCGGATAGATCGTCTCGAACGTGGCCCAGCCGCTCGAATCCGTGTGCCCGGTACCGCGCAGAAATGTCTGGCCGCTGGTGTCGATGCTGCGCGAATCGCCCTGGCCGGGATAGCCCGAGTAAAGCCCCTGCGCATCGCAGTGCCAGACATCGACCCGTGCGCTCTCCACCGGCGTACAGGGTCCGGCCTCGATCACGCGCAGGCGCAGGCGCAAGGGCACGCCGGGCCGCCCCTCGGTGATGTCGGCGCGGACGAGGCGTGGGTCGGTGTAGAACGGCCCCTCGATCGCTTGCGGCGTCAGCAGGCAGGCGCCCTCGTCGGAGACGTGCGTTGCCGCAGCGGCGACCGGCCTGGCGGAGAAGAGACCGGCGGTTCCCGCGCTCAGGATCGCGAGCAGACCACGGCGCGAACTGGTGAGTTCCGGCATTCGTCCTTCTCCCGCCGATGGCATGGGGGGATGCGATACGCCGGGAGGATGTCTCGATTGTTTCGTCCTGTCAGGCCCGCCGCCGCGCGGCTTCGATGGCGATGCGCAAAAACACACCCTGCGCCTGGGCGTGGGCGAGGTCCGGTTCGGAGCGGCGGCAGGCAAGCACCGCGTCCTGAAGCCAGGCCACGGCCTGCTGCAGCCCCGGTGCCGACCAGCGGGCGAGCTGGGTTTCAGCCAGCGCCTTGCGGCGGAAATGCAGGCCGCGCCAATTGGCAACGATCTGGCTCGCGCTGCCGCGTGGATTGTCGAGGCGCAGCGACAGCAGGGTGAGGGCATGGCGCAAACCGGCCCCGAGCATCGCCGAAGGGTCCATCCCCTCGTGGCGGAAGCGGCGATACTCGCGCTCGGCCTCGCTGGCACGGCCGGCGAAGGCTGCGTCGATCAGCGCGTTGAGGACGCTCGCCCCGACATCGCTGACGATCGCCTCGACGTCGTCCACGCCGACGCTGCCCTGGCCGCGGGCGTAGAGAGCGAGCTTGCCGATCTCGGAGAGGCTGGCGCGGCGGTCGCTGCCGAGGCTGCCCGTCAGCAGGTCGCGGGCGTCGCGGTCGATGCGCAGCCCGTCCTCCTGCAATGTGCGCTCGATCAGGTCGGCGAGCGTGCGCTCGTCGTCGGGGTAGCATGGCAGAGCGAGCGCCCTGGGCGAGCCCTCACACAGCGTGCGCAGGGGGGCGGAGCGGGCCAGATCACCCGCCTCCACGACGATGCGGGCACCCTCGGTCGGCGCCTTCAGCACCGCATCGACGGCCGGGGCGTAGTTGCGGCTGCCGGAGCGCACCCAGATCGTGCGGCTGCCGCCGAACAGGCCGACGGTGCCGGCCTCGTCCACCAGACGGCCCGGATCGGAGGCGAGGGTGTCGCCGTCGATCCGGATGAGGGCGAAGGGGTCGTCCGGGTCGGCGACCATCCCCCGGACCAGCCGCATCGCCCGGTCGGCGACGAGACCGACATCGGGCCCGTAGATCAGAACCACCGCGATACGCGGATCGGGGCCGCGCCGGATCAGCCCCTCGACGTCGCCGGCTTTGACCGCCGTCATGCCACGCCCGTCAGGGATTCGTCTTGACGGTGAGGACGGAGGCGATCCGGGTCTTGATCTGGTCGGCCAGCACCTTGGCGAGGCGGATCTCGGCGTCGCGCGCGGCACGCAGCGAGGCGAAACGCTGGATCGAGCGATCATAGGTCGCGGTGCTGGTCGCGACGCCCTCGGTGAGGATGCGGCGCCCGTCCAGGCTCTCCAAAGAGAACTTCACCGTGCCGACGATGGTGCCGGCTTCCGCCCGCGCCGTGGTCGAGGAGACGATCGGCGTCTGGACCTGCTCGGAGCCCTGCATCTTCAGCCGGTAGCGCTTGGGCACGGCCGGCTGGCCGGAGCCGTCGAGATCGAAGATCAGTTCGCTGCGCAGGTAGTGCCCGAGGCGCTCTTGGTCCTGGGCCATGTTCACGTCATCCACTTGGATCGCCGCGAGCAAGCCCTGCATCGATTCGCCCGACGCCGTCGGCCCGTAGAGGGGACGGAAACAGGCGCCGAGATTCAGCGCGAGGCCGGCGGCGAGCGCGAGCCGCGCGATCTGAACCCCCGGCCTGTTCCTCGCCACACCCATCACCCGCCCCAAGGCTGTTCCCCGCCGCGTCACGTCGATCCGTCCGAAAACCGTCGCTGCGAACCCAAGCGCAGCACGCTGCCCCGCTTGTACGGCAAGCATCTTCTACGGCAGGCATCGTGCCCGGTCACCCTGCCAGACCCATGCTTTACGAATGCTGTGCGGCGGGACGATGATCGCTCGACCGAATCGGGACGCGGCAAGGCGCCCTCGCTTGTGGAACCAAGCGGCGATCCCCACCTTATCTTGACCCCGGAACCCCTTCCGAACCAGCGCCTTGACGGTGGTCGGACGAGCGCTGTAGAACAGAACAAATGGCGAACAAACGAGCCCTGTCCTGGTCGGTCGCGCTTCGCGATCTCAAGGACGATCGATCCCGGAGAGCGGATGTGCGCGAGGAGCGTCTCCGAACCATGGCGGGCCTGCGCGGTGCTGCCGCCCCCGCCCTGAGCGCGTGGCGCGGCCGGTCCGGCCGCCGCTACGTCGTCGGCGTCCACGAGCTGGCCGCGCCCGACCTTGCCGAGGTCGATGAGGCGGTGGTCATCGCCGTGCGGCGGGACGAGGCCGGCATTGCCCAGGCCGTTTCCATCGCCGCGACCGGCAAGGGGCCGCGCGAGCGCCTGCACCGCAACTGGCTGGCCCGCGCCCGCCAGGGCGGCGCGACGGAGATGCACGTTCACCGCCTCGCCGAGGGCGAGACCGAGCGCCGCGCCGTCGTGCTCGACCTCGCTGCCGACACGGAGCAGGCAAGCGCCTGACTCGACGCCGCCGACGTCGCCTCTCCGGCCTTTGAAAGCCAGGGGGAGGGCGGGGCCCTTGCCTTGGACAGCCCCGGTCTCCAAACACGGGGCGTCCGGCCTCTCCTGCCGGGCCGCGCAGGAACGAGGCCGATGGCGCAGACACCCGATCCGATTCCCGGCGGACCGCTCCCGCGGCGCAGGCGGGTTGGCCTTTTCCTTCCCTACATTCTGCTCGCTACCCTCGCCATCGCCTGGACCGCCGCGTGGTTCTTCATCCGCGGCAAGGCCGAGAGCGAGATGGATGCGTGGCTCGCCCGTGAGGCTCAGGCCGGCCGGGAATGGACCTGCGCCGACCGCTCGATCACCGGCTATCCCTTCCGCCTCGAACTGCGCTGCGGCTCGGTCCGCTTCGCCCGCTCCGACGGCAATTTCACCCTCGGGCCGACCACCGCCGTGGTACAGGTCTACGATCCGCGCCACGCCGTTCTCGAAGTCGCCGGCCCCTTCCATGTCGAGCAAGGCGAACTGACCGCCGATGTGACCTGGACATCTCTCGAGGCGAGCTTCCACGCTGCCTCGAACGGCTTCAACCGCGCCTCCCTCGTCGTCGATGGCCCCAAGGGCACGGTGCAATCCCCCGATCCGGGCCCGGTGGACTTCGCCGCTCAACACCTCGAACTACATGCCCGGCCGACTCCGGGCCGCTTCGAGAGCGACGGCGCCGTCGACCTCAGCCTGCGCCTCGCCAAGGCCGCCGTGCCGCGGCTCGATGCCCTCAGCGGCAGCGGCGACCCGGCCGACGTCGATCTCGACACGACCATCGAGCGGGCCACGGTGCTACGCACCGGCACGGTGGCGCGGGAGTTGGAGAAATGGCGCCGGGCCGACGGCCGCCTCGACGTGACCCGCCTGTCGATCGCCAAGGGCGAGCGTCGTCTCCAAGCCAAGGGCGAAGTCGGCCTCGACGAGGCCCATCGGCCCGAGGGGCGCTTCGACATCCGCGCGCTGGGGCTCGAAGCCCTGGTCGGGCAGGTGATGGGCCAGCGCTTCGGCTCAGACAAGGGTGCGTTGATCGGCAATCTCGTCGGCCAGTTCCTCGGCGGGCTGCGCAAGCGCGAGGGCGCAGCCGGCGAAGCGCAGGCGGCGGACAGCCCCAACGGTCTCAAGCCCCTGCCGACGCTGCGCCTGGGCGACGGGCGCCTGATGCTCGGCCCGCTCGCCGTGCCGAACGTGGCGCTGCCCGCCCTGTACTGAGTGATTGCTCGGCCTTCCGGGTCCGAAGAGCGCCCCGTGGAGCCGGTTCGAGGTTGGCATGACGCCTAAACGCCACGAACTCCTGCGTCACCTGCGGCGCTCGCCCGAGAGCGGCATCCGTGCCCTCGCCCGAGCGCTCGGGCGGGATGTCCGGCGCGTACACGAAGATGTGGTGGCGCTGGCGGAACTCGGCTTGGTGACGCGAGACGCAGACGGCCGCCTGTCGAGCGTCGTGGACGAAATCCCCTCGACGATCCGCATTGCGGCCTGATCCGAGCGCCCGCTACGCAGATGCTCCGGCCCTCGTCTACCAGGGGCGCGGTGCCCCGAAGATCTTGCGCCGAACGAAGCGCCCGGCGGCTTCCACCCGCAGCCTGTGCAGATGGCGCAGCCGCCACAGGCGATGCTCCCGCAGCGCGACCGGCTGCGCCAGCTCGGGCACCGCAGCGGTGCGCGCGCGCAGCCGCGCGGCCTCGGCCGGTGCGACGCTCTCCAGGTACGTCAGGAGATGGCGCATTTCGTCGAGGGTCGGCCGCACCCAGCTCGCCGTCCGGGCGCACGGCTCCGTCTCTGCGCGCGTTTCGGGTGCCGATGCGCCCGGAGCAGGACGGGGATAATGGTTGAGCCGGATCTCCCCGTGCCGCACGGCGAGGATCGCGCCGGGCCGCTGCGGGTCCGGCTCGGCGGGTCCGAAATCGCTCATCAGCCGCTCGCCCTGCACGAGTTCCGCCATGTGCGCGTCGGCGATCGTGGCGACGGCGCCCTGCCGGTAGATCGATGTGACGACGCGGTTCTCCGCGCGGTCCGCCTTCGTGAAGGCGCGAGGGAAGCGGCGCAGGACGAGCCCGGAGGCCGGGCCGTCCGGCTCCGCGGTGTCGAAGACGCGCCGGTTGACCACCACCGCACCGGCATGCGGCGGGATGCGGGCGATCCAGTCTTCGATCGAACGGCCGGGGGCCGGCACCAGGAATTCATCGGTGCCGAGGAAGGCGGCGAAGCGGAACAGCCGCGCCCACGAGGCGAGGAAATGGTCGTAGGCCGCAAAGCGCGGCGTGCGGTCGATGCGGGTCGGGCAGGGCAGGGTGGTGACCCCGATCGCCGCGTGCGCCTTCAGGAGCGCCGCGGCCTCACCGTCGAGTCCGTTGTCGTAGATCACGAAGTGGCGCACGCCGACCGCCCGGTGGAAGGCGAGCCACTCGAACAGATCGGGCGCCGCGCCCTCGACGACGGCAACGATGGCGAATGTGCGCATCTCGGGCGCCCTTTCCTTCAGCTCTGCTTCGCCGCGGGCGCCGCCGCGTTGCGGGCGCGGCCGAAATCCGGCTCGGCCGTTTCCTGGCCCATGGCGACGATGCCCCGGCGGATGGTGCGGGTGCGGGTGAACAGTTCGTGCAGAGCCTCGCCGTCGCCCCAGCGGATCGCCCGCGACAGGGCCGACAGATCCTCATTGAAGCGCCCGAGCATCTCCAGCACCGCGTCGCGGTTGGTCAGGAAGATGTCGCGCCACATCGTCGGGTCAGAGGCCGCGATGCGGGTGAAATCGCGAAAGCCGCCGGCGGAGAACTTGATCACTTCCGACTGGGTGACCTCTTCGAGGTCGGCCGCCGTGCCGACGATGTTGTAGGCGATCAGGTGCGGCACGTGGCTGGTGATGGCGAGCACGAGGTCGTGGTGCTCGGGCGTCATGGTCTCGACGATGGCGCCCAAGCCCTGCCACAGGCCCTGCACCCGCTCCACCGCCGCCGCGTCGGCTCCCTCCAGCGGGGTGAGGATGCACCAGCGGTTCGAGAACAGGGTGGCGAACCCTGAATCCGGCCCGGAATACTCGGTGCCCGCCACCGGATGCGCCGGCACGAACGGGTTGTCTGGCGAGAGATGCGGCGTGACGGCCGCCACCACCGCGGCCTTGACCGAGCCGACATCGGACACCACCGCGCCGGGCTTCAGGTGCGGCGCGATCTCAGCCGCCACCGCGCCGATGGCGCCCACCGGCACGCAGAGGATGACGAGGTCGGCCTCGGCCACCGCCGAGGCTTCGGTGCTTGTCGCCTCGGCCAGACCCAGGGCCATCACCCGCTCGATCACGCCCGCGTCGCGGTCGATCGCAATGATCGCGTCGGCAAGACCGTAGGTCCGGGCGCCGCGGGCGACCGAGGAGCCGATCAGGCCCAGCCCGACGATGGCGAGGCGCTTGACGACCGTCACGGACGCTTGGCTCCCAGGAAAGCGGCCAACGCATCCACGAAGGCGCGATTGGCCTCCTCGCCGCCGACCGTCACCCGCAGGGCGTTCGGCAGGCCGTAGGAGGAGACGCGCCGCACGATCACGCCTGCGCTGGTCAGATGCGCATCCGCCTCCGCCGCCGTGCGGCCGGGCCTGTCCGAGAAGTGCAGGAGCAGGAAGTTGCCGACGCTCGGCGTCACGGTGAGCCCCAGCGCCTCGACCGCGCGGGTGAGCCAGGCGAGCCATTCGTCGTTGTGGGCGACCGCTGCCGCGACGTGGGCCTCGTCGGCGATCGCCGCAGCACCCGCCGCGATGCCGCCCGCCGAGAGGTTGAACGGCCCGCGGATGCGGTTGATCGCATCGACCACGGCCTCGGACCCGACCATCCAGCCGATGCGCTGCGCCGCCAATCCGTGGATCTTCGAGAAGGTGCGCGTCATCACGACGTTGGCTGCGTCGAGCGCCAGTTCGAGGCCGGCGGTGTAGTCGTTGGCGCGCACGTACTCGGCATAGGCCCCGTCGAGCACGAGGAGCACGTTGCCGGGCAGGCCGGCATGCAGGCGGCGAACCTCCTCGAACGGCAGGTAGGTGCCGGTCGGGTTGTTGGGGTTGGCGAGGTAGACGATCCGGGTGCGGGGCGTGACTGCGGCGAGGATAGCATCGACATCCGCCGTCAGGTTCGTTTCCGGCGCCACCACCGGCGTACCGCCCGCGGTGAGGATCGCGATGCGGTACACGAGGAAGCCGTGCTCGCAGAAGATGCCCTCGTCACCCGGCCCGACGAAGGCCATCGCCAGCAGCGTCAGCAGCTCGTCCGAACCGGCGCCGCAGACGATGCGGGCGGGATCGAGCCCGTAGCGCGCGCCGATCGCCGTGCGCAGGCGGGTCGCGCTGCCGTCAGGATAGAGGGCCAGCGTCGCGGCCTCCGCGCGCAGAGCCTCGATCGCGTGCGGGCTCGGGCCCAAAGGCGTCTCGTTGGAGGAGAGCTTGTGGATCTTCGCCACGCCCGGCGCGGCGCTCTTGCCGGGCACGTAGGCCTCGATGGCGAGCACGCCGGGGCGCGGCTGAGGGCGAAGCACGGGATCGGTTGCGGACATGGGCGAGGGTCAGTCGACGAGAGCCAGCGGGAGCGTCGGACGCGGGTATCGCCCGTCCCTCTACAGCATTTCGCGGGAACGGGGAGCCGCCGAGTTGGCGGCGCACCGATCCCGCGCCCTCCGCTGTCCGTGCCCGCCCTGGGCCGGTGGGCAGCGCTATGGCTGCGCCGGCTTGCCCTCAGGCGCGGGGACCGGCTCGCCGGAGCCCGGCGGCAGCAGGACGTTCTTCACCACGTTCCCCTCGGGGCCGTACTCGCCGGCCACCGCGAGGCAGGCCTGTTCGCGGTTGAGGTTCATCTGGTTGGACATCAGCGTGAAGATGCCGATCACCCGGTTGCCGAAGGGCCCTCGGGGGCTCACGTCCTCGGGCCGCGTGTTCTGCTTGGCGAGCAGCGCCTCGAACTCGGGCGCGTTGAGCCGGTAGCCGCAGACATTGACCGCCGAGAAGATGTAGGCGGCAAATTCCAGCGCCCGCGGGCTCGGCGCGTTGCGGATCGGCCGCGGGGGTGCGGCCTCCTTCGAGGGCTCCTGCGGCGCGGGCTGCGCCGGGGGCGGGGCGGTTTCCTGCGCACCGGCAGGGCAAGCCATCCCGACCATCAGGAGGGCGGCAAAGAGGGGGCGGGCGATCATCGGCGTTCCTCGGGCGGCGGATTCTCATGATCCGCTTACGAAACCCCGAGATAGACCGGCAGCCCGTCGCCTCCAAGATGGTGCAGGGCCCGGAGCGGGGCCCTGCGGCGGTTCACCACTTGTAGCTCACGCTCGCAAGCACGCGGCGAGCATCGCCATAGAAGCACTCGTTGGCCGAAATGCACGAGGAGACGAAGCGGCGGTCGCCGATATTGGTGGCGTTGATCGCCGCGCGCCAATTGTCCCAGGTGTAGTGGACCTGCGCGTCGAACAGCACGTAGTCCGGCACGATCAGGGTGTTGGCCACGTTCGCGAAGGAACGCCCCACATAGCGGACGCCGCCGCCGAAGCCGAAGCCGCGCCAGTCGCCGGTCGGGATCGTGTAGTCGGCAAAGACCGAGGCCAGCACCTCCGGGATGCGGGTCGGCGTGCGCCCGACCTGATCGGCCTCGCCCTTGATGGTCTGAAGGTCGTAGGCGGTGAAGGCCGCCACGAGGTTCAGGCCCTGCGCGAGGTTGGCAACCGCTTGAACCTCGACGCCGCGCGAGCGCACCTCGCCGAGCTGGGAGCTGAAGAAGGTGCCGGGCACCGGCTGCAGCACGTTCTGGCGCACGAGATCGAAGGCCGCCGCCGTCAGGAAGAAGCCGTAGCCGACGGGCTCGAACTTGACGCCGACCTCGACCTGCTCGCCGTATTCGGGCGCGAAACTGCGGCGGTTGGCGTCCGAGCCGATCTGCGGCTGGAACGAGGTCGAGTAGCTGACATAGGGCGCTAGCCCCTCGGGGAAGTTGTAGATGAGGGCGGCGCGCCCGCTGAAGGCTTCGTCACTGCGGCGGCTGCTGTTGGCCGGGGTGAGCCGGTCGCGCACCACGTTGTCGGCGAAGTCCTGGCGGCCGCCGAGAACCAGGGTCAGGCGGTCGGTGAGCTTGATCTGGTCCTGGGCATAGATGCCGAGTTGCTGGAACGTATCGGCGTTGACGAGGTAGGGCGACGGGCGGCCGCTGATCTGGCCATAGACGGGGTTGAGGAGGCTCAGGCCCGGAACGGGGTAGAAATTCGCGAAATTGGTGCCCTGGTTGTCGTGCAGATCGTAGCGCTTGTAGTCGAGGCCGATCAGCAGATCGTGGGCGAAGAAGCCGTCGAAGAAGCGCGCCTCGGCCTGGTTGTCGACCTGGAAGATCCCGACCTTCGAGCTGGTCAGGAACTGGTAGCGGTTGAGAACCGTCTCCGTTGCGGCGTCGATGTAGCCGGTCTGGTTCAGGTACGAGTTCTGGAACGCGTCGCTGAACGAGTAGCGGAGGTTCTGGCGGAAGGTCCAGGTCTCGTCGATGGCGTGCTCGAACTCGTAGCCGGCGAAGACCTGCTCGCGCTGGAAGGTGTTGATCGCCGGATCGCCGACGTTGAGCGAGCGCGGGATGCGCAGGCCGCTGAGATTGCGCCGCACGGTGCCGGAATAGGGCAGGAAGTTCGCGGTGACGGCAGTCGAGTCGCGCTGATAGCTGGTCAGGATGGTCAGCGAGGTGCCGGCATCCGGGCGGTAGGTCAGGGCCGGTGCGATATAGGCGCGGTCGTCGGGTGCATTGTCCACCTGGGTGCCGCCCTGCCGGCCGAAGCCGGTGAGGCGATAGAACCAATGCCCGGAATCGTCGGCCGGCCCGCCGATGTCGAAGGCGCCGTAGACCTGACCGAACGAGCCGCCGCCGACCTCGACATAGCCGAAGGGCTGGGTCGTCGGCCGCTTGGTGATCTGGTTGATGATGCCGCCTGGGTTGCCCGCTCCGAACAGAACCGCGGCGGGCCCGCGCAGAACCTCGATCCGCTCCAGGCCGAAGGTCTCGACCTTGAAGGTGCCGAAGCCGTAGTTCAGCACCTGGAGGCCGTCGCGGTAGATGCCGTAATCGCTGGCGATGAAGCCGCGCAGGGTGAAGTAGTCGACGCGGGTGTCGGCACCGAAGGTGCCTGAATAGATTCCGGCTGTGTATTGCGTCGCCTGCGTCAGGGTCTGAGCCTTCTGCGCGTCGATCTGCTCGCGACCCACGACGGTGATCGATTGCGGGGTCTCGATGAGGGGCGTGTTGGTCTTCGTCGCGGTGGCCGAGCGGGTGGCGACGTAGCCCTGGACGGGACCGCGGGGATCCTCGGGCGCGGCACGCCCGTCGGGTCCGCGTTGGGCAGCCTGCCCTCCGCCGGTGGCGCCCGCGCCCCGGCCGCTGCCTTCGACCGACAACTCTTCCAGCCGCGCCGTCGCCTGCGCCGCGGCGCCAACCGTGAGGGCGACCAGCGAGGCGCCTGCCAGGACCGCGGTCCGCAGGGCGCGGATGCCTACGAGAGTGTGTACCGACTCCATCACCGTGGTCCCTCCGCCCGGCGCAGCCGGAACCCTCCGCAGGAGACACGCGGAACCCGGCAGGTCGGTTGTTTGGAATTATGCTAAAGTGTTGTTGTTACTTGCTTTTCGCAAGCCAAGCCGTACGGGGCGGCGCCAGGGGGTGCAAGTCGGTCGCGCGCAAATGGTCGTCCTGTAGCCGGCAGGCCACAGGATTGTGCACAACCCTTCGTTGGCAGACCGAGCCGGAATGCATCCGGCCCGATCGTCCCATACGATGGTCTACACGGTCACCTGCGTGCCGACCTCGACGACACGGCCGGTCGGGATCTGGAAGAAGTCCGTCGCGTCGTTGGCGTTTTTGGCCAGCGTGATGAAGATCCGATCCTGCCAGAGCGGCATGCCGGAATGAGCCGCCGGACGGATCGAGCGGCGCGACAGGAAGAACGAGGTCGACATGATGTCGAACTTGAAGCCCTGGGGCTTGAGCAGCGTCAGGGTGCGCGGGATGTTGGGCGTCTCCATGTAGCCGAAGCGCATCACCACCCGGTAGAAGCCGAAGCCCACGGGCTCGATGCGCACCCGCTCCCCTTTCGTCGCGCGGGGCCGGTCCATGGTCTCGACGGTGAGCACCACGTTCTTCTCGTGGATCACCTTGTTGTGCTTCATGTTGTGCAGCAATGCGGCCGGGGCGATCTGCGGATCGCTCGTGAGGAAGACCGCGGTGCCCTTCACCCTCTGGTAGGAGGTGCTCTTCTCCAGCATGCCGACGAGTTCGACCAACGGCACATCGGTCTTGCGGGTCTTGTTGAACAGGATCGTGACGCCCCGCACCCAGGTCCACATCATCAGCATCAGGCCGCCGGCCAGCAGCAGGGGCACGTAGCCGCCCTCGTGCAGCTTCAGGAGGTTCGAGAGCAGGAACAGCGTCTCCAGCACGATGAACGGCACGATGATCGCCGCCGAGACGAGCGGCGAGAGCCGCACGACCTTCCACAGCACCACGTAGGCCATGGAGGCGGTGAGCAGCATCGTGCCCGTCACGGCGATGCCGTAGGCCGAAGCCAGCGCCGAGGAGGAGCGGAAGGTGATCGCCAGGATCACCACGCCGAGGGCGAGCAGGGTGTTGATCTGCGGCAGGTAGATCTGGCCGGAATGCGACTCGGAGGTGTGGCGGATCTCCATGCGCGGCAGCATGCCGAGCTGGATCGCCTGCCGCGACAGAGAGAAGGCTCCGGTGATGACCGCCTGGCTCGCCGTCACCGTGGCGAGTGTCGCCAGCAGCACCATGGGGATCAGGCCCCATTCCGGCACGAGCTGGTAGAACGGATCGGTGGTCTCGGGCTTGGCCAATACGAGGGCGGTCTGGCCGAGATAGTTCAGAACGAGGCAGGGCGCGACGAGGCCGAGCCACGCCACCTGGATCGGGCGGCGCCCGAAATGGCCGAGATCGGCGAACAGGGCCTCCGCCCCGGTCACCGCCAGGAACACCGCGCCGAGCGCCACGAGCGCGCCGGTGCCGTGGCCGAGCAGGTAATGCACGGCGTACCAGGGATTGAAGGCGGCGAGCACGCCGGGATTGCCGGCGATGTGCGGAAGGGCGGCGGCGGCCATGGCCAGGAACCACACCACCATGGCCGGCCCGAAGAAGGTCGCGACCCGCGCCGTGCCGTGGCTCTGGACCGCGAACAGGCCAAGGATGATCGCCACCGTGATCGGCAGCACGTAATCGTCAAAGGCGGGCGTGACGAGCTTCAGACCCTCCACCGCGGAGAGCACCGAGATCGCCGGGGTGATGACGGAATCGCCGTAGAACAGCGAGGCGCCGAGCAGGCCCAGCATGAACACGATCTTGGAGCCGCCGAGCGCGTGGCGGGCCTGGGCCATCAGCGAGAGGATGCCGCCCTCGCCGTTGTTGTCCATGCGCAGCAGGATCGCGACGTACTTGATCGTCACGATCAGGAGCAGCGCCCAGATGATGAGCGAGGCGGTGCCGATCACCTCCTCGGGGAGCAGGATGCCGTCGGTGCGCGAAGGCGCCAGCGCCTCACGGAAGGCGTAGAGCGGGCTCGTGCCGATATCGCCGTAGACGACGCCGACGGAACCGACCGTGAGGGCCCAGAAGCCGGTCTTGGCGTGGCCGTGCGCTTCCTCCTGGGTCGCATCGACCGCGCCCGCCGAGGCCGCGACCGGGCCTCCCTCGCCGGGCGCCGGCCCGCCCGCGGGAGCGGCGACGGGGCCGTCCGGCGGCTTGGATCCGGCGGAATGGGGGCTGTCGGGCTGGGTCATCGGGCAGGCGTGCCTGGGCTCGCGCGTCGTCCGGCCGGGTGTGCCGGAGTCGCATGAAGGGAATGCGTCGGAGATGCGGATCGATGCGCGCCGGTCACCGCGACGCCCCCGAGGCGGCCACACCACCGCGAGCCGTCTCGCGGCACAGGAACATCGTCCGCGTTCGGTTCGCGAGGCTCGAACCGGAACGTCATGGCGGGTGCGAGGCGGGGGGCAGGGAACGCGGGCGGTCCGCCAACAGGGCGGCCCGGTTCGGACAACGAAGGGCGGGCCGCTTCCCTCACCGCGAAGGTTTCGGGAGCCGGCCCACCCGAGGGGCTCACTCGGCGGCGTCGCGCTTGCCCTGGCCGAAGCGGCGTTCGATGTAATCGACCACGATCGTCTCGAAGTCCTTGGCGAGCGTGGCGCCGCGCAGGGTCATCGCCTTCTTGCCGTCGATGAAGACCGGTGCGCTCGGGCTCTCGCCGGTGCCGGGCAGCGAGATGCCGATATCAGCGTGCTTCGACTCGCCGGGACCGTTGACGATGCAGCCCATCACCGCAACGTTGAGGCCTTCCACGCCCGGATAGGTCTTCTTCCACTCCGGCATGGAGGTGGAAATCCAGTTCTGGATGTCGCGAGCCAATTCCTGGAACGTCGTCGAGGTGGTGCGACCGCAGCCGGGGCACGCCGCCACGAGCGGCACGAAGGTGCGGAAGCCCATGGTCTGCAGGAGTTCCTGCGCGGCCTTGACCTCCACGGTCCGGTCGCCGCCGGGCTCGGGCGTCAGCGAGTAGCGGATCGTGTCGCCGATGCCTTCTTGCAGCAGCACGCCGATGGCGGCCGAGGCCGCGACGATGCCCTTCGAGCCCATGCCGGCCTCGGTCAGGCCGAGATGGATCGCGTAGTCGGAGCGGCGCGCCACTTCGCGGTAGACCGCGATCAGATCCTGCACCGCCGAGACCTTGGCCGACAGAATGATGCGGTCCTTCGGCAGGCCGAGTTCCACCGCCCGGTCGGCGGAGGTCAGCGCCGACTGCACCATGGCCTCGCGCATCACCGCGCGGGCATCGATGGGACGGGGCGACCGGGCGTTCTCGTCCATGAGGTGCGTCAGCAGGGCTTCGTCGAGCGAACCCCAGTTCGCGCCGATGCGCACCGTCTTGCCGTACTTCACGGCCTGCTCGACGATGGTCGAGAACTGAGTGTCCTTCTTCTCCTTGAAGCCGACATTGCCCGGATTGATCCGGTACTTAGCCAGCGCCTCGGCGCATGCCGGATGGTCGGACAGGAGCTTGTGGCCGATATAGTGGAAGTCGCCCACCAGCGGCACGTGCACGCCGATGCGGTCGAGCCGCTCGCGGATCTTCGGCACGGCGGCCGCCGCCTCGTCGCGATCGACGGTGATGCGCACCAGTTCCGAGCCGGCGCGGGCGAGCTGGGCGACCTGGGCCACGGTGCCGTCGATGTCGGCCGTGTCGGTGTTGGTCATCGACTGCACGACGATCGGGGCGCCGCCGCCGACGGTGACGGCGCCTTCGCCGCTGCCGATCTGCACGCCGACGGTGCGGTGCCGCGGTGCCGGCCCGGCGATCTCCGGCCCCGTCATGTTGGGGCTGCGGGAGTCGAGCGGGTTTGCCAGGGCGTCGGGAGCTTCCATGACTTCCATCGTGCCTTCGCGGGTCAAACTGTCGTCCGCGCGTGCCGGCTTTCGGCGTCCCGCAGGCGCGGGCGTGATCCTATCCGAATCCGGTTCGATCCGCGACCTGGAGATCGTCTCCGCGCCGCGCCCGCGCGGACGGATGCGCAGCATGCCTCGATACGAGGCCGCTTCCATGTCGCATCCCGAGCGGGATGTCGAGCGTATGCAAGGATGTCAGGAGACGAAAGCGCCTTATCATACCTTGCATTCGCGTGCCCGCGGGTCAAAGAACCGCACGGGCACACTTGCTGCTTTGCACCATTTGAATGTGCATCGCAATAAATCACGTGAGGCAAGATGGACAGGACGAGCCCGGACATTCACTCCACCGACAGTGAGCAGATCGAGGCTCGGTCCGCCGGCTCGCCTCCGGTCGATACCCGTGAGCGCACCGGAACCCTCGACGGACCGTCTCACGACGACGCCCACAACCCCGCGACCGCCGTTCCCGATCCGATCGCGGATTCGACCCGGCCGGGCGCCGCGTTTCGGGGCCTTGCCGGACCGCGCGCGGAGAAGGCCGTCTCGCTGGCGCTTCAGGGCGGCGGCTCGCACGGCGCCTTCACCTGGGGCGTACTCGACGCGCTGATCGAGGACGGGCGCGTCGCCTTCGAGGCGGTGACGGGTGCGAGCGCCGGGGCGATGAACGCCGTCGTCCTCGTGGACGGCTGGCTCGCGGGCGGCCCCGACGGAGCCCGCACGGCGCTGGAGAAGTTCTGGCGCGAGGCGAGCCTGGACGCCGACCTGCGGCCCTCGCAGCAGAGCTGGATCAACGGCCTCTTCAACTTTTGGAAGGGCAACCCCTTCGCCGAAGCATGGATGAAGGCCCTCAACCCCGGCCCCTACGCGACCAATCCGTTCAACTTCAATCCGCTGCGCGACGCGCTGGAACACACCGTCGATTTCGACCGTCTGCGCGCCTCCGACACCGCCAACGTCTTCGTCTCGGCGACCAACGTCTGGACCGGCAAGCTCGCGGTGTTCGAGCGCGATTGCCTCACGGTCGATCACCTGATGGCCTCGGCCTGCCTGCCGACGGTGTTCCAGGCGGTCGAGATCGACGGCGTGCCCTACTGGGACGGCGGCTACCTCGGCAATCCGGCCCTCTACCCCCTGCACGGGTCGAGCACCCGCGACATCCTGCTCGTGCAGATCAACCCCGTGGAACGCCGCGAAACCCCGCGCTCGGCCAGCGACATCCAGGACCGTCTCAACGAGATCACCTTCAACGCCAACCTGATGCGGGAACTGCGCTCCATCGACTTCGTGCACGGCCTGATCGACGAGGGCGGACAGGGGCAGGTTCCGGGCTTGGAGCGGGTCTTCCTCCACCGCATCGACGGGACCGACTCGCTCGACAACTACGCCGCCTCCTCGCGCATCGATGCCCGCTGGCGGATGATCGAGCGCCTACGCGACAAGGGCCGCGCCGCCGCCAAGGCTTGGCTCGCGGAGGGCTACGACGAGGTCGGCGTGCGCTGCACCCTCGACCTCAAGAAGGCCTACCAGTAGCGGCCCGTCGCTGACGAAGGGACCGGGTCGTCAGCGAAACCTCTTGCCACCGGCCCGCTACGCACATAAAGATATCTTTATGTCTAGCGAGAGCGGCCTCACGAACAGCGCGACCCCGGTCCCGGTGCCTTTCGCCGAGGCGCTCGCCGTGCTGCGGGCGGCGGCGGAGGAGACGCGCCTGCGCATCCTCGCGCTGCTGGCCGAGGGTGAGCTGTCGGTCTCCGACCTCACCGACATCCTCGGCCAGTCGCAGCCGCGCATCTCGCGCCATCTCAAGCTCCTCGTCGAATCCGGCCTGATCGAGCGTCACCGCGAGGGCGCCTGGGCGTTCTTCCGCCTGCGCGAGGCCGCCATCGGCTTCGTCGAGCCCCTGATCGCAGCGCTGGAACGCGCCGGGCCGCCGCTTTCCGAGGATCGCGCCCGGCTCGACTCGGTGCGGACGCAACGGGCCGAGGCGGCGCAGACCTTCTTCGCCCGGCTCGCTCCCAAATGGGACGGCCTGCGCTCCCTGCACGTGCCCGAGGCCGCCGTCGAGGCGGCGGTGATCGAGGCGCTCGGAGACCGGCCGATCCGCCACGTGATCGATCTCGGCACCGGGACCGGAAAGATGCTCGGCCTGCTGGCACCGCTCGCCGGTCGCGCCACCGGGCTCGATTCGAGCCATGCCATGCTCTCGGTCGCTCGGGCCAACCTCGAACGGCTCGGCCTGTCGCGGGTCGATCTGCGCCAGGGCGACCTCCACGCGCCGCCCTTCGGCCGCGGCGGCTTCGATCTCGTGGTGCTGCATCAGGTGCTGCACTACCTCGACGACCCGGCTCGGGCGCTGCGCGAGGCCGCCCGCCTCGTCGCGCCGGGCGGGCGGTTGCTCGTGGTCGATTTCGCGCCCCACACCTTGGAGCAGTTGCGCGAGAGCCAAGCCCATCGCCGCCTCGGTTTCGGTGCGGAGCAGATCGCGGGCTGGCTCGTCCAGGCGGGCCTGGGCGATGTCGAGAGCCGCGACCTCGCGCCGGAGGACGGGATCGAGCACCCGCTCACCGTCACCCTCTGGCTCGCGCACGACACCGCCGCCGCGATCGAGGCGCCAACCCTCGAACGCGCCGTGGCCTGAACTTCGGGCCCTGGCCGACTTCCATCGACGACCGACACCACGACAGACGTCCAGGAGAAGGGACGAAGAGATGCCCAACGCCTCCCAACACCGCGCCAGCCGCGACGGCTTCCGCCCGATCCGGGTCTCGATCGAGTTCTTCCCGCCCAAGACCGAGGAGATGGAGAAGATCCTCTGGTCCTCGATCGAGCGCCTCGCGCCGCTTCAGCCGAAATTCGTCTCGGTGACCTACGGGGCCGGCGGTTCCACCCGCGAGCGCACTCACAACACCGTGGCGCGCATGGTGCGCGAGACCAGCCTCAAGCCCGCCGCCCACCTCACCTGCGTCGCGGCGACGAAGGAGGAGATCGACGCGGTGGTGCAGTCCTACTGGGATGCGGGCGTGCGCCACATCGTGGCCCTGCGCGGCGACCCGGCCGAGGGCGTCGGCCACAGCTACCGGCCTCATCCCGGCGGCTACGCGCAGACCTCAGACCTCGTGGCCGGCATCAAGCGGATCGGCGACTTCAAGGTCTCGGTCTCGGCCTATCCGGAGAAGCATCCGGAAGCCGCCTCGCTCGATGCCGACATCGACGCCTTGAAGGCCAAGGTCGATGCCGGGGCGGACCAGGCGATCACCCAGTTCTTCTTCGATAACGAGATCTACCTGCGCTACCGCGACAAGGTGCGCGCGGCCGGCATCGACATCCCGATCATCCCCGGCATCCTGCCGGTGCAGAACTTCAAGCAAGCGGCCAGCTTCGCCCGTCGCACCGGCGCCTCGGTGCCCTATTGGCTCGCCGCCCGGTTCGAGGGCCTCGACAACGACGTGGAGACCCGCCGCCTCGTCGCCGCCGCGGTCGCCGCCGAGCAGGTGCTCGACCTCGTCGACGAGGGCGTGGAGGACTTCCACTTCTACTCGATGAACCGCTCGGATCTGGTCTACGCCATCTGCCATCTGCTCGGCCTGCGCTCCCAGGCGCCGGCCAAGCCGGCGGCGAAGCCGGAAGCCAAGGCGGCCTGACCCCTCGCCACCCCGCTCCTGAACCTCATCCCGAGATGCGACCGCGCCGCGGTCGCCGCGCGGGCGGGTGCCAGGAGCGACCGCGTTTTCTGGAGGCCTCCGAGGCCTCCGCCCCGGCGCCTCAGGATGAGGTGGGTTGATGCGGCCGACGCTTTCGGCCATCGCCGTCCCGGAACATCCCAGGATCGTCCGACATGACCGCTTTCCCCCCCGTCGACGGCACCGAGATCGAGCGCGCGCTGCGCCAGCGCGCCTCGGAGAAGATCCTCGTCCTCGATGGGGCGATGGGCACGGTGATCCAGCGGCTGAAGTACACGGAAGAGGATTTCCGGGGTGAGCGCTTCAAGGATCACGGCCACGACCAGAAGGGCAACAACGACCTCCTGATCCTCACCCAGCCCGACGCGATCCGGCAGATCCACCTCGACTACTTCCTCGCAGGCGCCGACGTCTGCGAGACCAACACCTTCTCCGGCACCACGATCGCCCAGGCCGATTACGGCATGGAATCGATCATCCACGAGCTGAACGCCGAGGGCGCCCGGCTCGCCCGCGAGGCCGCCAAACTCGCGGAAGAGCAGGATGGCCGCCGCCGCTTCGTGGCCGGCGCCATCGGCCCGACCAACCGCACGCTGTCGATCTCGCCGGACGTCAACAATCCCGGCTATCGCGCCGTGACGTTCGACCAAGTCAAGCAGGCCTATATCGAGCAGGTGCGCGGCCTCATCGACGGCGGCGCCGAACTCATCCTGATCGAGACGATCTTCGACACGCTGAACGCCAAGGCGGCGATCGCCGCCGCTTGGGCTGTGTTCGACGAGACCGGCATCCGCCTGCCGATCCAGATCTCCGGCACCATCACCGACCTGTCCGGCCGCACCCTCTCGGGCCAGACGCCGGCCGCGTTCTGGAACTCGCTGCGCCATTCGAGCCCGCTCACCTTCGGCCTCAACTGCGCGCTCGGCGCCAAGGAGATGCGTGGCCACATCGCCGAGCTGTCGCGCATCTGCGACACGCTGGTCTGCGCTTATCCGAATGCCGGCCTGCCCAACGAGTTCGGCCTCTACGACGAGAGCCCGGAGGCCATGGGCAAGCTCGTCGGCGAGTTCGCCGCGTCTGGCCTCGTCAACATGGTCGGCGGCTGCTGCGGCACCACGCCGGACCACATCCGTGCCATCGCGGAAGCCGTCGCCGACAAGACTCCGCGCGCGATTCCCGAGATCCCGCGCCTGATGCGTTTGTCGGGCCTCGAGCCCTTCGTGCTGACGAAGGAGATCCCCTTCGTGAACGTCGGCGAGCGCACCAACGTCACCGGCTCGGCCAAATTCCGCAAGCTCATCACCAACAACGACTACGCCGCCGCGCTCGACGTCGCCCGCGATCAGGTCGCGGCCGGTGCCCAGGTCATCGACGTCAACATGGATGAGGGCCTGCTCGACAGCGAGAAGGCGATGGTCGAGTTCCTCAACCTCGTCGCCGCCGAGCCTGACATCGCCCGCGTGCCGGTGATGGTCGATTCCTCGAAATTCGAGGTGATCGAGGCTGGCCTGAAGTGCATCCAGGGCAAGCCGATCGTGAACTCGATCTCCATGAAGGAGGGCGAAGCGAAGTTCATCGAAGCTGCCAAGATCTGCCGCTCCTACGGCGCGGCGGTCGTCGTCATGGCCTTCGACGAGCAGGGCCAGGCCGATTCCTACGAGCGCAAGGTCGAGATCTGCACCAAGGCCTACACGATCCTCACCGAGCAGATCGGCTTCCCAGCCGAAGACATCATCTTCGACCCGAACATCTTCGCGGTGGCGACGGGTATCGAGGAGCATAACCCCTACGGCGTCGCCTTCATCGAGGCGACCCGCACCATCCGCGAGACGCTGCCCCACGCCCACATCTCCGGCGGCGTCTCGAACCTGTCCTTCGCCTTCCGCGGCAACGAGCCGGTGCGCGAGGCGATGCACGCGGTGTTCCTGTTCCACTGCATCAAGGCGGGCATGGACATGGGCATCGTCAATGCCGGCCAATTGGCCGTCTACGACGAGATTCCGGCCGAACTCCGTGAGCTGTGCGAGGACGTGGTCCTCAACCGGCGCGACGACTCGACCGAGCGCCTGCTGGAGGCCGCCGAGCGCTTCAAGACCGGCGCCTCGGCCCAGGCCAAGACCGCCGACCTGTCCTGGCGCGAGGCCCCGGTCGCCAAGCGCATCGAGCACGCGCTGGTCAACGGCATCACCGAATACATCGTCGCCGACACCGAGGAGGCGCGCAAAGAGGTCGCGCGGCCGCTCCACGTCATCGAAGGCCCGCTGATGGCCGGCATGAACGTGGTCGGCGACCTGTTCGGGTCGGGTAAGATGTTCCTGCCGCAGGTGGTGAAGTCCGCCCGCGTGATGAAGCAGGCGGTGGCCTATCTCGAACCCTTCATGGAGGAGGAGAAGCGGGCCAATGGCGGCGACGGCAAGCGCCAGGCCGCCGGCAAGGTGCTGATGGCGACCGTGAAGGGCGACGTCCACGACATCGGCAAGAACATCGTCGGCGTCGTGCTCGCCTGTAACAACTACGAGATCATCGACCTCGGCGTGATGGTGCCGGCGGCCAAGATCCTCGAGACCGCCCGGCGCGAGAACGTCGACATCGTCGGCCTGTCGGGCCTCATCACCCCCTCGCTCGACGAGATGGTGCATGTGGCCGCCGAGATGGAGCGCGAGGGCATGGAGATGCCGCTCCTGATCGGCGGTGCCACCACCAGCCGCGTGCACACGGCGGTGAAGATCCACCCGGCCTACGCCAAGGGGCAGGCGGTCTACGTGACCGATGCCAGCCGGGCCGTCGGCGTGGTCTCGAGCCTGATCTCGAAGGAGACCCGCGGGGCCACCGTGGAGAAGGTGCGCGCCGAATACGCCAAGGTTGCCGATGCGCACCGCCGCTCGGAGGCCGACAAGCAGCGCCTGCCGCTCGCCAAGGCGCGTGCGAATGCCTTCAAGGTGGATTGGTCGGCCTACAAGCCGGCCAAGCCCAGCTTCACCGGTACCCGCGTCTACGGCTCCTACGAGGTGGCGGACCTCGTCCCCTACATCGACTGGACGCCGTTCCTGCAGACCTACGAGTTCAAGGGCCGCTACCCCGCGATCCTCGACGATCCCGAGCAGGGCCTGGCGGCGCGGGCGCTGTTCGAGGACGCGCAGGTGATGCTCAAGCAGATCGTGGAGGAGCGCTGGTTCAACCCGAAGGCGGTGATCGGCTTCTGGCCGGCCAACAGCGTCGGCGACGACATCCGGCTCTATACCGGCGAGAGCCGGGGGGAGACGCTCGCGACCTTCCACGGCCTGCGCCAGCAGCTCTCGAAGCGCGACGGGCGCGCCAACACCTGCATCTCCGACTTCGTGGCGCCGGCCGAGACCGGCATCGCCGATTACGTCGGCGCCTTCGTCGTGACGGCGGGGCTGGAAGAGGTGCGCATCGCCGAGCGGTTCGAGCGGGCGAACGACGATTACCGCTCGATCCTCGTCAAGGCCCTCGCCGACCGCATCGCCGAGGCCTTCGCCGAGCGGATGCACGAGCGCGTCCGCAGGGAGTTCTGGGGCTATGCGCCAGACGAGAGCTACACGCCCGACGAACTGGTGCACGAGAAGTATGACGGCATCCGGCCCGCGCCGGGCTACCCGGCCCAGCCCGACCATACGGAAAAGGTGCAGTTGTTCGACCTGCTCAAGGCGGAGAGCCGCATCGGCGTGAAGCTCACCGAGTCCTACGCCATGTGGCCGGGCTCCTCGGTCTCGGGCCTCTACCTCGCCCATCCCGACGCACACTATTTCGGCGTCGCCAAGGTCGAGCGGGATCAGGTCGAGGACTATGCCGGGCGCAAGGGCATGGACATCGCCGAGGTCGAGCGCTGGCTCGGGCCGATCCTCAACTACGACCCGGCCCGCTACCTCAAGGCCGCGGCCGAGTAGTCACGCCGAATAGGTCACAGGTGGCGCGGGATCGCACCGCAACGCTCCCGCGCCGCGACTTTTTCCTTGCCGAGGGGCGGCGGGGCGCGGCAGGCCTGCCGTCACGACCCGCGGGGCTGCCCCGCCTTCGACAGGAAGTCCCGATGCGCTCCACGCTGCTCGTCCTCGCCGCCGCCGTCCTCGCCTGCGGGCTGTCGGCCTGCAACAGCACCGATTCCGGCGGCCCCGGCCTGGCCTCGGCTTTCGAGACCAGCAACTACCGCCATTCGTCTGACACCAACGGCACCCAGACCCGCCGGGACGTGAACCGCGCCTACACGCAGCCCTCGCTGCCCTCGATCGCCAGCCGCGGCTTCTGAGCCGCCTCGGCTCAGCGCCGCAGCCGCCGACGCAGGTTCTGGGCCGCCGCCCAGAGCCGCGGCGAGCGCTTGATCCGGTGCTTGAGCCGCACCGCCAGCCGTGAGGCGAGCACGAGGGCGTGGCTCGCCGGGCTCACCGGCACGATCTGCTCCACGAGTTCGATGGTTTCGTCGCAGGTCTTGGCCTTGTAGCCGGCCTCTCCGACGCCGAGGTCGAGCGCCCTGCGGCCCCGCGCGGCCTGATCGCCGACGAGCCGGTGCAGCAGGATCTCGCCGGGGCTGAACCGGCCAAGTTCGGGGTCGGTGTCGAAGGACGTCCACATCCCGCAGAAGCGGGCACCGTCCACCGCGCCACCGAACGTCGCCAGGATACGTCCGCTCTCGCTCGCCACCAGGGCGTGGGTCTCGATCGCCGCCGCGCGGCCCTCCGCGCCTGGCACGGTGGCGGCGGCGATGAAGCGGCGGATCTCGGCATCCGCGTAAGGGTCGGCGACACCGAGATCGGCGAAGCGCGCGGCCTTCTGCGCGTAGAACGCCGCCTGGATCTCGGCGGCCGCCTCCGGCGTCTCGGCGACGCGGTGCTCGACGGCGCCCAGAAATTCCACGAGCTTGCGCTCCTTGGCCCGCAGCTTCTTGCGGGTGTCGCCGCTGAACACCCGGCGCAGGGTCGCTTCGGTATCGGGGCCGAGCAGCATGCCGTAGGCGTCGCTCGGCGCCGGCAGGCCGCCTCCGGCCAACGGGTTCGGGGTGCCGTCCCAGACGCGCGGCTGGTTGCGGAGCGCGAAGGCATCGATGCCCGCCGCGCGGCCGGCCCGGACCAGCGCCTCGGTCAGATCCTCGGCCGGCATCGCCGCCGCCTCGCGGGAGGCGAAGAGCGGCATGTGGAAGTTGGCGTGCCGGTCGCCGACCACCCGCGCGACCCGCAGCGGACCGCGGCGCCCGATCGCGAACGGGAGCAGAAGCCGCACCCGTCCATGCGCGTCGCGGAGCACGAGAATGCGCGTCTCCTCACCGGCATCGATCCCGGCGCCGAGATACGCCGCCACCCAGTCGAAGCGCTGGTAGGGCGTCATCAGGACGGCCGGATTGGATTCCAAGCCTCGCCACAGCCCCTCGACCGCGGCGAGATCGGAAAACACCTCCGCGGTGAGGCCGCCATGGCCCCGCAGCTCCGCCCGCACGGGGCGCCCCAGATCTTCGGCGAGAGCCGCCATTCCCACATCCCCCGTTGCGGGCGCCCGTCACGGCCAGGACGGACAGCCCCACAAAATCGCCTGCGGGCGATCCTGCCCGGTCTGTCCTCAAGCCTCGGTTGATGCCGGCGGCCGATCTGCGGGGATGGGTAACGAAAGCTTTTCGCGTCGGCCGCTAGGATCAAGGCGATGCCGGGATCGCCCGGTGCCCCGAGTCCTGACGCGCCATGCTGTCGCCCCGCACACGACACCGCCTGTTCCGCGCCGGCTTTCGGGCGATCACCGCCACGGGTGCCGACCGCTGGCTCGCCCCCGCCACCCGCGGGCGCGGGATCATCCTCACCTTCCACCATGTCCGCCCCGAGCCGGTGCCGGGTTTCGCGCCGAACGCTCTCTTGTCGATCACCCCCGCCTTTCTCGAACGGACGCTGAAGGGGCTCGCCGCCCGTGGCTTCGAACTGATCGGCCTCGACCAAGTCACCGAGCGGCTCGCAAGCTCGGATTCTGGGCCTCCCTTCGCGGTGCTGACCTTCGACGACGGCTACCGCGACAATGTCGAGCACGCCCGGCCCGTGCTGGCACGGCACGGCGCGCCCTGGACGCTGTTCGTGACGAGCGATTTCGCCGAGGGGCGCGGGCGGCTGTGGTGGCTCGAACTGGAGCGGGCCGTGGCCCGGCTCGACGCGGTGCGGCTCGGCTCCGGCCTCGTCCTGCCTGCCCGCACGAATGCGGAAAAGACGACCGCCTTCGAGACGGTCTACCGCGCCCTGCGCGCCGGCCCGGAGCCGGTGCTGCTCGAAGAAATCGCCCGCCTCTGTCGCGAGGCCGGGTTCGAGCCGGGCGGGCTCGCCCGCGAACTCTGCCTGACCTGGGAGGAACTGCGCGACCTCGCCCGCGACCCGGCCGTCTGCATCGGCGCGCACACGCTCTCGCACCCGATGCTCGCCAAGCACGACGCCGGTTTCGCGCAGCGGGAGATGGCCGAGAGCCGTGCGCGGATCGAGGCGGAGCTGGGTCGCCCGGTGCGCCACCTATCCTATCCGGTGGGCGATCCGACTTCGGCCGGGACGCGGGAATTCGAAACCGCAAAAAAACTAGGTTTCGCCACCGCGGTGACGACCCGGCCGGGCCACCTGTTC
This sequence comes from Methylorubrum extorquens, assembly GCF_024169925.1. Taxonomy (NCBI): domain Bacteria; kingdom Pseudomonadati; phylum Pseudomonadota; class Alphaproteobacteria; order Hyphomicrobiales; family Methylobacteriaceae; genus Methylorubrum; species Methylorubrum extorquens. The sequence continues at coordinate 4,340,055 of NZ_JALJXF010000001.1, forward strand.
GCAGGGCACGTGGAGCATTGCCACGCCCTGCCGCGGGTCTCGGTGAACGGGCTGCACCAGAGTGAGGCCGCGCTGGCGAGCCTCCTGTCCGGCGTGCCGTTCCTGGCCTGGAACCGCGGGCGGCGGCTCAACGTGGCGTGAGGATAGGCCGCCTCAGCGGCGGCGGCGGCGCGAGCGCGACGAGCCGCCCTCCGACTCCCCCGCACCGGCATCGGCGCTGCCGACATCGAAGCTGGCGCTGGCCCGGCCGCGCCGGCCGGAGCGCCGTCCGCGGCGCCGCGCCGGCTCGACATCGGGCTCCTCGATCGAGGGAATGCCGGGGATCGTCGCGGTCGAGGCGACCGAGGAGGTGGTGGAGGCGTCGTTGCCGCTGACATAGCCGCCACCGCTGGCGACGTTCCGGGCGGGCGGGCCGAACATGGCGAGGCACTGGTTGTAGGCGAGATCGTTCTTCAGCCGCTCGCATTCCGCCATGGAACGCGGCGTCCCCTGCGCGGCAGCGGTTTCGGCGGCCAGCGGCGCGGCGAGCATCAACGAGGCGGCGAGGAGGTGCGGACGGAACGAAAGCGCGGGACGGCGCGAGGAGGGGCGCATGGGCGGCGGGCGACCTTCGGAAGCGAACCTTGAGCGTAAGACGTCTCGCCTTTTCGCCAGGGAGTACGGCGAAAAAAGGGGCCCGGCGTGTTCTAATCCCTAATCGTCCGGCCGATCCATCCAGCGGATCAGCGGCATCAGCGGGAAGATCCAGGCGATGCCGAGGATCGAGTATATCACCGTCTGCACCGCCGGATGGGTTTCCGAGATGCGGCTGTCGGCAAGCGCCATGGCCAGCGGCGCGTAGACGATCACGAAGGCCAGGATCCCGAAGGTTCCGAGCAGGGTGCGCGTGCGGCGGCGCATGGGGGCCTTCGATCTCTCGTGTCAGGACGGCGCGCCGGTCCACGCGCCAGGACGGGTCGTACCGGTCCTGTTCGGACGCCGCAATGCGGGAAGCCTGCGTCACGGGGCGATCGCTCGAAGTCGCGGAATGCGGCTTCGCGGCGCGTGCCTCGGCTCAGCCAAGGCGTCAAGCGGAGCGAAAGCATGAACCTGCGGAGGCGGGCGCCGGCGACTGAGGCTGGCAGGAAACAGGGGGATCGCCTCAGGCGATCCCCCTGCATGCGTCATAGCTCGCGTTGCGCGCGGGGTCCCGCTTCCCGTAAGCCACACCCGAACGTTCCCGGCCGCCGGACCTGACGCGCGAGACCATGAGACTGTCGACGAACCCGACCCTCGACCGCTTCGACGCCGTTCCGGCGGCCTCCTACCGCCCCGGACACGGTGCGGTGCGCGCGTGGCTCTATGGGCTCGCCGTGCTCGTCGTCGCGATGGTCGCCGTCGGCGGCGCGACGCGGCTCACCGGCTCGGGCCTCTCGATCACCGAGTGGCGGCCCGTGACCGGCGTGGTCCCGCCACTCGACGCCGCCGACTGGGCGGCGGAGTTCGACAAGTACCGCGACACGCCGCAATTCCGCATCCTCAACCAGGGCATCGGGCTCGACGGCTTCAAGACGCTGTACTGGTGGGAATGGGGGCACCGCCTGCTCGGGCGGATCGTCGGCCTCGTGTTCTTCCTGCCGTTTGCGTGGTTCTGGGCCCGCGGCATGCTCGGGCGCCGCCTGCTCACCGGCCTCCTCGGCCTCGGCCTGCTCGGCGGGCTTCAGGGCGCCATCGGCTGGATCATGGTCGCCTCGGGCCTCCAGCCCGGCATGACGGCGGTGGCGCCGCTCAAGCTCGCACTCCACCTCACCACCGCGAGTCTGATCCTCGCCGGTCTCGTCTGGCTCGCCGCCGGCACCCGCCCGCGGGCGCTCGCTCCGGCGCCCGAACCGGTGCGGGTCGTCGCTTGCCTGTTGCCGGCCCTGGTGCTGGTCCAGATCTGGCTCGGCGGGCTCGTTGCCGGCTCGAAGGCGGGCCTGCTCTACAACACGTGGCCGGACATGGACGGCGTTCTCGTGCCGCCGGCCCGGATGCTGTTCGACAAGGTGCCCTTCATCGAGAACTTCATCGACAACCTCGCCCTGGTGCAGTTCAACCACCGCCTCTTCGCCTATCTCGTGGTGCTGGCGGCCATCGCCCACGCGGTCCAGGCCGCGCTTACGGCGCCCAGAAGCGCCGCGGCGGGCCGGGCGATGGGCGTGGCGGCGCTGGCAACGGCACAGATGGGTCTCGGCATCGCGACCCTGCTCCTGCAGGTGCCGCTCTGGGCGGGTCTGGCGCATCAGGTCTTCGCCATGGCGGTGCTGATCATGGCCACCGTCCATGCCCGCCTCAGCCTCGGCGTGCCCGCCGCCTCCGCGCCCACGGGGGCGGAGGTGCCGATCGGGCTGGAAGCGCTCGCCGGCCGCGGCGCCTGAAACGGCTCCGCGGCATTCCAGTGGTTTGGCGCGAAACCTGCTCGGCGTCCGCGCCCGGTTCATGAAACCGTCGCGATCGGCTTGGATGCTGGGGGAAGGCTCGGAATGGAACCTTGGCCGACTGCGATGCAGCATAGAAAGCGGTGTACCTTGCAGCGCAAAAGGTGGGCTCCAGTCGTCGTCACAGCAATTTCGGTGGAAGACTCTGCCCTCGGTAGTCCGACGATGGAACGACTCGCCGCTCTATAGAATTAAATACCTCGCCAACACAGGAGCAGAGGATGTTTCTGGCCGAGGACGGACGCCCGCTTGCGCTGACATGGAACTACACGCCCAGTGAATTGCGGGCGGACGGTGTAGTCCATATCGCAGGTATCGCCCTCGGGTTTCTCGGCGCGATCTGCTTGATCGCGATGGCAGCCCTCAACCATCTCGGGTGGATCGAACGGGCCTCTCTGCTGGTCTACGCCACCGCGTTGCTGGCGATGCTTGGCGCATCTGCCGCCTACAACATGTGGCCGGTGAGCCCGCGCAAGTGGATCCTGCGCCGTTTCGACCATGCCTTCATCTATCTGATGATCGCCGGCACCTACACGCCGGTGGTGGCGCTGGTCGGCTCCGGCCCCGTCGCCTGGACGCTGCTTGCCCTGATCTGGACGGTCGCCCTCACCGGCATCGCCATCAAGATCCTGATGCCCGGCCGCTGGGACCGGGTCTCGATCGTGCTCTACCTGATGCTCGGCTGGAGCGGCGTCCTCGCCTACGAATCGGTGATCTCGGGGCTCACCCCGTCCGCCCTCTGGCTCCTCGCTATCGGCGGCCTGCTCTACTCGGGCGGCGTGGTCTTCCACGTCTGGCGCAGCCTGCCGTTCCAGAACGCGATCTGGCACGCCTTCGTCCTGGCCGCGACCGCCTGCCATTACGGGACGATCATGGCGAGCGTGCTGCACGCCGGGGCGTGAACGGTCCTGCCTTTCCCGGCACCGGGCTGCGAAGCCGTTGCCACGCGCGATGTCGATGCAGCGCGTGAGCTGGGAACAAGCAAAAACGCGCGAAACCCGGCCGAAGGCCGACGGCGCCTGAATGCTCAGGCCGGCTCGGAGATGCTGCTGCCCTCGCCTAGGGTGTCGGAGGCGCGCTCGACGGCGCTGATCGCATCGAGCAGGTGCTGCACGCTGCGCTCCACCTCGATCCGGGGCCGGTCCATGCCGGCCGCCCGCGCCACCAGCCCTTCAAGCTGATCGAGAACGTCCAGGAGGTCGCCCGCGACAGCCGCAACGTCGCAGCCGGAGCGGACCGGCGTGGCGGGGGCAGGGGGGCGGCGGAAAGGGACGACCGTGCTCATCGCCATCGTGTGTCGCGAAAAGGCGGGCGCGTGGCCACCCGCCGACCGGGCGTCATCCACACCCAAGCCGCAGCGCGGGGTCGCCAAAGGAGGCTTCCCGGCTCAATTGGTGAGTTTTTCGTCGAAACCGTGGCTCGAATCCGCGGCAATCGGTCAAGCTTTCCCGCCGTGACACCGGGCCAGTTCCGAAACAAAAAATCTTTCCTCCGAATCGGCCCGTTCCGGCGATGCATTGACAAGGATCGCGCCGAAGCAGAGGCTGGAATCGTTCCGAGGGGGGCCCCGTATGGGGCTGAGAGTGGGCAGGCGCCCTGACCCTTGAACCTGATCCGGCTCGTACCGGCGGAGGGACGGGAACCAGTGGCCGCTGCTCACAAGCAGCATCGGCCAGCCGCACCATCGTCGGGACCACGGGTCGCCTCCCCTATCAGGAGCGACAGCGATGAACGCACCCGTCCGTCCCAAAGATCTTCCCAACGGCAATCCCGCCAGCGTGACCACCGGCCCCGTGCAGGGCTCGCGCAAGGTCTATGCCGAGGCGCCCGGCCGCCCCGACATCCGCGTGCCCTACCGGGAGATCGCCCTCTCCGACCCGAAGGAGGAGCCGGTGCGGGTCTACGACCCGTCGGGCCCCTACACCGAGACCGATGCGGGCATCGATCTCGAGAAGGGTCTGGCCCCGGTCCGCGAGCCGTGGATCGTCGGGCGCGGCTACGCCGCCGTGAAGCCGCGTGAGGTGAAGCCGGAGGACAACGGCTTTGCCGCCGCCGACAAGCTCGTGGCGCCGTGCCCCGCCGAGCGTACGATCCGCCGGGCTGAGCCGGGGCAGCTGGTCACGCAATACGAGTTCGCCCGCGCCGGGATCATCACGGAAGAGATGATCTACGTGGCGCATCGCGAGAATGCCTGCCGCGCGCAGATGCTGGAGCGCGCCGAGGCCGCGCTCGCCGACGGCGAGAGCTACGGCGCGGCGGTGCCGCCCTTCATCACGCCCGAATTCGTCCGCGACGAGGTGGCCCGCGGGCGGGCCATCATCCCGGCCAACATCAACCACCTCGAACTCGAGCCGATGGCGATCGGCCGCAACTTCCTCGTCAAGATCAACGCCAACATCGGCAACTCCGCCGTCACGTCGTCGGCTGCCGAGGAGGTCGAAAAACTGGTCTGGTCGATCCGCTGGGGTGCGGACACGGTCATGGACCTCTCGACGGGCCGCAACATCCACAACATCCGCTCGTGGATCGTGCGCAACTCGCCCGTGCCGATCGGCACCGTGCCGATCTATCAGGCGCTGGAGAAAGTCGGCGGCGACCCGCTGAAGCTCGATTGGGAGGTGTTCAAGGACACGCTTATCGAGCAGGCCGAGCAGGGCATCGACTACTTTACGATCCATGCCGGCGTGCGGCTGGCCCACGTGCCGCTCACCGCGCGGCGCACCACCGGCATCGTATCGCGCGGCGGCTCGATCATGGCGCGGTGGTGCCTCGCCGGGCACCGCGAGTCGTTCCTTTACGAGCGGTTCGACGAAATCTGCGACATCATGCGGGCCTACGACGTGTCGTTCTCGCTCGGCGACGGCCTGCGCCCCGGCTCCATCGCGGATGCCAACGACGCGGCCCAATTCGCCGAACTGGAGACGCTCGGCGAACTCACCAAGATCGCCTGGGACAAGGGCTGCCAGACCATGATCGAGGGCCCCGGCCACGTGCCGATGCACAAGATCAAGATCAACATGGAGAAGCAGCTGACTGAGTGCGGCGAGGCGCCGTTCTACACGCTCGGCCCGCTGACCACCGACATCGCGCCGGGCTACGACCACATCACGAGCGGGATCGGCGCGGCGATGATCGGCTGGTTCGGCTGCGCCATGCTCTGCTACGTCACGCCGAAGGAGCATCTCGGCCTGCCGAACCGCGACGACGTGAAGACCGGCGTCATCACCTACAAGATCGCCGCGCACGCCGCCGACCTCGCCAAGGGCCACCCCGCGGCGCAGCTCCGTGACGACGCCCTTAGCCGCGCCCGCTTCGACTTCCGTTGGGAGGACCAGTTCAACCTCTCGCTGGATCCCGACACGGCGCGTACCTACCACGACGAAACCCTGCCGAAGGACGCGCACAAGGTCGCCCATTTCTGCTCGATGTGCGGCCCGAAATTCTGCTCGATGAAGATCACGCAGGATCTGCGCGCCGACGTGCTCGCCATGGAGGAGGCCGGCATCGTCATCGGCCAAGCCCAGCCGATGAGCGACGCCGAGCGCCTGGCCGGCATGGCGGCCAAATCGCAGGAGTTCCTGGAGGAGGGCGGCAAGCTCTACGTCGACGCGGCGGAGTAAGCCGCGCGCCGAATACGGGATGGCCGCCCGGCGGGCGACCATCCTCGCAAAACCTATCGTTTGATGCGAATTCGCGAAAATTCTTCAGGTCATCGTTACGGATCGGTGAGGCTGGCCGGCATTCCCGGGGGACAAGCGGCGGGCCTTAAGATTCCGGTAGCGACGCGCGCAATCTCCTGAGGTCCGGCCTCGCGCCGGAACCGAAGGAATGCAGCCATGGACCCGATCAGGGCCGCGGCCTCGACGCCGCCCGTCTCCACCGCCCCCATCACCCCCGTCCGACCGGTCGCGGAGACCGTTCGCGACGAGGCGCCCGCCTCCCGCGTGCTCGATCCCGCGGTCACCGTCGCCGTGAGCCCCGAGAGTGCGGACACGAAACCGTCCGAGCCGGAGCGGCGTGCCTATACCCGCGATGCGGACAGCCAGAGCCTCGTTTTCCGTGTCACCGATCCGCAGACCGGCGATGTCGTGATGCAGATCCCCGACGAAGTGATCCTCAAGGCGCGGGCCTACGCGCGGGAAGCAGCGCCATCTCCGGGCGAGCGCATCGCCAAGACGGCCTGATACCAAATCCGCTCGATCCCTTCGGGATGGCGGATTTGGTATGACCAGCCATCCGACGGGACCGGACGTGCGGGCACGCGCGCGCCGCGTCGGCCTATGGTCAGCGGCCCAGACGGTACGCCGCTGCCGAAGGCGATCCGCTCCGGCAGCTCTGAAGCGATTCGGTTTTCTGGAAGCCGGCCTTTACACCCCCGGCCCGGCGTCGCCCTGAAGCCCCGCGGCGATGTGGTTGTTGAGCGAGACGAGCGACTCGATCTTCTGCGCCGTCGGCTCGATCATCGTGTCCAAAATCGTATGGAACACGTAGGCCGAGAGCTGCGCCATGCCGGTGCGGACCTCGGTGGGGAGCGGGCTGTTCGGCTCGGTCGCGGCGGAGGCCAGGATCGTCCAGACACGCTGGTTGAACGTCAGCGCGTCGTTGAGCGCCGGCCCCGCCTCGATCTGTGAGCCGAGGGACTGGAGACGGCCGGCGGCCTTCAGCAGAACGGCCGCCTCGGCTTCCCGAGGGGAGAGCGCCACGCGCGAAGCCTTCGCATAGGCATTGGCCGCGTACTGCATCGTCAGTGTTCTCCCTGCGCCGCCCTCGGCCGATCGCAGGCGAATCAATGCATCGTTTTTGTTAAAAGCCGGTATGCGAGCGTTCTGCCGTATTGGCGCCCCGAAAGGGGGTGAGTGCTTCGACGTGGCGGCCGTTATGGCCAGTCCGTGCCACATCGGGTCCGGAACCCGCTTCAGATGACGAATTTCTTTCTCGGATTGATGGCCGGCTGCATCATCGCCGGTGTCGTCACCATCACCGCTGCCCGGCACCCGGCGGTGCAAATGCGGCTCGGCCTCGTGCCGCCCGCTCAGGCGGCGGTCGTCGTAGCACCCCGCCCTGAAACGCCCCGCTGCCCGGTGCCGAAGACGGCGAACCAAGTCGGCAATCCGGAGATGCTGTTCTCGCGTAGCCGCCTCTGGTCGGTCGCCCCCTGAGGCCAGTCCTGATCCCTTGAGGCAGGCCTCAGGAAATCCGCTCGTTCGCTTCGCAGGGCACGATGTCGTGTCTCGTGCGAGCACCGCGCGGGCTTGCTGACCGGTCCCCGCCTGGATCTGAGCGGAAGCCGGATCAGACGCTGCTGCTGAGCAGAAACATCACCATCGTCGTCGCAACGGTGCTGCCGAGGAAGCCGAACAGGGCCGCGGCGAAGGAAGGGCCGGTCTGCATGTCGGCGGTGGGCTGACGGAGGGCGTTGTCGGTGGCGATCATGGCAAGACCCTGAGGGAAGAAGAGGAGTTTTCCGGCGCGAAGCGATCGGTTCGATTGCAGTGAATCTGCGCTTCACAGTGACGCTTGGCGGTGCGGGACCACACTCGAAACCGCGGACGGATCCGGCTTTGGCAGCATCGGGTTAGAGGCAGTCTCGATCCGCCGGGAGCGCGGGGCCGGCCGCGGTCAGTCGCAGCGGTTGACCTGCTTGGCGGCGCGCAGGGAGCGGAGCTCGCTGCGCAGATCGATCGACACGATGTCGGCCCCGCAATCCTCGAAGGCGTCCTGCGCCTCGTGGTAGCGGTCGCCGATCTCGTCGAGGGTGTCGCAAACCCGGTCGTGATTGCCGAGCTGTGCTTCCTGGCGGGCCTGATAGCGCAGAGCGCTGGCTTCCTGGATCTTGCGGCGGCCATCGAGGCAGCCCGGCGCCGCGAGCGCGGAGGAAGCCAGGGAGACGCCGACGAGGGAGGCCGCAAGGCCGGCGAAAACGGTGTGTCGCATGAGGTGACGCATGGGGCAGACCGACTTTGTTCGACCGAAGTCATGATAAGGTTAAGGAGCGTTCAGCACGCGGCCATCACAGTGTCTTCACCGATCCGGCCACTGCGTCGTCGCTCGTGTCGGCTTTTGAACGGTGACGCTAAGCCGATGGTTCCGAAACTGGCCTGCAGGATCTGCCAAGATTCTTGGAGGCTTCCCGGACGATTCTTGGTGGAACATTCGGCGCACTGGGATTCGATCGACACCCCTATCCCTCGGTGGACTCCTTTTGACCGAGATCTTGGCGACGGAGATCCTGCCCGGCGCGGTTTTGGCGCGCCGTCCCCGACACACGCCCGCGGCGCGAGACGAAAATCTGGTCGAGGGTGACCGGCGCCAAGCCCTGCGCATCGACGCCGACATCGTATTGTCGCGGGATCGGCTTGAGCCGGCCGTGGGAATGGCCGTGCAGGTTGATCGCGCCGCGGCCGAGGCCGTTCCAGGTGCGGAAGGCGTAGTGGCACAGTACGAGCCGGCGGCCCTCGACCTCGGTCTCCGCGTAATGCGCCACCGAAGTCCAGCCGGGCGCCGAGAGGGTGGCGGGGCCGTCGTTGTTGCCGACGATCAGGTGCTTGCGGCCGTTGAGCGCGCCGAGTAGGGCCGCGATGCGCTCCGGGGGAGGGCCGAGGGCGAAGTCTCCGAGATGCCAGACGGTATCGTCCGGCCCGACGACGGCGTTCCAGGCCTCGACGAGGGCCGCGTCGTGGGACGGCAGATCCGCGAAGGGGCGCCGGTCGATCCGCAGGATCCGGGGGTCGCCGAAATGCGTGTCGCTCGTGAAGAAGATGGTCATCCGCCGCGCTGTCCGGTGTGAGCGGGACAACGCGGCGGATGGGAGAACGATGCCGGCCTAACGTCCTGGGCTGAAGCGCAGCGGTACGGTGACCGGGAGGCTCGACTGCGTTACGCCGGCGGGGGCGGGCGGCAAGCTGCCGCGCACCGCCGCGAGCGCGGCGCTGTCGATGGCGCCGATCCCGCTGCTGCTGCTCAGAGACGCTCCGCTCACCGCGCCGGAGCGGCTCACGGTGAAGCGCACGGTGGCCACGCCGCCACTGGTGCCGGCCGCGGCTTCACGGTTCATCCGGCCACGGATCGTCGCAGCGATGGAGCCCTTCCAGGCCGCCATGGCGTTGGGGTCGTTGGCCGCGGCGGCCGTGCCCGTCGCGCTCTGGCGCGAGGTGGCGGCGGAGTTGCGCTGCGAATTGCCCACCTGCGCCGCCTGGGCACGCCGGGCGGCGTCACGCTCGGCCTTCGCCTTGGCGGCCTTGATCCGCGCTTCCTTCTGCGCCTCCTCGCGCTTCTTCTCGATGATCTCCTTGCGGCGTGCCTCGCGCTTCTTCTCCAGCTCGGCCTTGCGGCGCTCCTCGATCTTGGGATCGGGCTTGGGCGGCTCCGGGGCCTTCGCCACCACGGGCGGGGGCGGCGCCAGCGGCTCCGCCTCCTGCGCCTCGGAGGCGATGATCTGCTCCTCCGGCGGCGGGGGAACCGTGTCGGGCGGAACTTCCGTCACGGCTTCCGGCGGCGGAGGCGGCGGCTGTACCTCCTCCGGCATCACCTCCGTCATCTCCGGGGGGGGCGGGGGCTTCACCTCGTCCGGTGTCTCGACCGGCTCGGCCGTCTCCGGCTCGCCCTCGGGCTTGGCCTCCTCGGGAATCTCTTCGACCCGCTGCGACTCGGCAGGCGCCTGGGTCTCGGCCTCCGCCATCTGCGGCGCGAGATCGATCGTGATCTCCTGATCCCCCGGGGGCGCGGGCGGGGTCAGATGCAGATAGGTGATGCCGATCAACCCCGCGGCGTGCAGGGCCAGGGCCAGGGCGAAGGCGACCGTGAGGCGCCCCTGGCCGCCTCCCTCGGAAGGGCCCGAGGGTAATCCCTGCCCGGCATGAGCGGGCACGGGAGCCGGCATCGGAGCAGATATCGGGGCCTGCATCGGCGGCATGGGGGCGGCCTTCGGAGCTGGCTTGGGAGCGGCCATCGGCTTAACGGGGCGTCCCTGCGGCTGGCGCGCCACCCGCCGACTGGGCAATCAGCGAGACCTTGGTGAAGCCCGCCTGACCGACGAGGCCCATCACTTCCATGATCCGGCCGTAGGGCACGTCCCGGTCGCCGCGCACGAGCACGACCTGATCCGGGTTCTCCGCCCTGAGCTGCTTCAGGCGCGGCAGGATCGTCTCCGGCGTGAAGCCGTCCTTGGCGATGAACGGATTGCCGTCCTTGTCGATGGAGACTTCGAGCGGCTTCTGTGACTGCGCCACCTTGGCGGCGGTCGTCTTCGGCAGTTGCACCGGCACGCCCGTCGTCATCAGCGGCGCGGCCACCATGAAGATGATCAGCAGCACCAGCATCACGTCGACCATCGGCGTGACGTTGATCTCGGACATCGGCGTGGCGTCGAGGCCGTCCTCGTCGTCGCTCGCCGAACGCGCGGTTCCCATGGCCATGGCTTCGCCCTTCCGGGTGTCGGCGACGGCCCGCCGAGCTGAGGCGGGCGCCGCGAAGGTTTCAGGAGTCGGCGAAGAAGCGGATTACTCGGCCGCCGCGGCCCGGGCGTGGGGACCGCGGTCACGGGCGAGGCGGTTGCCAAGCACCGAGATGCAGGAGACGAAGCTCGACTGGATGCGGGCGACGTCACCCGAGAGCTTGTTGTAGGCCATCACCGCCGGGATCGCGACGACGAGGCCGATGGCGGTGGCGAACAGCGCCTCCGCGATGCCGGGCGCCACGACCGCGAGGCTGGTGTCCTGGCTCTTCGCGATCGACGAGAACGAGTTCATGATACCCCAGACCGTGCCGAACAGGCCGACGAAGGGGGCGGTGGAACCGGAGGTCGCCAGCAGCGGCAATCCGCTCTGGAGACGCTTCACCTCCAGGCTGAGCGCGCCCTTCATCGCCCGCTCGATCCGCTCGCGGCGCTCGGCCCGGCTCTCGCTCGGATCCTGGTCACGCCACGCGTCGAGCCCCGCCTTGATCACGTGGCCGGAGATGCCCTTCTGCCCGGTATCGATGGTGCCCTCCGAGCGGACCATCGCGTCGAAGGCCTTGGCCTGCCGTTTGGCGGCGGAGAGGCGCACGATCTTCTCGAAGACGACGGTCCAGCAGGCGAGCGAGGCCACCACGAGGAGAATCATCACGCTTTTGACGATCGGGTCGGCCTGCAGGAACAGACCGATGAACGACATGTCGTGGGCTGCAGCGACCGCCTCGGCGGGCACGGACGTCGGATCCATGTGTGACTCCTCGTGGCTCCAATATGCGTCCGTCACACCCGGTCGAACCGGTGGGACGGACGCGGCCGGCCTCAGCGATCGAAGGCGGCCGATGTCTTGGTGGCGGGCTCGATCCGCTCCAGGCAGGTCTCGCGGGTGGCGTCACCGCCCTCGCAAGCGAGCACGTCGTTGAGCAGAAGGCGGCCGATTTTCGGGCAGGAGAGGCCGGCGAAGTCGAAGAGCCGCACCACGGTCTTCTTCTCTTGCACCGGGCCCAACTCGACGGCGAGGCGCTTCTGGGCGACGCCCTCCGTGTCGAAGGCGAACAGATCGACCTTGAGCGACTTCAGCGCGGGCCCGCGGCTGTTGTCGACGAGCATGTAGGTGCGGCAGGCCTCGCCCGCGGGCTCGAGCCGGTTCAGCTCGATCTTCAGGGGAGGGGCGTCCGATTTGGCCGGCGGCGTCGCATCCTGTGCCATCGCGGCGGGGATCGCGGTGATCAGCGCTGCGGCGAGGGCGGCACTCGCGACGAGGCGTCCCCCGATCCCGCTGCGTCCCGGCCCTGCATCGCTCATTCCCCAGCCTTCCTGAATCACGACGATCTCATCTCCCCAATCTCGCGCCGCCCCGGAGATCCGGCGCGGGCCGCTTGACCCGAAGGCCGAAGGACTGCCGCTGTCCCGCCGACATTCGCTTCGCCGTGGTTTCGACGGCACCGAGAGGCGCCGTCATCCGAAGCGGGATCACCGTGACGCGGTCTCCGCCGCATGGCGATGTGCGGATACAGCAAAGGTCACGCCCAGCGCTTCCGACAGCACCGTGTACGTTTCCGGAGCGTGCCTATCCGACAAGCAGGGTGTTGATCAAGGTTTGCTAAGAATTTCAGAGCAATTCCAAACTATTGAAGAAAGCCGGCACTCGGATTGGGATTTCTCTTTTATCCCGGCGCAGTTGCCGTTTTATCCCGAATCCCCATTCCCCGTGCTTCACCGCCCGCGCAGCCGACCACCCTTGATCGGTATCCGCCCACTTTCCATATCCTGAGCTAAGAGCGCTGCCGCGAGGCGGGCTCGAGACCGCGAGGTGCCGCCAAGGGCTCGACGCCGTTCGATCCCCCAGGGCCTCGCCGGAGGTTTGAGCGACGATGACGCGGCCGTCCCCGTTCGGGTATCCATTCCTGCTCGGCTTCGACGAGATCGAGCAGGCACTCGATCGTGTCTCGAAGGCCGCCAGCGACGGGTATCCGCCCTACAACATCGAACGTGTTACCCGCAGCGAACGCGAGCCCGAACGCTTGCGGATCACGCTCGCCGTGGCCGGCTTTACGCAGGATCAGCTCGACGTTTCCCTGGAGGAGAATCAACTGGTCGTGCGGGGGCGGCAGGTCGACGACAAGTCCCGTCACTACCTGCATCGCGGCATCGCGGCGCGGCAGTTTCAGCGGGCCTTCCTTCTTGCCGACGGCATGGAGGTCTTGGGCGCGGAGCTGTCGAACGGGCTACTGGCGATCGATCTAGCACGACCCGAGCCCGAGCGCATCGTGCGCAAGATCGCGATCGCCGCCAAGGATCCCTGATCCTGCGGGGCGATCCGGACCTGCTCAACCCAGTGGCGACGCGGGCGATCCGCGTCGATGGATCGCAGGCTCCACCGCCCGTCTCTCGGGCCTCCACCCCATCCCGGATTTGTCGCTGCCGATGTGCGGGACCATATCCGGTTCAACGCTCTGCCTCGGAAGGAGGGCATTCCATGACCACTGCCACAAACGACCTGACCATCGATACGACTGCCAACCCTGCCGTCGATCCGGCAGAGTTCGCCGCACTCGGCGAAGGGCACATCGCCTATGTCCGCCCGATCCGCTCGGACGAGGTGCGCAACCTGTTCCCTCAGGCGCCCGAGATGAGCCCCGGCCTCGACCTGTTCGCCCTGCTCTCGGCGAGCGGCGCGCCGATCCTGCTCACCGATTCCCGCGAGGTCGCCGTGGCGAACGCCATGGCCCACCAGCTCTACCCGGTGAGCCTTCACTAGAACATCATCCCGAAAGCGGGTTGCCGGCTTTCGGAAGAAGCTGATGTAAAAACAAAAGGCGAGAGCATCGTCCCGGGTCCGATATCCGGGACGAACTCTGGAGTCGTCTCCCCGCCGCTCGGCGGGTACACATCTCATGCCATCGCCGCGACCGTGCGCACGAGGAGGTCGATATCCTCGGGCCGCGACAGGCGGTGGTCGCCATCCTTGATCAGCGTCAACCTCGTCCCCTGCGCGGGCAGGCGCTCCAAAATCCGCAGGGCATGGGGATAGGGCACGTCCGGATCGGCCATGCCCTGGAGGATGTGAACCGGGCAGCCCGGCTCCAGGGCCGCGTTCAGCAACAGGTGACGCCGCCCATCCTCGATCAGCGCCATGCGGATCGGGTCGGGCTTCGGGGCATAGGGCGTCTCCCGATACCATACGCCGTCGCGCTCCAGGGTCATCCGGACCTCGGGCGGGAAGGCGTCCCACATCAGCGTCTCGGTGAAGTCGAGGGCCGGGGCGATCAGCACCATCCCGCCAACTTGCCCGCCGAGATCCGCCGCGCGCCGCGCCCGCTCGCGGGCGACGAGGCAGGCGATCCAGCCGCCCATGGAGGAGCCGACGAGGATCGGCCGCTCGTTCGCGTAGCGGTCGATGACGGCGCAGGCATCGGCGAGCCAATCGGAGATGGTGCCATCCTCGAAGCGCCCCTCCGACTCGCCATGCCCGGAATAGTCGAACCGCACCATGCGCCGGCCGCTCTCCGCGGCCCAGGCGTCGAGGGCGGCGGCCTTCGTCGCCCGCATGTCGGAGCGGAAGCCGCCGAGCCAGACTACGGGCGGCCCCTCGCCCTCTCGGACCCGCACCGCCAGCCGGCGTGGGGAGGCGCCTTCGATGTCGAGCGTCACGAGGGGCAATTCGCCCGGCGAAGTCTCCGGATCGCTCACTGGGGCGCAATATCCTGTGATTCTGAAACAACGCGGCGACGCTTCGTTTACCGAACCGTAAAGCCGCGGGGACAATCCTTACCTCATGACCCAATTCCAAGCGACCGTCCCGCTACGGGTGACGCGATGAACGGAGGCAGCCTGTCCGGCGGCCCTGTGCGGTTGTCCGAGGCGTCGCCGCTGGCGGGCGTCACGGTACTGCAGATCATCCCGGCGCTGGAGGCGGGGGGCGCCGAGCGCACCACCGTCGACGTCGCGGCCGCCCTCGCCGAGGCCGGCGCCCGGCCGCTCGTGGCCACGGAAGGCGGGCGGCTCGTCGGCGAGTTGCAGGCCAAGGGCGGGATCTGGGTGCCGTTCCCGGCCAACACCAAGAACCCGTTCGCCATGGCGCTCAACGTTGAGCGCCTCGTCCGGCTCTGCCGCCGGGAGAACGTGCAGATCCTGCACGCCCGCTCCCGCGCCCCGGCCTGGGTCGCCCTCGGCGCGGCCCGCCGGCTGAAGCTGCCCTTCGTGACGACCTATCACGGCAGCTATTCGGGCCGGACCAGCGTCAAGGTTCTGTACAATTCGGTGATGGCGCGGGGCGACGTCGTGATCGCCAACTCGCACTACACCGCCGACCTGATCCGCCGGACCCATCCCGACCAGGCCGGCGGCCGGATCAGCGTGATCCACCGCGGTACGGATCTGGCGGCGTTCACGCCGTCGGCGGTCGCGGCGGCACGGGTCGAGAGCCTGCGCCGGGCCTGGAACGTGGCGCCGCACGAGCGGGTCGTGCTGCTCGCGGCCCGGCTCACGGCCTGGAAGGGCCAGCGCGTGCTGATCGAGGCCGCCGCCCGGCTGCGCGATCTCGGCCTCACCGACTTCGCCGTCGTGCTCGCGGGCGATCCGCAGGGACGTCACGCCTACGAGCGCGAGCTCGACGCGCTGATCGAGACGCGTGGCCTGTCGGGCATCGTGCGCAGGGTCGGGCACTGCAGCGACATGCCGGCAGCCTTCCGCGCGGCCTCCGTCGTCGCGGTGCCTTCCGTGGAGCCGGAAGCGTTCGGCCGCTCGGCGGTCGAGGCGCAGGCGCTCGGCATCCCCGTGGTCGTGTCCGATCTCGGCGCCGTGCCCGAGACCGTGCTGGCCCCCCCCGACGTCGAGCCCGGCCAGCGCACCGGCTGGCGGGTGCCGCCCGGCGATGCCGCAGCTCTGGCCGAGGCGCTGAAGGAGGCCCTGTCGCTCGGCGCCAGCGCCCGCGACGGGCTCGCCCGCCGGGCGCAAGCCCATGTCGAGGCGAATTTTTCGCTCGACCGCATGATCGACGGCACCTTGAACGTCTATGCCAACCTTCTGAACCGAGCGAAAACGTGACAGGGTGAACCGAAATCAGTCCCGCGAGTTGACTCGGCAAGAAGATTTGCCAAGTTAGTGCCGTCCGGCCGAGCCGGATCAATCGGTGGCCGGGGCTCGCCAGACGCGGTGGCTCTCAGGCTGCCGTTTTGTCGTTGATACAGGAGAACTGAGCCATTCGCAGACCAATGAGAGCCATGCCGGCCCCGCAGAAGGACGGGCCGCGCGCAAACCGGGACATACGCGGCGTCCGCGACGTCCAGCTCATCGACCAAGATGGGCAGAACCGGGGTGTCGTGCCCTTCTTCGACGCGCTGGCCATGGCTGAGGAGGTCGGCCTCGACCTCGTCGAAATCGCGCCGAATTCGGTCCCTCCCGTCTGCAAGTTCCTCGATTACGGGCGCTTCCGCTTCAACGAACAGAAGAAGCAGAACGAGGCGCGCAAGAGGCAGAAGACGGTCGAGGTGAAGGAGATCAAGCTCCGCCCCGGCATCGACAAGCACGATTACGAAGTGAAGATGAAGGCCGTGCAGCGGTTCTTCGAGGAAGGCGACAAGGTCAAGGTCACCCTCCGCTTCCGCGGCCGCGAGATCGCCCACCAGGATATCGGCCTCCGGCTCTTGGAGCGCGTGAAGCAGGAGACTCAGGAGATCGCCAAGGTCGAGAGCGAGCCGATGCTCGAAGGCCGCCAGATGATCATGATCCTGGCGCCGCGCTAAGCGTCTCGGCCCTTCCGCCGTCTCGCGGAAAAAGGCTCGTCTGCAAATGCGCTGCTCCCTCGCGGGGGCGGCGCATTTTTCGTTTTTCGTCAGGGGATGGCGACCGGGCGTCCCCGAACAGACGAGGCCGCCCGGTCGCTTGCCAAAAAACCTACTTCAGCATCGCGATCTGCACGTCGCCCACGCGCCGCGTCACCGACACCGTCACGTCGCCGCCGTGGCGGTGAAGGCGGATGTCGGCCCGCGCGTCGCCGAGCTTGAGGTTGAACAGTTCCACCGCTTCGAGGAAGCGCGGCAGGACCGGGTTGCGGAAGCGGATGCGGTTGCGGGCGTGGTCGATTTCGAGCCCGAGACAGGCAGCCAGGAAGGCGAAGGGGGCCGCCGCCGCCCAGGCCTGCGGCGAGCAGGCCACGGGATAGCTCACGGGCCCGCGCTGGCGCCGCCGCATGAAGCCGCAGAACAGCTCCGGCAGCCGCTTCTGGTCGTAGTAGAGGCTCGTGTCGAACATCCCCTCGAACACCCGCGCCGCCTCCTCCTTGAGGCCGTAGCGGGCGAGCCCGAGGGCGCAGATCGCGTTGTCGTGCGGCCAGATCGAGCCGTTGTGGTAGGACATCGGGTTGTAGCGCGCCTCGCCCTTGGCGATGGTGCGGATGCCCCAGCCGTTGAAGCCGTCGTTGGACAGGAGCTGCGCCGCGACCTGCGCGGCCCGCTCCGGCAGGGCGATGTCGGTGAACAGGGCGTGGCCGGTGTTGGACGAGCGCACGGCGCATTGGCGCTTGGCGCCGTCGAGGGCGAGCGCGTAGGTGCCGATCTCCTCGCACCAGAACGCCTTGTCGAAGTTTTCGCGCAACGTGTTGGCGGCTGCGGACAGGCGGGCTGAAAGATCGTCTTCGCCGAGCAATCTCGCGAGTCGTGCCGCGCCGCGCTTGGCCGCGTAGACGTAGCCCTGGACCTCGCACAGGGCGATCGGCCCCTTGGCCATGGCGCCGTCGGCGTGGAAGATCGAATCGTGGCTGTCCTTCCAGCCCTGGTTGGCCAAGCCCTGCTCGGTCTCGCGGGCATATTCGACGAAGCCGTCGCCGTCGCGGTCGCCGTACTGGTCGATCCATTCGAGCGAGAGCTTGAGCTGCGGCCAGATCGCCCGGATCGTGTCGAGGTCGCCCGTGACCTCGTGATACTGCGCCGCCAACATCACGAAGAGCGGCGTGCCGTCGATGGTGCCGTAATAGTGGCGGAAGGGCACCTCGCCGAGCATTGCCATCTCGCCGCGGCGGGTCTCGTGGAGCACCTTGCCGGGCTGGGCGTCGGCGGCCGGATCGACGGTCTTGGCCTGCGTCGCGGCGAGGAAGCGCAGCACGCCCTTGCCGAAATTCGGATCGATCCAGAGCGCCATCATCGCCGTGATGATGCCGTCGCGCCCGAACACGGTGGAGTACCAGGGGATGCCGGCGAACGGGTAGATGCCCTCCTGCGTCCGGGTCGCCAGCATGTAGAGGTCGGCCGTCGCGCGGCAGAGCCCCTCGTTGAACTGGTCGTTCGAGGAGATGATCGTGGTGATGCCGGCGGTGATCTGGCGCTGGTCGCGGCGGTTGTCGCGATAAGCGCGGGCGAAGACGCGCCCCTCGCTCAAATGCCGGTCAGGCTGCTCGGCGAGGCTGCCCGCCGCCCGCGACAGGGCCGCGGCCGCGGACTCGCCGGCCTTCTCGGGCCCTGGCGCGCTGGTATAGGCGCGGTGCGATTGGCAGACCACGCGGATGAACAGCGAGGTGTTGGCGCCGGGTTCCAGCTCGACCACGAACTCGGCCCTGCCCGGTTCCAGTGTGTGCGGCTTCGGCCCGAAATGCAGCGAGGTGGTGCGCACGATCTCGTCGAGGCCGGCGTAGCGGAACTGCACCTCGGCCTCGCTGCGGCGCTCGACCGTGCGCTTGCCGCGGTTGGTCCGGTCGGAGCCGCGCACCTCGAACAGGTCGCGGTAGTCGGCGTCGAACGTGACGCCGATGCGCAGGTGACGTCGGCGGGTGTCGTAGTTGCGCAGACCGATCCGGTCGTAGCAGGCACCCTTGAACAGGAACTTGGTGCGCTCGATGGCGATCAGCTCGCGGGGAATCGCGGTCTCGTCGCCCGCGTCGAGGCGGATGTCGGGGGTGGTGAGATCGACGCTGAGCGCCCCGTTGTCGTCTTGGATCGCCGAGGAGAGCATCATCGGCCGCTCGTCCTCGATCGTCAGCGCGAGGCGCGAGAGGTAGCGCGTGTCCTGGAAGTAGAGGCCCTCCGGCCCCGGCGTCCAACCAATGTCGCCGTAGCTGTCGAGAACGGCGAAGGCTTCGCCGTATTTGAGGGCGCGTAAGGGGCGGTCCACCAGGGAGGCCTGTGCCTCGATATGGTACTGCGGCAGGTTCTCGTCGGCGTCGAGCAGGCCGAATTTCGAGGCCGTCCGCTCCTCGGAGTGTTCGGCGTGGAGATGGGCTGCGTCGTCCTGTGCCGCCATGCGAAGCGCCTTTTTGCCGTTGATCCGATGGATGCGAGGTCGCCCTCGCAAAACGAAGGCCGCCGGTGCCTCGCAGCGACCGGCGGCCCTGTCGGACCCGTTCAGTTAGGCGCTCTGCCGGCCCCGGCGAGGGGCCGACAAAGATTCCGTTAAGCCTTTCAGGCCGGCATCGCGGCGACGTGGATCGGGCCGTGGGCCGAACCGTTCAGTTCGCCGTACTGGGGCGAGAAGGCGCCGGCGGCGGGCATCTTGATGACGTTGCCCTGGCCGGCCAGGAGCTGCTCGTAGGCCGAGACGTACTTGCGGACCATGACCTCGGCGGTGAAGCGGCCCTCGAAATGGGCGCGGACGCCGGTACGCGGCAGATCCTTGACCTTGCGGCAGGCCTCGACCGCCTCGTCCATCGAGTTGACGATGAAGCCCGAGACGCCGTCCTTGATAACTTCCGGGACCGAGCCGTTGCCGAAGGCAATCACGGGGGTGCCGGCCGACATCGCCTCGATCATCACGAGGCCGAAGGGCTCCGGCCAGTCGATCGGGAAGGCGAGCGCGAGGGCGTTGCCGAGGAAGTCCTTCTTCTGCTCCTCGTTGATCTCGCCGATATACTCCACCAGCGGGTGGTGGATCATCGGCTCGATCTTTTCGTCCCAGTACTCTTGGTCGGCCTTATCGACCTTGGCGGCGATCTTCAGCGGCGTGCCGGAGCGGATCGCCATCTCGATCGCGCGATCGGGCCGCTTCTCGGGCGAGATGCGGCCGAGGAAGGCGAGGTAGCCGCCCTTGGTCTCCGGGTAGAAGGGGCAGTTCTGCTTGGGCAGACCGTGATGGATCGTGGCCAGCCAGTTGGAGCTGTCCGGCATCGGCTCGCGCTGGTTGTCCGAGATCGAGACCAGGGGCATGCCGGTGAACGTATTGTAGACCGGCATGAAGTCCGGCACGTCGAGGCGACCATGCATGGTCGTCAGGCACTTGTGGTAGAGATCCTCGAACATCGGATACTGCAAGAGATCGATGTGGAAGTGGATCACGTCGAACTCGTGCGCCCGGCGATGCACGTGATGCAGCATGGCGAGGTGGCCCGCGGTGTGGTCGCGGTAGCCGAGAAGGCGCAGGCCCTCCGGGTGGCAGGCGGCGAGCTTGGCCGAAGTCTGAGAATCACCGCTCGCGAACAAGGTCACGTCGTGACCCTGGCGGACGAGCTCTTCCGTGATCCACGAAACGACACGCTCGGTGCCGCCATAGAACTTCGGCGGCACGGCTTCCGCGAGCGGGGCAACCTGGGCAATGCGCACGAAGACGTCTCCTGTGACAGGAAAATGGGATGTTGGGCAGACTAATGGGGGACGCGGCCTGAGCGGGACATGAACGAAACAGACAGCCAAGGTTTATGGTTCCAGGCGGCGACTGGGGCGAGCGGCAATCTTTGCAAGCCCACGCAATACCGGTTTTCCACATATGTTGGTCGGCGGCCTCGGATTCGGCGATGCGCGCCTTGACGGTGGCCGAGACGCAATGCGCGTGCCTTGCCCATGGCGCAGGCTCCGCCAGCCGTCCAAGTCGATTGAAACCGCCGGATGTTTCTGCCATAAGCCGCCCGCGTTGAACCGCCCGGCCGATCAGGGCTGCCGTGGCGGTTCCCGTTGCTCCAGCAGCATTCAAGCGCGAAGTGCCGGCCGCCGGTCGGATCGCTGTCGCGTTTCAGGAGAGCCAAATGCCCAAGCTGAAGACGAAGTCGGGCGCCAAGAAGCGCTTCAAGGTTACCGGCACCGGCAAGGTGGTCTACGCCCAGGCCGGCAAGCGCCACGGGATGATCAAGCGGACCAACAAGCAGATCCGCAACCTGCGCGGCACGACGACCCTGTTCGAGGGCGATGCCGCCAACGTGAAGAAGTACTTCCTGCCGAACCAGCGGTAAGTTCTTCCACCCCTCGCGATCTGTTTTGTCTTAACGTTCCAGGAGATCTCCCATGGCCCGCGTCAAGCGTGGCGTGACCAGTCACGCGAAGCACAAGAAGGTTCTGAAGGCTGCCAAGGGTTATTACGGCCGCCGCAAGAATACGATCCGCATCGCCAAGCAGGCGGTGGAGAAGGGTCTGCAGTACGCCTACCGCGACCGCAAGAACAAGAAGCGCACCTTCCGCGCCCTCTGGATCCAGCGGCTCAACGCGGCGGTGCGCGAGCACGGCCTGACCTATTCCCGCTTCATCAATGCCCTGGCCAAGTCCGGCATCGAGGTGGACCGCAAGGCGCTCTCCGAACTCGCCATCCACGAGCCGGCCGCCTTCGCGGCGGTGGTCGAGAAGGCGAAGTCGGCCCTGCCGAAGGCCGCCTGATCGTTCCGCCGCACGGCGGAACGCTCGAAGCTCTGACAAGGCGCGGCGCGGCAAGCGCCGCGCCTTCTTCATTTCGGGCCGGGGCGTGTTTGCCCGACGGCCCCGGTCCGCCCCATTCGTGCGCTTGCAGGATTGCGAACGACGCGCGAAGGCAGCCCCGGACGACTGGCCAAGGACAGCGGTAATGGATCTCGACGCTCTCGAACGCGATCTTCTCGGGCAGATCGAGCAGGCCGGGGACGAGGCCGGCCTCGAAGCCCTGCGCGTGGCGGCGCTCGGCAAGAAGGGCAGCGTCTCGGAGCTGCTGAAGACGCTGGGCGCGATGACGCCCGACGAGCGCAAGGAGCGCGGCCCCCTCATCAACGGCCTGCGTGACCGGGTGCAGGGTGCGATCGCGCAGAAGCGCGAGGCGCTGGCGAACGCCGCCCTCGACGCGCGGCTCGCCGCCGAGCGGATCGACGTGACGCTGCCCTTGCGCGAGGCGCCGGAGATCCGCGGCCGCATCCACCCGATCAGCCAAGTGATCGAGGAGATCACCGCGATCTTCGCCGATCTCGGGTTCTCGGTGGCGGAAGGGCCCGATATCGAGACGGACGAGCTGAACTTCACCGCGCTCAACTTCCCCGAAGGCCACCCGGCGCGGGAGATGCACGACACGTTCTTCTTGCGCCCCGACCATCTCGGGCGGAGGAAGCTCCTGCGCACCCACACCTCGCCGGTTCAGGTGCGCACCATGCGCGCGGGGCAGCCGCCGATCCGCGTGATCATGCCCGGCCGCACCTACCGGCACGATTCCGACCAGACCCACACCCCGATGTTCCATCAGGTCGAGGGCCTCGTCATCGACCGCTCGGCCAACATCGCAAACTTGAAATGGGTGCTCGAATCGTTCTGCCGCGCCTTCTTCGAGGTCGAGAACGTGACGATGCGCTTCCGCCCGTCGTTCTTCCCCTTCACCGAGCCGTCGGCCGAGGTCGATATCCAGTGCTCGCGAAAAGGCGGCGAACTGCGCTTCGGCGAGGGCACGGATTGGCTGGAGATCCTCGGCTGCGGCATGGTCCATCCCAACGTCCTGCGCAGCGGCGGGCTCGATCCGGATCAGGTCCAGGGCTTCGCCTTCGGCATGGGCATCGACCGCCTCGCCATGCTCAAATACGGCATGCCGGACCTGCGCCCCTTCTTCGAGGCGGATGTGCGCTGGCTGGAGCATTACGGCTTCCGGCCGATCGACGTGCCGAGCCTGGTCGGCGGCTTGACCGCCTGAGTCCCGCCGCCCCGCCTTTCGATCCCGGCCCGGTCCGCTCCGGCGGCCGCGAGGATGTTCTGAGATGAAATTCACCCTCTCCTGGCTCAAGGACCACCTCGACACCGAGGCTTCGCTCGACGCGATTGCCGAGACGCTGACGCGGATCGGCCTCGAGGTCGAAGGCATCGAGGACAAGGCTTCTGCGCTTCGCCCCTACGTGATCGCGCGGGTGATCTCGGCCGAGCAGCACCCGAATGCCGACCGCCTGCGGGTCTGTCAGGTCGA
Organism: Methylorubrum extorquens; assembly: GCF_024169925.1. Classification (NCBI taxonomy): domain Bacteria; kingdom Pseudomonadati; phylum Pseudomonadota; class Alphaproteobacteria; order Hyphomicrobiales; family Methylobacteriaceae; genus Methylorubrum; species Methylorubrum extorquens. The sequence continues at coordinate 4,363,059 of NZ_JALJXF010000001.1, forward strand.
TGCCGGCGACGGCCAGCCGCTCCAGGTCGTCTGCGGGGCGCCGAACGCGCGCGCCGGGATGCTCTCGGTCTTCGCGCCGCCCGGCACCTACGTTCCGGGCAAGGCCATCACCCTGTCGGTCGGCACGATCCGCGGCGTCGAGAGCCGCGGCATGCTCTGCTCCGGCGCGGAACTCGGCCTCGGCGAGGATCACGACGGCATCCTCGACCTACCCGCCGACGCGCCGGTCGGCACGCCTTACGCCCTCTGGGCCGGGCTCGACGATCCGGTCATCGAGATCAACCTGACGCCGAACCGCTCGGATTGCACCTCGATCCACGGCATCGCCCGCGATCTTGCCGCCACCGGCCTCGGCACCCTCAAGCGCGAGCCGATGCCGCCGGTCCGCGGCGATGGCGCCTGCCCGACCCCTGTCACGCTGCAGTTCGACGCACACGACCGGGGCCTCTGCCCGCTCTTCGCGCTCCGCCTCGTGCGCGGGGTGAAGAACGGGCCGTCGCCCGAGTGGATGCAGAAGCGCCTGCGGGCGATCGGCCTGCGCCCGATCAATGCGCTGGTCGACATCACCAATTACATGACCTTCGACCGTGGCCGGCCGCTTCACGTGTTCGACGCCGGGAAGGTCGCGGGCGGCCTCACCGTGCGCCGGGCGGAAGACGGCGAGACCCTCGTCGCGCTCGACGGCAAAACCTACCGGCTCGATTCCGATGCGGTGGTGATCGCCGACGGCAACGGCGTCGAGTCGATCGGCGGCATCATGGGCGGGCAGGCCTCGGGTTGCGACGAGAGCACCACCGACGTGCTGATCGAGTCGGCCCTCTGGGACCCGCGCAACATCGCCCGCACCGGCCGGCGCCTCGGCATCATCACCGATGCGCGCTACCGCTTCGAGCGCGGCGTCGATCCGGCCTTCGCCCTGCCGGGCCTCGACCTCGCCACCCGCCTCGTGATCGATCTCTGCGGCGGCAGCCCGAGCGAGGCCACCATCGCCGGCGAGATCCCGGATCTCGACCGCGTCATCGACTTCCCCTGGACCGAGGTTCGCCGGCTCGCCGGCATCGAGTTGTCGCGGGCCGAGATGAAGGTGACGCTGGAGTCGCTCGGCTTCCACATCTCCGGCTCGGGAGACCGGGTGAAGGTGCTGCCGCCGTCCTGGCGGCCGGACGTGGAAGGCAAGGCCGACCTCGTCGAGGAGATCGTGCGCATCGCCGGCCTCGACCGGATCGAGCCGAAGCCGCTGCCGCGGATCGAGACGGTGGCGGTCGCGCCGATGCTGACCGTGCTGCAGCGGCGCGGGCGTCTCGCCAAGCGGGCGCTGGCGGGCCGCGGCATGCTGGAAGCGGTAACCTATTCCTTCATCGCGCACGACGACGCGAAGTTGTTCGGCGGCGGCAAGGCGGATCTGGCGCTGGCCAACCCCATCGCCGCCGACCTCTCCGACATGCGCCCGAGCCTCGTGCCGGGCCTGTTGCGGGCCGCACAGCGCAACGCCGACCGCGGCTTTGCCGACACCGCCCTGTTCGAGGTCGGCCAGTGCTTCGCCAGCGACGAGCCGGAGGGCCAGAGCTTGCGCGCCACCGGCCTGCGCCGCGGCACGGCGCGGCACGCCGGCTCCGGGCGCCACTGGAGCGGCGCGGCGGAGACCGTCGATGCTTTCGAGGCCAAGGCCGATGCGCTGGCGCTGCTCGCGGCCCTCGGCGTGCCGACCGGCGGCCTCCAGGTCGTGGCCGGCGGCCCCGACTGGCTGCATCCCGGCCGGTCGGGCACGCTGCAATTCGGGCCGAAGAACGTGGTCGGCCATTTCGGCGAGCTGCATCCGCGGCTCCTGAAGGCGATGGACCTCAAGGGCACATTGGTGGCCTTCGAGATCACACTCGATTCCCTACCGCTGCCGCGCCACCGGCCGACCAAGGCAAAGCCCGCCCTGGTGCTACCCGACCTTCAAGCGATCTCCCGCGACTTCGCCTTCGTCGTCCCCCGCGACGTGGCAGCGGCCGATATCCTGAAGGCGGCGCAGGGCGCCGAGCGCAAGCTGATCACCGGGATCGAGGTGTTCGACCTTTACGAGGGTGCCGGCATCCCGGAAGGCTCGAAGTCGGTCGCGGTCGCGGTGCGGCTGCAGCCGTCCGAGCGCACGCTCACCGACACGGAGATCGAGGCGGTGAGCGCCAAGATCGTCGCCGAGGTGGGCAAGAAGACCGGCGCGACCCTGCGCTCCTGATCGAGAAAGGCCGAGGGAGAGATGGTCATGGATGCGGACCTCGTCGCGGTTCTCACGCAAGAGAACCATCTCCCGGCCGAAGCGCTGAAGCGCGCCGCCCAGAACCCCGAGGCGATCGCCGAACCGGTGCTCGCCCTGCTGGAGCGGGCAGCCGAGGATGCCGAGGCGATCGCGGACGAGGAGACCAACCTCCTATTCTGGGGGCTGCACGCCCTGGCCGCAGCGCGCGACACGCGGGTCTTCCCGCTCCTGATGCGGCTGCTGCATCAGGACGGGGAGGCGGTGGAGGGGCTCCTCGGCGACGGCATCACCGAGGGCCTGTCGCCGGTGATCGCCTCGACCTTCGACGGCGATACCAGCGCACTGGCCCGGCTGATCCTCGACAGCACCGCCGACGATTTCGTGCGCGGCGCGGCCTTCAGCGCCCTGGGCTTCCTGACGCGGCAGGGCCGGATTCCGTTGGAGGAGACGGAAGCCCTGCTGGTGCGCTTCGACGAGGCGCGTGCCGCGGTGGAGGAGGGACCGGCCTGGACCGCCTGGGAGGAGACGATCGCCTATCTCGGGCTGGCCGGCCTGACCCCGCGGGTGGAGGCGGCCCGGCGCGACGGCCGCATCACCGACGAGTTCAGCGACCTTCCCTGGTTCCGCAAGACGCTTAGGCAGGCCAGCGCCGAGCCGCCGGATCTCAGTGCCTTCGACGCGCGCCACTACACCTATCTCGACGATCCGGTGACGACACTCGGTTGGACCGCGGAGAGCTACGGCCAGCCGGTCAAGAACCCGTTCAAGGATGTCGGCCGCAACGATCCCTGCCCCTGCGGCTCGGGCAAGAAGTACAAGAAGTGCTGCCTCAACGCCCTTGAGGTGAAGCCGGCTCCGGTGCGTCTGCCCGGCCTGTCCTGACCCCGTTCAGCGGGTTGTCCGGGTCCCAGGCATAGGCCAGCGTCTCGAACCGCATCGAGCGGGCATCCACCATCAGCAGGCGCCCGACCAGGGGCTCGCCGAAGCCGGCGAGCGCCCGGATCACCTCCATCGCCATCAGCGAGCCCATCACGCCCGCGAGCGCCCCGAGCACGCCGGCCTCCGAACAGGGCGCGACGCTGCCGGGCGGCGGCGGGCTCGGAAACAGGCAGCGATAGGTCGGGTTCGGCTCCCCCGTTGGGCCGGATTCGTGGGCGCGGATGGTGGTGAGCGAGCCGTCGAAGGCGCCGAGCGCCGCCGTCACCAGCGGTTTTCTAGCCGCGAAACACGCATCCGAGACGGCGTAGCGAGTGGAGAAATTGTCCGAGCCGTCGGCCACGAGATCGTATTCGGCGAGCAGGGCGGGAGCGTTCTCGGGCGTCAGGCGGCAGGCATGGGTCTCGACGCGCACATGCGGGTTGAGCCGGGCCACGGCGTCGGCTGCGCTCTCGACCTTCGGGCGGCCGACATCCGGCGTGCCGTGGATGACCTGCCGCTGCAGGTTCGAGAGCGAGACGGTGTCGTCATCGACGATGCCGATCGTGCCGAGACCGGCCGCGGCGAGATACTGGATCAGCGGCGCGCCGAGCCCGCCCGCGCCGATGACGAGCACGCGCCCGGCCTTCAGCCGGGCCTGACCCGGGCCGCCGACCTCGCGCAGGACGAGGTGGCGGGCGTAGCGTTCGACTTCTTCGGACGAGAGGGCCATGCGCGCCATGTAAGCGCGTCAGGCGGGTAGCGGAAGCGGCAGGGCCGTGCTGCGTGTGGAGTGGGTGCGTGCTACGGCTGGCAGACATCGAAGCGATGCGCCTCCGACCCGTAGCCCTCATCCTGAGGTGCCTGCGTGAGCAGGCCTCGAAGGATCCTTCAGGGACCGCACGGCAACTGGAAGATCCTTCGAGGCCTCCGCTGCGCTGCGGCACCTCAGGATGAGGGAGCGGATGGGAGACGCGATTGCGACCAAGCCACCGGGACCGCCCTTGTCCGACCACTCTCCCCTCGCCCTCGCCCAGGCGCTGATCCGCTGCCCCTCCGTCACCCCGGAGGAGGGCGGCGCCCTGTCCTTCCTGGCGGATCGCCTCGCGAGGGCGGGCTTCTCCGTCGAGCGCCCGGTCTTCTCGCAAGCCGGCACGCCGGACATCGAGAACCTCTACGCCCGCATCGGCACCGCAGGCCCGGTCCTCGTCTTCGCCGGCCATACCGACGTGGTGCCGCCGGGCGAAGAGGGCTCATGGACCCACAGACCGTTCTCGGGCGAAGTCGCCGACGGCTTCCTCTATGGGCGCGGCGCGGTGGACATGAAGGGCGGCATCGCCTGCATGCTCGCCGCGACACTCGCCTTCCTCGACCGGCACGGGCCGGATTTCGGCGGCTCCATCGCCTTTCTCATCACCGGCGACGAGGAGGGGCCGGCGGTCAACGGCACCGTCAAGCTGCTCGACTGGGCAAGGGCGAGGGGCGAGCGCTTGGACCATTGCCTGCTCGGCGAGCCGACCAACCCCGACACCCTCGGCGAGATGATCAAGATCGGCCGTCGCGGCTCGCTCACGGGCCGCATCACCGTGCACGGGCGCCAGGGCCACGTCGCCTATCCGCACCGGGCCGAGAACCCGATCCCTGGCTTACTTCGCCTCGCCTCGGCGCTGATCGCCGATCCCCTCGACGGCGGCACCGCGCATTTCGATGCCTCGAACCTCGAATTCACGACGATCGATGTCGGCAACCCGGCCACCAACGTGATCCCGGCCTCGGCCAAGGCCGTGTTCAACGTGCGCTTCAACGACGACTGGACCGCCGACACCCTCGGCGCCGAGATCCGGCGGCGGCTGGAGGCGGCGGCCGGCAACGTGGTGCGCTTCAGCCTCGACCTTCAGCCCTCGAACTCGCCCGCCTTCCTGACGCAGCCCGACGCCTTCGTCGAGTTGGTGGCCAATGCAATTCAAGCCGAGACCGGCCGGCGGCCGGTCCTCTCGACCACGGGGGGCACCTCGGACGCCCGCTTCATCAAGGATGCCTGCCCGGTGATCGAGTTCGGCCTCGTCGGACGGACCATGCACGAGACCGACGAGCGGGTGGCGGTAGCGGATCTCGACCGGCTCACCGCGATCTACGGGCGGGTGCTGGGGTGCTATTTCAAGGTTCCTTCGGCGTAGCGCCGGACGTTGTCGTACGGTTGCTGGATGCAAAGCGCCGACTATCTCCGCCAAGCCGTTCGCCCACGCGGATGTAGATCTGCCGCAGCCGGTGGACATGCGGATCGTCGAGGCGCACGACGATGTTGCAGACGATCGTTGCGTTATCCAGGCTCGACGGCCTGGGTCCGGCACCGGCCTGGGCGGACTCAGAGGAGTTCAGGAGAATGGCCCCGATCATCTGCAAGAGCCGAGGATCGTAGCAGGCAGGATCGAGCGCAACTCGCTCCAGGTCGAACAGGGTCCGGATCCCGAGCGGCCAGAGCTTGGTGAGCGCCTGTGGCCCGACCGAGCAGCATAGCTGCGCCTGCGCAACCCAATCCATAATCTGGTAGACGCCGAACGGCGTCTCGACGAACAGCATCAGTGGGTTCGCAGCGGCCAAATTCTGTGTAGACCGGATGTGGTAATCAGCAAGACGATCCCGAATTTCTGTATCGATACCATCGATGATCTCAATCGGCGTCGTCAGAGCCGACTTGTAGATGTCGTTGTTCTCGCGCTTGAAGCTTCCCAGATCGCTGCGCCAGAGCAAGGTGCGCGTCGCAGCCTCGGGCAGATACCCGATCGCGAAGGACAGGACGACGGTCGATGCGATGGAAACCGACTCGATGCCTACGGCATCGGTCACGGGCAGGATCAGGGCGAAGAGGAAGACCTGGGCGCCGACCAACCCAACTAAGAGGTTGTTGCACGCTCCGGCGAAGGACAGCGGGCTCAGATCGAAATTGTTGATTGCCCGGTAGAAGCTTCGAAGCATGAAGACATAGCCACCAGCGAAGGCCGCGCAGAAGGCCCAGGCCCAGCGCGATGCGGCACCGACCCCGCCCGAACAGTGCTCGGGACCGGCCGACGGATCGAGGCAACGCTGCAAGACGAGCGGCCACAGGATACCGGTGACGACGTAGCCAACGGAAAACAGCAGTAGGACGAGTGGGACAGCACCGATCACCCATGAAATGGCTGAATGGTCGCGTGGTGACGAGGCACTTGAGTCCAGCCCGAGACGATTAAAAAAGTATTTGTACTTGACGAACTCGAAAGAAGCGATGGGACTTTCGTTTTTCGACTCTGGCAGCGAGAAGACCGCAGACAAATCTCGAACGATCTCTTGCCTATTTATCTTTACAGACTGACGCATTCCAATGAATACGAGCGGCGGAAGCAAGCTTAGCGCGATTGCCGCTAGCAGAGGTGCCGCCGCGAAAGTCATGGCCCGAATCTCAACCTACCATTGAGAGCATAGGCGCAACTTACGCGCCCTGTGTCAACTTGAGATTAAGTCAGACCGCAAATCGGCTTTCTATGCTGAAGGCGCGTTCCGGGCCGGACGGAGGCAGGAGCCTGGCGAGAATGGCGCAATGACCGGTCCGGTCCGATGCCCAGTGCTTGACTGTCTTAGCAATAATCCACGCCGACGAAGGTCAGCCCGCAGGCCGGGGCCAGCGGCCCGCAACGGTGCTTGGCTCTTGTGGCCAGGATCTCTGCCACGTCGTCCGCGGAAAGACGTTTGCAGCCGGCGAGCATCAGCGTGCCGGCCATGGCGCGGACCTGATGGTGCAGGAACGAGCGCGCCGAGGTCGCGATCACGATCTCCTCGAACAGGCCCATCCGCTGGCGGGTCACGTCGAGCTGTTCCAGCGTGCGCATGGGCGATTTCGCCTGGCACTCGGCGGCGCGGAACGCCGAGAAATCGTGGTGGCCGAGGAGCCGTTGCGCCGCCACGTGCATCAGCCCGGCATCGAGCGGCCAGTGCACCTGCCAGACATGGGCGCGGGTCAGCGCGGCGGGGCTGCGCCGGTTGAGGATGCGGTAGCGGTAGTGCCGCCGGATCGCCGAGTGACGCGCGTCGAACTCTTGTCCGACGATCTCGGCGGAGAGGATGGAGATCGGCTGCGGGCGCAGATGTGCGTTGAGCGCGTCGCGGACAGTGTCGGTGCGCCAATCCTTGGCAAGGTCGAGATGGGCGACCTGATGGATCGCGTGCACGCCCGCATCGGTGCGGCCGGCGCAGGTGAGCCGCGCCGTCTCGCCGGAGAAACGGGTCACGGCGGTCTCGATGGCGGCCTGTACGGTCGGGTCGTCGGTCTGACGCTGCCAGCCGCGGAACGGCGCACCGTCGTACTCGATGACGAGCTTGTAGCGAGGCATCAGGCTTGCGCGCTCACCCGAGCCGCGCCCCCGCCGCCAGCCGCGCGCCGCGCAAGAACGCCTCCCCGCTGGCGGTGCCGCCCTTTCCGGCCCGACGCAGTTCGAGGAGCCGCACCGCGCCCGTGCCGCAGGCCACCGTGCCAGCGGCATCGAGCAGCGTGCCCGGTGCGCCGGAGCCCTCGGCAGGCAGGGCGCGCAGCACCTTCACCCGCTCCGGGCCCTTGCCCAGATCGGCCTCGAAGGCGGCCCCCGGAAACGGTGACAGCCCGTTGATGTGGCGCGCGACCTCGTGAGCCGGGCGCGACCAGTCGATCCGCGCCTCCTCGTTGGTGATCTTGTGGGCGTAAGCGACACCGTCTTCGCCTTGAGGCGTGAAAGCGAGGCCGTCCCGCTCCAACGCGGCGATCGCCCGCCCCATCAGGTCGGCGCCGAGCGGCATCAGCGCGTCGTGCAGCTCGCCCGCACTCATCCCTTCGGTGATCGCAAGACGTGCTTCCATCGCCACCGGACCGGTATCGAGCCCGGCCTCCATCCGCATCACGCCGACACCGCTCTCCGCGTCGCCCGCCATCACCGCCCGCTGGATCGGCGCGGCCCCGCGCCAGCGCGGCAGCAGCGAGCCGTGCAGGTTGAGGCAGCCGAAGCGCGGAAGGTCGAGGATCCTTTGCGGGAGCAGCATGCCGTAGGCGACGACCACCGCCACGTCCGCCTCATGTCCGGCGAAGGTCTCGGCGGCCCCGTCGCTCTTCAGCGTCGTCGGCGTCAGAACGGGCAGGCCCAACGCCTCGGCGCGGGCATGGACCGGAGAGAGCTTCAGCGCCATGCCGCGGCCGGCTCTGGCCGGGGCGCGGGTGTAGACGGCGGCGATCGTGTGACCGTCGGCGTGAAGACGATTCAGGGTGGGAACGGCAAAATCCGGCGTTCCCATGAAGACGATGCGCATCGGACCTTCGTCAGGCGGCGTCGCGCTTGGCGGCCTTGGTGAACTTCTTCATCACCCGGTCACGCTTCAGCTTCGACAGGTGATCGATGAACAGGACGCCGTTGAGGTGGTCGATCTCGTGCTGGAGGCAGGTCGCGAGCAGGCCGTCGGCCTCCTGCTCCACGGTCTGCCCATCGAGGTCCATGTAGCGCACCCGGACGCGGTCCGGCCGCTCGACCTCGCCGTAGAATTCGGGGATCGACAGGCAGCCCTCGTCGTAGACCCGCTTCTCCTCCGACACCCAGACGATCTCCGGGTTGAGGTAGACGGTCGGATTCTTCGCGTTCTCGTCCTTCGAGGTGTCGATGGTGACGACCCGCTTGGCCACCCCGATCTGGATCGCGGCGAGGCCGACGCCGGGGGCGTCGTACATCGTCTCGATCATGTCGCGGGCAAGCGTCCGGATCTCATCGGTGACGGCCGCCACCGGCTCGGAGGTGAGACGCAGCTGCGCGTCGGGCAGGATCACGAGGGGGCGGACGGTCATGGCTTCCGGGCTGGGATGGGCAAAAGCACGAGCAGGAGCCTGAAAAGGCGTTTCACCATCCGCAGATAGGCGGCAGCGCCGGGGCGGTCAAATACCCCGCGGGTGCATCCGTCACATCGCCACGGACGCCGGCGCCGGGGCCAGCACCGAACCAGCCCGTGCGGCCGAGGCCGGAGCACGCTCCCGCCGCAGGACGTGCCACATCAACGTGAGCAGGATCAGCAGAAATGGGCCGGGCAGCGACAGCGCGACGGAGGGCTCCGCTCCCGCCGCGACGAAGCGCTCGTTGATCGTCCCCGCGACGAAGCCATAGCCGCCGCTTACCCAGCTGAGACCGAGCAGGGCCGCCTGCTCGCGGCGGCTCGTGCGAGCGAGAAGATCGGGAAGCAGCAGGGCCAGACCGACGCCGTAGAGCGGCAGGTCGTAATCGTAGGCGTAGGGGCTTACGAGCAGGCCCGCCACGGCGGCGAGGCCGACCACCTGATGCCGCGGCAGGCCGCGCCGGAGCGCGAGCAGGACGAAGCCGAGCGCCGTGACGGCCGTCACCGCCTGCGCCGCGAGGGCGACCGACGCTGGCAGGCCGAGGCTGCGCAGCGAGGCGTAGACCGAGATCATCCGGAACAGGGGATAGAGGCCGGCGGCCAGGTTGGCCGACGCCTCGTCGGCGCCGCGCAGGAAGGCCAGCCAGATCGCGGGGCCGAGCACGGCGGTGGCGAGCGCCGCCGCTAGGCCGGCGGTGACGGCGGCGACGGCCAGGCACGCCCACCGCCGCATGGCCAGGGCGCAGACCGCGACGCCGACGGCGAGATGCGGCTTGATCACCATCAGGCCGAGCGGCAGGCCGGCCATCGCCCTCCCCTGCACCAGCCCGAGGCAGGTCAGGCCGATCAGCGTGCCCGTGAGGAACCCGTTCTGGCCGCAGGTCACCGTGATGAAGAGGACCGGAAACAGGGCGATCAGAAGGGCAGGAAAATGCGTGCCGGCGATCCGGCGCAGCACGAACAGGAACGCGGCGAGCGTCGTGCCGGTGAAGAGCAGGTAGGCGAGGCTGACCGGCAGGGTCGCGAGCCCGGCCACCACGAGGTTGAACGGCGGCGGATAGGCCCAGGGCAGGAAATCCTGCTGCCCCGTGAGCGCCTGCTGGACCCGCAACAGGGCCGGCAGGTGGTAGGCGTCCGCGATGTCGCCCCGCCACACCATCCGGCCCGCGATGTGGAGGATGTCGAAATCCGAGAGCCCCGCGGGGCCGAGAAGCCCGGTGAATCGCGCCGTCCGGCCCAGGATCACCACCGCGAGGGCCGCGAGAAGGGTGCGCACCACGAGGGGCGTCGCGAACCGCTCGTAGACCGTCGCTGGGCGGGGCCGGTTCTGCTCCACTGGCAACGATGCCGTTCGCATGACGGATCACCCGACTTGGACAAGACCGTCACGCGACGCGGCGGCCGATGCCGAGGCTATCCCGCTGCGACTTAAAGGGCGGTTAGAGCCGCGTCCCGACCTGCGCAGACCGCCGGCTCAGAACGCCGTGCGGCTGCGGATCGCCGCCGTGAGCGTGCCCTCGTCGAGGTAATCGAGTTCGCCGCCCACCGGCACGCCGTGGGCGAGGCGCGTGATCGTCAGCCCGAGATGCTTGATCGACTCGGTGAGGTAGTGGGCCGTGGTCTGGCCATCGACGGTGGCGTTCAGCGCCAGGATGATCTCCTTGACGCCCGGCTCGCTCGCCCGCTCCACGAGGCGGGCGATGGTGAGGTGTTCGGGCCGCACCCCGTCGAGCGCCGAGAGCACGCCGCCAAGCACGTGGTAGCGCGCCTTGACCGCGCCGGAGCGTTCCAGCGCCCAGAGATCGGACACGTCCTCGACGACGACGAGGGTGGTGGGGTCGCGGGTCTCGTCCCGGCAGATCGTGCAGGGGTCGCTGGTATCGACGTTGCCGCACGAGTGACACACGACGATGCGCTCGACGGCGACCCGCATCGCGTCGGCCAGGGGCGCGAGCAACGTCTCCCGTTTCTTGATGAGCTGAAGCGCGGCCCGGCGGGCGGAGCGGGGCCCGAGGCCCGGCATGCGCCCGAGAAGCTGGATCAGGCGCTCGATCTCGGGGCCGGCGACGGCTTGGGGCATGCGGGTGCGAAACGGCTGTGGCTGAGGAGGGGCGGCGGGCGCCCTCCCTCACATAGGCGTTCCATCGGGATTTTGCCGCCGGGATTTTGCCCGTTCAGGATTGCGACAGCTTGGCCGCGGCATGGGGAGTCGGCGCACAAATTTTATTTGAGCCCATACCAAGGATTAGTTGACGGCCAAGCCGGAGACCGATCCATTGAACGGACGGGGCGGAGAACCTGCGTGCGGCGGCCCTGAGCGACCGCACGGACGCCCCACCGAGAACGCGAAACAGCCGGACCGACCGGCGTGACGGCGCGATCAGGGGCCGTGAGGGAGGAACTATCCGTGAAGACCATCGGTGAATTCAACGCGGCCCACGGTCCGGAAGCGATCGGCCTGACCGATCTCGCCGCCGTCCACTGGAACCTGGAGGCGCCGCGCCTCTACGAGGAAGCCTTGCAGCGCGGCGAGGCAGGGCTCGCCCGCGGCGGTGCGCTGGTGGCGACCACCGGCAGCCATACCGGCCGTTCGCCCAAGGACAAGGTCGTGGTGCGCGACGCCAGCACCGAGAACGAGATCTGGTGGGACAACAACGGCTCGATCACGCCCGACCAGTTCGCGACGCTGCTCGACGACTTCCGCGCGCATGCCCGCGGCAAGGAGCTGTTCGCCCAGGATCTGTTCGGCGGCGCCGACCCGGCCCACCGGGTACGGGCGAGGGTCTATACCGAGTTCGCGTGGCACTCGCTGTTCATCCGCAACCTGCTGATCCGCCCCGAGCGCGACGAGCTCGCGGCCTACGTGCCGGAACTGACGATCATCGACCTGCCGAGCTTCCAGGCCGATCCGGCCCGGCACGGCTGCCGCTCCAAGACCGTCATCGCCATCGATTTCGCGCAGAAGATCGTACTGATCGGCGGCTCGGCCTATGCCGGCGAGATGAAGAAGTCGGTCTTCACCTACCTCAATTACGTGCTCCCCGGCGCGGGCGTGATGCCGATGCACTGCTCGGCCAATGCCAGCCTCGACGAGACCGGTGATTCGGCCCTGTTCTTCGGCCTGTCCGGCACCGGCAAGACCACGCTCTCGAACGATTCCTCGCGCCAACTGATCGGCGACGACGAGCACGGCTGGAGCCGGGACGGCATCTTCAACTTCGAGGGCGGCTGCTACGCCAAGACCATCCGCCTCTCGCGCAACGCCGAGCCGGAGATCTACGCCACCACCGAGCGCTTCGGCACGGTGATGGAGAACGTCGTCATCGATCCCGTGAGCCGCGTGCCGGATTTCGACGACGCGACGCTGACCGAGAACACCCGCTGCGCTTATCCGCTGGACTTCATCGCGAATGCCAGCGCCACAGGCCGGGCCGGGCATCCGAAGAACATCGTGATGCTGACCTGCGATGCCTTCGGCGTGATGCCGCCGATCGCCAAGCTGACGGGCGCGGAGGCGATGTACCACTTCCTCTCCGGCTACACCGCCAAGGTGGCGGGCACCGAGCGCGGCCTGACCGCGCCGGAGGCGACCTTCTCGACCTGCTTCGGCGCGCCGTTCATGCCCCGCCACCCGAGCGTCTACGGCAACCTGCTGCGCGAGCTGATGGCCGAGCACGGCGTCGATTGCTGGCTCGTCAACACCGGCTGGACCGGCGGCGGGGTCGGCACCGGGCGGCGCATGCCGATCCGCGTCACCCGCCGTCTGCTCTCGGCGGCGCTGGACGGCTCGCTGGCGCAGGTCGAGTTCCGCCGCGACCCGTATTTCGGCTTCTCGGTGCCCGTCGAGGTGCCCGGCGTCGAGACGCAGGTGCTCTCGCCGGTCGAGACCTGGACCAACAAGGCGGCGTTCGCCGACACCGCCACGCGCCTCGTCACGATGTTCCGTGAGAACTTCAAGCGCTTCGAGAGCCACGTCGATGCCGACGTGCGTGCCGCCGAGCCGGTCGCCGCCCAGATCGCGGCCTGAGCGATCACAGCCCCTCCCTGCGCGAGCGGGGAGGGGACACGAGAATCAGTCGACCTGATCGGCGTAGACCGCCTCCGCGCCCATGCCCGCCTCGAGCATCATCCGGGTGCGGGCGCGCAGCTTTTCGGTCTCGCTCTTGAGCTGGCCGCAGGCCGCCAGGATGTCGCGTCCGCGCGGGGTGCGCACCGGCGAGGCGTAGCCGGCATCGAACACGATCTCGGAGAACCGCTCGATCCGCTCCCAATCCGAGCACTCGTATGTCGAGCCGGGCCAGGGGTTGAACGGGATCAGGTTGATCTTGGCCGGAATGCCCTTGAGGAGCCGCACCAGGGCGCGGGCATCGACGTCCGAATCGTTGACGCCCTTCAGCATCACGTACTCGAAGGTGATGCGACGGGCGTTGCTCAGCCCCGGATAGTTCCGGCAGGCGTCGAGCAACTGTGCGATCGGGTATTTGCGGTTCAGCGGCACCAGTTCGTTGCGCAACTCGTCGCGCACCGCGTGCAGCGAGATCGCCAGCATGGCGTTGGCCTCCAACCCCAGTCGCTCGATCTGCGGCACCACGCCGGAGGTCGAGACCGTGATGCGCCGCCGCGAGAGCGCGAGACCCTCCTGGTCCGACATCACCGCGATGGCGTCGATCACCGCGTCGAGATTGTAGAGCGGCTCGCCCATGCCCATGAACACGATGTTGGTGACGAGCCGACCGGGCTCGCCGCCATCCTTGCCCGGCATCTGGCCGGTGAAATCGCCGAGGGCGTCGCGGGCGACGACGAGCTGCGCCACGATCTCCGCCGTCGAGAGGTTGCGCACGAGGCGCTGCGTGCCGGTGTGGCAGAACGAGCAGGTCAGGGTGCAGCCGACCTGGGACGAGACGCAGAGCGTGCCGCGGTCGTCGCCGGGGATGTAGACGCACTCGATCTCGGCGCCGCGGTTGTGGTCATGCGCGCCGGTCGGCGCCATGCGCAGCAGCCACTTGCGGGTGCCGTCACGCGAGACCTGCTCGGTGACGACCTCCGGCCGCTCCAGGGTGAAGTGGTCCGCAAGCTGCGCCTTGAGCCCCTTGCCGACATTGGTCATCTCGGAGAATTCGCGCGCGCCGCGCACGTAGAGCCAGTGCCAGACCTGGCTCACCCGCATCCGCGTCTCGCGCTCGGGCACGCCGATGCCGAGCATCGCCTGCTTCAGACCCTCGCGCGTGAGGCCGACGAGGGAGGCCTTGCGGCCGGGCAGGGTCGAGAGCGCCGTGACCTCGGGGGTCTTCTCGATTGCGGGGAGGGCGCGCGATGCGCCCGGGGCGGAGTCGAACGACGCCGTCGCCATGGCTCAAGACCTTAGAAAGCTGGAACGGCTCTCATATAGTCGTATTCGGGCGGGAACGCGACTGCGCCTGCTCCGGATCTCCCTTGCATCGCGCTGGGGCCCGCTCAGCCCCGCAGCTCCTCCTCCAGGAAGGCCCGCACTTCGCCCGCGTCGATGCCCGGCGCGATGAAGCTCTGGCCGATGCCGCGGGCGAGGATGAAGGTGAGCTGGCCGTCGCGGACCTTCTTGTCCTGGGCCATGGCGTCGAGGAGCGCGTCCGGATCGCCGGCCCCGCCCGGCACCTGTTGCAGGCGGGTCGGCAGGCCGGCGAGCGCGAGGTGGTTGGCCACGCGCCCCGCATCCTGGCCGGGGCAGAGGCCGAGCCGGGCCGAGAAGCGGAAGGCCAGCGCCAGCCCGATCGCGACGCCCTCGCCGTGGACGAGCCGGGCGGCGTCGTAGCCGGTCAGCCGCTCCAAAGCGTGGCCGAAGGTGTGGCCGAGATTGAGCAGGGCGCGCTCGCCGTCCTCCCGCTCGTCGCGGGTCACGACGCCGGCCTTGGCGCGGCAGCAGGCGGCGACCGCCTCGTCGCGCTCCGGCCCGCCGGAAAAGATACCGGCCCAGTTCGCCTCGCACCACTCGAAGAAGTCGGCATCGCCGATCAGGCCGTACTTGGCGACCTCGGCGTAGCCCGCCCGCATCTCGCGCTCCGAGAGCGTGTCGAGGGTGGCGGTGTCGGCCAGAACGAGGCGGGGCTGGTGGAAGGCGCCGATCAGGTTCTTGCCGAGCGGCGAGTTGATCCCGGTCTTTCCCCCCACCGAGGAATCAACCTGTGCGAGCAGGGTCGTCGGAACCTGGAGGAAGCGGACCCCGCGCCGCAGGGAGGCGGCGGCAAAGCCCGCCAGATCGCCGACCACCCCGCCACCGAGCGCCACGACAAGGTCGCCGCGCTCGATCTTCTGGGCCAGGAGCCCGTCGCAGACGCGGGCGAATTCGGCGTAGCTCTTCGAAGCCTCGCCCGGCGGCACGGCGATGATTCCGCAGCGCAAGCCGGCGGCTTCCAGGCTCGCCCGCACGCGCTCGCCGTAGAGGCCGGCGACCGTCTCGTCGGTGACAATACCGGCGGCCCTCGCACCGAGATCGCGCGCTTCTGCGCCCACCGCGTCGATGAGGCCCCGCCCGATTCGGATATCGTATTCCCGCCCCCCCGACAGGGGAACGTTTACACGCGAGGGTTGCTTCGCCATGGAGAATGTCAATTGTTGTGATTGTGTCGTATGAGATGGGTTGATGTGGACATCGAGCGCTTCCATCACGTCCTCCACCACGCGGTCGTGGGACACCTCACGGGACAGAACCGTGACATCGGCCTGGGCATAGACCGGATGGCGCACCTCCATCAGGGCGCGCATGGTCGCCTCCGGATCCTCGGTCTGGAGGAGAGGGCGGGTGTTGCGTTTGCGGACGCGTCGCATCAGCACTTCGAGGTCGGCCTTGAGCCAGACCGAGATACCCCCCTCGGCGATCCGCGCCCGCGTCGCCTCGCGCATGAAGGCGCCGCCGCCGGTGGCCAGCACCATCGGCCCCTCGCGCAGCAGACGCGTGATCACCCGCTCCTCGCCCCCGCGGAAGCTCGCCTCGCCGTAGATCGCGAAGATGTCGGCGATGGTGAGCTTGGCCGCCGCCTCGATCTCGTGGTCGGCATCCTTGAACATCAGCCCGAGGCGGCCGGCGAGGCGGCGCCCGACCGTGCTCTTGCCCGCCCCCATCAGACCGACGAGCACGATCGACCGGGCTCCGAGGCCGCGGCGCAAACGTGCTTCGATCGGTTCGCCGGGCGGCGGCGCCGGCGGCAGGGGGACGGTCATCGGGCGGTCATAGACGGTTTTGCGGACGCGGCGAAGCGTCCGGTACCGCCCTCGGCGCCGAGTCGAAAGCCCCACGACCTCGCCGTGACTGCAATCCAGACGGGATCTGCAGAAAAACCGGTGCCGGAAGGGGTTGCAAAGTGCCGCGCAGAGGGAAAGGCTTATACGCGAGCGCGTGGGACGGCACCGCTCTCGACCAGGCCTGCTTGGTCGAGTGCCCCCACGCTTGTTGTCTCTGTGCCGGGAAAATGATGTTGCCGTACGGATCCCTCACCCTTCCCGTCACCCTGGCCGAGAGCGAGAGGGAGGCGAGCGATCCAGTCTCCGATCCCCGTGCCGGCCCTCCTCGATCGTCGCGCCTCACCGGCCCTGCCGCCCGCGCCAGGTCCACACCGGTCTCGACGGACGCGCGGCTGCTCGCCATCGCCACGGAGCACCTGACCCGGCTCGGGCCGAAACGGGTGACGGTGGTGGCGGTCGCGGCGGAAGCCGGCATGACCCATGCCAACGTCTACCGCTACTTCCCCTCTAAGGACGCCCTGCTCGACGCGGTTGCCGGGCGCTGGCTGCGCGACCTGGAGACGGAACTCGCCGGCATCGCCGACGCACCCGATCCCGCCGACGACAAGATCGAGCGTTTCGTCAGCGCGCTGGCCAGCGCACAGAGCGAGATGCTGACCCGCGAGCCGAACCTGTTCGCCGTGCATCTCGACGCCACCGTGGCCTCCCGTCCGATCGCCCGCCGCCACCGCGTGCGGCTGCGTGCGCTTGTCGAGCGCGTGGTGGAAGAGGGCATCGGCACCGGCGTCTTCGCCGCCCGCGACCGTGAACGGGCCATCGCCGTCATCTTCGACGCGAGCTACCGCTTCACCCATCCGGTCGCAATCCAGCACGACGCGGATGTTCCCCGCGACCTGCTCGATGCCCGGCTCGGCGCGGTGATCCAGTCGATCCAGCGGGCGCTGCGGACCGGTACTTTCTGAATACGGAATATGATCTCAGTGCTGCATCGCGGCGGGGCCGGGATGCCACTCGATGACAGAGCGCAAAACCTGTCACCGACACCTTGCCGGCGACCCTTCGGCGGGCTCAATCAATATAAGGCGTTGAAATAAAATAGGTTTTATTGAGGCCCTCCAGGCTCGGCCGCTCTTCAAACCTTGGTGTAGCCCCGCTCCTCCCGACCTTCGTCGGGTTGAAGCGCTGTGGCTTTTCCGCCAAACACCGCCCCATCAGAATTGATCGGCGAAGGTTCGGCCGCAGCGCACCATCCGCGACATCGCTGACATGATTTCCGAACCGTCGCGAATTCCGACCGGAGGCTAGACCATCCATGGCACGCAGCAAGATCGCGCTCATCGGCGCCGGACAGATCGGCGGCACGCTGGCCCATCTCGCCGGCCTCAAGGAACTCGGTGACGTGGTGCTGTTCGACATCGTCGACGGCGTTCCGCAGGGCAAGGCGCTCGACATCGCCGAGTCCGCTCCCGTCGACGGCTTCGATGCCAAGTATTCGGGCGCCAGCGACTATTCCGCGATCGCCGGGGCCGACGTGGTGATCGTGACGGCGGGCGTGCCGCGCAAGCCCGGCATGAGCCGTGACGACCTCATCGGCATCAACCTGAAGGTGATGGAGGCGGTCGGCGCCGGCATCAAGGAGCACGCGCCCGACGCCTTCGTGATCTGCATCACCAACCCGCTCGACGCGATGGTATGGGCGCTGCAGAAGTTCTCGGGCCTGCCCACCAACAAGGTCGTCGGCATGGCCGGCGTGCTCGACTCCGCCCGCTTCCGCCACTTCCTCGCGGAAGAGTTCGGCGTGTCGGTCGAGGATGTGACCGCCTTCGTGCTCGGCGGCCACGGCGACGACATGGTGCCGCTGACCCGCTACTCGACGGTGGCCGGCGTGCCGCTGACGGATCTGGTCAAGCTGGGCTGGACCACCCAGGAGAAGCTCGACGCCATGGTCGAGCGCACCCGCAAGGGCGGCGGCGAGATCGTCAACCTTCTGAAGACCGGCTCGGCCTTCTACGCCCCGGCGGCTTCCGCCATCGCGATGGCCGAGAGCTACCTGCGCGACAAGAAGCGGGTGCTGCCCTGCGCGGCCTACCTCTCGGGCGAGTACGGCATCGACGGCCTCTATGTCGGCGTGCCGGTGGTGATCGGCGAGAACGGCGTCGAGCGGGTCCTCGAAGTGACCTTCGACGAGGCCGAGAAGGCGATGTTCGAGAAGTCGGTCAACTCGGTGAAGGGCTTGATCGAGGCCTGCAAGAGCGTCAACGACAAGCTCGCCTGAGTGACGCGCACAAAATTCCCGCTGCACCGTCGCCGAAGAAGGCGACACGGTCAGTAACCGGGAGTTTTGTGAGGCACTCCAAGCGCCGTCAGGCTCGGCGGCGGGAGGCTCGGCCGCCCGCTCAGCCCTCCCTCCCAGCCCGTCCGACGAGGTCTCGATGAACATCCACGAATACCAGGCCAAGGCTGTCCTGAAGGAATTCGGCCTGCCCGTCTCTCGCGGCGTGCCGATCTTCAAGCCGGAGGAGGCGGCGGCCGCGGCCGACGAGCTCGGCGGCCCGGTCTGGGTGGTGAAGTCGCAGATCCATGCGGGCGGGCGCGGCAAGGGCACCTTCAAGGGCGCGCCCGAGGGCGCCAAGGGCGGCGTGCGCGTCACCAAGTCCAAGGACGAGGTGGTGCAGTTCGCGGCCGAGATGCTCGGGCAGACGCTGGTGACGGTGCAGACCGGCGAGGCCGGCAAGCAGGTCAACCGCCTCTACATCGAGGAAGGTGCGGCGATCGCCGCCGAGTTCTACCTGTCGATGCTGGTCGATCGCGAGACTGGCCGCGTCGCCTTCGTCGTCTCGACGGAAGGCGGCATGGACATCGAGCAGGTCGCCCACGACACGCCTGAGAAGATCGTCACCTTCTCGGTCGATCCGGCCACCGGCATCATGCCCCATCACGGCCGTGCCGTCGCCAAGGCGCTCGGCCTCTCCGGGCCCCAGGCCAAGGAAGCGGGCGCGCTCACCGAGAAGCTCTATGCGGCCTTCACGGCCAAGGACATGAGCATGCTAGAGATCAACCCGCTGGTGCTCACCGGCGAGGGCGGTCTCAAGTGCCTCGACGCCAAGATCTCCTTCGACTCGAACGCGCTCTACCGCCACCCCGAGATCGTCGCGCTGCGCGACGAGACCGAGGAGGACGCCAAGGAGATCGAGGCCTCGAAGTACGACCTCGCCTATATCGCGCTCGACGGCACCATCGGCTGCATGGTCAACGGCGCGGGTCTGGCCATGGCCACGCTCGATATCATCAAGCTCTACGGCGAGGAGCCGGCGAACTTCCTCGATGTGGGCGGCGGCGCCTCCGAGGAGAAGGTCACGGCGGCCTTCAAGATCATCACCGCCGACCCGCAGGTGAAGGGCATCCTCGTCAACATCTTCGGCGGGATCATGAAGTGCGACGTCATCGCCCGCGGCGTGATCGCGGCGGTGAAGGCCGTCGGCCTCGAAGTGCCGCTCGTCGTGCGCCTGGAGGGCACCAACGTCGAGGAGGGCAAGGAGATCATCCGGAACTCCGGCCTCAACGTCATCCCCGCGGACGATCTGGACGACGCCGCGCAGAAGATCGTCGCCGCCGTGAAGAAGGGTTGAGCTGACAGATGTCCATTCTCATCGACCAGAACACCAAGGTCATCTGCCAGGGCTTCACCGGCAAGAACGGCACCTTCCATTCCGAGCAGGCCATCGCCTACGGCACAAAGATGGTCGGCGGCACGAGCCCGGGTAAGGGCGGCTCCACCCATCTCGGCCTGCCGGTGTTCGACACCGTGGCCGAGGCGCGCGAGGCCACCGGCGCCGACGCCTCCGTCGTCTACGTGCCGCCGCCGGGCGCGGCCGATGCGATCTGCGAGGCGATCCAGGCGGAGATCCCGCTGATCGTCTGCATCACCGAGGGCATTCCGGTGCTCGACATGGTGCGGGTCAAGCGAGCGCTCGAAGGCTCGAAGTCCCGCCTGATCGGGCCGAACTGCCCCGGCGTCGTCACCGCGGGCCAGTCGAAGATCGGCATCATGCCGGCCAACATCTTTAAGCCGGGCTCCGTCGGCATCGTCTCCCGCTCCGGCACGCTGACCTACGAGGCGGTGTTCCAGACCACCGTCGAGGGGCTCGGCCAGACCACCGCCGTCGGCATCGGCGGCGATCCGGTGAAGGGCACTGAATTCATCGCCATGCTGGAGCTGTTCCTCGCCGATCCCAAGACCGAGTCGATCGTGATGATCGGCGAGATCGGCGGCTCGGCCGAGGAAGAGGCGGCGCAGTTCCTCGCCGACGAGGCCAAGCGCGGCCGCAAGAAGCCGATGGTCGGCTTCATCGCCGGCCGCACGGCGCCCCCCGGCCGCCGCATGGGCCATGCCGGCGCCATCATCTCCGGCGGCAAGGGCGGCGCCGAGGACAAGATCGCGGCGATGGAAGCTGCGGGCATCCGCGTCTCGCCCTCGCCGGCCCGGCTCGGCTCCACGCTCGTGGACGTGCTGAAGTCCAGGTGATGAAGAGTTGAGGGGGTCTGTAACCGGGACCTGCGCGGCTGTGTTGCACCGCACGCGTGCTCGGGCGACCCATATGGAAGAACATGTCGGGGCGCGACCGTGCCCCGGCCTGATCCGGAGGCGCGAAGCGGGGTTCTGAAACCTCGCTCGGATCGACGCGCCGGATCGAACTCGACGCGGCGGCCCGCTGAGACAGCGCCGCCCGAGCGGTAGGACAGGCAGCGATGGCACGCCAGGACGCGAACGAAGCGCTTCTTCGAACCTCCTTCCTCTACGGCGCCAACGCCGCCTGGATCGAGGAACTGCAGGCGGCCTATGCCCGCGATCCGAACTCGGTCGATCCCGAGTGGCAACAGTTCTTCAAGGATCTGGGCGAGGACAACGCCCTGGTGAAGAAGAACGCCGAGGGCGCCTCCTGGGCCAAGCCGAACTGGCCGGTCGTGGCGAACGGCGAGATCGTCTCGGCGCTCGACGGCAACTGGGGCGCCCTGGAAAAGACGCTCGGCGAGAAGATCCAGGCCAAGGCTCAGCCCGGCAAGCCAGGCGACTCGACCAAGGGCGCGGCCATCGTCGCGGCCACCGGTGTCTCGGTCGAGCAGGCGACCAAGGATTCCGTGCGCGCGATCATGCTGATCCGCGCCTACCGCATGCGCGGCCACCTTCACGCCAAGCTCGACCCGATCGGGCTCGCCCCGCGCGGCGACCACGAGGAACTGCACCCGCAGCATTACGGCTTCCAAGAGAGCGACTGGGACCGCAAGATCTTCCTCGACAACGTGCTGGGCATGGAATTCTCGACGATCCGCGAGATCGTCGCGATCCTGGAGCGCACCTACTGCCAGACGCTCGGCGTCGAGTTCATGCACATCTCCGATCCCGAGGAGAAGGCGTGGATCCAGGAGCGCATCGAGGGCAAGGACAAGGAAATTTCGTTCACGCCGGAAGGGCGGCGGGCGATCCTGAACAAGCTGATCGAGGCCGAAGGCTTCGAGAAGTTCCTCGATCTCAAGTACACCGGGACCAAGCGCTTCGGCCTCGACGGCGGCGAGTCGATGGTCCCGGCCATGGAGCAGATCATCAAGCGCGGCGGCGCGCTGGGCGTCGAGGAGATCGTGCTCGGCATGGCCCATCGCGGCCGGCTGAACGTGCTCACCAACGTGATGGCCAAGCCCTTCCGGGCGGTGTTCCACGAGTTCAAGGGCGGCTCGGCCTCTCCCGCGGAGGTCGAGGGCTCGGGCGACGTGAAGTACCATCTCGGCGCCTCGTCCGACCGCGCCTTCGACGACAACACCGTCCACCTCTCGCTCACCGCCAACCCGTCCCACCTCGAGATCGTCGATCCGGTGGTGCTGGGGAAGGTGCGTGCCAAGCAGGACCAGAAGGCCAAGCCCAACGTCGAGCGCCGCCGTGTGCTGCCGCTGCTGATCCACGGCGACGCGGCCTTCGCGGGCCAGGGCGTGGTGGCGGAGTGCCTGGGCCTGTCCGGTCTGAAGGGTCACCGCACCGGCGGCTCGATCCACTTCATCATCAACAACCAGATCGGCTTCACCACCGATCCGCGCTTCTCGCGCTCCTCGCCCTATCCGTCCGACGTGGCGAAGATGGTCGAGGCGCCGATCTTCCACTGCAACGGCGACGACCCGGAGGCGGTGACCTTCGCGGCGAAGGTCGCGGTCGAGTACCGGCAGAAGTTCGGCAAGCCGGTCGTGATCGACATGCTGTGCTACCGCCGCTTCGGCCACAACGAGGGCGACGAGCCGGCCTTCACCCAGCCGAAGATGTACCAGCGCATCCGCAAGCATCCGACCGCGCTGGAGACCTACGGCAAGAAACTCGTCGCGCAGGGCGACCTGACCCAGGAGCAGCTCGACGCGCGCAAGGCCGAGTTCCGCTCGATACTGGAGGGTGAGCTCGAGGTCGCGGGCGGCTACAAGCCGAACAAGGCGGATTGGCTCGACGGGCGCTGGTCCGGCTTCAAGGCGGTGCGCGAGGACGTGGACGATCCCCGCCGCGGCCGCACCGGCGTGCCGCTCGAGACGCTGCGCGACATCGCCACCCGGATCACCACGCCCCCGCCGGGCTTCCACCTGCACCGCACGATCCAGCGCTTCTTCGACAACCGCGCCAAGGCGGTCGAGACCGGTGTCGGCATCGATTGGGCGACGGCGGAAGCGCTCGCCTTCGGCTCGCTGCTGATCGAGGGCCACCGGGTCCGGCTTTCGGGCCAGGACGTCGAGCGCGGCACCTTCTCGCAGCGCCACGCCGTGGTGATCGACCAGGAGAACGAGCAGCGCTACACCCCGCTCAACTCCCTGCGCGAGGGGCAGGCGAGCCTGGAAGTCATCAACTCGATGCTCTCCGAGGAAGCGGTGCTCGGCTTCGAGTACGGCTACTCGCTGGCCGAGCCGAACTCCCTGGTGCTGTGGGAGGCGCAGTTCGGCGACTTCGCCAACGGCGCGCAGGTGGTGATCGACCAGTTCATCTCATCGGGCGAGCGCAAGTGGCTGCGCATGTCCGGCCTCGTGATGCTGCTGCCCCACGGCTACGAGGGCCAGGGACCGGAGCACTCGTCGGCCCGTCTGGAGCGCTATCTCCAGATGTGCGCCGAGGACAACATGCAGGTCGCCAACTGCTCGACGCCCTCGAACTACTTCCACATCCTGCGCCGCCAGCTGAAGCGCGACTTCCGCAAGCCGCTGATCCTGATGACGCCCAAATCGCTGCTGCGCCACAAGCGGGCGGTCTCGAAGATCGAGGACATCGCCGACGGCTCGACCTTCCACCGCATCCTGTGGGACGACGCCGAGCACGACGAGAACGGCGTGAAGCTCACCCGCGACGACAAGATCCGGCGCGTCGTGCTGTGCTCGGGCAAGGTCTATTACGACCTCTACGACGAGCGGGAGAAGCGCGGCGTCAACGACGTCTACCTGATGCGCGTCGAGCAGCTCTACCCGTTCCCGCTCAAGGCGCTGGCCAACGAGATGACCCGCTTCCGCAACGCGGAGGTGGTGTGGTGCCAGGAAGAGCCCAAGAACATGGGCTCGTGGTCCTTCGTCGAGCCCTATCTCGATTGGGTGCTGGGCCAAGCCGGCTCCGCCTCGAAGCGCGCCCGCTACGTCGGCCGCCCGGCCTCGGCCTCGACCGCGGTCGGCCTGATGTCGAAGCACCTCGCCCAGCTCCAGGCCTTCCTCAACGAGGCGCTGGCGGTCTGACGCCGCCGGCACTTTTCGACCGACCCACCAACCGGGGCCGCGCCTGCCCGATGCGCGCCCCGAAACTCCGGTGAACACAGATTATGGCGACCGACATCCTCGTCCCCACGCTCGGCGAATCCGTCAGTGAGGCCACGATCGGCCGCTGGTTCAAGAAGCCCGGCGACACGGTGGCCGCCGACGAGCCCCTCGTCGAACTCGAGACCGACAAGGTCACCCTCGAAGTGAACGCCCCCGCAGCGGGCGAACTCGGCGAGATCCTCGTCAAGGACGGCGAGACGGTGGAGCCCGGCGCGGTGCTCGGCTCGATCGTCGAGGGCGGCAAGGGTTCGGGCAAATCGGACTCCAAGTCGGATGCGAAGCCCGCTCCGAAGAGCGCCGAGCCGGCCGAGACCAAGGCACAGTCCCGCGAGGAGAAGGGCGAGAGCAAGCCCGCCAAGGACGACGCCCCGGCCCAGGAATCCTCCGCCTCCTACGGCAGCCACGGCGACGCTCCGCCCACCGACGGGCGCCCGGCCGACGACAGCGGCCCGGCGGTGGCCAAGCTCGCCCGCGAATCCGGCATCGACCCGGCGAGCCTCAACGGCAGCGGCAAGGACGGCCGCGTGACCAAGGGCGACATGCTCGCCGCGATCGACAAGAACGGCCAGAAGGCCCCGGCCCAGGACGCCAAGAGCGAGACCAAGGCCCCCGCCCCGCCGCGCGCCCCCTCCGCGCCGGACGATGCCGCGCGCGAGGAGCGCGTGCGGATGACCAAGCTGCGCCAGACCATCGCCAAGCGCCTCAAGAGCGCCCAGGAAACGGCGGCGATGCTGACCACGTTCAACGACGTGGACATGGGCGCGGTGATGGCGATGCGCTCGCAGTACAAGGACATCTTCGAGAAGAAGCACGGGACGAAGCTCGGCTTCATGGGCTTCTTCACCAAGGCGGTGATCGGCGCCCTCAAGGACGTGCCGGCGGTCAATGCCGAGATCGACGGACAGGATCTCGTCTACAAGAACTACTACCACATCGGCATCGCGGTCGGCACCGATAAGGGCCTCGTCGTGCCGGTGGTGCGCGACGCCGACGACCTCTCGATCGCCGGCATCGAGAAGAAGATCTCGGGCTTCGGCAAGAAGGCGCGCGAGGGCAAGCTCTCCATCGACGAGATGCAGGGCGGCACCTTCACCATTACCAACGGCGGCATCTACGGCTCGCTGATGTCGACGCCGATCCTCAACGCCCCGCAATCGGGCATCCTCGGCATGCACCGTATCGAGGAGCGGCCGGTGGTGCGCAACGGCAAGATCGAGGCGCGGCCGATGATGTATCTGGCGCTGTCCTACGATCACCGCATCGTCGACGGGAAGGAGGCCGTGACCTTCCTCGTTCGCGTCAAGGAGGCGCTGGAGGATCCGGCCCGCCTCGTGCTCGACCTGTAAACAGCGCTGTCGGCAGCGATCGCGATGGCGGTTTCGCCCGCGATGGCTGCCGACACCGACCTGCCGACGGCCGTCAGTTCGTCGCCTTGCTTCTTGATTTCGCTGCGATAGCCGCGCTGGCGTCTCTCTTATTTTCTCCGCGCGCGGGCTTGCTCGACTTCTTCTCCGACTCGTCAGGTAGACTTGATGTCCTACGATCTCGTCGTCATCGGCACCGGCCCCGGCGGCTATGTCTGCGCCATCCGGGCGGCCCAGCTCGGGCTGAAGACCGCGGTGGTCGAGAAGCGGGCGACCCACGGCGGCACCTGCCTCAACGTCGGCTGCATCCCCTCGAAGGCGCTGCTGCACGCCTCTGAGGCGTTCGAGGAGGCCAACAAGCACTTTTCGGAGTTGGGCATCGACGTGGGCACGCCGAAGCTTGATCTCAAAAAAATGCAGGGCTTCAAGCAGGGCGGCGTCGACGGCAACACCAAGGGCGTCGAGTTCCTGCTCAAGAAGAACAAGGTCGACACCTATCACGGCCGCGGCCGCATCGCGGGGGCCGGCCGCGTCGAGGTGATCTCGGACGACGGCGGCAACCAGTTGCTGGAGACGAAGAGCATCGTCATCGCCACCGGTTCCGACGTGACCCGGCTGCCGGGCGTCGAGATCGACGAGAAGACGGTGGTCTCCTCTACCGGCGCGCTCGAACTCGCCGAGGTGCCCAAGCGCCTCGTGGTGATCGGCGCGGGCGTGATCGGGCTCGAACTCGGCTCGGTCTGGCGCCGCCTCGGCGCCGAGGTGACGGTGATCGAGTATCTCGACCGCGTGCTGCCGGGCATGGACGGCGAGGTCGGCAAGCAGTTCCAGCGCATCCTGGCCAAGCAGGGCATGGTCTTCAAGCTCTCGACCAAGGTGACCGGTGTCGAGACCGGCAAGAAGGGCCGCGCGACCGTCACCGTCGAGCCGGCGCAGGGCGGCGACTCGGAGAAGCTCGAGGCCGACGTGGTGCTCGTGGCCATCGGCCGGGTGCCCTACACGGAAGGGCTCGGGCTCGAGACGGTGGGTGTGGCCACCGACGACAAGGGCCGCATCGAGACCGACAACCACTACGCCACCAACGTGACCGGCATCTACGCCATCGGCGACGTGATCGCCGGGCCGATGCTCGCGCACAAGGCCGAGGACGAAGGCGTCGCGGTCGCCGAGATCCTGGCCGGCCAGTCGGGTCACGTGAATTACGGCGTGATCCCGAACGTGGTCTACACCTTCCCGGAGGTTGCCTCGGTCGGCAAGTCCGAGGAGGAGCTGAAGAAGGACGGGATCGGCTACAACGTCGGCAAGTTCCCCTTCACCGCCAACGGCCGGGCCAAGGCCAACGGCACCACCGACGGCTTCGTGAAGATCCTCGCGGATGCGCAGACCGACCGCGTGCTCGGGGTGCACATCGTCGGCGCGGATGCCGGCAACCTCATCGCCGAGGTCGCCGTGGCGATGGAGTTCGCGGCTTCCGCCGAGGACATCGCCCGCACCTGCCACGCCCACCCGACGCTGACCGAGGCGATCAAGGAAGCCGCGCTCGCCGTCGATAAGCGCGCGATCCACGTCTGATCCCGTGGCAGCCGGCCCTGGCCTTCCGGGTCCGGCTGCGATGCCGTGACGGGCGGCGGATTGGCGCAATCCAACCTGCCCGCCGGTTCTGCGACCTTGTGTCGTTCACGAAGCGTTCAAGCCGTCATTTCATCGGGAACGCGCTGCTGTAGCATCGGATTGACACGCGCAATCCGACCCAGTGGGTCGTCCCCGCTGGAAAGTTTCGATGCCTTCGTCACCCGAGAAGCCCAGTGCACCCGGGCCGAATACGCCTGTCACCGGCAGCGGTGCCTCCGGCGTCGTCGATCAACATCACGACATCTTCTTCGCGGCCGTCGAGACGACGCGCATGCCGATGATCGTCACCGATCCGCACCAGCCGGACAACCCGATCATCTTCGCCAACCGCGCCTTTGTCCGGATGACCGGCTATTCGGCCGACGAGCTGATTGGATCGAACTGCCGCTTTCTCCAGGGCCCCGATACGGACCGCGACACCGTCTCGGAGGTGCGCGACGCCATCCGGGAGCATCGGGAATTCGCCGCCGAGATCCTGAACTACCGCAAGGACGGCTCCTCGTTCTGGAACGCGCTGTTCGTCAGCCCGGTGTTCAACCGCTCGGGCGACCTCGTCTACTTCTTCGGCTCGCAGCTCGACGTGTCGCGCCGCCGCGATGCGGAGGAATCGCTGCACCAAGCCCAGAAAATGGAGAGCCTCGGCCAGCTCACCGGCGGCATCGCTCACGACTTCAACAACCTGCTGCAGGTCGTGTCGGGCCACAACGAGGTGATGCTGGCGCTGCTCGACCATCCCACCCTCAACGTGCCGCGGATGCGCCGGGCCGGCGAGGCGGTGCGGGCGGCGACCGATCGCGCCGCCAAGCTCACCCACCAGCTCCTCGCCTTCTCGCGCAAGCAGCGACTGGAGGGGCGGCTCCTGAACCTCAACGGCCTCGTCGAGAGCATGGGCGAGATGGCCGGGCGGACGCTGGGCGACGACGTCGTCCTGAAATCCGTTCTCGCGTCGGACCTCTGGACCACCCGCATCGACCCGACGCAGGCCGAGGTCGCCCTGCTCAACGTGCTGATCAACGCCCGCGACGCGATGCCGGAGGGCGGCTCGGTCACGGTGCGGACCGAGAACCTGCTGATCGAGGACGAGGACACCGCGCTCTACAAGACGGTGCCGCCGGGCGCCTACGTGGTGATCTCGGTGACCGATACCGGGACCGGCATGCCGTCCGAGATCCTAGCGCGCGTTATGGAGCCGTTCTTCACCACCAAGGGTGAGGGCAAAGGCACGGGACTCGGCCTCGCCATGGTCTACGGCTTTGCCAAGCAATCCGGCGGCTCGGTGAAGATCTATTCCGAGGTCGGGCACGGCACGACGGTGCGGCTCCTGTTTCCCGCCTCCGACCAGAAGGCCGAGGAGGAGCACAAGCCGACCATCCGCGCCGCCGACCGGCACGGCACCGAGACGGTGCTCGTCGTGGACGACCGGCCCGACGTGGCCGAGACCGCCGGCATCATCCTGGAGGATTTCGGCTACAAGGTCACCGTCGTCGACGGTCCCAAGGCGGCGCTCGAAATCCTCGACGGCGAGGGGCGCATCGACCTGCTGTTCACCGACCTCATCATGCCCGGCGGCATGAACGGCGTGATGCTGGCCCGCGCCGCGCGGGAGCGGCAGCCCAAGATCAAGGTGCTGCTCACCACCGGCTACGCCGAGGCTTCGATGGAGCGCACCGACGCGGGCGGCACCGAGTTCGAGATCATCAACAAGCCCTACAAGCGGATGGAGCTGGCCCGCCGGGTGCGCCGGGTGATCGACGGGCCGACCGGCGTCGGGTAGGGACGCTCGCCTCAACCTCTTGGTTTGTCCGCGGCACGGAAGGCGGGTAGAGGCGGCGGATGGCTGAGACTGCGATCCGCGCCGAAGCACTCCCCTTGCGAAGCCGCCATTCCCATCGGGTCGCGCGGAGGGTTCTGGCTGGCCTCACAGTGCTCGTGGCGCTTCCGTTTCCGGCGCTCGGCGCAGGCCAGGGCGCGGCGGCCACCGCGTATCCGCTGGCCTGCGCCTACTTTCGACGGGATCTCGACTCGTACGAGCATTGCGCCCGGCGTGAGGGCGGGATGGTCCGGGTCGCTCCGGCGCACGCCGCGCGGATGCAGTTCGAGCGCGGCTTGGCCGAGTTGCGCGTGCCGGGAGTCGGCTGTCTCTGGGCACGCCGCGACGGCCTCGCACTGCCCGTCTACATGCTCGACAACGGGCCGGACCCGTTCGCGCAAGGCCTCGTGCGCAGTCGGCGCGAGCGCAAGGTCGCCTTCTACGACCGCCGGCTGCGGCTCGTCCTCGCCACGCCCTACGACTGGTCCTTCCCATTCAACGCCCGCGGCGAGGCGCTGGTCTGCGAGGGCTGCCGCTCGGACGGACGCGAGCCCGCCTCCATGGTCGGCGGGCGCTGGGGCCTCATCGACCGGACGGGGCGCCTCGTCATGCCGCTCTCCGAGAACGGCGCCGCGGACCGGCGCTATTTCGGCCGGCGCTGATCCGCGCCCTACGCGCCCTCGACCTCGTAGCCGAACTCGGCCGCCGCGTGCTCCAGCCAGCGCCAGAAGCTGCCGGCGAAGCTGCGGGCGACGGCGAGGTCGTAGGTCGGGCCGGCATCGCGCTGCCAAAGCTGCACGCCGATATGGGCGATGCTCGTCACCGCCGCCCGGCCCGGCCCGAAGGCGCGAGGATGCAGATCGATCGCGACGCCCTTGGCGAGTAGGGCGCGGGCCTGCGGACCGGAGATCCGCACCAGGGCGCGGCTGTCGCTCTGGTCGGTGACTGCCGCGACGCCGCGCAGGGTCTCGGGCAGATCCCACAGATCGCGCGGTGATGGCGCCACCGCGAGCCACTGGCCGGGCGCGGACCAAACCAAACCCGTCTCACCCTCGAAGACGGCGGTGCCGGCCTCCGGCAGGGACGGGCCGAACCGATCCGCGAGAGCGGCTTGTAAGTCGGCTTCTTTTCCATCCGCCGCGATGAGCGTGGCGAGGCCGCAGCCTTCGCGGAGCCGCAGGCGGATGCCCGCTGGGCCCTTCGCCGCGCCGTGCCGTCCGGTCTTCGCGGCCCCTTCCCAGGCGCCGCGGGGGCGCCAGAGGGATGCGGGCATTTGGAAAGCCGAAGCTTGGATCGTTGCCGCCTCAGACACGCAGCTTCTCCTCCTTGGGATCGACGAAGACCGGCGAACAGATCTCGACCTCGATGTCGGCGCCGCGCACCGGATCGGCGGCGCGCACCCGCTCGCCGTGACGCTCCGTCCCGCGCCGGATCAGGCCGAGGCCGATCCAGCCTTTCAGGCTCGGCGAGTAGGCGACCGAGGTCATCACGCCCTCGTCCGCCTCCAGGCTCGGCTCCGCGTCGAGACTCAGGAAATGCGCGCCTGCCCGTAGCCGCACGCCGGGATCGACCGGCCGGAAACCGGCCAGGATCGGACGGGCCGGATCGACCAGCCCCGGACGCTCCTTCATCAGGCGGCCGACATAGTCCTTCTTCTTGGCGAGCATCCCGCCGAGACCGAGGTCGCGGGCGGTAGTCTGGCCGTTGATTTCGGCACCCGCCGCGTGGCCCTTCTCGATGCGCATCACCGAGAGCGCCTCCGAACCGTAGGCGGTGATGCCGTAGGGCAGGCCCGCCTGCATGACCGCCCGCCACGCGGCGTCGCCGTAGGCGGCCGGCACCGCCAACTCGTAGGCGAGTTCACCCGAGAACGAGATGCGGAACAGCCGCGCCGGGATGCCGCCGCCGACGGTGATGTCGGCGCAGGCGAGGAACGGGAAGGCCTCGTTGGAGAGGTCGAAGCCGGGATCGACGATCCGGCGGAGCGTATCGCGGGCGCGGGGGCCGGCGACCGCATATTGCGCCCATTGCTCGCTGACCGAGGCGAGTTGCACGTCGAGCTCCGGCCATAACCATTGCCGGCAAAATTCGAGGTGCTGCATCACCCGCGCGGCGTTCGCCGTCGAGGCGGTCATGACGTAGTGCGTCTCGCCGAGGCGCGCGACGGTGCCGTCATCCAGGATGAAGCCGTCCTCGCGCAGCAGCACGGCGTAGCGGGCCTTGCCGACGGGCAGCGTTGCGAAGGGGTTGGCGCAGACCCGCTCGATGAACGCTAGCGCATCGCGGCCCTGGATGTCGATCTTGCCGAGCGTGGTGACGTCGCAGATCCCGACGCGGGCGCGCACGGTCTCGACCTCCCGCACCACCGTGTCGAGCCAATCCGTCTCGTCGGCGCGGGGGAAGTAGGCCGGGCGCAGCCACAGGCCGGTCTCGACGAAGACGCCGCCGTTCTCCTCGGCCCAGGCGTGCGACGGGACATGGCGGGTGGCACGGAATTCCTTGCCGCGGTGATGGCCGGCAAAGGCGCCGATGGCGACGGGGGTGAAGGGCGGGCGGAACACCGTGGTGCCGACGCTCGGGATGTCCTTGCCCGTCAGCTCGGCCATGATCGACAGGCCGGCGAGGTTCGAGGTCTTGCCCTGGTCGGTCGCCATGCCGAGCGTGGTGTAGCGCTTCAGCAGCTCGACCGCGCGGAACCCCTCGCGGTGGGCGAGTTCGACGTCGGAGGCGGCCACGTCGTTCTGAAAATCGACAAAGGCCTTTCCGCGGGGCTTGGGCACGCGCCAGAGCGGGGTGTGACTCACGCTCTCCGGGTCGGTCAGCGGCGCGGCCTCGGGCATCGCGGTGAAACCGCAATCGGTCGCCGCCTCCGCGCCGGCCTGCGCGCCGGTCTCCAGGCATTCGGCGAGGGTGAAGCGCCCGGCGGCGGCGCCCGCCGCCCGCATGCCGGAGGGGAGGGTGCCCGGCACGAAGGCGTGGATCGCCCCGTCCCAGACCGGCCGGCGGGAGAGATGCGAGTCGAGGTGGACGATCGGGTTCCAGCCATTGGCCATGGCGAGGCCGTCGCAGGGAATGGTCTCGGTGCTGTTGTAGCCGTCCACGACCTGGATCGCGCTGAGGCCCAGATGGCCCTTGGTGCCGGCAACGTATCCGCCGGTCACCACCCGCGCCCCGGCGGCTTCCGCCATCCGGCGCAAGGCGGGGGCAACGGTGGTGCGGGTGTCGATCACCGCCGCAAGCCCGCCGCCCGCGGCCAGGATGTCGGCGGCAGTGCGCCAGCCGTCGTCGCTCGACGTGAACACCGCGAGGCGCCGGCCCGGCAAGACGCCGTAGCGGTTGAGATAGGTCCGCACCGCGCCGGCCAGCATCACGCCGGGGCGATCGTTGCCGCCGAAGACGTGCGGGCGCTCGATGGCGCCGGCCGCGAGCACCGCGCGCCGCGCCACGATCCGCCACAGCCGCTGGCGCGGGGCGTGGGCCGGGGGCACCGCGAGATGGTCGGAGACGCGCTCGACCGCACCGTAGGCGCCGTGGTCGTAGACGCCGAACAAGGTGGTGCGCGACAGGATGCGCACCTCGGCCAAGCTCTCCAGTTCGGCCACCGCCCGGGCGGCCCACTCGGCCCCGCTCGCGCCGCCGATCTCGCGACGCTCCGCCAGCAGGCGGCCGCCAATCGAAAAATCCTCGTCGACCAGGATCACCCGCGCGCCGGAGCGGCCCGCAGTGAGCGCCGCCGAAAGACCGGCCGGGCCGCCGCCGATGACGAGCACGTCGCAATGGGCATGAACGTGGTCGTAGGTGTCAGGATCGGGGGCGTCGGCGGCCCGGCCGAGGCCGGCTGCACGCCGGATCATCGGCTCGTAGAGCTTCTCCCAGAACGCGGCCGGCCACATGAAGGTCTTGTAGTAGAAGCCCGCCGCGAAGACGGGGCTGAGCAGCGCGTTGACCGAGAGCGCATCCACGGCGAGCGAGGGCCAGCGGTTCTGGCTCGTCGCCTCCAACCCCTCGTAGAGTTCGGCCATGGTGGCGCGGGTGTTGGGCTCGCGTCGCGCCCCGGAGCGCAGTTCCACCAGGGCGTTCGGCTCCTCCGAACCCGCCGAGAGGATGCCGCGGGGCCGGTGATACTTGAACGAGCGGCCGACGAGGCGCACGCCGTTGGCGAGCAGCGCCGAGGCCAGCGTGTCGCCATGGAAGCCGGTGAGGCGCCGCCCGTCGAAGGTGAAGTCGCGCGGCCGGCTCCGGTCGATCAGGCCGCCGGCGGCGGTGCGGAACGGCTGGTCGGCCGCGTTCGCGGGAGCGGGCGCCTCGGCGCGCTGAAGGGCGAGCGTGGTCATGCGGCCTCTCCCGAGCGGTGCGCCCGCGCGACGTCGCGCGCCGGCTCGACCGATTCGATCGCGTGGGTGCGGGTGTCGCGGGTCACGACCAGCCAGGAGCGGCATCCGGCAGCGTGGTACCAGAGTTCGCGGATGGTCCCGGCGGGGTTGTCGCGCAGATAGACGTAGTCGTGCATGGCTTGCGCCGAGGCATCCATCCCGTCGGGACGCACGGGGGCGGCGTCGCCGAGATAGCTGAACTCACCGTTGTCGCGCTCGCCGCAATGGGGGCATCGGATGCGCATGGCGTGTCGCTCCTCTTCGAGATCGGCGCCCGCGCAGCGGGCGCCGCCAAGGAAGTATCAATGCAGGTTGGGCTGCGCGCCCATGCCCTTCTCGTCGATGAGATGACCGGTGGCGAAGCGGTCGAGACGGTAGGCGCTCGCATCCGCGTGGGGTTCGTCGCGGGCGATCAGGTGGGCGAAGCAGAAGCCCGCGGCCGGCGTCGCCTTGAAGCCGCCGTAGCACCAGCCGGCATTGAGATAGAGGCCGCCGATATCGGTGCGGTCGATGATCGGGCTCCCGTCCATCGACATGTCCATGATGCCGCCCCAGTGGCGCAGCAGCCGCAGGCGCCCGAGGCCGGGCCACAGCGCCATCCCGCCCTCCATCACGTCCTCGATGGTGTGGAGGTTGCCGCGGCTCGCATACGAGTTGTAGCCGTCGATATCGCCACCGAAGACGAGGCCGCCCTTGTCCGACTGGCTGACGTAGAAGTGGCCGGCGCCGAAGGTCATCACGCCGTCGATCAGGGGCTTCACGCCCTCGCTGACGAAGGCCTGGAGCACGTGGCTCTCGATCGGCAGGCGCATGTCGACCATGCCGGCCAGCAGCGAGGAGGAGCCGGCCACCGAGATCGCGACCTTCCCCGCACGGATGAAGCCGCGGCTGGTCTCGACGCCGGTGACGCGGCCGTTCTCGCGGCGGATGCCGGTGACGGCGCAGTTCTGGACGATGTCGACGCCGCGCGCGTCGGCCGCGCGGGCATAGCCCCAGGCCACCGCATCGTGGCGCACGGTGCCGCCGCGGCGCTGGAGCAGGCCGCCCTTCACGGGGAAGCGCGCGTTGTCGAAGTCGATGAACGGCACGAGGCGGCGCACGCCCTCGCGGTCCAGAAGTTCGGCGTCGATGCCGGCGAGCCGCATGGCGTTGCCGCGGCGGGCATAGGCGTCGCGCTGCGCATCCGAGTGGTACAGGTTCAGCACGCCGCGCTGGCTGACCATGGCATTGTAGTTGATGTCCTGCTCCAGCCCCTCCCAGAGCTTCATCGACCGCTCGTAGAATGGGATGTTGCCCGGCAGACCGTAATTCGAGCGCACGATGGTGGTGTTGCGCCCGACATTGCCGGAGCCGATGTGGCTCTTCTCCAGCACGGCGACGTTGGTGATGCCGTGCTCACGCGCGAGGTAGTAGGCGGTGGCGAGCCCGTGCCCGCCGCCGCCGACGATCACCACGTCGTAGGCCTCCTGCGGGGCGGCGTCGCGCCATTGCGGGGTCCAGTCGCGCTGGCCGCGCAGGGCTTGTCCCAGGACGCTGAAGAGGGAGTAGCGCATGCGGGGATCCGCTCAATCGCCGGAGGAGTGTCGCTCGCCCCCAGCACTAGCCGACATCGCCCGCGGTCTGGCTTGCATTTCGCGACATGATTCCGGCAAATCGCGTAGAAATGCATGAGACACACGAACCGACCGGCCGGGCCCGGTCCGGGCGCAGGGCGCCGCGGGCGGCCACACCCGCCCCGCGCACGGTCGGCTTCGTGCTGGTGCCGGACTTTCCGCTGATGGCCTACACCGCGGCGGTCGAGCCCCTGCGCGCCGCCAACACGCTGTCGGGCTGCGAACTCTACCGCTGGTGGCACGCCGCTCCCGGCGGCGGCGTGGTGCAGGCCTCGAACGGGCTCGGCATCCTCACCGACGTCGCCGTGGGCGCCGGAAGCATCGCCGCCGACCGCGTCTTCGTCTGCGCCGGCGGCAATCCGGCCGAGTTCGACGATCCCGCCCTGTTCGCGTGGCTGCGCGGGCTCGCCCGCCACGGGGTGACGCTCGGCGGCATCTCCGGCGGGCCCTATCTCCTGGCGCGCGCCGGCCTGCTCTCGGGGCGGCGCTGCACCCTGCACTGGGAGCACGTTCCGGCCTTCGAGGAGCGCTACCCCGAGATCGCGGTTGTCCGATCGCTGTTCGAGATCCAGGGCGACCGCATCACCTGCTCCGGCGGCATCGCCGCGCTCGACCTGATGCTCGACCTGATCGGGCGCGACCACGGCGCCGGCCTCGCGGCGGGCGTCAGCGACTGGTTCCTGCACAACCAGATCCGCGAGGGCCTGAGCCCGCAGCGGATGGATCTGCGCCAGCGCTTCGGCGTGCGCGACCCGCGCCTGCTGCGGGTGCTCGCGGCGATGGAGGCGAACGTCGAGGCGCCGCTCCCGCGCGAAGCCTTGGCGGAACTGGCCCACGTCTCGGTGCGGCAGTTGGAGCGGCTGTTTCGCGACGGCCTCGGGCGCGGGCTGCACCGGCATTACCTGCACCTGCGCCTCGACCGGGCACACCAACTCGGCCGGGAGAGCGCGTTGAGCCGCGCCGAGATCGCGACAGCGACGGGTTTTGCGAGCGCGGACGAGCTGTCGCGGGCCGAGCGGCGGCGCGGGCAGCAGGGGGCTGAGTCCTGACGCGGTAACCTCCCAGCGAACGGGCCATCATCCTTTCGCTTGAAGCTGGGTTTCACCCTCTCCCCGCCGGGCGGGGAGAGGGGATGCAGGTTTCATCGGAGTACTGCTTCCTCAAACCGGCAAGGGAGGCGGCAGCGCGAATGATAGTCGCGTCGTCAGTTTCATGAGAGGAAATTTTCGTGCCTGAAAGTTGACGTAACCGCGGCACCGTGCGATCCCTCTCGACACTGATCGAACGGACGGGGCGACGCCGATGTGCGGTATTGTCGGACTATTCCTCAAGAATCCGAAGCTTGAACCGCAGCTCGGCGCGATGCTCTCCAAGATGCTGGAGACGATGACGGATCGCGGTCCCGACAGCGCGGGCTTTGCGGTCTACGGCTCGGACGGCATCTCGGATGCAGGCAGCGTGAAGCTGACTCTGCGCGGTCCCCGCGCTTCGGCCCTGCGCGAGGCTGTCTCGAAGATGGAAGGGGCGCTGTCACTCTCCACCGAGGCGACCGAGCGCGACACCCACACGGTCCTGTCCGTCCCGGCGGAGCGCGAGGCGGAGATCCGCGCCTGGCTCAAGGACAACGCGCCGGGCATCGATGTGGTGAGCGCGGGCCGGCGCATGGAGATCTACAAGGAGGTCGGCCTGCCGGCATCTGTCGCCGAGCGCTTCGCCCTGGAGGGCATGGCCGGCACCCACGGCATCGGCCACACCCGCATGGCCACCGAGAGCGCGGTGACGACCAACGGCGCCCATCCGTTCTCGACCGGCACCGACGAGTGCCTCGTCCATAACGGCTCGCTGTCGAACCACAACGACCTGCGCCGCCGCCTCCGGCACGAGGGCCTGAGCTTCGCGACGCTGAACGACACCGAGGTCGCCGCCGGCTACCTGAGCTGGCGCATGCGCGAGGGCGCCTCGCTGAAGCAGGCGCTGGAATCGAGCCTGACCGATCTCGACGGCTTCTTCACCTTCGTGGTCGGCACCGAGAACGGCTTTGCCGTGGTGCGCGACCCCATCGCCTGCAAGCCCGCCGTAATGGCCGAGACCGACGACTACGTCGCCTTCGGCTCCGAGTACCGGGCGCTGGTGGGCCTGCCCGGCATCGACACCGCCCGCGTGTTCGAGCCCGAGCCGGCCAAGGTCTACGCGTGGGAGCGCGTCAGCCACCACGCCTCCGGGGAGCGCCAGTGATGCCGAGCTTCGACCTGCGATCCGCCCCTCTGCGCGAGCTGAACCGGGCGCTCCACGCCCTGCGGCCCGACACCAACGAGACTCACTGGACCGTCACCGGTCCGGACGGGCGCCACGCCATCGCCGCCGGGCTCGACGCGCCGGTCTCCGTCGAGATCGAGGGCAATGTCGGCTACTATTGCGCCGGCATGAACAAGCTCGCCACCGTTCTCGTCAACGGCAATGCGGGCGTGGGGGTGGCCGAGAACATGATCTCCGGCCTCGTCCACGTGCGGGGCGATGCCAGCCAGTCGGCCGGCGCCACGGCCCATGGCGGCACGCTCATCATCGACGGCAATGCGGGCGCCCGCTGCGGCATCTCGATGAAGGGCGTCGATATCGTCGTGAAGGGCTCGATCGGCCACATGTCGGCCTTCATGGCACAAGCCGGCACGCTCACAGTGCTGGGGGACGCCGGCGAGGCCTTGGGCGACTCCCTCTACGAGGCCAAGCTCTACGTGCGCGGCTCGGTCAAAAGCCTCGGCGCGGACTGCGTCGAGAAGGCGATGCGCGACGAGCATCTCAGGGAACTCGCCGAGAAGCTCGCCGCCGCCGGCCTCGCCGGGGAAGTGAGCCCGAGCGAATTCCGCCGCTACGGCTCGGCTCGCACCCTCTACCACTTCCACGTCGACAACGCCGGAGCCTACTGATGACGGATCATCGCCAGCCTCCGCGCACCAAGCCGCGTCTGTCGGCGACCTTCACCCCCGACGTGATGTCCGAGATCCGCCGCGCGGCGGCCACCGGCATCTACGACATCCGTGGCGCGGGGGCGAAGCGCGCGCTGCCGCATTTCGACGACCTCCTGTTCCTCGGCGCCTCGATCAGCCGCTATCCGCTGGAAGGCTACCGCGAGCGCTGCGGCACCGAGGTGGTGCTGGGCGCGCGCTTCGCGAGCAAGCCGATCCACCTGAAGACGCCGGTCACCATCGCCGGGATGAGCTTCGGCTCGCTCTCGGCCAACGCCAAGGAGGCGCTCGGACGCGGTGCCACCATCGCCGGCACCTCCACCACCACCGGCGACGGCGGCATGACGCCGGAGGAGCGGGGCCATTCCAAGACCCTGGTCTACCAGTACCTGCCGTCGCGCTACGGCATGAACCCGGACGACCTGCGCAAGGCCGACGCCATTGAGGTCGTCATCGGCCAGGGCGCCAAGCCCGGCGGCGGCGGCATGCTGCTCGGCCAGAAGATCACCGAGCGCGTCGCCGGGATGCGCTGCCTGCCGCCCGGCGTCGATCAGCGCTCCGCCTGCCGCCACCCGGACTGGACAGGGCCGGACGACCTCGCCATCAAGATCGAGGAACTGCGCGAGATCACCGATTGGGAGAAGCCGATCTACGTCAAGGTCGGCGCCTCGCGCCCCTACTACGACACCGCGCTCGCGGCGAAGTCGGGCGCCGACGTGGTGGTGCTCGACGGCATGCAGGGCGGCACCGCCGCGACGCAGGACGTGTTCATCGAGCATGTCGGCATCCCGACACTCGCCGCGATCCGCCCGGCGGTTCAGGCGCTTCAGGATCTGGGGCTCCACCGCAAGGTGCAGCTCGTGGTGTCGGGCGGCATCCGCTCCGGCGCGGACGTGGCCAAGGTGCTGGCGCTCGGCGCCGACGCGGTCGCCATCGGCACCGCTGCGCTGATCGCGCTCGGCGACAACGACCCGCGTTGGCAGGCCGAGTACGAAGCACTCGGCACCACGGCCGGCGCCTACGACGACTGGCACGAGGGCCGCGACCCCGCCGGCATCACGACCCAGGATCCGGAACTGGCCAAGCGCCTCGACCCGGAACTCGCCGGCCGCCGGCTCGCCAACTACCTCGCGGTGATGACGCTGGAGGCCCAGACCATCGCGCGGGCCTGCGGCAAGAGCCACCTGCACAACCTCGAACCCGAGGATCTGGTGGCGCTCACCATCGAGGCCGCGGCGATGGCACAGGTGCCGCTCGCCGGAACCGGCTGGATTCCCGGCAAGAACCCGACGGCGTCCGGCATGTGATCTGCGTGGGCCGCTCCCGAGGCTTCGAGGGCGGCCCTTTTTCTTTTGTGACGATGGGGCCGAACCACCAAGCCGGGAGGATTCTTGCAATGACGCACGAACTCGAAGCCGCCGCCCGGGAACGCGGCATCAAGTACTTCCTCATCTCCTACACCGACCTGTTCGGCACCCAGCGCGCCAAGCTGGTGCCGGCCGCCGCGATCGCCAGCACCTGCCGCAACGGCGCGGGGTTTGCCGGCTTCGCCACCTGGCTCGACATGAGCCCGGCGGATGCCGACCTGCTGGCCATGCCCGACCCCGAGGGGCTGATCCAGCTTCCCTGGAAGCCGGAAGTCGGCTGGCTGCCCGCCGACCTCGTCATGGACGGCAAGGCCGTCGAGCAGGGGCCGCGCAACATCCTCAAGCGCCTGATCAAGGAAGCGGCCCGCGAGGGGCTTCAGATGAAGAGCGGTGTCGAGTGCGAGTTCTTCCTGATCACGCCCTGCGGCTCGGAGCCCGCCGACACCGCCGACCGGCAGACCAAGCCCTGTTACGACCAATCCGCCCTGATGCGCCGCTACGAGGTGATCACCGAGATCTGCGACGCGATGCTGGCGCTCGGCTGGAAGCCCTACCAGAACGACCACGAGGACGCGAACGGCCAGTTCGAGATGAACTGGGACTACGATGACGCGCTGATCACCGCCGACCGGCACGCCTTCTTCAAGTACATGACCCGCTCGATCGCCGAGAAGCACGGCTTCCGCGCGACCTTCATGCCCAAGCCCTTCATGGACCTGACGGGCTCGGGCTGCCACGCCCACGTCTCGCTCTGGCGCGACGGCCAGAACGTCTTTTCCGACCGCTCGGACGAGATCGGCCTGTCGAAGCTCGGCTACCACTTCATCGGCGGCCTGATCCACTCGGCGGATGCGCTCGCCGCGCTCACCAACCCTTGCGTGAACTCCTACAAGCGTATCAACGCGCCGCGCACCACCTCCGGCGCAACCTGGGCGCCCAACACCGTGACCTACACGGGCAACAACCGCACCCACATGATCCGCATCCCCGACGGCGGGCGCTTCGAGTTCCGCCTCGCGGATGGGGCAGCCAACCCCTACCTGCTCCAGGCGGGCCTCCTCGCCGCCGGCCTCGACGGCATTCGCCAGGGGCGCGATCCGGGGCAGCGCCTCGACATCAACATGTACACCGATGGCCACACCGTGGAGGGCGTCAAGCGCCTGCCGCTCAACCTGCTCGATGCGCTCCGCGCCCTCGAAGCGAGCCCCGTCCTCAACGAGGCGCTCGGTGCCTTCGTGCCGAGCTACCTCAAGCTCAAGCGCTCGGAATGGGACGATTACTGCCGCCACCTGACGCAATGGGAGCGCGACACCACGCTCGATTGCTGAGCGATCCTCCGGCACCCGGCCGATCCCTTCGGTCCGATGCGGTATCGCGTGCGGCGGGCGGACGCGATGAGGCCGAACGCGCCGTCGGCTTCTCCGAGAGGGCCCGAACGAGCCCCGGGCAGGGCGGCGTGAGGTCGGTTGCTCGATCCGGCTCCGTCGGACTATCGATCGCCCAGCCGCCGTCGCCCCGACGGAGCGACAGGGAGACCCGATCCCCGATGGCGTGGCTCGGACGCCTCCTTCTGGCTGCCTTCGCCTTGATCGTGGCCATCCCGGCCGGCGCCCTGACACTCGGCTCCGGGGTGTTGCTCGATCCGGGCTTCCGTGAGGCATTGGGCGAACTCGGCCTTGTCGGTCTCCTCGCCGGCCTGTCGGATCTCGCGCAAGGCGTTCCGCCGGATATGGCGGTGATGGCCGTGATCCTCTTCGCCCAAGCGCTCAGCCTCCTGCTGAGCCTGCCGCCGACGCTGGCCGCGCTCGTCGGCGAGACGCTCGGGCTGCGCTCCCCATTCTGGTACGGCGGCGCGTCGGGCGGCCTCACGGCGCTTCTGCCCTGGCTCGCCCGCAGCGGCCCGCCCCCGGCCGCCGGATCGGTGGCGTCGGCCGCGGAAGCGCGGCTGGCCGCGATCCTCCTCGTGACGGGCGCCGTCTCGGGTCTGGTCTACTGGCTGATCGCCGGCCGCAGCATCGGCAACCGGACCCGGCGGCGCGGCGGCGACGCATTTTAGGGGTGGACAGGCGTCCGCCATCGCTTATGAAAATGGGGTGCGTCCGAAGCCCCGTGCTCGGAACCACCCTCCGGCTCAAGAGCGCCTCATTGCTCCGTGAGCGGCCGGATGCGGGCGTAGTTCAGTGGTAGAACGTCAGCTTCCCAAGCTGAATGTCGTCGGTTCGATCCCGATCGCCCGCTCCAACTAACGAGCTGAAGCGTCAGCATTTTTAACGCTCCACCGCTGACCTCGCGCTTGTCACGTTTGCCACCGCGTTTGTTATGGCCTGTTCAGGCCCCGTTCTTCACGCTTCGGTGAGCGATGCGTAGCGTCGCCACCTTGCGTGATTTTCCGACCGCGCCGCGCGAGTAGCGCGCCGTCGTCGAGGCTTGTGTGTGGGCGGTGTGCCGTCTGCCAGTCCCGCCGCGGGCAGACGCCTCACGGTAGGATGATCTTCGAGCTTCATGGAGTACGGATCGTCGGCCTGGGGCGAACTGATGGCCGGGATGCCAGGATTTTGCGAAACGGGCTTCCCAGCGCTGATCGCCCTGAAAATATATTTTGATATAAATCTATATTGCTGCGTCCCCGTGTGCGCAACCGGTCGGGCTCGTCACATCTTTGGCGATGCACCCGATGCCGCTACGCCCAGTCGCGCGGAGGCGCTCATCGGCCGCGATAGACCGGCTCCCGCCCCTCGGCCTCGGCCTTGCGGCCTTCGAGGAAATCCTCGGTGGCGTAGAGCGCCCGGTATTGCTCGGCGAGGTTGGAGAACGCCACGCCTTCCGACTGGCCGACC
Organism: Methylorubrum extorquens; assembly: GCF_024169925.1. NCBI lineage: Bacteria > Pseudomonadati > Pseudomonadota > Alphaproteobacteria > Hyphomicrobiales > Methylobacteriaceae > Methylorubrum > Methylorubrum extorquens. The sequence goes on from NZ_JALJXF010000001.1 coordinate 4,405,088, forward strand.
GCGACGCGGGCCGACCCCAGGGTGGCCTTGATGCCCAGCGGGCCGCAGCGGGCGATCCGAGCGGCTATGTCCAGCCCCCGTTCCAGGGCGGAGCGAGGGTTCGGGGCGATCTCCTGCACCAGCCCCATGCGCCGCGCCTCCTCGGCTCCCCAGTGGTCGCCGGTCAGCATGTATCGCATCGCGTTGCTCCAGCCGGCCTCGCGCGGAAACCGCACCGTTGCGCCTCCCCCTGGAAAGCGTCCGTGGGTGTTCTCGTCCTGGGCGAAGCGTGTCTCGGCCGATGCGATGCGGATGTCGGCCACGAGGAAGAGTTCGTGGCCCATGTTCCAAGTGTCGCCATGCACGACCACGACGAGCGGCTTGCTCAGGAGGGCGCGCCGTCCCAACGGGTCGATCCCGTCGGCATCGGGCGCGCGCGCCTTGCCCGTCCTCAACACCTCGGCGAAGGCATCGACGTCGATGCCACGCGTGAAGTTCTCGCCGTGCCCGAACAACACGGCGGCGCGAAGGTCGTCATCGGCATCGTACGCGGCGTAAGCCCGTGCCATGGCGCCGAACGCCTCGGGATCGACCCGGTTGTGAACGTGGGGCCTGTTGAGGCCGATCAGGCAGATCCCGCTCCGTCGCTCGACCGTGACCTTACGGCCTGCCGGCGGCTCGCCTGGGCCTTCTATACGCCCTTCCGTGGGTTGCGAGCCTTTGGCGGGCCCACCCTCGGCAAGCAGGCCAGACGCGCCCCCCCGCCAGGGAAGACATGACGACCGCGCGTCGCGACGGTCGGGACAGTGGCACTGACATTCGCAACACCCTGAATTTCCTGGACGTCTCGTCGGTCCGGACCTCGCCGGCTCCCCGTCCGAGCATCGGACCTCGACTTTTTCCGAAGCCGTAGACCGGCGGGCGCGAAAGCCATTGACGATAGATGACGGCCGTAATAGATGATGGGCTTAATTTCAAACACTCAGTTGGTCATGGGGAACCGGCTATGGATGCGAGATGGATGATCGGCCTGACCGGTTTGGCCCTTGCGGCCTGCTCGCCGGCCGAGACGGCCGTGACGCCGGAGCCGCCCCTGGTCCAAGTCGCCGAGGTCGCTCCGGCGGTCGGCGGGGTCTCGCGCTACACCGGCGTGATCCGGGCTCGAACCGAGAGCAACCTCGGCTTCCGCGTCGGGGGCAAGATCTTCGAGCGTCTCGTCGATCCGGGGGACCGGGTGCATCTCGGGCAGCCGCTGATGCGTCTCGACCGCACCGACTTCACCCTCGCGCTCAACGCGGCGCGTGCCTCCGTCGAGGCGGCACGCGCGCAGATGATCAAGGCCAAGGCGGACGAGGAGCGTAGCCGCAAGCTCGTCTCGGACGGCTGGACCTCCAAGCAGACCTACGACCAGAACAAGGGCGCGGCCGATTCCGCCATCGCCCAGTTCGCCAACGCCGAGGCCCAGGCCAGCCAGATCGAGAACCAAGCGGCTTACGCCGAGCTCAAGGCCGATGCCGACGGCGTGGTCATGGAGGTGCCCTCCTATCCGGGCGAGGTGGTCGCCGCCGGCCAGACCGTGGTCAAGCTGGCGCGTGACGGGTCGCGCGAGGCGGAGATTTTCCTGCCCGAGGCGAGCCGGCGTCTGGCCAAGGGCGAGGCTTCGGCGACGCTCTATGCCGAGGGCGAGGCAACCTATCAGGCCCGCCTGCGCGAGCTCTCCGCCATCGCCGATCCGGCCACGCGCACCTACCGGGCGCGCTACATCCTGTCGGGGGGCGGCGAGGACGCGCCGCTCGGCGCTACCGTGACCCTGCAGCTCAAGTCCCGCGAAGCCGCCCGTGCCGCGACGGTCGAGGTGCCCCTCACCGCCCTCTTCAACCAGGGACGCGGCACCTCGGTCTGGCGCTACGATGCCGAAAGTCAGACGGTGAAGCCGCAGGCCGTGCAGGTCGCCCGCATGGGCGAGGAGCGTGCCGAACTCGCGACCGGCCTCAATCCGGGTGACCGGATCGTGGCCCTCGGAGCCCACCTCCTGAAGGCCGACCAGAAGGTGCGCCCTGCGCCCGCCAGCATGACCGGGGTGGTGCGATGAGCGGCTTCAACCTCTCGGCGCTCGCCGTCCGCGAGCGGGCCGTCACCTTATTTCTTTTGATCGCTCTCACAGGCGCGGGCTTCTTCGCCTTCGAGAAGCTTGGACGCGCAGAGGACCCGGCCTTCACCGTCAAGGTCATGACGGTCTCGGCCGCTTGGCCCGGAGCCACGGCGGAGGAGATGCAGCGCCAGGTCGCCGACCCGCTGGAGAAGCGACTGCAGGAACTCGTCTACTACGACCGGGCCGAGACTACGGTGCGCCCGGGCCTGATGGTGACCAAGGTCATCTTCAAGGACAACATGCCTCCGGCCAAGCTGCAATCGGAGTTCTACCAGACCCGCAAGAAGCTTTCCGACCAAGCCGCCAGCCTACCCCGCGGCGTGATGGGCCCGCTGTTCAACGACGAGTTCTCGGACATCTACTTCGCCCTCTACGCCGTGCAGGCCAAGGGCCTGCCGCACCGCCAGCTCGTGCTGCGCGCAGAGGACCTGCGCCAGCGCCTGCTGCGGGTGCCGGGCGTCGAGAAGATCAACATTCTCGGCGAGCAGGCCCAGAAGATCTTCGTCGAGATTTCCTACCAGCGCCTCGCGACGCTGGGCATCAACGGCCAGCAGGTCCTGGCCGCGCTGGCCAACCAGAACGACGTGACGCCCGCGGGCTTCGTCGAGGCCGAGGGCCCGCGCGTCTACCTGCGGCTCGACGGGGCCATCGATGGGATCGAGGCGGTCCGCAACCTGCCGGTGGCGGCGGGCGACCGCAGCCTCAAGCTCGGCGATATCGCCGAGGTCAAGCGCGGCTACGAGGACCCCAGGACCTTCGAGATCCGCAACGACGGCGAGCCGGCGCTGATGCTCGGCCTCGTAATGAAGCCCGGCTTCAACGGCTTGACCCTCGGCCAGGCCCTGAACGCCGAGGAAGTCGCCATCCACCACGAGACACCCGTCGGCATCACCTTCACCAAGATCACCGACCAAGCGAAGGTCATCGACGACGCCATCCATGAGTTCATGGTGAAGTTCTTCACCGCGCTCGGCGTGGTGATCCTCGTGTCCCTGGTGGCGCTGGGCTTCCGGGTCGGCATCGTTGTGGCGCTGGCCGTGCCGCTGACGCTCTCGGCGGTGTTCGTCGTGATGATGCTCACCGGCCGCGACTTCGACCGCATCACGCTCGGCGCCCTCATCATCTCGCTCGGCCTCCTCGTCGACGACGCCATCATCGCCATCGAGATGATGGTGGTGCGCATGGAGGAGGGCTACGACCGCATCGAGGCGGCGACCTATGCCTGGAGCTCGACCGCCGCGCCGATGCTCACCGGCACGCTGGTCACCATCGCCGGCTTCCTGCCCGTGGGCTTCGCCGCCTCGACGGCGGGCGAGTATGCCGGCAACATCTTCTGGGTGGTCTCGTTCTCGCTCATCATCTCGTGGATCGTGGCGGTGACCTTCACGCCCTATCTCGGCGTCAAGCTCCTGCCCAACATCAGACGAGTCGAGGGCGGCCACGACGCGATCTACGCCACGAAGAACTACGAGCGCCTGCGCCGGATCGTGCGGATGTCGGTCGACCATAAATGGTGGGCCGCCGGCATCACCGTGGCGCTGTTCGCGGGTGCGGTGGTCGCCATGGGCAAGGTCGAGCAGCAGTTCTTCCCGAACTCCGAGCGCCCCGAACTCATCGTCGAGGTCACCCTTCCGGCGGGCTCGGCCTTCGCCACGACGGAAGCCAGCGTCAAGCGGGTCGAGGCGGCCGTACGCGAGCTTCCCGAGGCCAGGGAGATCACGAGCTACATCGGGCAGGGCATGCCGCGCTTCGTGCTCTCGTTCGACCCCGAACTGCCCGATCCCGCCTTCGCGCAGATCGTGGTGCAGACCGCCGACGCGGCGGCCCGCGACGCCCTGCGGGTCAAGGTGCGCGGGCTCGTCGACGCGGGCCGCTTCCCCGAGGCGCGGGTGCGGGTACTGCAGATCGTGTTCGGGCCGCCGGTGCGCTTCCCCGTCGCCTTCCGGGTGGTCGGACCCGACCTCGATGTGATCCGCGGCATCGCCGCCGAGGTGTCCGAGGCGATGGCCTCCAACCCGAACATGCGGATGGTCCACCTCGATTGGGGCGACAAGACTCCGAGCCTGCGCCTCGCCCTCGACCAGGAGCGCCTGCGCCTGATCGGCCTGACCCCCAAGGAGGCCGGCCAGCAGTTGCAGAACTACCTCAACGGCACGCCCGCCACCCAGGTGCGCGAGAACCTGCGCTCGGTCGACGTACTCCTGCGCAGCCCCGGACCCGAGCGGCGCTCACTCGGCGACATCGGCGACCTGACGCTTGCGACGAAGGACGGGCGCCAGGTGCCGGTCTCGCAGGTTGCCCGGCTGGAAAGCCGCTACGAGGACGCAGTGCTCAAGCGCTACAACCGCGAGACCTACATCCGCGTGCAGGGCGACGTGCTCGACGGCAAGCAGCCGCCGGACATTCACGCCCAGGTCTTCCCACTGCTCGACCCGATCAAGGCCAAGCTGCCGCCGGGGTATCGCATCGACACGGCCGGCTCGGTCGAGGAGAGCGTGAAGGCGCAACTGTCGCTGGCAGCCGTATTCCCGGTCATGCTGTTCGTCACGCTGACGGTCATCATGATCCAGGTCCGGTCGTTCTCCGCCATGTTCATGGTGTTCGCGACCGCCCCGCTCGGGCTGGTGGGGGCCGCGCCGACGCTGCTGATCTTCGGGCAACCCTTCGGCTTCAACGCGATCCTCGGCCTGATCGCGCTGTCGGGCATCCTGATGCGCAACACCCTGATCCTCGTGGACCAGATCCACCACGATCAGGCCGCGGGGCTGTCGGACTACGACGCCATCGTCGAATCGACCGTGCGGCGGGCGCGCCCCGTCATCCTGACGGCGGCGGCCGCGATGCTGGCCTTCATCCCGCTCACCCACTCGGTGTTCTGGGGAGCGCTCGCCTACGTGCTGATCGGCGGCGTCGGCGTCGGCACGCTGCTGACCCTGCTGTTCCTGCCCGCGCTTTACGCCCTCTGGTTCCGCGTCGTGCGGGAACCGCGCAGGGACGAGGCTGCCTCTCGCGCAGGCTCGGTGCCGATGCCCGCCAAACCCTGATACGGGCCGCCCCCTTCGATGCCCCGTCTTCGGGGCATCCCGAGATCGCGCGTTCGTCCGTCGAGCGTGCGATGCGTCGACCGGCCTGCGCTTCCGCTCACCTCGCGTAGGCCGGTCGATCAGCTTTCTTCACAGCATTGGAGCGCTCCGGGGAAGCTCAACACCCATCGCCACTTCAATACATGACTCATTGCATCTATATGATCATCTTCAACGGCGAAGGACGGTAGGATGCCCAGGGTCTCGCAGGAGCAAGCCAAGCTCAACCGAGAGCGTGTCGTCGAGGTCGCGTCCGCCCTGTTCCGGGAGCGTGGCCTGCACGGGATCGGCGTCGTGGACATCATGGCGGCCGCCGGCCTGACCCATGGCGGCTTCTACGGCCAGTTCGCCAACAAGGAAGCCCTTGCGGCCGAGGCGTTCGACGCGGCGATCGGCAACGAATACCGGGCGAACCTCGACACCTTCATCGAGAACTACCTCTCCCTCGGACACGTCCGGACACCCGGGAAAGGCTGCCCCGTCGCGGCCCTGGTGAACGACGTGGGGCGCGAGCCTGCCGGCAGCGCCTTACGGTCGCGGTTCACCCATGCGGTCAAGGGGCTCGCCGGCCTCATCGCGGACAGGCTGCCCAAGAGCTCCAAGGAGCGTCGTCGGCAGCGCTCCCTCGTGGCGCTGTCGACCATGGTCGGGGCGGTAGTGCTGGCGCGAGGCGTCGACGACGAGGCGTTGGCCGACGAGTTGCTCAAGGCGGCGCGCACCACCGTCACCGGCTGAAGCGTTCCGGGACCCCGCTTTTCGAAGCGGGTCATCCCAACCAAAGCGGAATCCGCGTTGACCGGTTCAACGCGGTCAAATAGATTAATATCATAATTTTTACTGATGCTGATTCCCAGGTGGATCGGGCCGTCACGGGACGATGGCCCGTCTCGGTCACCTCAGAGGAGCTGACGATGATGAACCCAAGTCGCTCGGCGCGTCGCAGAGGGCATTTCAGGCGCGCAGTGAGGCTTTCGCTCGCCGTCGCCTCCTTGAGCTTTCCTGCCCTCGCCTCCGACGGTTCGACGAGCGTGCGGCTGCCGGAGAGCACTCGTTTCCCGGAGAGCGTGACGTCGGACGCGAACGGCACGATCTTTGTGAGCAGCATCGCGGATGGCGGGGTTCTCAAGCTCGCCGCGGACGGGGCCGTCACGTCGCAGTTCCTGAAGCCGGGCGACCATGGCACCCGGTCGACCTTCGGCCTGCTCGCCGATCCCCAGCGTGGCGTGCTTTGGGTCGCCTCGAACGACGCCACGGCCCTCGGAGCGAAGGGGCCGACCGGCACGGAAGGCGCGTGGGTCAAGGCCTTCGATGTCGCGACGGGGGCCATGAAGACGAGTGTCAGGCTGCCCGGCGCCAAGGCGCTCGCGAACGACTTCGCCCTCGACGGCGACGGCTCGCTCTACGTCACCAACACGTTCGCGCCCCAGATCCTGCGGCTCAAACCCGGCGCCACGGAGTTCGAGGTCTTCATCGAGGACCCGGCCCTGAGCAAGGGGCTCGACGGCATTGCCTTCGGCCCCGACGGGAACCTCTACGTCAACACCTTCATGGGCGGCGAGCTGTTTCGCATCGAGGTGAAGCAGGGCGCGGCCGGTCAGGTCACGCAGCTCGAAACGCCGCGTCCGCTGAAGTTCCCGGACGGGCTGCGGGCCTTCAAGGACGGGTTCCTGATGGTCGAGGGCAGCGGCGCCCTGAGCCGTGTCACGGTCTCCGGAAACAGTGCCAGGATCGAGCCGATCGGGCAGTTCGCGGGCCCCACCGGCGTAGCGGTTTCCGGCGACAGGATCTGGGTCTGCGAGGGCCAATTGGGGCTCATGTCCAAGCCGCCCGAGGCCGGAGGTGACGCACCGAGCTTCCATCTCCGCTCCGTGAACGTCCAATAACGCGGCGACCGACGGCCACCAAGAAGGCTCGCCCCGGTCTCAAAGCCAGAGTTCGGTTCCGGCAGCCCATCGGAAGCGGGCCGCCGACATGGCTCGCCCTTGGGCCGACGGTCTCGCTCCTCGGTCGTGGAGCCGCGGCTCCAAGACCGGCAGATCCCCACGAAGGTTCATCGATGACGGGCGAAGCGCATCCTGAAACGCACGCACCTTCGCGGCGCAGGGTCGTCGAGTGGGCCGATCCTCGTTCCATCGCCGCGGCGGGACAAGCCCTGGCAGGGATCGACTTCCTGCGCGCGCTCCTAGCGGGGGAGATCGCGCCACCGCCCGTGATCCAATTGCTCGGTATCGAGTTCGTGTCCGCCGATCCTGGCACGGCCACCATGCGCATGCCGGCCGCGGAGTACCTCTTCAATCCGTTGGGCTCCGTCCATGGCGGATCCCTTGCCACGCTTCTCGACAGCGTCATGGGGTGTGCCGTGCACTCCACCTTGCCGGTCGGACGCGGCTACACGACGCTCGAGTTCAAGTTGAATTTCCTGCGCGCGGCCACCGATCGGTCCGGCCTTCTGACGGCCGTCGGGCAAGTCATCCACGCCGGTCGGCAACAAGCCGTGGCCGAAGGTCGCCTCAGCGACGAGTCCGGCCGCCTCGTCGCGACCGCAAGCACGACCTGCCTCCTGTTCGATCTGCCTACCGCCGGGACGCATCCCGCCGTCGGCTGACCGCGCAGGAATTTCGCCGCCCCCCCTGCTGACCCGAGTTTCGCCGATGTCGACCCGCCAGATCGTGCTTTGCCATCCTGTCCGCACCGCCATCGGCGGTTACGGCGGCAGCCTCAAGGACGTCGCAGCGACCGAACTCGGCGCGGTCGCGGTCCGTGAGACCCTGCGCCGCGCCGGCCTCGACGCCAGCCGGCTCGGCAGCGTGACGATGGGCAACGTCGTGCAGGCCGGCAACCGCATGAACCCGGCCCGACAGGCCGCAGTGAACGGCGGTGTGCCCGTTTCCGTGCCGGCGCTGACCGTCAACCGCGTCTGCGGCTCGGGAGCCCAGGCCATCGCCACGGCGGCCGACGAGATCCGGCTCGGCCATCACGACGTCGCGGTCGCGGGCGGCATGGAGAACATGGACCGGGCGCCGTACCTGATGGGGAGTGGGCGCTGGGGTCATCGGATGGGCCACGCCCAGCTCCTCGACAGCATGCTCGCCGACGGCCTCGTCGATGCCTTCTCGGGCGAGCATTCCGGCTGGCACACCGAGGCCGTGGCCGCCCACTCGGAGATCGGCCGGGAGGCGCAGGACGCCTGGGCGGCCCGCTCCCAGCAGCGGTTCGAGAGGGCTCGGTCCGCGGGCGCCTTCGACGGGGAGATCGTTCCAGTCGAGATCAAGGGCCGCAGAGGCGTAGAGATCTTCACGCGCGACGAGGCTCCCCGTCCCGAGACCAACGTCGAGACGCTGGCGAGGCTGAAGCCGGCGTTCCGGAAGGACGGCACCATCACGGCCGGCAACGCGCCGGGCCTGAACTCGGGCGCTTCCGCGATGATCGTGGCCGAACGGGCCTTCGCGGAAACCAAGGGCCTCGACGCGTTCGGTCGCCTCGTCGCGTACGGCGTCGGCGCCTGCGAGCCGGGCCTGTTCGGCCTTGGTCCGATACCGGCCGTGCGCCAGGCGCTGGAACGGGCCGGATGGTCGCTCGGCGACCTGGAGCGCGTCGAGATCAACGAGGCCTTCGCGGTGGTGCCGCTCGCCGTGGCCAAGGAGCTTGGCCTGCCCGAGGACATCGTCAACGTCGAGGGCGGAGCCATCGCGCACGGCCATCCGATCGGGGCGACCGGCGCGGTCCTGACGACCCGCCTGCTCCATTCCATGCGCCGGGACGGCATCCGGCGCGGGCTGGTCACGCTCTGCATCGGCGGCGGCCAGGGCATCGCCCTCGCCGTCGAGGCCGCCTGAGCCGGAGCGCTCGGCGGGGATCCCGCCGATTCCAGGCGTCTGGGCTCGCAATCCATGACTTCGTGAGGGTTCCGCCATGGACACACGCACGCGCCGCCTGCTGGAAGCGCCTCTCGTGCCGACCCTGGCCCGGATGGCCGCGCCCAACATTCTGGTGATGGCGGTCCAGACCTCCGTCGGCCTGATCGAGACGTATTTCGTGTCGATGCTCGGGACCGACGCGTTGGCCGGCATGGCCATCGTCTTCCCGGTGGTGATGCTGGTCCAGATGCTCTCCGCCGGCGGGATGGGGGGCGCCATCCAGTCGGCGGTCTCCCGCACGCTGGGTGCGGACCGACGGGCGGATGCGGGAATCCTGGCTTGGCACGCGACGGCGCTCGGCCTGGGGCTCGGCATCGCGACGAGCGTCGTTGCCCTTCCCCTGGGGCCCACTCTCTACGCACTGATGGGTGGGGCCGGAGGCTCGCTCCGGGCCGCGACCACCTACGCGAGCATCGTTTTGGGCGGGGCAGTCCTGATTTGGCTGTTCAACGCGCTGTCGGCGGTGATCCGCGGCACCGGCAACATGGCGCTCCCGGCCATCGTCACCTGCGTCGGGGCCGTCGTGCTGGTGCCGCTCTCGCCCGCGCTGATCTTCGGCTGGGGACCGTTCCCCGAGCTTGGGGTCGCGGGCGGCGGCGTGGCGTTCGCGGCCTACTACGCCGTGGGGTCCGCGGTCTTCGCCGCCTACATCTGGTCGGGCCGCGGCGTGTTGCGCCCGAGCCGGCGCTTGCCGAAACTGACCTGGGCCCCGTCCCGGGAGATCCTCCGCATCGGGGTGCTCTCGGGCATCGCCAGCGTGACCTCCAACGTCACGGTCATCGCCGCCACTGTCTTCGTAGGGGCAGCCGGGCCGGCGGCCGTGGCCGGGTACGGCACCGGTGCGCGGCTGGAATATCTCTTGGTTCCCCTCGTCTTCGGTCTGGGCTCGCCCATCGCGGCCATCGTCGGTACGGCCTTGGGAGCCGGGGACCATGCCCGCGCCCGTCGGGCAGCCCTGACCGGCGCAGCCGCCGCCGGCGTCCTGACGGAATGCATCGGGATCGCGGCCGCCCTGCATCCGGTCGCCTGGCTTGGCCTGTTCGGGGACGACCCGGCGATGCTCGACACGGGCTCGCTCTATCTGCGTGTGGTCGGCCCGTTCTACGGGTTCTTCGGGTTCGGGCTGGCCCTCTACTTCGCAGCCCAGGGCGCGGGTCGCGTCGGCTGGCCGCTCGCTGCCAGCCTGCTCCGGATGGGGGTGGCGCTGGGCGGAGCCTGGACTGCCTCGGCGCTCGGGTTCGGGTCGGGTGGCACCTTCCTCGCCGTCTCGGCCGGGTTCGTCGTCATGGGCCTCGTCAACGCAGCGGCCTTCGCGACGGGCCGCATGTTCTCGCGCGATCCCACCGACCTCCCGTCCGTGACGCCCTTGCCCGCCGCGGCTGCGGTCGCCAGGCGCTGACCGTCCCGTCTTGAGGAGACGCCCCCGATGATTGTCACATCCAATGGGCGACGCCTCGGCGAGTGGGCGCTCCGACTCCTGCTCACGGTGGTCTTCGTCGTCGCGGCCGGGATGAAGCTCACGGCGTCCGAGTTCGAGGTCTCGAATTTCGGGCGCTTCGGCTACCCGTCCTGGTTCATGTACGCGGTCGGCATCGCCCAGTTGCTCGGCGCGGGCTCGCTCTGGGTCCGGGGTTCCGTCGCCTACGGGGCGCTGTTGCTGGCCGCGCTGATGGCCGGCGGTGTCTTCAGTCACCTTCGCGCCGGTGACCCGGTCGTGATGGCCGCTCCGGCGCTGGGGCTGCTGGTGCTTCTGTGCGGCCTCGCCTTCGCCCGGCGAGGTGAGCTTCTACCTCGACGGGGCTGAACCACGAACCGGTACGCGGCTCTACGGGCCATTCTCCATTCCCGATGCGGCAAGCCGCCACGACACCGTCGCAGCGGCTTGCCAATTAAAATTATGCACGTAATTTATTAAGCCGTGCGGCGGGTGGCCTGTCGCGACAACGGGAGGGCATCGTGGCTCAGGGAAGCATCAAGACCGCAATCGTCACCGGCGCAGCCGGTGGCATCGGGTTATCGACCGCAACGGCCTTGCAGGCCGCGGGCTATCGTGTGTTCGGGACGAGCCGGAAGCCCGCTCCGAATGGGGGCGGCGGGACCAGGATGCTGGTGTGCGACGTCACCGACGAGGCATCCGTCGCCGACATGGTCGAGACGGTCTTCGGCGAGACCGGACGCATCGATCTCCTGGTGAACAATGCCGGCTTCGGTATCAGCGGCCCTGCCGAGGAGACCTCAGTCGCGCAAGCCCAGGCCATGTTCGACGTGAACCTGTTCGGCGTCATCCGGACGACCCAGGCGGTTCTGCCCCTGATGCGCGCCCAGAGAGGCGGTCGCATCGTCAACGTCAGCTCGGTGCAGGGCTTCATACCGGCCCCCTACATGGCGCTGTACGGCGCCAGCAAGCACGCGGTCGAGGGCTACTCGGAGTCGCTCGACCACGAGGTTCGCGGCCAGGGCATCCGGGTCGTGCTCGTCGAGCCCGCCTTCACGCGGACTGCCTTCGACGAGAACCTGGTCCGGCCCGATAAGCCCCTGGCCATCTACGAGGCGGACCGGGCCGGGCGCGGCAAGTTCTGGAGCGAGGTCATGAAGACCGCCGATGCGCCCGAGGTCGTGGCGAAGGTCATCCTGAAGGCCGCGACCGCGGAGGCGCCGAAGCGCCGTTACGCGGCGGGACCGAAGGCGCGGCAGGTCAGCCTCCTGCGCCGGTTCGTCCCGGCGGGCGCCTTCGACAAGGCCCTTCGTAAGGAAATGCAGCTTCCGCCGATGTCCTGAATACTCGCAACGGTCAGGCTCACGTTCGACAGGCGGGCACCCGTCCTCGGACTTGAATTGCCTCTGCGGCGCCTCTTGTTCGTGGTCGAAACGAAGCTCAGTGCCACTGAGGCGCTCGGAAACTCCAGATCAAGCCGATTCAGGTGCGGATGAACGTGCGTCTGTACGAGGCGTCCGGCCCGACCACCTCAACGCAGGGGATCGATGCCTGCCGAGGAACGCTGGTCCTGGCGCAGGGCAAGCGCGAACGGGGTGAACGACGGACTGACCGTGCCCACCCCGTTCCCATAGCTGACGCCGAGCCATCGAGAGGGGCGTCTTCCCTGGTGCCCCCCAGTCAGCTTGCCGGATTGCGCGCCGTGACGATCCACGCGGCGGCGTCCATCATCACTGACCGCTCGCTGGCGCGGCCCGCGAAGGCGGCACGAACCGCGGCCAAGGCGCGGGCGCGGATGTCGTCGGGCTGATCAGCGAGTGCGCGTGCCAGCGGGCCGACCTCGAACGTCATCTCCACCGCGTCGTCGATTGCCGCGTCCCGCGTCTCGCCCTCGCCGAACGGGACGGAAGCATCGAAGGGCGCGATATCGATATCGGTGAAGCCGGCCGCCGACAGGATGCGCTCCACCCGCCCGCGGTCGCCGAACGCGAAAGGGCTAGGTGCCTCGGGATCGGGCCGCGCAGTCGGCGGGACGATGTCGTTGATCGCGCTCATCGGGAGGCGCACCCAATCGTTCTCGGCCGCGCCGCGCCAACAGACGAAGGCGACCCGGCCGCCCGGCCGGAGCGCGCGGCGCAGATGCTCGAACGTCCCTATCGGATCGTCGAAGAACATCACCCCGAACCGCGAGAACAGGATGTCGAACGCGCCCTCGGGCAGCGCGACGCTGCCGGCGTCGGCCAGCTGGAACATGGCCGGCATATCCCTTGGCGCGAGGGCGCGAGCTCTGCCGATCAGCGGTTCGGATATGTCCACGCCCAGCACGTGCCCCTTCGCGCCGACACGGGCGGCCAGAGCGAAACTCGATGCGCCAGCGCCGCAGCCGACGTCGAGCACGTGCTCGCCCGCCGCGGGCGCGGCGGCTTCGAGAGCGGCCTTACCGAACGGAGCCAGCATGGCTTCGAGCCGGGCTTGGTAAGCGACCCAGCGCCCCCCGTCCTGACCCTTCCAATCGGCGGCCTGAACGGCATCTCGCTCCGCCATGTCAAACCCTTCTCGAAAAATAAATTGCGTTCAAAATTTATATTCTTATAAAGTCGGCGAACGCAAGCCAAAGGGGAAGGCCGCCGAAGCGGTCGCGCGCCAGACTTGGCCCCCCCGCCATTCGCGACGCGGAGCTCATCACCATGGATGATGTGATCATCATCGGCGGCAGCTTTGCCGGCCTCGCCGGCGCCCTGCAGCTCGGCCGTGCCCGCCGCAAGGTCACCGTTCTCGACACCGGCCTGCCGCGTAACCGCTTCGCTGGCCATTCGCACGGCCTGCTCGGCCACGACCACAAGCCACCATCGGACATCCTGGCCGAGGCGCGCCGGCAGTTGGCGCGCTACCCCACGATCAGGCTGGTCAGCGCGCGGGCCGACAGCGTTTCCGGAGCCATCGACGATTTTTCCGTCCTGACCGGCGATGGCGAAAGCCTCGGGGCGCGCCGCCTGATCCTGAGCTATGGCGTCGCCGATCAAATGCCCGCTGTCCCGGGCTTTGCCGAAGGCTGGGGCAAGTCCATCGTGCCATGCCCCTATTGCGACGGCTTCGAGGTCGCGGGCCGGCACTGGGGCCTTGTCTGGTCCGGGCCCCAGTCGAACAACTTTGCCAAGCTGTATCGCGATTGGACCGACACGTTGACGCTCTTCGCCGACGGTCACGACATCAAGCCCGACATCCGCGCCAGTCTGGCGAGCCGCAACGTACCTGTCGTGGATGGCCGGATCGTCGAGGTCGTGAATCACGGGGGCGATGCTGCCGGCGTCATTGTCGACACCGGCCTCCATGTCCCGGTCGACATCCTGTTCGCGCATCCTCGCAACAAGCCCTCGGCACGCCTGCATGAAACACTGGGCCTCGCCACGGTCGACACGCCCGGCGGCATCGCCCTCAAGGTCGACGAGCGCCGCGAAACCAACGTGCCCGGCATCTACGCCGCCGGTGACCTCGCCACCCCCGGAATGCCCTCAGTCACCCAGGCATCATCGCAAGGTGCGATGGCGGGCATCTTCGCCCAGCAATCGATGGTGGTTTGAGAGCGGCGGTGGATGCCGCTTAAACCCCGCTGCCCACCCGAAGCCTGTTGCCAAACTCCAGGAGTCTCGCACCGCTTCCTGCGACCGGGTGGTGTGCGCCGCCATCCACCGCGGCAGCAGCTTTCGATGCGTGCGGCTACTCTTCTTGTGTAAGCAGACCTTCGTGAGATCGGATGCAGAGGTCCGCCAATGGCGCGAAGCCGTCGTTCAGCGGGTGGATGCTGTTCGGCACGAAGACGGAGGAAGTCCGGGCTTCGATTTCATTGACTCGACGCGCGGCCCTGAAATAACACTCGCTTGACGGTTCCCCTCGGGGATCAAAAGGGAACGCGGTGAGGGCGAAAGCTCAATGCCGCGGCTGCCCCCGCAACTGTAAGCGGCGAGCCTTCCGCCACCATGTCACTGGGCAGCCTCGCCCGGGAAGACGGTGAGAGGGCAGCGACCCGCGAGCCAGGAGACCTGCCGTCAGTCGTGGTCACACGCGAAACGCGTCGGGCGGGGTGTCCTGGCGGGTGTCGAAGCGGCGTGATCCCATCGGGACGCGAGCGCCGAGGCCTCGTTCGCGGTGACGTGCCACTGCCGTTGCCCGAGGCCCTGTCGCCGTGCCCCATCTCTGCCGATCCGCGCTTCGCGGAGCGCTGGCTTTGTCCTGCGCCCTTCCCATCCTCGCCTGCGCTCCCGCCGCGGCCCAGCAAACCGCCGCCCCCTTCGCTGCCGCCCCGGCCGGCGTCGAGACCACCCTCGACGAAATCTCGGTCGCGGCGACCGGCGTGCCGACACCGACCGCCCAGGTGGGATCGAGCGTGACCGTGCTGACCGAGCGGACACTCGAACAGCAGCAGCGCCGCACCGTGCCGGACGCGCTCCAGCAGGTGCCGGGCCTCAACGTCGTTCAGACGGGTGGTCCCGGCGGCCAGACCTCCGTCTTCATCCGAGGCGCCAACTCCAACCACACCAAGGTGCTGATCGATGGCATCGACGCGACCGACCCGTCGAACGGCAACGGGTCGTTCGACTTCGGCCAACTCCTGACGGACGACCTCGCGCGCATCGAGGTGCTGCGCGGCCCCCAGAGCGGCCTCTACGGCTCGGACGCCATCGGCGGCGTGATTTCCTTCACGACCAAGCGCGGCGAGGGGCCGGCGCGGGCGTCGCTGCGCCTGGAGGGCGGCTCGTTCGGGACCTTCAACCAGTCGGGTCGGATCAGCGGTGCCGAGAACGGCTTCGACTACTCGGTCTCGGTCGCCCATTTCCGGGCGGCCGCAACCCCCGTCACGCCGCCCGACCTCGTGCCGTTCGGGCGCCCGATCCATCCGAACTTCTACGACAACGAGACCGTCTCGGCGAAGTTCGGCTACCAGTTCACCGACACGTTCCGCATCAACTCGGTCACGCGCTTCATCAACTCACGGCTGCTGCTGACCGGCGACGACTTCAGCACCTTCCCGGCGGCACCCGCGGCCTTCCGCAGCGAGGCGGCGGTCCAGCAAATCTTCACCCGCAACGAGGCCGAGTGGACGCCGTTCGCCGGCTTCCACAACATCCTCGCCATCAACTACTCGAACCTGTTCAACCGGCAGCAGGGGCCTCTCGATCCGCTGGCGACACCCGACGGGACCACGGGCTTGGGCGAACGGACACGCTTTGAGTATCGCGGCGACTATCTGCTCTCACCCGGCAACATCGTGTTGTTCGGCGCCCAGCGGGACGAGGAGAGCCTGTTCACGACCTCGCCGGGCTCCGTTCCCGACTCCTTGCGGGCGAGGAACGGCAACACCGCGGGTTACGGCGAGGTGCAGCTCACGCCGTTCAACCGCGCCTTCCTCGTCGCCAATCTCCGCCATGACGAGAACGACCAGTTCGGCCCGGCCACCACATTCCGGGTCGCACCGAGTTACATCTTGCCGTTCACGGACACGCGCCTGAAGGGCAGCGTCGGGACGGGCTTCAAGGCGCCGACGCTGAGCCAACTCTACCAGAGCTTCCCGGCGTTCAACTTCTTCGCCAACCCGAACCTCAAGCCCGAGGAGAGCCTCGGCTACGATGCGGGCTTCGAGCAGCCGCTCGGCGACCGGGTTCTGGTCGGAGCCACCTATTACCGCAACGACTTCACCAACCTCATCAACACCAACGCGAGCTTCACCTCGAACGAGAACGTCGGCAAGGCCGTATCCTACGGTGCGGAGGCGTTCGCCTCGGTCCGGTTCACGGAGACGCTGTCGGGCCGCGTCGATTACACCAACACGGTCACCAAGAACGAGATCACCAACCAGGAGCTTCTGCGCCGACCGCGACACAAGGGCAGCGCCACGGCGTTCTGGAACCCTTCGCCGGGCCTGAGCTTCAGCGGCACGGTGATCGTGCTCGGTTCCTTCGTCGACGGCAACCGGGACTTCTCCGTTCCACGCCTGAAGAACCCTGGCTTCACCCTCGTCAACCTCGCGGTCAACTACGATGTCAGCGAGACGGTCAGCGTGTTCGGGCGCATCGATAACCTGTTCGACCGTCGCTACGAGAATCCGACGGGGTTCCTCGGGCCGGGGCTCGCCGTCTACGGCGGCGTGCGCCTGACCAGCTTCTGAGGTGACGATGCCGTCACGAGCCGTGACCTTTCTGTCGGCGGTCCTGGCCGCCGTGCCCGCGGCCCAGGCCGCCGGCATGGCCGAGGCGCCGGTGCGCGTGGTCTCGATGAACCTGTGCGCGGACGAGCTCGTCCTGCGGCTCGCCGACCGCGACCAGGTGCTGGCCGTCACCTATCTCGCCGGCGACCCACGCGGATCGACGGTCTCAGCCGAGGCCGCCGGAGTTCCGGTGACGCGCGGCCTTACCGAGGAGGTTGTCGCGCTCCGGCCAGACCTCGTCATCGCGGGCGCCTTCACGACGCGCGCGACCGTCGGCATGCTCAAGCGCGTCGGCTCGCCCGTGCTCGAACTCGGCGTGCCGACCGACCTCGACGGCGTGCGTTCCCAGATCCGGCAGGTCGCGCGAGCGCTCGGGCACCCCGAGCGGGGGGAGGCCTTGGTCGCAGACCTCGATGCCAGGCTCGCGTCGGTTACCCCATCGACACGGCCGTTGCGGGCCCTCGTCATGCGCCCGAACGCCTTCACGGTCGCGCCCGGCGGCCTTGGCGACGCGCTCATCCGCGCCGCCGGCCTCGTGAACATGGCTGCCGAGATGGGCCGCGACCGGTTCGGGCAGGTGCCGCTCGAAGCCGCCGCGCTCGCGAACGCCGACCTGATCGTGACCGACGAGGGAACGCCGGGCATGCCTTCGCTCGCCGACACGCTTCTGCACCATCCCGTCTTCCGGGCTCTCGCGCGCAGGGGTCGGACCGTCTCCATCCCGAACCGCTTCTGGACCTGTCCGGGCCCTCAGGTCGCCGAGGTCGTGGCGCAGCTGGCGGCCGCCGCGAACGCGCGGGCGCCTCGGCCATGAACGCGCCCGTTCGGACCATCGCCGATCCCGTCTCGCGACGCCCGGACACGCTGCGCGTCCGCGGTGCCGTCGTCGCCGTCCTCGGCGTCGCGATCCTCACCCTGACGCTCGCCTCGGTCGCGATCGGCTATGCACCCTTCGACGTGCCGGCCGCGTTCGCGGACCTCGTTGCCGGTCAGACCACACTGCCCGCGATGGTGCTGTGGGAATTGCGTGTCCCGCGAGCGCTTCTCGGTGGCCTCGTCGGGTTCAGCCTCGGCCTGACCGGCGCGGCGATGCAGGGCTACCTGCGCAACCCGCTGGCCGACCCCGGCATCCTCGGGATCTCCTCGGCTGCCGCCTTGGGGGCCGTGCTGGTCTTCTACAGCGGGCTTGCCGCCTCGCTGAGCCTGGCCCTGCCGCTCGGCGGCATTGCCGGCGCGGCAGTGGCGGCGCTGCTCCTCAACGTGCTCGCCGCCCGCGGCAGTTCCACGCTCGGGCTGATCCTGGCCGGCGTCGGCTTGTCGAGCCTGGCAGGCGCCCTGACCGCGCTGGCGCTCAACCTGTCGCCGAACCCCTACGCGGCCCTGGAGATCGTGTTCTGGCTGATGGGCTCGCTTGCCGACCGCAGCCTCGACCACGTCCTCCTCTGCCTGCCGCTGATGGTGGTGGGCTGGGGCCTGATGCTCTCGACCGGTTCCGCACTCGACGCTCTCACGCTCGGGGAGGACACCGCGGCGAGCCTCGGGATCGGCCTCGTCTCAGTCCGCCTGCGCCTCGTCACCGGCGCGGCGCTCGCCGTCGGCAGCGGGGTGGCGGTCTCCGGCGCCATCGGCTTCGTCGGCCTCGTCGTGCCGCACCTGATGCGTCCGCTCGTCGGGGCCCGGCCCGGCGCCAACCTGTTGCCGAGCGGCCTCGCCGGCGCTGTCCTCGTGCTCGCCGCCGACATCGGCGTGCGCCTGCTCGCCACCCGGCCCGAGCTGAAGCTCGGCGTGGTGACCGCGCTCGTCGGGGCGCCATTCCTGATCGTCCTTCTGCTGCGCAACCGCGGGAGGCCGGCATGAGCCTCGGTCTCCACGACGTCCGGGTCACGCTGGATGGCCGGACGATCCTGTCGGACATCGACCTTGTGCTGGAGCGCGGCCGCTTCGTCGGGCTGGTCGGGCCGAACGGCGCCGGCAAGACCACGCTCCTGCGCGTCCTGGCGGCGCTGGTCGCGCCGGCCCGAGGCCGCGTCATCCTCGAAGGCCGAGCGCTGTCCAGCCTGAACCGCGACGAACGGGCCCGCCGCGTCGCCGCCCTGTTCCAGGGTGCCGGCATCGGCTGGCCGATGCGCGTGCGCGAGATCGTGGCGCTCGGCCGCCTGCCGCACCGCCGTGCCTTCGCGGGGTTCTCGGACGCCGACGCGGTCGCCGTTGCGCGGGCGATGGAGCGTACCGACATCGGGCACCTCGCCGACCGGACCGAGCCGACCCTGTCGTCGGGCGAGCGCATGCGCGCGCTGCTCGCCCGGGCGCTCGCGGTCGAGGCCGATTGGTTGCTGGCCGACGAACCGGTCACGGCCCTCGACCCCGCCCACCAGCTCGACGCCATGGCCCTGCTGCGCGCTGCGTCGCGCGACGGCGTCGGGGTCGTCGCCGTCTTACACGACCTCGCCCTCGCGGCCCGGTTCTGCGACCGGATCGTCGTGCTGTCCGGCGGCCGGCTGGTCGCGGACGGGCGGCCGGAGGAGGCGTTGACCGATTCCTTGCTTGCCCGCGTGTTCGGCGTCACGGCGGAGCGGGGCGAGGCCGCGGACGGAACCCGATACATCCTGCCCTGGGCGCGTTCCGGGGCGACGAAGGAGAAGAGCGATGGCGCCATCATCCCAGGCTGATGCGGTCACGGACCTGCTGCGTGAAGCCTTGGCGGCCCCCGGCACCGCCTGGAGCCTCGGCAGCTTCGGCGCCATCGCCGAGTTCATGCGCGATCCGGACGAGGCGGTCTCGGCCCTGCCGGACGACCGTCTCGGCATGGCGACCGAACGCGGCGCCATCGCCTTGAGCGCCTGTCCCGACCTGCGCCCCGTCGCCTACGAGACCTCGGTCGCGTCCGGCTGGAACCACGCCGTCGCTCTATGTCTGCCGGAGGCGACCTGCGCCATGACCCGGCGCGGCGTGGTGACGGAGCTCGGTCCCGACCGGGAGGCCGCCCGCGAAACGGACCGGAATGCCATCCTGTTCGACCTGGGCCTGGATTTGCTCGCGGTCGACGCCTGCGTGCGCACGAGCGACCCGGAGGCCATCTCCTGCCTTCGGTCGGGGGCCGGGCGGCCCCTGTTCGATCCCGCCAACCCCATCGGTCGGCATCTCGTCGCCATGAGTCCGCATCGCGTTTTCCTCGCGCGGCTCGGGCGCATCGAGGTCTACGCCCCGATCCCGGGACCTGGCGGCACGAGCCCGGAGGGTCCGCACACCCACGTCCTGCCCAAGCTCCTGCGCAGCGGGCGCACGCATGCGGCGACGACGCCGATCCCGGCGGGCTGGGTGCCCTGCGCTGCCCTCCACCCAGCCCACCCCTACAAGGACATGATGGGCCAGCGGATCGCCTTCGACGCCAGCCGGCATGCGGACTTCCAGGAGTTGCTCGACCGCTGGGGCGATCCGGACCTGCTCGCGGTCAAGCGTGGCGGGGAGCATCATCCGGACAGCCAAGTGTCGAGCCGTCACGCCCAAGCGGCCCGTCGCGTGGCCGAGATCCAGGCCCGCTTCCTCCGCGGCGAGGTCATCGAGGCCGATCCCGAGGCCGATGAGGACGAGGCCGATGAGGACGAGGCCGCCGCCGACCATGCCTGACCCTGGCCGTCAGCGGGTGGTCGGACTGATCGGCTGTCCCGGAGCGGGCAAGACGACCTACGCGCGTCGGTTCGACCCGCTGGATGGCTGGGTGCACCTGACGCTGGACGACCTTCGGCAGGCGCTCTGGCCACCGGACCGACAGGTCTACTGGGCGGTGCGCGGCGGCGGCCGGGACCGGCAGGCCCAGCGGCTCCTCCATGCGGTGAAGGTCGCCGCTCTCGACACCGCCCTCGCTCAGGGCTTCAGCGTGGTGATGGCGGACACCCACCTGACCCGCTCCGTGTTCGAGGACGAGCTTGATGTCGTCGAACGACACGGCCTTGCCGTCGAGTGGAAGGTGTTCGACGTGCCCTGGGAGGTGCTTCTCGCTCGGAACGCGGCGCGCGGCGCTGTCGACCCGTCGCACCTGCAGCCCGAGGCCGTGCTGCGGTTCGCCTACGACGCCTTCAACGCGCCTGATGCGTGGTGGCGGACTCTTCCCCCTGCCCAGGTCGAGTACATCGAGCTTTCACTGGCGGAAGCCGAAGCCCGGCACGGTCTGGCACCTGGGACCCGGACGTCTCCCGCGAGCTGACCGGCTGCGTTCCCTTGCTTTCACCTTTGGAACCGGTTTCCACTTCGCCGGAATGCGCTCTAGCCACTCCGTCGAGGACGCGGCCCGGCACTTGGCCGTCGAGGCGTCGGCTGGAGCACCCCTTCCTTCCTGACGAAACAGACTGAAGGTGGCACGGCGCATCAATGGTCGCGGCGTGATCGAGGCGCTGGCTGACGCGATGTGCCTGGGCGGCATCCCCGAGCACATCCGCTGCGACGATGATCCTGAGACGATCGCGAAGGCGCTGCGCAAGTCGGCCGCTCAGACTCGGCCGCAGATCCACGACACCGCGCCGGGCTTGCCGCGGGAGAGCGGGTCTTGCGAGAGCTTCAACCTCGCACGGCACGACGAGTGTCTACGAAAGGAGGTCTTCCGCCCGTCGAAGGAGGCACCGGCCGTGATCGCTTTTGGCATGACACCTGCAGGCGTGACCGGATATTCGGAGCCGGTCTCCCATGGTGTCAATGGCGTCTTCCCCGCCGGCTTCCGCGGCCGGGACCGAGCATCGCGTGCCCCTTGAGCCCGAGGAACGGGTTCCCCGCGCGGCCCTCGGTCTGCTCGGTTTGCAGCATGTGCTCGTGATGTATGCGGGCGCCGTGGCGATCCCGCTCATCATCGGCCGCGCGCTCAAGCTGCCGCCCGAGCAGGTGGCCATGCTGGTCAGCGCCGACCTGTTCGCCTGCGGGATCGTTACGCTGATCCAGAGCTGGGGCCTGCCCGGCATCGGCATCCGCATGCCGGTGATGATGGGCGTGACGTTCGCGGCCGTCGGCCCGATGCTCTCCATGGGGGCGAATCCGGCGATCGGCCTCACCGGCATCTACGGCGCCGTCATCGCCTCCGGCCTGTTCGGCCTCGTCGTCGCCCCGCTGATCGGGCGTCTCCTGCCGCTGTTCCCGCCGGTCGTGACCGGCACCATCATCCTCGTCATCGGCATCTCGCTGATGCGGGTCGGGGTGAACTGGGCCGCCGGCGGCGTCGGCAACCCGAATTACGGCGCCCCCGTCTATCTCGGCATCGCCGCCTTCGTGCTCTGCGCGATCCTCGCCATCACCCGCTACGCCACGGGTTTCGTCGCCTCGGCCTCGGTGCTGATCGGGATTGCGCTCGGCATGGTCCTGGCCGGTTTTGCCGGTCTGGTGGAACTCGACCGCGTCGCCGCGGCACCCTGGTTCGACCTCGTGCGCCCCTTCGCCTTCGGCTGGCCGAGCTTCGACCCGGTCTCGATCGTCACCCTGTGCCTCGTGATGATCGTCGTGATGATCGAATCGACCGGCATGTTCCTGGCGCTGTCGCAGATCACCGCCGATCCGGTCGATGAGCGGCGGCTGACGCGAGGCCTGCGCGCGGACGGGCTCGGCACCGTCATCGGCGGCATCTTCAACACATTTCCCTACACCTCGTTCTCGCAGAACATCGGGCTCGTCGGCGTCACCGGCGTCCGCTCGCGCTGGGTGACGGTGGCCGCAGGCTTCATCATGCTCGGCCTCGGTCTGGTGCCGAAGCTCGCGGCTCTGGTCGAGGCCGTGCCGCAATGCGTTCTCGGCGGGGCCGGCCTCGTGATGTTCGGCATGGTCGGCGCGACCGGCACGCGCATCCTCGGCGGCGTCGATTTCGCGCGCAACCGCAACAATCTGTTCGTCGTCGCGGTCTCGGTCGGTTTCGGCCTGATCCCGCTCGTCGCGCCGAACTTTTTCAAGCAGATGCCGCATGCGCTGCATCCGCTGCTGGAATCAGGCATCCTGCTCGCCGCGATCGCGGCGGTGGGGCTGAACCTGTTCTTCAACGGATTCGGCGACAAGGCGGCATCCCGTGAGGCGGCGATCCGTCAGGCCGAGGTCGCGCAGGCCCACTGACGTCACCGCGGGCCGGCGGCGAGCCGTCAGACCCCTGACCGCCGCGCGGGGGCCGAGCCGCCTGTCGCCGGCATGGATCGGAGGGCCTGAAACGGCCGCCCGGCCTGCACCGCGCGCGGTGACGCGTCAGGCGCCGCTCGCGCCCTCACCGGGAGCGTCGTCGATGACGCTGACATGGGCCGCCACCACTTTCCAACCGTCGGGAAAGCGCAGCCAGGTCTGGCTCTGGCGTCCGACTCGGCCGGGGGCGCCCTCGCGCCGGAACAGCGTCATCGCCACGGCGCAGTCGCGGCCGAAGGTGGTGATAACGGTGCCCGAGAGGTCGCGGGCGAGGCCCTGCGCGGGCCGCACCCGGCGGAAGGCGCGGATCGCGTCCATGCCGTAGAGGTTCTCCGCCGCACCGTAGCGGATCGTGCGGGGATCGTCGTGGAACAGGCGTTCGAGCGTCGCGACGTCGTTGTTGACGAGCGCCGCCTCGTAGGTCGCGAAGACCTGCTCGACCTCGGCCTTCACCGCGGGATCGTCGATGAACATCACGTGTCCTTCAAGGTCGCGACCGGCGCCCGGACCGCGCCCTCGCGTTCGAGGTGATGCGCCACCCGCAGGCAGAGCGCCTCGTTCCAGGGCGCGGCGATGACCTGCACGCCGAGCGGCAGGCCGCCGTCGAGCCAGACCGGCACCGCGGCCACGGGCAGGCCGATGAAGGAGATCGGCTGCGTGAACACGCCGATATTGGGCCGCACCGGCAACGCGACGCCGTCCAGCACAAAGGTCGTCTGGCCGGAGCGCGGCGCCCGGACCGGCGTGCTCGGCGCGAGGATCACGTCGACCCCGCGGAAGAGTTCCAGCACGGCGTCGCGATACCAGCGGCGGAAAATCTGCGCCCGTTCCACGAAGGGGGCGGGCAGCATCGCCCCGGCGATGAGCCGGTCGCGCACCGCCGGATCGAAGTCGCCGGCGCGGGCACGCAGCCGGTCGAGATGCAGCGCGGCGCCCTCGGCCGCGGTGATGAGGTACGCCGCCGCCCGCGCCCGGGCCGCCTCCGGGATCGTGACGCTGCGGGTCACGCCCAGGGCACGGGCGACATGCGCGACGGCGGCGAAGGCCTCCGGGTCGCCCCCTTGCGCGAAGTAGTCGCCGGCCACCGCGATGCGCAGATCCGCGACGCCCCGGTCGAGGTCCGGAACCGCGGGTTCGACCGGGCGAGGCGCCACGGCGGGGTCCTCGGGATCGGGCCCCTGCATGGCGTCGTAGGCCAGGGCGAGATCGTGGCTCGAGCGTGCCATCGGGCCGAGATGGTCGAGGCTGCCGACGAAGGGGAAGCTCCCGGCCCGGCTCAACCGGCCATAGGTGGGCTTGAGCCCGAAGCAGCCGCAGAAGGCGGCGGGCACGCGGATCGAGCCGTTGGTGTCCGAAGCCAACGCGACCGGCACCAGCCCCGCCGTCACCGCCGCACCCGACCCGCCGGACGAGCCGCCGGACATGTGGTCGAGGGCGTGCGGGTTGCGGGTGTTGCCGTCGTGAATGTTCTCTCCGGTGAAATCGTAGGCGTACTCACCCATGCCGAGGGTCCCGACCAGGACGGCGCCCGCCGCCTCCAGCCGCCGGACCAGGGCGGCGTCGCGGGTGGCCGGCGCCCGCTCGCGGTTGATCCGCGAGCCCGCCCGCGTCGGAAGCCCGGCGACGTCGAACAGGTTCTTGACCGCGAACGGCACTCCGGCGAGGGGGCCGAGAGCGTCCCCGCGGGCCCGCGCGGCGTCGAGGTCCGTGGCGCGGGCGATGGCGCGGGCGGCCAGGCGGTCGGTGAAGCTGTTCACCGCCGGATCGATGCGGGCGATGCGGTCGAACGCGGCGGCGACCACGTCGCGGGCGCCCACCCTCCCCGTCGAAACGGCCCCGGCGATGTCGGAGGCCGAGGCGAGGCTCCAATCCGTCGTCGCGCTCACGCCGTGTAGACCGGGGCCGCCTCGGCGGTGTCGGGCAGCGGGAACCCGCCGACGAGGGCTGCCGCCGCGTGGAGCACCCGAAGGTTGGCGACGATCGCCCCGGTCCAGGCCGGATCGAGGGCGAGGCCCAGCAGGGCGGCCGCCGCCGCGGCATAGGCGTCGAGATCGGGCATCGGCGTGGGCGCAGCGTGATCGGTCATCGGTTCCCCCCTGAGGATCGGGCGCTTGGCAGCCGCTGCAATGGCCGCGCCACGGCCGGCCCGCCCGCGGCCGTTCCGCCCTTCAGGCGCGCCTCACGCCCGACCGAGGGCAGCGATCACCGCGGCGGAGTGCGAGACCCAGCCGAAGATGCCGCCCTGGGCCTTGATCATGGCAAGGCCCGCCTCGTGGAAGGCCGGGATGTACGAGCCGCAGGCATCGCCGACGACGACGCAGCGATAGCCGCGGTCGTTGGCCTCGCGCACGGTGGTGTGAACGCAGACCTCCGTCGTCACACCGCAGACGATCAGGGTCTCGATGGCGCGCGCCTCCAGCAGGGCCGCGAGGCCGGTCGCGTAGAAGGCGCCCTTGCCCGGCTTGTCGATCACCGGCTCGCCGTGGAGGGGGGCGAGTTCGGGAACGATGTCGTGGCCGGGCTCGCCACGGATCAGGATGCGGCCCATGGGGCCCGGCTCGCCGATGCGCGCCGTCGGCGCGCCGCGCTCCAGCTTGGCCGGCGGGGCGTCCGAGAGATCGGGTGCGTGTCCCTCGCGGGTGTGGACGACGAGGAGGCCGGCCGCACGCGCGGCGGCCAGCAGGGCGCGGGCGGCCGGCACCGCGGCGGCGAGGAGCGAGACGTCGTTGCCCAGGCTCTCGCCGAAGCCGCCGGGTTCGAGGAAGTCGCGCTGCATGTCGATGACGACGAGGGCCGTCCGGGCCGGATCGAACGGCAGGGGCGCAGGCTCGGCGTCGAGAAGGGGCTGCGGGGCGGGCATGGGCTACCTCGAAGCGATCGCACGGGGCCGGAGCCCGGAGAGCGTCCGGGCCGCCGCGATGATGGCGGCCGGCTTCCGAAAAATCGTGCCCGATCATCGTCTTCGATGCACGAAGTGTCGTCAGGCTGGCGCCGGCCTGGGCATCCGGCGGTGGCACGCAGCCGGCGTCGGTCGCGCGGCGCGAGCCGCTAGGCCCGCAAACTTCTCCCGCACCGGGTTCTTGCCGGCATCATGTCCATTCCGTGCGCAGGATGACCGGGCGGCAAGCCGACGGGATACGGTTTCCACTCCTCACCTCGGAGCGACGAAGGCGCGCCCTCCCACGTCTGCCGATCTCAAAAGGAGCCTTGCTCCCGCCATACACGGGCGATCCGGCCGGCGGCCGCGCGAAAGTGTTGCGTATTTGTGACTTATGCCGCCGCGCAGGCACCCGGAGGACGCAGTCTGTTGAGCGTTGGCACCCCCGTTGCTGCCGTCCGACCAACGGAAGGACGAGGAGAACAAGAATGTCGGTTCGGGGGTTCGCGGCCGTTGCGCTGTCGCTCTTCACGGTCGGTACGGCGGTCGCGGCGGATCTCGGGGAGAAGCGGGCCCCCGAGGCGGTGGCCGCGAAGGAAGTGCCGTTCTTCCTCTTCGCGGACACGCAGGTCAGTTACCGCTGGCAATTCCCGACCGTCACGCCCGGCATCCAGATCCAGCGCCCCGACGGCAGTTTCCGCTCGCGCGAGGCGCCCAAGCACATCCTCAACATCTCGCACGCCGATGCCTGGGCCTACGGCACGAACTTCTTCTCCCTCGACATCCTCAAGTCCGGGTCGCAGTTCCCCGCCGGCACGACCAACACCCCCGGTGGCGTTCCGACCTTCGCCGATTACGGCAACACCGAAGCCTACGGCCTCTACCGCGGCACGCTCAGCCTGAACGCCCTGACCGGCACCAAGGCCTTCGCCTTCCCAGGCATCGTCAAGGAAGTCTCGCTCTCCTTCGGCTTCGACGCCAATTCGCAGAACGACGCCTTCGGCTCGAAGAAGCGCGACGTCGTCGGCGGCCTGAACTTCGCCTTCGACGTGCCGGCCGGCTTCCTGAACCTGTCGGTCCACGCCTACAAGGAATGGAACCGCAACGGCTTCAACACCCAGCCCGACCGCGACCAGAGCTTCAACACGGTCCCCGAATTCGAGATCGTCTATAACCTGCCGCTGACCTTCACCGGCCTGCCGCTGACGCTGGCCGGATTCAACAACATCGTCCTGCCCAAGGGCCGCGGAATCAGCAACAACCCCGCCGCCTTCGCCTTCAACCCGCCGCGCGGGCTGGAATTCCTGTCGCGCACCAACCTCGTGCTCGATCTCGGCAAGCTCGTTTACGATCAGCCCAACAAGGTCGATGTCTTCATCGGCTTCCAGTACTGGCTGAACAAGTTCGGCAACCAGGAGACGGCGACCTTCAAGGGCACCGAGGAGAAGAGCTTCCTCGCCGGCGTCGCCTTCCACATCTTCTGATCTCCGACAGGAAGCGAAGCCGGATGATGGAATCGAGCCCTCGCCCCCGCCGTCTCTGGCTGCGCGATCCGCTGGCGATCCTCGCAACAGGGGCCGGCGGCGGGCTCGTGGTGGAGGGCACCCGCATCGCCGAAGTCGTGGCCGCGGGCGCCCGGCCCGCGAGCCCGGTCGACGAGATCGTCGATGCCTCGCGCCACGTCGTCATCCCCGGCCTCGTCAACACGCACCACCACTTCTTCCAGACGCTGACACGCGCCCATCCGGTCGCGATCAACAAGCCGCTCTTCCCCTGGCTCAAGGCGCTCTCGACGGTCTGGCCGAGGCTGACCCCGGACGCCTTCCGGCTGGCGACGCGGCTCGCTTACACGGAACTGCTGCTCTCGGGCTGCACCACGGCGGGCGACCATCACTACTTGTTCCCGAAGGGCTTGGAGAGCGCCGTCGACATCCAAGTCGAGGAGGCGCGCTCCCTCGGCATCCGCGCCTTCGTCACCCGCGGCTCGATGAGCCTGTCGGAGAAGGACGGCGGCCTGCCGCCCGAGTCGCTGGTGCAGGACGACGACACGATCCTGGCCGACAGCGAGCGGGTGCTGCGCCTGTTCCACGATCCCGCGCCCGGCGCGATGGTGCAGATCGGGCTCGCGCCGTGCTCGCCGTTCAACGTCACCAAGCGCCTGATGCGCGAGAGCGCGGCGCTCGCCGAGCGCCACGATTGCCGCCTGCACACCCATCTCGGCGAGACGCTCGACGAGAACGCCTTCTGCCTGGAGGCCTTCGGACAGCGCCCGGTGGACTATCTCGAAGAGGTCGGCTGGATGACCTCGCGGGCCTGGCTCGCCCACGGAATCCATTTCAACGACGACGAGGTGAGGCGCCTCGGCGCGGCCGGCGTCGGCGTGTGCCACTGCCCGACCTCGAACATGGTGCTGGCCTCGGGCCAGTGCCGGACCTGCGAGCTGGAGGCGGCGGGCTCGCCCGTGGGCCTCGGCGTCGACGGCTCGGCCTCCAACGACAATTCCAACCTGATCGAGGGCGTGCGCCACGCCCTGATGATGAATAGGCTCACCTACGGCGCGGAGGCCGTGACCCATCTCGACGCCCTGCGCTGGGCAACGGAAGGCTCCGCCGCCTGCCTCGGGCGCGACGACATCGGCCGGATCGAGCCGGGCCGGGAGGCGGATCTGGCGCTGTTCACCCTCGACGAACTGCGCTTCTCCGGCGCCCACGACCCGCTCGCGGCGCTGGTCCTTTGCGGCGCCCACCGGGCCGACCGGGTCATGGTCGCGGGCGCATGGCGGGTGATCGACGGGCAGCCGCTCGGCCTCGAGACCAGGCGCCTGCGCGAGGAACATTCGCGGCTGGCCCGCAGCCTGTTCGGGACGGCGTGATGGCTACCGCATCCGCTGCGCCGGGTCCGCGGGGAGGCCCAACCCCGCTCTTCGGGGCCTACGGCATCGTCAAGCGCTTCGGCGCCTTCACCGCCAATGACGGCATCGATCTGGAGATTCGCGCCGGCGAAATCCACGCCCTGCTCGGCGAGAACGGCGCCGGCAAATCGACCCTGATGAAGATCCTTTACGGCCTCCTGGAGCCGAGCGAGGGCGTCGTCACGCATCAGGGCGACATCGTGCGGCTGGCGAACCCCGAGGCCGCGCGGGCGCTCGGCATCGGCATGGTGTTCCAGCACTTCTCGCTGTGCGAGAACCTGACGGTCGCCGAGAACATCGCCCTCGTCATGCCCGCCGGGCTGACGGGCCGGGCGCTGGCGGAGCGGATCGCCCGGCTCGGGGCGGATTACGGCCTGCATCTCGATCCCGCGCGGCCGGTCTGGTCGCTCTCGGCGGGCGAGCGCCAGCGCATCGAGATCGTGCGCTGCCTGCTCCAGAACCCGAAGCTCGTGATCCTCGACGAGCCGACCTCGGTGCTGACACCGGGCGAGGCGGAGGTGCTGTTCTCGGTGCTGGAACGCCTGCGCGACGAGGGTCGCGCCCTGCTCTACATCTCCCACCGGCTCGACGAGGTGCGCCGCCTCTGCACCCGGGCCACGATCCTGCGGGGTGGCCGGGTCGTCGGCACCTGCAATCCGCAGGCGGAGACCGCCCGCTCGCTTGCCGCGATGATGGTCGGCGCGGGGGTGAGCGAGGTGCGGCCGAAGGCGGCCCGCGCGGGCCGCCCCGAGCGCCTGGTGCTGGAGCGCCTGTCACTGCCCGCGCCCGGCCTGCACGGGACGCCGCTGCGGGACATCGCGCTCCGCGTCGCGGGCGGCGAGATCCTCGGCATCGCCGGGATCGCCGGCAACGGGCAGGCGGAGCTGTTCGACGCCCTGTCCGGCGAGAGCCGGGCCCCGGCGGCCGGGGCCGTGCGCCTCGACGGCCGGGCGGCGGGTCATCTCGGCATCAATGCCCGGCGCCGGCTCGGGGCCGCCTTCGTGCCCGAGGAGCGCAACGGCCACGCCGCCGTCCCGTCGATGACACTGTCGGAGAACGCGCTGCTCTCCCGCCACGCCACGGCGTCGCTCACTTGGCTGGGCCTGCTGCGACTCGTCGCGGCGCGGGCGCTCGCCCGGCGGGTGATCGACGCCTTCGACGTCCGCGGGGCCGGACCGGACCCGGCGGCCGGCACGCTCTCGGGCGGCAACCTGCAGAAATTCGTGGTCGGGCGCGAGATCCTGGCCGAGCCGGGCATCCTCGTCATCAACCAGCCGACCTGGGGCGTCGATGCCGCCGCCGCCGCCCATATCCGGCAGGCCGTGCTCGATCTCGCCGGCCGAGGGTGCGCGGTGATCGTGATCAGCCAGGATCTCGACGAGTTGTTCGAGATCGCCGATTCCATCGCCGTGCTGCATGCCGGCGCGCTCTCGCGGCCCGTCCCGGCCGCTGCGACCAGCCGCGCGGCCCTGGGGCTGCTGATGGGCGGGGCCGGCGAGCCGGAGCCGCAGACCGGCGAGCCTCCGGCGGTGCCCGCGGCCCGAGCCGTCGCGCCCGTGTCCTGAACCCACCCTGATCCGCCCCGCAAGCGTGAGAAGCCAGCCAGGAATGAACGGGATGCGCGATGCGCCTTGATCTCCTCCCCCGCGCGCGCCGGTCGCCCTGGCTCGACCTGGTCGCGCCCGCGCTCGCCTTCCTCGCCGCGGTCCTGATCGGCGGGATCGCGGTCGCGGCCCTCGGCGTGGCGCCGGAACAGGCCTTCCTCACCTACTTCGTCGCGCCCCTGAGCGAGGTCTGGTCGCTGCAGGAGGTCGCGCTGAAGGCCGCGCCGCTCGCCCTGATCGCGACCGGTCTCGCCTTCTGCTACCGCGCCAACCTGTGGAACATCGGGGCGGAGGGCCAGTACGTAGCCGGCGGCCTCGCGGGGGGCTGGGTCGCGGTTGCCGCGCACGGTTTCCAGGGGCCCACCGTCTGGATCCTGCCCGCGATGCTGATCGCCGGCACGTGTGCCGGCATCGCCTACGCGATGATACCGGCGCTGCTGCGGGTCAGGCTCGGCGTCTCGGAGATCCTGACCAGCCTGATGCTCGTCTACGTCGCGCAGTTGCTGCTCGACTACATGGTGCGCGGGCCCTTGCGCGATCCGCAGGGCTACAACTTCCCGCAGAGCGTCAGCTTCGCCGACGCCGCCCGGTTGCCTCTGCTGATGGAGGGCGAGTCGCTCCACGCGGGCGTGCTCATCGGGCTTCTGGGAATCGTGCTGGCGGCCCTCGTCCTGGCGCGGACCCTGTTCGGCTTCGAGGTGCGCGCCGTCGGCGCGAGTCCGCGGGCAGCCCGCTTTGCCGGCTTCTCGGACGCGCGGCTGACGCTCTCGGTCTTCGCGATCTCCGGCGGCGCGGCGGGGCTCGCCGGCATCTGCGAGGTGGCCGGACGGATCGGCCAGCTTCAGCCGGAGATCTCACCGGGCTACGGCTTCACCGCCATCATCGTCGCCTTCCTGGGGCGTCTCAGCCCGCCGGGCATCCTGCTCGCAGCGCTCGTCATCGCCCTGACGACGATCGGCGGGGAGGGGGCTCAGATCGACCTGAAACTGCCGCTTGACCTGACTCGCGCCTTCCAGGGGCTGCTGCTCTGCCTCGTGCTCGGGGCCGACGTGCTTACGCGCTACCACGTTCGGATCGTGCCGGGCGGCGCGAGCACACGGGTGACACCATGAGCCTCGACATCGTCCAGATGGTGCTCGTCACGGTGCTGACGGCGGCGACCCCGTTGATCCTGGCCGCCATCGGTGAACTCGTCGTGGAGCGCGCCGGCGTGCTCAACCTCGGCGTCGAGGGCATGATGGTGCTGGGCGCGGCCGCCGGCTTCGCCGTCGCGACCGAGACCGGATCGACCGGGCTCGGTGCCCTTGGCGGGGCCGGGGCGGGCCTGCTGCTTGCCGCGCTCTTCGGCATTCTCACCGTGGGGCTGGCGGCCAATCAAGTCGCCTCGGGACTGGCGCTGACGATCCTCGGGTTGGGGCTCTCCGGCCTCGTCGGCGCCGGCTATGTCGGGATGAAGCGCGATCCGGCGCCCCATCTTCATCTGCCCGGCCTCACCGACCTCCCCGGGATCGGCCGGCTGCTGTTCGGACACGACGCCTTCGTCTACGCAGCCCTCCTCATTGTTGCGGGGGTGTGGTGGTTTCTCTGGCGCACCCGCGCCGGGTTGACCCTGCGCGCCATCGGCGACGATCACACCGCGACCCACGCCCTCGGGCTCAAGGTGCGCAAGGTCCGCTTCCTCGCGGTGCTGTTCGGCGGTGCCTGCGCGGGGCTGGCGGGCGCCTACCTGTCGCTGGCCTACACGCCGTTCTGGGCGCCGGCGATGACGGCCGGACGGGGCTGGATCGCCCTGGCACTCGTGGTTTTCGCCTCCTGGCAGCCGCTGCGGGTGGCCGCGGGGGCACTGCTCTTCGGCGGGGCGACCGTGCTCCAACTCCACGCCCAGGCCGCGGGTCTCGGCCTGCCGGGCCAGTTGCTCTCGGCGGCCCCCTATCTCGCCACCATCCTGGCCCTCGTCCTGCTGTCGCTCGGCCGGCGTCGGGGCGGCTCGCTGGCACCGGCGGCGCTCGGCCGCGTCTTCGCCCCGAGTCGATGAGGCGTCTCCGGAGGAAGGCTGGCGCGAAAGCAAGCATCCGCAGATATGTTTTTAGGCGTGCCATCCAATTCGACAGGGTTTTCCCTGCCAGCTGACCAGCGTTCCGATGCTGAAACTTTGCTCTTTTCTCTGCACGGAACAGGATCGATGCTTGCCAAGCTTGTGCAGACGGCCTGGAAAGACGGATCGCGCCTCGTGTCAGCCCATCCTTTCTCCCGCAGACATCTGCTCGGCGGAGCGGCCGCCCTCTCGCTCGGCGCGCTGCCCTTCGGCCGCGCCCGGGCCGCCGGCCCGCTCACCATCGGCTTCATCTATGTCGGGCCGAAGGACGATTACGGCTACAACCAAGCCCACGCCCAAGGGGCGGCCGCCCTCAAGGCGCTCCCCGGCCTCCAGGTCGTCGAGGAGGAGAACGTCCGCGAGACCACCGACGTCCAGAAGACCATGGAGAGCATGATCAACCTGGACGGCGCGAGCCTCGTCTTCCCGACCTCGTTCGGCTACTTCGATCCGCATGTCCTGATCGAGGCCAAGAAGAACCCGAAGGTGCAGTTCCGCCATTGCGGCGGCCTCTGGACCGAGGCGAACCCGAAGAACGCCGGCTCGTATTTCGGCTACATCGCGCAGGGACAGTACCTGAACGGCATCGTCGCCGCCCACGCCTCGAAGTCGAAGCGGCTCGGCTTCGTCGCGGCCAAGCCGGTCCCCCAGGTGCTCAACAACGTCAACGGCTTCCTGCTCGGCGCGCGCAGCGTCGACCCGTCCATCACCCTGCAGGTGATCTTCACCGGCGAGTGGTCGCTCGCGGTCAAGGAGGCGGAGGCGACCAACGCACTCATCGACGCCGGGGCCGACGTGATCACCTGCCACGTCGACGGCCCCAAGGTCGTGGTCGAGACCGCCGCGCGGCGCGGGGCCTTCGTCTGCGGCTACCACGCCGACCAGTCGGCGCTGGCCAAGGACAAGTACCTCACCGGCGCCGAGTGGAACTGGGCCTCGATCTACAAGGGCTTCGTCGCCGACATGCAGGCGGGCAAGGCGCCCCCGAACTTCGTGCGCGGCGGCTTGCCGGACGGGTTCGTGAAGATGAGCCCCTACGGACCCGCCGTGTCCGAGGCGGCGCGCAAGAACGCCGACGCGGTCAAGGCGGAGATGATGAAGGGGGGCTTTGCCATCATCAAGGGGCCGCTCAAGGACAACAAGGGCAACGAGATCGCCGGCCCCGGCAAGGCGTTCGCCGAGAACGCGATCGAGCTGGAGAAGACCAACTACCTCGTCGAGGGCGTGAAAGGCTCGGCCTGATGCGGCCCCCGCCATCCCGCCGGATGCCGGCGGATCCTGGGCTCCACCCGAGAGCGGCTGCCGCGCACCATCCGCCCTGCCGTCGCACGGCGCGGGCGGGCCTGCGCTTCGGGGCGGGGCGGTGAGGGACGGCTTGGCACGGTTTCTGCCGCTCGGCGGGCGAGGACTGAGCGATGGCCGCTGACACCACTGCCCCCGCACGGCCGCTCGTGGAGAGCGCCGTGATCGGCCCGGACCATCCGCCGGCCTCGCTCCAGGCCCGGGCCTGGCTCGCGCGCCGGGCCGAGGCCCTGGCGATCCCGGCCGGTGCGGTCATTGCCGGCTTCCTGCTGTTCTCCCTCTTCCTGCTCGCCCTCGGAAAGAGCCCGCTCGCCTTCCTCGACCTCGTCTGGCGCGGCGGCTTCGGCTCGCCCTTCGCCATCCAGAACAGCCTGCAGCGCGCCGCGCCCCTGCTGCTCGCCGCGCTCTGCGTGGCTCTGCCCGCCCGGCTCGGCCTCGTGGTGATCGGCGGCGAGGGCGCGATCGTGCTGGGAGGCGTAGCCGCGGCGGCCGCAGCGCAGCCGCTCCAGGGCTTCTCCCCGATGCTCGCGGTGCCGCTGATGGCGCTTGCCGCAGCAGGGGCCGGAGCGGCCTGGATCGGCGCCGTCGGCGCGCTGCGCGCCTATCGCGGCGTCAACGAGACTATCGCCAGCCTGCTGATGTCCTACATCGCCATCGCGCTCTCGAACCACCTGATCGAGGGTCTGCTGCGCGATCCGGGCAGCCTCAACAAGCCCTCCACATGGCCGATCGGCGAGGCGTTCGCGGTCGGCCTCCTACCGGGCCTGGAGGTTCACTGGGGCCTCGGCATCGGCATTCTCGCCTGCCTGGCCGCCTACGGGCTCACCGAGCGCACGACGATCGGCTTCGCTGCGCGCATCGCGGGCGGCAATGTGCGGGCCGCGCAGATCCAGGGATTGCCGGTCGGGCGGCTCGTCGTCGGCTTCACGGCGCTCGGCGGCGCCTGCGCGGCGCTGGCCGGCTTCTTCGAGGTCGCGGCGGTGCACGGCAACGCCAACGCCTCGCTCAATGCGGGCTTCGGCTATACCGGCATCCTCGTCGCCTTCCTCGCCCGCCACAATCCCCTGGCGATCCTGCCGGTGGCCTTCCTGCTCGGCGGCATCGAAGCCTCCAACGGGCTGATCCAGCGCCGGATGCAGCTGCCCGACGCCACGGTCCTCGTGCTCGAAGGACTGCTCTTCCTCGTCGTGCTCGTCAGCGAGACGCTCTACGGGCGCTTCAAGCCCTTCAGCCCGCATCTCTGGGCGGGAAAGCGCGGGGTGGCCCCGTGAGAGCCGGTATCGAGGACGGGCGATGAGCGACGATCTCGGACTGGGAACCGTGCTGCTCGCCGTGATCGGCGGGGCGATCCGCGTCTCGACGCCGTTCCTGTTCGTGAGCCTCGGCGAGACCATCACCGAGCGCTCGGGGCGGATCAATCTCGGGCTGGAGGGTACCCTCGTCTTCGGGGCGATGTCGGCCTACGCCACCGCCGTGCAGACGGGCAGTCCCTGGGCCGGCGTGGCGGTCGCGGGGCTCGCGGGCGGCGCCTTCGGCGGGCTGCACGGCTTCATCTGCCGCTTCCCCCGGGTCAACGACGTGGCGATCGGCATCGCACTGATGCTGTTCGGATCGGGCCTCGCCTTCTTTCTCGGCAAGCCCTTCATCCAACCCTCGGCCCCGCCGCTGCCGGCGATCCCTCTCGGCTTCTGGTCCGACCTGCCACAGGTCCAGGCGGCGCTCCGCGTCAACGTGCTGTTCCTGGCCGGCGCGGCGCTGGCGCTGTTCCTGTGGTGGGCGTTCCGCAACACCAAGGCGGGTCTGATCGTGCGCGTGGTCGGCGACAGCGCGGAGGCGGCGCGCGCCATGGGCTACGACGTCGACCGCGTGCGGCTCCTGGCGACCGCCGCGGGCGGCGTGCTCGCCGGGATCGGCGGCGCCTATCTCTCGCTCTACTATCCCGGCTCGTGGAACGAGGGCATCTCGTCCGGACAGGGTCTGATGGCGGTGGCGCTCGTCATCTTCGCCCGCTGGAACCCGCTCGCCTGCTTCGGGGCGGCCCTGCTGTTCGGGGGCGCCGGGGCACTCGGACCCGCCCTGCAATCCGTCGGCATCTCTCAGGGCTACTACCTGTTCTACGCCGCGCCCTACGTCCTCACCCTGGCGCTTCTGATCGCCACCTCCTCGCCGGACCGGGCGCTGACCGGCGCGCCGGGCGAATTGTCCCTCAAGTAAGGTCGCTTCATGAATGGTCTCGGTGGGCTGAACAAATCCCCGAACGGCGTCGTCATCGGCCTCGTCCAGCTTCAATTGCCGACCATCGCCACGCGGGCCGACGTGGCCGCGCAGACCGAGCGCATCGTCGCGATGGTCGCCAAGGCGCGCGCCAACATGGCGAGCATGGATCTGGTCGTCTTCCCCGAATACGCCCTGCACGGCCTGTCGATGGACACGCGTCCCGAGATCCTGTGCACCCTCGACGGCCCGGAGGTCGCGGCCTTCAAACAGGCCTGCCGCGACAACCGGATCTGGGGCTGCTTCTCGATCATGGAGGCCAACCCGAACGGCAACCCGTTCAATTCCGGTCTCATCATCGACGAGACCGGCGAACTCAAGCTCTACTATCGCAAGATGCACCCCTGGGTACCGGTCGAGCCCTGGGAACCGGGCGATCTCGGCATCCCGGTGATCGAGGGGCCGAAGGGAGCCAAGATCGGCCTCATCATCTGCCACGACGGCATGTTCCCGGAGATGGCGCGCGAATGCGCCTACAAGGGCGCCGAGATCATGATCCGCACGGCCGGCTACACCGCGCCGATCCGCGAATCCTGGCGCTTCACCAACCAGGGAAACGCCTTCTGCAACCTGATGGTGACCGCCAACGTCTGCATGTGCGGCTCGGACGGCACCTTCGACTCGATGGGCGAAGGCATGATCGTCAACTTCGACGGCACCATCATCGCCCACGGCACCACCGGCCGCGTCGACGAGATCATCACCGCCGAGGTGCGGCCGGACCTCGTGCGCGAGGCGCGGGCGCATTGGGGCGTCGAGAACAACATCTACCAGCTCGGTCACCGCGGCTACACGGCGGTGAAGGGCGGCGCGGGGGACTGCCCCTACACCTACATGCACGACCTCGCCGCGGGCCGTTACCGCCTGCCGTGGGAGGAGACGGTGAAGGTGACGGACGGCACCTCGTGCGGCTTTCCGGCCCCGACCCGCGCCTATGGCGAGGGCCAGACGTCGGCGGTTCGGGAGGCGGCGGAGTGAGCGTCATCCCCTTCCCCTCGGCCGAGTCGGCCGGGGGCGGGCGCTTCGTCGCCGCCGAGCCCTATCCCTGGCCCTACGACGGCTCGCTCGACCCGAAGACCACGGCGCTCGTCATCATCGACATGCAGACCGACTTCTGCGGCAAGGGCGGCTACGTCGATGCCATGGGCTACGACCTTGCCCTCACCCGCGCGCCGATTGAACCGATCGCGCGGCTTCTCGCCGCCGCGCGGACGGGCGGCTACGCCGTGATCCACACCCGCGAGGGCCATCGGCCGGATCTCGCGGATCTCCCCGCCAACAAGCGCTGGCGCTCGCGCCGGATCGGGGCGGGCATCGGCGATCCCGGTCCCTGCGGGCGGGTGCTGGTGCGCGGCGAGCCGGGCTGGGAGATCATCCCCGAGCTGGCGCCGCGTCCAGACGAGCCGGTGATCGACAAGCCGGGCAAGGGCTCGTTTTGCGCCACCGACCTCGAACTGATCCTGACGACGCGGGGCATCCGCAACCTGATCCTCACCGGCATCACCACGGATGTCTGCGTCCACACCACCATGCGCGAGGCCAACGACCGCGGCTTCGAATGCGTGATCGTCTCCGACGGCACCGCCGCCACCGATCCCGGCAACCACGAGGCGGCGTTGAAGATGGTGACGATGCAGGGCGGCGTGTTCGGCGCGGTCGCCGCGTCCGAGGCGATCCTGGCGGCGATGGGCTGAGATCATCATGGCGGCTTCCGCGCACGCTGTCCTGTCCGACGCCCGTTCCGGCGCCCTCGCTGTCGAGACCATCGGCATGACGAAGCGCTTCGGCGGCTTCACCGCCCTCGACGACGTCTCGATGAAGATCGAGGCCGGCGGCTTCCACGCCCTGCTCGGCGAGAACGGGGCGGGCAAGTCGACCTTCGTCAAATGCGTGATGGGCTTCTACGCCCCCACCGCCGGCTCGGTCCTCATCGACGGACGCGAGGCCGAGATCATCGGGCCGAAGGGCGCGCAAGGACGCGGCCTCGGCATGGTCTACCAGCACTTCACCCTGGTGCCTTCGCTGACCGGCGCCGAGAACCTCGTCATCGGCCGGGCCGACGCGCCCGCGATCCTCGATTGGAAGGCCGAGCGGGCGGCGCTCGCCGACTTCATGGCGCGGATGCCGTTCCGGCTGAACCTCGATCGGCCGGTGGCGGAACTCGCGGCGGGCGAGCGGCAGAAGCTCGAGATCGTCAAGCAGCTCTACCTCAAGGCCCGCTTCCTGATCCTCGACGAGCCAACCTCCGTGCTGACCCCGGCCGAGGCCGAGGAGATGTTGGGCCTGTTGCGGGACATGGCCGATGCGGGTGCGCTCACGGTGCTGATGATCAGCCACAAGTTCCGCGAGGTCGAAGCCTTCGCCCACAGCCTCAGCGTCCTGCGGCGCGGGCGGCTCGTCGGCGGCGGCGCGGTCGGCGCGCTGTCGCGGGACGACATGGCAGCGATGATGGTAGGCGAGCGCACGGTGCGGACGGTCGCCGCGCGGGTCGGCGAGCCCGACCCGGCGCGCGAGATCCTGCGAGTGGAGGGCCTGACCGCCACCGACGTCTCCGGCCTGCGGCGGATCGATGTCGCGGATCTGCGGGTGCGCGCCCATGAGATCGTCGGCATCGCCGGCGTCTCCGGCAACGGGCAGAAGGAACTCGCCGACGTGCTCGGAGGCCAGATCCGCGCGACGGGCGGGCGGGTCGCGGTGCAGGGCCAGCCCTACGCCGGCACGCGGGCGCAGAGCCGCCGGCACCGGGTGCGCTTCATCCCCGAGGAGCCCCTGCGCAACGCCTGCGCGCCGCGGATGTCGGTGGCCGAGAACCTCGCCTTCCGCGCTTTCGACCGGCGCGGCGACGATCCTGCCGCCCCGCCGACCCTCTGGCTCGACCGGGGCGCCATGAGCCGGCGAGCCAAGGATCTGATCGCCCGCTTCAAGGTCAAGACCGCCTCCTCGGAGGCGCCGATCGCCACGCTCTCGGGCGGCAACGTGCAGCGCGCCGTGCTCGCGCGCGAACTCACCGACCCGGTCGATCTCCTGATCGTCGTCAATCCCTGTTTCGGCCTCGATTTCGCGGCGGTCGCCGAGATCCGCTCCCGCATCGTGGCGGCGCGCAACAGCGGCGCCGCCGTGCTGTTGATTAGCGAGGATCTCGACGAGATTTTGGAGTTGTCCGACCGCATCTGCGTGATGTCGGACGGGCGGCTCGTCTACGAGACCCCGGCCGCCGCGGCGGAGGCCGGGGTGATCGGCCGCCACATGGCTGGGCATCACTAGAGCATCGTCCTGGACATCGGATCCAGGACGATGCTTTGAACTCTTATCTTTGCATCGTCTTTTCCGAAAGCCGGCAATCAGCTTTCGGGATGATGCTCGAGGTCGGGGGGCATCCTACCTCGCGTCGTGGTGGATCCTGGCCGGAAACCCGACGACAGCTCCGGCGATCCGTGCTTGCCGACTGTGGATGTTCGGGGCGGTGCTCGACAGCAAAGCGCTCACCTGACGGAGACGGTTCGAAGCTCCGCCGTGCTGCCCAGGATCGTCTCCTGTAACGCCATCGCAACGGGATGCTGGCGGCCTGAGCCGAGCACCACGAACTCGACATCGCCGATCGCAGGCAATCCGGCCGTCTTCGGGACAGGGGTCAGTCCCGGCGGCATCACTCTGGCCGAGTGCGGCGCGATGCCCAGGCCCGCTTCGACGGCTGCGCGCAGCCCCATCAGGCTGCCGCTGGTGCAGGCGATCCGCCAAGAGCGGCCCGCCGCTTCGAGGGCATCGAGCGCCAGGGTGCGCGTCATCGACGGTGGCGGATAGAGGACCAACGGCAACGGCAGCGCCGGATCGGGAACGAAGCCGGGCCGGCCCGCCCAGATCAGCTCTTCGGCCCATGCCAGCTCGCCGCGCGGATCGCCGCGTCGGCGTTTGCAGAAGATCACGTCCAGTTCGCCCGCGTCGTAGCCCTGGTAGAGGACCCGGCTGAGCCCGACGGTCAGTTGCAGATCCACGGACGGGTGGCGATCCGCGAAACGCGCCAGAACCTGTGCCAGGGCTGTCAGGGTGTAGTCTTCGGAGACGCCGAGGCGGATGCGGCCGCGTAGGCCACTGGGCGAGAAGAAGGCGCGAAGCCGGTCGTGCGCCTCCAGCACGTCGCGCGCAAAGCCGATCATGGCTTGGCCGTCCGGCGTCGGGGCGACCCTATGAGTATCCCGCATGAGGAGGGAACGGTCGAGCGCCTGTTCCAGCCGCGCGATGTGTCCGCTGATCGTGGATTGCCGCACGCCGAGCGTCTGCGCTGCGGCCGTGAAGCTGCCGCTCTCGAGCACGACTAGGAAGGAGCGGATTTGATCGACGCTCAGGCTGCTCATCATGCTTCGTGATAGCCGATATCCTTCCCGTTCTGGAGCCCGGCAGGCCTAGGGTTCAGGCCGACCCTCCTCACGAGCCTTTTCGTCGAGCTTTCCCGATGACCGCTCCCGTTGCCATAGCCATGATCTTCATCAGCGGCTTCGTCGCGATCCCGACATTCGGGAGATGGGCGCATCAGATCACGGAAGGGCTCGTCTTCCTTCTGACGACCCTGCTGCTGGTCACTGGGATCATGTTCCTTTGCGATCACTGGCCAGATTACTACACCAGCCCCCAAATATCGATCGCCATGACTGAAACATCGCCCGAAAATTGATGCATCGCAGCAACCTACTCGCCACCAACCTAGAGAAAGCCTCGTGAAGCTGAAGATCACAAGGGGCGGTACGTCCGCTGGAAACGCCCTCGCCTTTGTCGCAGGCTTCGTCGATGCCGCGGCCTTCATCGCGCTGACAGGTCTGTTCACGGCGCATGTCACCGGAAACTTCGTCCTGATCGGTGCCGAATTGGTTGCGAGTTCGACGGGTGTGCTGGCGAAGCTTCTTGCGCTGCCCGTCTTCATGGGGGCGGTCGCAGGGGCCCGCATCCTCGTGCTGCTCTTGGAGCAAGGGGATGCCGACCCGCTGCCCTGGCTGCTCGCCGTTGAGGCGGCCTTCCTCGTGGGTTTCGGCCTGTGCGGGTCTCTGTTGTCGCCGCTGGATGCGCCGGACGGTGCCCCGGCTCTGGTCGTCGGCATGCTCGCCGTCGCGGCCATGGGTGTGCAGAACGCGATCGGTCGTCTCTCGCTCGGCCATCTCGCCCCGACCACGGTGATGACCGTGAGCGTAAGCCAGGCCGTCATCGATGCAACGGATCTCGCCCTCAGAACATCCGGCAACCCCGCTCAGACGCGCGCGCGTCTGCTGCGTGTGCTGCCTGCCATTCTGACCTTCGCCGCGGGTGCCCTGTGCGGAGCCTTCGGGATCGCCTATCTGGCCTTCGGCTGTATCACGCTGCCGATCATGGTCCTCATCAGCTTGATCGTCCTGGCCATGATGCCCGCCGAAGCGGACGCCGTGACGTGAGCCACGCCAGCGATATCTCGAATCGCGGTCGACCAGGAAGGCTGCGCAATCGAACGGCCTCTCTTGAGCGATGAGGGAACTGCCGCCTTCCACGCTCAGCAACCTGTCACATGGTCGATCTGGTCAGGTTCCGAACCCAGAACCGGTCTGACGCTTCCTGCTCCCGCGGCCCTCCTGGCCCTGGTCTTGCTCTGAAATCCCCTCGGGCGCCCATGCGCGGCGTCGGCAAGCCGCGGCGGACAACGCCGTCGAAAAGGGGCAGACACTCATGATGGGCAACATCGTCACGCGCGTGGCCGCGGCACTCCTGTGCGCGGCCGTCGCGGCGGCTCCGGCGCGGGCGGCGGACAAGCTCAAGGTGGGCTTCGTCTATGTCGGCCCGGTCGCCGATTACGGCTATTCCTACCAGCACGATCTGAGCCGGAAGGCGCTGGCCGAGGCGTTGCCCGGCCAAGTCGAGACGACCTTCCTCGAAAACGTGCCCGAAGCCGACAGCGAGCGCTCGATCGAGAAGCTCGCCCGCTCGGGCGCCAGCCTGATCTTCACGACCTCCTTCGGCTTCATGGAGCCGACCCTGAAGGTCGCCAGGAAATTCCCCAAGGTGAAGTTCGCCCATGCCACCGGCTACAAGCGGGCCGACAACGTTTCCACCTACTCGGCCCGCTTCTACGAGGGCCGCTACATCTGCGGGAAGATTGCCGGCAAGCTGTCGAAATCGGGCACCGTCGGCTACATCGCCTCCTTTCCGATCCCCGAAGTCGTGAGCGGCATCAACGCCTTCATGCTCGGCGCGCAATCGGTCAACCCGGACATCAAGATCAAGATCGTCTGGGTGAACACGTGGTTCGACCCCGGCAAGGAGGCGGAGGCCGCCAAGGCATTGCTGGCGCAGGGCGCCGACATCCTGACCCAGCACACCGATTCCGCCGCGCCGCTTCAGGAAGCGGAGAAGGCCGGCAAGCTCGCCTTCGGCCAATCCTCCGACCAGTACCGCTTCGCCCCGAAGGCGCAGCTCACCTCGATCGTCGACGATTGGAACGGCTACGTCATCGCGGAGGCCAAGGCCGTTCTCGATGGCACCTGGAAGAGCGGGGACACCTGGGCCGGCATCAAGGACGGCATGGTCGTGCTGGCACCCTTCACCAACATGCCCGACGACGTGAAGGCGCTGGCCGAGGAGACGAAAAAAGGGATCGTCGAGGGCAGGATCCACCCGTTCCAGGGGCCGGTGCTCAAGCAGGACGGCTCGGTCGCGGTAAAGGAGGGCGAGCACGCCCCCGATCCGATGATCCTCGGCATGAATTGGTACGTGAAGGGGATCGACGACCGGCTGACGCAGTAGGGGTGGGCACCCCG
Organism: Methylorubrum extorquens; assembly: GCF_024169925.1. Lineage (NCBI taxonomy): Bacteria > Pseudomonadati > Pseudomonadota > Alphaproteobacteria > Hyphomicrobiales > Methylobacteriaceae > Methylorubrum > Methylorubrum extorquens. The sequence goes on from NZ_JALJXF010000001.1 coordinate 4,447,834, forward strand.
GAAATGGAGGCGCCGCCGGAGCGATCCGGCGGCGCCTCTTCGCGTTTCGATGCCGGTCAGGGACGTGGCGGGGGCGGCAGGCGGCGCTCTCCGGCCGGGTGCGGGGCGGTCTCCACCGGCACGCCTGTGCCGGGCGCTGCCGGGATCGCCTCGCCCGAACGGAACGCCTCCCGCTCGTTCGGGAGGGCCGCCGCTCCCTCCGTGCCGCCTGGCGCGGTCGCCCCTGGGCTGCCGGCCGGGGCGCCGGTCGACCCTTGGGCCAAGGCCGCACCGCCCAGGCCCGCGAGGACGCTCAGAGCGAGCGTGGCTGTCGTGATGAGACGCATGGGACGGACTTTCCGGTTGCGGAGAAGAGGGCGCGCGATGTCGCCGGGCGGCAGGGATCCTGGCTTGCGTCTCACCGATGACGCTTCCGGTGCGAACGGGCGGCCTTGCCGCGCCGTCCGCCCGGAGCGGTGACGCGCGATTGGCCGGCCGGCGGCGTCACCGTGCCCTGCGCACGGGCGCCGGGAGCCGTGGCGACGCCGCTGCCGAGGCAGAAGGCTGCGACGAACCAAGCGAGGAGAGGTAGGCTGAGGCCGAGAAAGGCCCGTTTCGCGCGCATCGTCGAGGCTCCCGTCGGGCCGTGCCGGCCACCGTTTGCACGGCTGGCTTCAGCAAGGGCCGTGCCGCCGGGACCGATCGAACGGCTCGCCCGAGCACCGGCAGCAGTTGCCGCAACGGTCGCTCGGTGCCGTTGCGGAAGGCGCACCCGATCCCCTGCGCCTGCATCGCCGCGGTCGCCCCCCGTCTCCGGATTGAGGGCGGCAGCAAAGGTAAAGAATGCGTTTCACGTGAAACAAGCCGCTCAGGTCGCAGCGTCGATGGGCGTGAAGGTCCGCGCCTTTCACGGGTTCATCGGGCCGACGGGATCGATGAGTCGCTCGAAGCCGAGTTGGTCGGTCTCTGCCCGCTTGTGCCGGGGGCCGTCCTCCAGCGTGTCGATATGTGGGTTGGCGCACGAGACGCCGCGCGCCTCGTGCGTCTCGACAATGGGGGTTTAGCCCGTCGCGACGCATCTGCTGCCCTACGACGCCCTGACCGATGAGGCCGCCGCGCCCTCGTAGACGGGCGCGGGAAGCGGGGATTGGTGCGCAACAGCACTCGCGGAGAAAGAGGCGTGCCAGAAGACGCACTCTGTCAAAAAAATCTGCAATCTCATGCTAACACTCAGTCGAAACTGGTCTTTTCGGGCGAGATCGACCAAACGGCGTTGAGCCTTCATCTCGGCTGTGCCGTATCTATGTGCACAAGCCCAAAGCAGTTCATGTTGTTTTACAAGGCATCGGTGCTCAGTTTGTGGGACATGCGACGTCGCTTGGTCTGATCGCGACGCCGAAACCAATCTCGGAGATTGACGACATGATCTCACGCATCGTTGCAGGCGCGGCCCTTACCCTCGCCCTCACCACCGCCGCCTCGGCCCAGAGCTACAACGCCCCGGCCGGCATCCCCGCCGTCACCGCTCCGGGCGGCCTCGTCGGCATCGCCGGTCCGGGCAATGTCGAGCGCTACCTGGACCGTGACGGCCGCCACGGCACCGTGTCCGTCGATGGCGTCTACACCACCGGCTCCACTGTCCGGGGCACCCACACCGTTCGCGGGCGCTGATCCGGTTTCCGCTTGATCCAAGCGGGGACCGTATCGCTCAGCCCACGCGGCGCCTGAGGAGAGTCCCCATCGCGCCAGCGCGAGGGGATCCCGCCGAGGCCCAAATCCGTCATCCCGAAGGGATCAACCGGATTTGGCATGACGCATCCGGATGGTCCGACAACCGCCGTTTCAAGGGTCCGAAGGGCTGGCCGCGCATTACCGCAGCCGGCCCTTTTCCATGGAATCCAGGCCAGGGCACGAACGGGCCCTGCCTCATGCCGGCCGGAAGCTCATCTCCAGCTTTTCGACTTTCTCGAACGTTTCGTTCGATCTTATTCCAGTTTTCGGAAAGCTCGTGCAGGTCCATCTTCGCTTCATCAGATGACGGACGAACCGGCCGTCACCGCCGCCCATTGATGGAGTGTCCCATGTCCCGCATCTTCGCCGCTTCCGTCCTCGCCCTTGCCCTCACCACCGCCGCCTCGGCCCAGAGCTACAACGCCCCGGCCGGCATCCCCACCGTCACCGCCCCGGGCGGCCTCGTCGACGATGTCGGCGGCGTGCAGCGCCCGACGGTGCGCGACACCCGCCTCGGAACCCTGCCGGCGGACGCCAACCTGACCACCGGCTCGGTGGGGCGGACGCATCACGCGCGCTGACGGTCCCAAAATCCGCGCGCATCCCGAAGCCGGCCCTCGCGAGGGGGCCGGCTTTCGGTCGTTTTCGGCTGCGGCTTCGCGCTTGCTTGTCGGGTGTTCTCGCCGCGGCGGGAGGCCGGGTTGGGGGCATAAGCGCATGCAGGGACCGGGGACGCCGACACTCGACCAGCTCCGGGTGTTCCTCACCGTGGTCGAGACCGGCAGCTTCGCCGCGGCCGGGCGCCGTCTCAACCGCGCGACTTCGGTCATCAGCTACGCGATCGCCAATCTGGAGCTTCAGCTCGGTCTGCCGCTGTTCGATCGCGAGGCGACGCGCCGGCCCCAGCTCACCGAAGGCGGCCGGGCCGTGCTGGCGGAGGCCCGCACCGTCGCCCACGGCATCGACACGCTGCGAGCCAAGGTGAGCGGCCTGCTCGGCGGTCTCGAAGCCGAACTCGGCTTCGTGTCGAGCGTGCTGATGCCCGGCGCCCGGCTCGTCGATGCGCTCACCGCGTTCCAGGTAGCCTTCCCGACCGTGTCCTTGCGCCTCAACGTCGAGGCGCTCGGGGCAGCCCAGCAACTCGTCACGGATGGCCGGGCCGATCTCGGGATCACCGTGGAACTGTGGACCCGCGACAGCGATCCGCTCGAACTGATCTCCGTGGGCGAGGTCGAGATGCTGCCCGTCGCTGCGCCGAACCATCCGCTTGCCGGGGCGGCCGGCCTGATGCCGGGGGCGGCGCGCGATCATGTCCAGCTCGTCATCACCGACCGCTCGCCGCTGTCGCAGGATCAGGAATTCGGGGTGGTCGCCAACCGCACATGGCGGCTGTCGGACCTCAGCACCAAGCACACGCTGCTGCTCGCCGGAATCGGATGGGGCAGCATGCCCGCGCACATGGTCGAGGCGGACATCGCCGCCGGCCGCCTCGTCGAGCTGGATCTACCCGACGTCCGGCGCCGCCGGCTGCCGCTCACGGTGATCTACCGCACCGGCCATCCCCCGGGACCGGCCGGGCGCTGGCTGATCCGCCGCTTCGTCGAGCAGGCGGAGCGCGAGGCCGCGGCGCGGGCGGCCTGACGAGCGAAGAGGTTCAGGCGCCCGAGCGGACCGCCCCATCCGTCGCCGGATAGACCAGCGGGTCACCCGCGCGCCGGTTGTCGTAGACGGCCTCGCCCGCGATCCAGGTCGCGCGCACCGTGCGGTGGTCGCCGAGCGTCATCAGCACGAACAGCAACTCCTCGATGCTGGAGCAGGTGCCGGTGCGAAAGCCCAGGAGCGGCGTCGCGGCGAGGTCGAGGACGCAGAGATCCGCATCGTGCCCCGGCGCGATCCGCCCGATCCGGTCGTCCAACCGCAGCGCTTCGGCGCCGCCGAGCGTCGCGAGCCAGAACGCCCGGACCGCGTCGAGCCGGGTGCCGCGCAACGCGGCGACCTTGTAGGACTCGCCGAGCGTCTTCAGCAGCGACAGGGTGGTGCCGGCGCCGACATCGGTGCCGAGCCCGACCCGCACCGGGCGGCGCGGATCGAGGGCGTCGAACAGCCGGAACAGGCCGCTGCCGAGGAAGCCGTTCGAGGTCGGGCAATGGGCGATCGCCGCGCCGCTGGCGTGGCAGGTGCAGAAATCCTCCTCCGAGAGGTGGATCGCATGGCCGAGCACCGTGCGCGGGCCGACGAGGCCGGACTGCACGTAGACGTCGAGATAGCTCGCCCGGTCGGGGAACAGCTCGCGCACCCAGGCGATCTCGTCAGTGTTCTCGCACAGATGGGTCTGGAGGAAGAGGTCGTCGTGCTCCCGCATCAAGGTGCCGGCGGCATCGAGCTGGGCCTGCGTGCAGGAGGGGGCAAAGCGCGGCGTGACGCAGTAATGCTGGCGCCCGCGCCCGTGCCAGCGGGCGATCAGGGCCCGGCTCTCGTCGTAACCCCGCTGCGCCGTGTCGAGGAGCCCGGCCGGGGCGTTGCGGTCCATCAGGACCTTGCCGGCGATCATCCGGGTGTTGAAGCGGGCCGATTCAGCGAAGAACGCCTCGACCGAGCCGGGATGGACCGTGCAGTAGACCACCGCCGTGGTGGTGCCCGCGCCCAGGATCTCGCGGAAGAACAGCTTGGCCACCCGCTCGGCATGGGCCTGATCCGCGAACTGCAACTCGGCGGGGAAGGTGTATTTCTCGAGCCAGGCCAGCAGCTGCTCGCCGTAGGAGGCGATCATCTGCAGCTGCGGATAATGGACGTGGGTATCGATCAGGCCGGGCAGGATCAGGGCGTTCTCGTAGGTCGTGACCGCGACGCCCGCCGGGATGCGGTCCGACAGGTCGGAAAAGTCGCCGAAGGCGGTGATACGCCCGTCCTCGATCAGGATCAGGGCATCGGCCACGTGCTGGAGACAGCCCTCGCTCAGGAAGGGGTTGCCGGTCAGGCTCACCGCCTGTCCGCGGATCGCCCGCATCCGGGCCGGTGCCGCCGTCATGCGTCTTCGGTCTCCCGTTCCGCATCCTCCGTTGCCGCCATGACCTGTCGGAAAATTCGGTCGGGGGCGAACGGCGTCGCGGTCAGCCGCACGCCGGTAGCGTCGCGGATCGCGTTGCCCAGGGCGGCGGCGACGGGGTTGTAGGGGGCCTCGCTCATCGATTTGGCGCCCAGCGGCCCGACCGTGTCGTGGGTGTCGGCGAACAGAACCTCGGTCACCGGAACGTCTGCCATCGCCGGGATGTGGTAGTTGCGCAAGGTCCGCGTGACGACCGCGCCCGCCGCGTCGAAGCGATAGTCCTCGTAGAGGGCCGCGCCGAGCGCCTGCGCCACCCCGCCCTCGATCTGCCCGCGGCACTGCATCGGGTTGATGACCCGGCCGGCATCCGCCGCCTGGACGCTTCTGAGAATGCGGATCTCGCCGGTCTGCGGATGCACCGCCACGCGAAAGGCCTGGACGTTGAAGGCGACCGAGCGCGGCGTCCCGTCCGCCTCCCCCGCGGCCTCAAAAGCGGCGCCTTGCGCGAGGGTGGTGAGGGCGATGCGGCCGGCGGGTGTCTCGACGCCGTCGGGCGTCAGGCGGCAATCGGCCGGGGCGACGCCGGCCCGCTCGGCGGCGGCCGTGCGAAGCCGATCTGCAAGCGCCGTGGCCGCGCGGAAATTCGCTTGGCCCGCGACCACGGTGCCCGTGCTGCCGTAGGCACCGGTATCGTGCCGGACGGCGTCGGTGTCGGCCTGGGTCAGGCGGATGCGTTCGGGCGTGGTGCCGAGCACCTCGGCGGCGATCTGCCCGTGCACGGTGCTGGTGCCGTTGCCGAACTCGGCGGTGCCGACCGCAAGGGCATAGGTTCCGTCCGGCTCGAGGCGGATGCGGGCATGGGCGACGTGGCCACGCGGCGGAATCGTGTCGATCATGGCCATCGCCATGCCCTCGCCGACGCGCCAGTCCGGTCCCGGCACCGCCTCGCCGCCGCCGTCCGCCAGGGCGGCCTGGACGCGGTCGAGACACTGGTCGAGGCCGTAGGAGCCGTAGACGACGTCGTGCGGCTCCAGGCTCGTCGATACCATCGGGTCGCCGGGCCGCACCGCGTTGAGGCGGCGCATCGCGAACGGGTCGATGCCAAGATCGCGGGCGAGTTCGTCCAGCGCCGATTCCACGGCAAAGATGGTCTGGCTCAGGCCGTACCCGCGAAAGGCCCCGGACGGCAGGGTGTGGGTGTAGGCGGCGTAGCCCTCCACCCGCTTGTTCGGACAGGCATAGGCGGCGATGCTCTCGTTGCAGCCGTGGTGCAGCACGCCGCCGGCATGGTTGCCGTAGGCGCCGGTGTTCGAGAGCACGTTCAGCGAGAGCGCGGTGAGACGCCCGTCGGCCCGCGCGCCGACCTTGACCCGCACCCGCATCGGATGGCGCGTCGTCGCCGCGCAAAAGTTCTCCTCGCGGGTCATCTCGTAGGAGACCGGGCGACCGGTCCGCAGCACGGCGAGCGCCACGAGATCCTCGGTCAGCATCTCCTGCTTGCCGCCGAAGCCGCCGCCGACCCGGCCGCAGAGCACGCGCACCCGGTCCCGGTCGAGATCGAACAGGCGGCACAGGGCATCGCGGGTCAGGAAGGGCACCTGCGTCGAGGAGCGCAGGGTCAGCCGGCCCTCAGCGTCGAGCCAGCCGAGCGCGCCGTGCGTTTCGAGATGCACGTGCTGCACCCGCTGCGAGACGTACTCCGCCTCGTGGATCAGGTCAGCTTGGCCAAAGCCCGCCTCGACATCGCCGATCGCCCCGTGCGCCTCGGCGGCGAGGTTCGGGTGCGCGAGGAGCGGCGGCGCATCGTCGCCGGGCCGCGGCGGGTCGCGGTCGGCCGGATCGTGAACGAGGGGCGCGTCCGGGCGCAAAGCCGCCTCCGGGTCGAAGACGGCGGGCCGCACGTCGTACGCCACCCGCAGCGCCCGCACGCCCATGGCGGCCGCCGCCGCACTCTCGGCGACCACCGCCGCGACACGCTGGCCGTGGAATCGGATCACGGAATCGAGCACGCCCGTGTCGGCGGCGTCGTCCAGGGGGTTCTCGTGCCGCCCGGTCGAGAAGCGGCGGCGCGGCGCGTCCTCGTGGGTGAGCACCGCGACCACGCCGGGCACCGCCAGCGCCGCCGTCCGGTCGATGCTGCGGATACGGGCATGGGCGTGGGGGGCGCGCAGCACCTTCAGGTGCAGCAGGCCCGGCACGGCGGTGTCGAAGGTGTAGGCGGCCCGGCCGGAGACGAGGGCGCGGCTCACCGGAGCCGGAAGGGAGCGGCCGACCGGGCCGACCGCGCTGCCCGCATCGACATGCGCGAGGCCGGCCACGGCGTCACGGATCGCCCGGTAGCCGGTGCAGCGGCAGAGATTGCCCTTGAGCGCGGTGCCGAGATCCTGCCGCTGGCCCTGGTCGAGGGCAGCCGCCGTCATGATCATGCCCGGCGTGCAGAAGCCGCACTGGAAGCCCTGTGCATCGCAGAACGCGTCCTGCATCGGGTGGAGGTGCTCGGGCGGCCCGTCGCCCGGCGCGCAGGGGCCGGCGAGGCCTTCGATCGTGGTGATGCCACGCCCCTCCGCCTGGAAGGCGGGCAGAAGGCAGGAATGGACCGGCTCGCCGTCGAGATGGACGGTGCAGGCCCCGCAATCGCCCGCATCGCAGCCCTTCTTGACCCCGAACCAGCCGAGATCCCGCAGCAGCGTGCGCAGGCACTGGCCGGGACGCGGCGCGGCTTTCTGGACCTGCCCGTTGACGGTGAGCCTCATCGGGCGAGTTCCTCCCGGATCTCTTCGGCAAGCAGCCCGGTGACGTGCCGGCGCCAATCCGGCGCGCCGTGGACGTCGTCGTACCAGCCGTCCTCGGGGATCGCCGTCGCGATCGCCTCCTGCAGCACGGCCGCCGCCGGAAGCGCATCGAAGCGGAGCTGGATCGGCCGCGGCGTCGAGGCCGTCACGGTGATCGCGAAGGCGCCGGCCCGGTCGCGCGTTCCGATCACCAGGGCCCCGGAGCGGCCCTCGGGGGAGAGGGCGATGCGCCGGAAGGCCGTGCGCCGCCGCAACGCGGTGGCGGGCAGGTCGATGCCGCGCAGGATCTCTCCGGGGGAAAGCGCCGTGCGCTGCGGCCCGAGGATGAACTCCGTGACGGGCAGCCGCCGCTCGCCGCCGCCGGGCCGGGTCAGCAGGCAGGTGCCGTCGAGCGCCGCGGTGAGCGCGATCATCGGCCCGGCGGGCAGGGCCGTGCAGAGGTTGCCGCCGACGCTCGCCCGGTTCCAGATCTTGAACGAGCCGAGCAGCGCCCGGCAGCATTGCCCGACGAGGGGCGCCGCGATCCAGTCCAGCGGCAGGGCGAGCCGGTCGAGTTCGGCGATGGTGCCGGTCGCCGACAGGCGAAGGCCCGCCTCGGACAGCTCGGCCGCCGGCCATCCGAGGGCGGACAGGTCGATCAGCCGGGCGAGCGCCGGCTGCGGCTCGGAGAACAGCCACGTCCCGCCCGCGAGCCAGGCATCGCCCTTGCGCCAGGGGGGCAGCTCATCGAGGCGCGCCGGTCTCAGGACGGCGGTGATCGTGTCGAGATCCATCGGAGGCCGGCTCGCAAGTTCCTATCCAACGGCGGGCGCCGGAGCTTACACGGTTTCCGGATGGTCGTTTCCGGGTCCGATGGATCCCCTCTCCCCGCAGGCGGGGAGAGGGGATCCATCGGCAACCACTGCGCCGGGCCTACTGCCCCACGGTCGCGGTCACCGCATGCGTCCAGGCCCCCTCGGGCTTGCGGGTGATGACGGGCTGGTCGGTGCCGCCGGCGAGCAGGATGGCGACGGTGCGCTCGTAATCGGCGGGGTCGAGCCGGCCGCCGGACGTGTCGAGCAGCTTGGCGACCGCGCGCATCATCCGCTTCTGGTGCGTCTCGGTCTGGGCGCCGCTGGCGTCGTTCTCCAGCACGATCTCCGCCGCCTCGTCCGGATGCGCGGCGGCATAGGCCCAGCCCTTCTCGGAGGCGGCCACGAACTTCGCCAGCCGGGCGACGAAGGCCTTGTCCTTCAGCTTGGGTTCGAGGGCGTAGAGCCCGTCCTCCAGCGCGGCGACGCCCTGATCCTCGTAGCGGAACACGACGAGCTGCTCCGGCTTGAAGCCGGCATCGATCACCTGCCAGTACTCGTTGTAGCTCATGGTCGAGACGCAATCGGCCTGTTTCTGGATCAGGGGGTCGACGTTGAAGCCCTGCTTCAGCACCGTCACGCCGCCGGGCGAGCCGTCGGTCTTGAGGCCGAGCTTGGCCATCCAGGCCAGGAACGGGTACTCGTTGCCCGCGTACCAGACCCCGAGCGTCCGGCCCTTCAGGTCGGCGGGCGACTTGATGCCGGTATCCGCCCGGCAGGTCAGCATCAGGCCCGACTTCTTGAAGGGCTGCGCGATGTTGACGAGGGGCACGCCCTTCTCGCGCGAGGCGAGCGCCGAGGGCATCCAATCGACGACGACATCGGCGCCGCCGCCCGCGATGACCTGGGGCGGGGCCACGTCGGGCCCGCCCGGCTTGATCGTAACCTCGAGCCCGGCTTGGCTGTAGAAGCCCTTGGCCTGCGCGACATAGTAGCCGGCAAACTGCGCCTGGGGCACCCATTTGAGCTGGAGCGTCACCCGCTCCGCCGCCCGCGCGCCGCCCGCGGCGAGCCCGACCAGCGCCGCTCCGGCGCAGAGGAGCGCTCTTACCGTTTCCCTCGCCGTTTTCCCCGCCATCTCAGCCTCCTTCAGCCTGTCCCCTTCGGGACTTTCCCCTGCGGCCTTCCCCTGTGACCGCCGGGCCGTGGTTGTTCGAACGGATGCGAGCGGACCCTGCCCGTCAGCCGGCGCGCACCGACGGGTGCCAGCCGGTCGCGGCGCGCTCGGCCAGGGCGATGAGGCCGTAGAAGGCCGACCCCGCCAGGGCCGCCAGCACGATCTCGGCCCAGACCATGTCGAGGGAGAGCCGCGCCGCCTCGATCGAGATGCGGAAGCCCATGCCGACGATCGGCGTACCGAAGAACTCGGCCACGAGCGCCCCGATCAGCGCCAGCGTCGCGTTGACCTTCAGGGCGGTGAACAGGAAGGGCAGGGCCATGGGCAGGCGCAGGCTCAGGAGCGTGCGCGAGTAGCCCGCCGCGTAGGTGCGCATCAGGTCGCGCTCGATTCCGCCCGTGGCGGCAAGACCGGCGCCGGCCTGCACCAGCATCGGGAAGAAGGTCATCACGGCGACGACCGCGGCCTTCGACGGCCAATCGAAGCCGAACCACATCACCATGATCGGGGCGATGCCGACGATCGGCAGCGCCGAGGCGACGTTCGCCACCGGCAGGAGCCCGCGCCCGAGGACGGGCAGCCGGTCGGCCAGGATCGCGACGCCGAGGCCCGACAGGCAGCCGATGACGTAGCCCGGCAGGGCTGATTTCAGGCAGGTCTGGACGAAATCCGCCCCGAGGACCGGCAGCGCCGTGGCGAAGCGCATGGCGATCGCCGAGGGCGGCGGCATCAGGACGGCGGGCACTCCCGCGCCCACGACGACGACCTCCCACAGCACCAGCACGAGGGCACCGAACAGCAGCGGCACGGCGAGCCGCACGAGGCGACGGACGGCCGGATGGCCCGGCTCCAGGGCGGCGAGGTCGCGCGCGGCCAGCGTGGCGGCGAGCCAGACCAGGAATGCAGCGAGCCAGAAGCCCGGCCCCGCTGCGCCGGCCAGACCGGGCCGGTGGGCGGCGATGGCGAGTGCTGCCCCGCCGATCAGTGCGGCGGGCGTGAGCAGGCCGATCCGTGCGGCGCGATGCGTCATCGGGAGCCCCCCGCGGGCCGGGCGCCGAGGGCGCGGGCGGTCGCACTTTCCGCAAGGCCGATCCCCTGGACGAGGAGCGACGAGAGCGCCGCCGCCGCGAACAGGGCCGCCCAGATCTGGATCGTCTGGCCGTAATAGGAGCCGGCGAGAAGCCGCGCCCCGAGCCCGGCCTGCGCCCCGGTCGGCAGTTCGGCGACGATGGTGCCGACGAGGCTCGCCGCCACCGCGATCTTCAGGCTCGCGAACAGGTAGGGCAGGGCGGCCGGCCAGCGCAGCCGCGCCAGGATCTGGCCGCGCGAGGCCGAATAGGTCCGCATCAGGTCGCGGTGGATCCGGTCGGGGGCGTTCAGCCCCTTCACCATGCCGACCGTGACGGGGAAGAAGCAGAGATAGGCCGCGATTACCGCCTTCGGCAGCAGGCCGGTCAGGCCGGCCGCCCCCAGGGCCACGATGATGATCGGCGCCACCGCCAGGATCGGCACGGTCTGTGAGGCGATGATCCACGGCATCAGGCTCGCATCGACGCTGCGCAGGTGCACGACCGCGACCGCCAGCGCGATGCCGAGCAGCGAGCCGAGGGCGAAGCCCGTCAGCGTCGCCGAGAGGGTGACCCAGGCGTGGTAGACGAGGCTGCGCTTCGAACTCAGCGGCACGCCGAGGACGCTGCGCGACAGTTCCGAGGCCACCTGATGCGGTGCCGGAACGACGGGCCGTTCCTGCGCCATCGTCGCCGCCGCGATGCTCATGGCGTCGGGCGCCGCGCCGGCCCGCACGAGCGTATCCGCGGCGCCGTTCCAGTTGCCGAGCAGGGCGGCGAGATACCACCCAACGAGAAGCGCCAGCACGACGCCGGCCACCGGCAGCGCCCGGCCGCGGGGAAAGGACGCCGCCTTACGCGTCATAGGCGTGACCGGCGCGCAGACCCTCGCGCACCCGCTGGCCGAGACGCAGGAACTCGGGCGTCTCGCGGATCTCCAGCGGACGCTCCCGCCCGAGCGCGGTGCAATCGACGATGTCGATGATCCGCCCCGGGCGCGGCGACATCACCACGACGCGGGTCGAGAGGTAGACCGCCTCGGGGATCGAGTGGGTGACGAACAGGACCGTCTTGGCGGTCTTGCGCCACAGCGCGAGCAGCTCGGCGTTGAGGTGATCGCGGACGATCTCGTCCAGCGCCCCAAAGGGCTCGTCCATCAAGAGCAGCTTCGGATCGAAGCAGAGGGCGCGGGCGATCGAGGCCCGCTGCTGCATGCCGCCGGAGAGCTGCCAGGGGTACTTGTTGGCAAAGCCTGTGAGCTGGACGAGGTCGAGGTGATGCGCCACGCGCTCCCGCCGCTCGGCGCGCGGCACGCCGAAGATCTCGAGCGGCAGGGCGACGTTCCTCGCGATGGTCCGCCAGGGATAGAGCGCGGGCGCCTGGAACACGAAGCCGTAGTCGCGCCGCAGCCGCGCCGCCTCGGCGCCGACCCCGTTGACGGTCAGTTCGCCGCCGGTCGGCTGTTCGAGGTCGGCGACGCAGCGCAGCAGCGTGGTCTTGCCGCAGCCGGACGGGCCGATGAAGGAGACGAATTCGCCCGGCGCCACCGCGAGATCGACGTCGGCAAGCGCGTGAACCGGCCCGTCGGCGGTGGTGTAGGTGAGAGACAGCCCGCGCGCGGCGATGACGGGGGCCACCGGCACCGCGCGGGGCGCCGGTTGCTCGAACTCGGGCGGCTGTTTGAGGGCGAGGGCGCCGGCACGCGACATGGCAGGCTTTCGTTCCGTGGGTTGCGGGTCGGCGCGCGATCGGTCGTCCGGGAACCGGTGGCGGGCCGAGGGAAGGGCGGGCCCGCCGCCGGACCTCTTCGCAGCACCGGATCGAGCATTTTCCGTGCCGTCCGTGCCGAACGGCGCGAAGGCGTCCGGCGGCGGGGATTCGATGGGCTGGTCCCGGCTCAGGCGCTCCTCAGGGCCAGCCTCGGCCCTTCGGCGGGCCGGGCTCCGACCGCGCGCGCCGGCTCGGGCGGGGCGGATCCGCTCCGCGGCGCGCGGGGAAGCGTGCGGTAGCGGCGCTCGCTGTAGAGCAGCGCGTCGGCCTGCCCCGAAGCGGCGAGGGCTTCGACCGCGCAGTAGAACACGTCGTGGCTGCCGACGGCGTGGCGCCCGACGATGCGGCAATCGAAGCTGACGAGGGCGTCGGCCAGTGCGGGCGCCCCGCTGCGCAACTGCTGCCACGTCCCAGCCGCGAAGCGCTCGTCCATCGGGGTGCGGCCCCCGAACAGGGCCGCCACCGTCTCGTGGCCCTCGCCGAGGGTGTTCACGCACAGCGTTCCGTTGTGGGTGAGGGCGGCGTAGGCGGAGGAGGCGCGGTTGACGCAGACGAGCAGCGTCGGCGGCGCGTCGCTGACGCTGCACACGGCCGAGGCGGTGAAGCCGGCCCGCCCGCCCGGACCGTCGGTGGTGATCAGATGCACCGCGCTCGCGAGCCGGGACATCGCTTCGCGGTAGGCGGCCGCATCGACGGGGATGGCTGCGACGCTCTCGGACTCGGTCTCGAATTCGGTCATCGGCGGCGGCCTTTCGTGAGATCGGGTCGCTTCAGGGACTTGCGAGGAAGTCGAGGAGCGTGCGGTTGAAGAGGGCGGGGCGGGTGACGCTGTGCGCGTGGCCGCCCTCGGGCGCGAGGTCGAGGCGGGCGTTGGGGAGCCCGGCCGCGAGGACTTCCGAGGCGGTGAAGGGCACGAGCACGTCGTCGCGCGCGGCCATCAGCAGGGTCTCGTGCGGGATGCGGGGGAGGGCCCCGGTCGCATCGAACGCCTCCAGGGCGGCGATTCGTGCCAGCACCGTCTCCGTGCCCGGAAAATGCGCCAACGCCAGCGCCTCGTCGGCCGCGACCCGCGCGGCGTTCTCGGACAGCCACGGCGCCGGGTAGAGAAAGATGCCTTGCGCACGCACGAAGGCCTCGGGGCCGGATTGCGTCAGCAGCGCCTTGCGGGCGGCAAAGCAGCGGCAGGTGGCCGGGTCCATCGCCGCCCAGCCGTTGATGACCACGATCCGCCCGACCCGCTCGGGATGGGTGAGGGCGAGTTGCAGGGCGATGAGGCCGCCGAGCGCGTGGCCGACGATGTCGGCCGTGCCGATGCCGAGATGGTCGAGCAGGGTGAGGACGTCGCGGGCCATGGCCGCGATGTCGTGGCCCGGTTCGAGCGGACCGGGGGAGCGCCCGGTGCCGCGGTGATCGTAGGTGACCACCCGGAAGCGCTCGGCCAGCACCGGCACTTGCGGTGCGAAGTAATGGGCCGAGCCGCCGAGCCCGGGCGAGAGCAGCACGCTGCGCCCGCCCTCCGGCCCATGTAGTTCGTGATGGACGGGCGCGGCCATCGGCTCAGGCCGGCTTGCCGATATGGGCGACCGAGGCGATCTCGACGCGTGCGGCCGGCTTCACCAGCCCGCACTGGATGCAGTAGCGCGCCGGCTTCTCGCCGGGGAAGTACGTGGCATAGACGGCGTTGATCGCGCCGTAATCGGCCCAGTCCTTGAGGAAGATGTGATTGAAGGTGATGTCGTCCATCGTGCCGCCCGCGGCCTCGACGACGCCCTTGATCGTTTCCAGCACGTGCCGGGTCTGCGCGCCGGCATCACCCTCGTGGACGACGTTCGCCTCCGCATCGAGCGGCAGGGTGCCGGAGACGTAGAGTACGCCGTCGGCGAGCGTGCCGGGCACGTAGGGCGCGAGCGGCTTGCCGGTGCCGGGCGGGATCACGACGGTCTTGGGCATGGGGGTCTCCGGTCAGGCGGGGATGCGGCGGGCCTCGTCGGAGCTGAGCGCCGCCTCGAAGGCGGCGACGTCCGACACCCAGCCGAAGAAGGTCTCGATGTTGCGGAGCGCGCCCTCCTGCAGGGCGGGCGGGCCGGCCTGATGGGTGGCGTCGGCGAGCACGATCCCGAAATACTCGCGGTGGTAGCCGTCGCGCAGGGTCGATTCCACGCAGACATTCGTGGCGATGCCGGTGAAGACAAGGGTGCGGATGCCGCGCGCCCGCAGCATGCTATCGAGCGGCGTGTTGTAGAAGCCGCTGTAGCGGGGCTTGCCCAGGACGATGTCGCCGGGCTCGGGCGTCAGCGCATCGACGAGGGCGTAGTCCCACGTGCCCTTGGCGAGCAGCCGCTCGTTCATCTCCGGCCGGCGGCGCATGGTCTTGAGCGCGTTCGACTTGTGCCAGTTCGGCGAGCCCGGTCCCCCGGCCTCGACGTAGTCCGGGTCCCAGCCGTTCTGGAACCAGATCACACGGATGCCGGCCGCGCGGGCCGCCGCCACGGCCCGGGCGATCCGCTCGATCACCGGCCCGGTCGCCGAGACGTCGAAGCCGGCGAGATTGAGATAGCCCCCTTTGGTCGCGTAGGCGTTCTGCATGTCGACGACGATCAGCGCGGTCGTGTCCGCGTCGAAGGCGATCGGCTCGGGCCGCGCCGGCAGCGTGACCGCGCCGTGGCGGCCGGACGGGTCGCGGTAGCCCGCGGGGGCATCGGCCGCCATCACGCCACCTCCGCCAGCATTCCGCCCGTGACGTGCCGGCGCGAGCGCATCAGCGGCTGGATCTTCGTGCCGAAATCGTCGAGGCCCTTCAGGAAGTCGTCGAAAACCAGCAGCACGCCGCCGGTGCCCGGCACCGTCACCACCTCGTCGAGCAGGGCGGCGACGGTGGCGTGGGAGCCCACCAGGGTGCCCATGTTGATGTTCACCGCCGAGGTCGGGTCGGCCATCTGGCGGATGTTGGTGTCGGCGCCGGACTTGGTGTCGGCCGCGCCCTGGAGGCCGAGCCAAGCAATCGCCTCCGCGTCGGCGCCGGCCTTGTAGTGCTCCCACTTGGCGCGGGCGGCCGCGTCGGTCTCGTCGCTGATGACCATGAACAGGACGTAGGAGGACACGTCGCGGCCGGTCTTCGCCTTGGCCTCCTCCAGCCGCTCCACGGTGGGGGCGAAGGCGGTCGGCGTGTTGACCCCCTTGCCGAAGCAGAAATTGTAGTCCGCGTAGGTCGCGGTGAAGGCCATGCCGGCGGCGCTCTGCCCGGCGCAGATGATCTTCATCTCAGTCTGAGGGCGCGGGCTCAGGCGGCAATCCTCCATCTGGAAGAATTCGCCCTTGAGGTCACTGCGGCCGGTCTCCCACAGCTCGCGCAGGACCTGCGCGTATTCGGAGAGATACTCGTAGCGCCGGCCGAAATACTCATCGCCGGGCCACAGGCCCATCTGCGCGTATTCCGGCCGCTGCCAGCCGGTGACGAGATTGATGCCGAAGCGGCCGTTCGCGATCGAGTCGATGGTGGAGGCCATGCGCGCGACGATCGCCGGCGGCAGGCACAGGGTCGGGGCGGTGGCGTAGAGCTTGATCCGGCTCGTGACCGCGGCGAGCCCGGCCATCAGCGTGAAGGATTCGAGGTTGTGGTCCCAGAACTCGGTCTTGCCGCCGAAGCCGCGCAGCTTGATCATCGAGAGCGCGAAGTCGAGCCCGTAATGCTCCGCCTTGAGCGTGATCTGCTTGTTGAGCTCGAAACTCGGCATGTACTGCGGAGCATTCTCCGACAGAAGCCAGCCGTTGTTTCCAATCGGGATGAAGACGCCGACATTCATGGCGTGATCTTTGGACTGATTGTTGGCCTGGGTCATGACAAACCCTCGCTCGCTCGTCCGGCCGGCGCCCTGAAGGGCCGGCGACAGGTTTGGACGGTAGCGAGTCGGACCATTTGGTCAAACTCTGAGAGCCGTTATTTGACCGTTTGCACAAACTCTCCGCGCGATGCCCGCGCGGCGGGCCGCTTCTGCTTACGGCCGATGCGGTTTCATCCGGTTCTCTTCGGTCTTGGCACGGGGCCGGGGCGAATCAGCTCAGTCCGAGGCTCGCCAGGATCAGCCTCTGGGTGCTCTCCACCGTCTGCTCGAAGAAGGCCTCGTCGCCGAGGTCGCGCCCGGTGATGGCCTCCACCTGCACCGCGAAGTCGGCATAGTGCTGGGTGACCGCCCAGATCGCGAAGACGAGGTGGCGGGGATCGTGCGGGGCGATGCGCCCCTCCGCGATCCAGCCGCGCAGCACCGCGGCCTTGGCCTCGACCAAGTCCCGAAGGGGGCCTTCGAGTTCGGCGCGCAGCAGCGGCGCGCCCTGCACGATCTCCAGGCAGAACAGCCGCGAGGCCCGCGGCGCATCCCGCGACAGGGTGATCTTCGAGCGGATGTAGCGCTTGAGCGCCTCGGCCGGCTCGGATTCCGCATCGAGCGCCTGGAGCGGGTCGAGCCAGACATCGAGCACGCGCCGCAGCACGGCGACGTAGAGGTCTTCCTTGGTGCGGAAGTAGTAGAGCAGGTTCGTCTTCGAGAGCCCGGCGCGCAGGGCGATCTGGTCGAGGCTGGCGCCGTGCAGGCCGACGGTCGAGAAGATCTCCAGCCCGGCATCGAGCACGGCTTCCCGTCGCAGGGCGCCGTCGCGTCGCTGTCGGCGCGCGGGGGCCCCGATCTCGCTTCCGACCACGCCAGAGTCTCCCGATCCGTCACCGCCCCTCGCGCGGCCTCCGGATCACGTATCCGATCCCGCGCGCGCGACCAATCGGCGACGCCGCGAGCCGTGCCGCCTTCGCGCCGGTCCCCCCGCACGACGAGGCCGGTCGATGGCTCTCACCCGCGTGTGATGATCCAGGGCTCGTCGAAGGAATGCTCCTCCAGGTTCACCCCGGGGCCGCCCCGGTCGATCACCCAGAAATCCTGGGGCCGGTCGAGCGGCGTGAGGACGCCGTGCCACGTGCCGAGCGCGTAGCAGACGCCCTGGCCGGGGGCGGAGACGAAGGCCCGCGGCCGGCCGGGCCGGCCGCCCTCGTCCGGGCAGACGACGACGAGGAACGGCGCGGCGTTCAGGGGGATGAAGGCCTGGGCTCCGAGCGGGTGGCGCTCGACGAGGCTCAGGCGGAGCGGCAGCGTATAGGGATCGGCCTCGACGAAGCCGATCACCACACCCCCGTCCGCACCCGCGACAGCCACCCGCGCAAGGTCGTGGAAGCGGCGGGCCTTGCCGGCGTTCATCGGCCGCGGGGCGACGTCCGCCCTGTCGATCACCGTGCCGAACGGGGCGAAGGCCTCCCGCGTCAGCGGCTCGACCGGGATCCGCCGTTCGCTCATCGGGAGGCGCCGAACGGCGCGAGCGCCGCGTGCCGGTTCACGTCCTTGTAGAGCAGGTAGCGGAAGGGGCCGGGGCCGCCCGCGTAGCAGGCCTGCGGGCAGAAGGCGCGCAGCCACAGGAAGTCGCCGGCCTCGACCTCGACCCAGTCGCGGTTGAGCCGATAGACCGCCTTGCCCTCCAGCACGAACAGGCCGTGCTCCATCACATGCGTCTCCTCGAACGGGATCGAGGCGCCGGGCTGGAGCGTGACGATGTTGACGTGCATGTCGTGGCGCACATCCTCGGGCGAGACGAAGCGGGTGGTGGCCCAGGCGCCGTCGGTGCCCGGCATCGCCGCCGGGGCGATCTCGGATTCGTGGGTGATGAGGGCCGGCGGACAGGCGAGTCCCTCGACGCGCTCGTAGGCCTTGCGGATCCAGTGGAAGCGCGCCGGCTCGGCCCCCTCGCCGTGCAGGCTCCAGGCCGCCCCCGGCGGCAGATAGACGTAGCTGCCGGGGCGCAGGGCGTGCGCTTGGCCTTCGAGGACGAGGCGGAGGCGGCCGCCAACCACGAACAGCACGCCCTCGGCGCGGGCATCGGGCTCCGGCCGCTCGCTGCCGCCGCCGGGCGCCACCTCCATCAGGTACTGGGCGAAGGTCTCGGAGAAGCCCGACAGGGGCCGCGCCAGCATCCAGGCCCGCGTTCCCGTCCAGAACGGCAGCACGCTCGTGACGATGTCGCGCATCACCCCCTTCGGAATGACGGCGTAGGCCTCGGTCAACACGGCCCGGCCCGTCATCAGCGCCGTCTGGGGAGGCAGGCCGCCGCAGGGCGGATTGTAGGGAGAAGCGGTCATTCGGAGGCGTTCCGTTGTCGCGAATGGCGAAGTCGGGGCGGAGATCTCAGCGCGCGGCGTCCGCGAGCCAGGCCGCGATCACGCCGCGCTCCGCATCGGTCATCTCGGTGACGTTGTTGGGCGGCATGTTGTGCGTCAGCACGACCTGCAGGCGGATCGCCTCGGCCTGGCGGCCGATGGCCTCGGCGGTGTCGAGACGAACGCCCTTCGGCGCCACTGCGATCCCGTCCCAGACCGGCTCGGCCGCGTGGCACATGCCGCAGCGCCCCGCGACGAGTTCGACGATGGGGTCCGGCGGCACGGCGCGCCCGTGACCGGCCGAGGCCAGGGCGGTGGCCGGCGGGCCTTCGGCCTGCGGCGGCAGGCCCAGCACCGAACGGCCCCCGGCGCTGCCGGCGACGGCGAGGACGAAGGCGGCGGCCAGCCCCGCCGAGGCCACGGCCCAGGCCCACCAGGGCGAGCGGGCGTGGTCGGCATGGCGCACGTTGTAGAAGAAGCGGATCACCGCGCCCGAGGCGGTGACCAGGGCGACGATGAGCGGGATCGTCGCCTTCGAGGCGAACAGCATCGGGTAGTGGTTGGCGATCATCATGAGGACGACCGGTAGGGTCAGGTAGTTGTTCTGCGCCGAGCGCTGCTTGGCCTGCTTGCCAAGACTTGGGTCCGGCCTCTCCCCCTTCAGCAGTGCGGCGACGACCTTGCGCTGGTTCGGGATGATGATGAAAAAGACGTTGCCGGCCATCCAGGTCGCCATCAGGGCGCCGGTATGGATCAGGGCGCCGCGGCCGCTGAACACTTGCGAGAAGCCGAAGGCGGCGAGCGTGATGGCGAGCAGGCCGACCGCCGCGAGGCCGGTCTCGCTCTCGCCGAGCTTCGAGCGGCAGATGCGGTCGTAGACCAGCCAGCCGAGCGCCAGCGCCCCGACGCCGAGCGCCGCCGCGACGGGGGCCGACAGGTCCATCACCGCCGGATCGACGAGATAGAGCCGCGACTGCGCGTAGTAGATCCAGGCCAGCAGCACGAAGCCCGACAGCCACGTCGTGTAGGCCTGCCACTTGTGCCAGGTGAGGTCCGGGGAGAGATGCTCCGGCGCGACGAAATACTTGCGCATCTCGTAGAAGCCGCCGCCATGCACCTGCCAGGCCGCGGCGCCTTCGCCGGCCGGGATGTCCGGCGTCCGCTTCAGCGAGGCGTCGAGATGCATGAAGAAGAACGACGAGCCGATCCAGGCCATCGCCGCGACGATGTGGAGCCAGCGCAGCAGCAGGCTTCCCCATTCCCAGACGAAGCTTTCCACGGCCTCTCCCTCCCGTATCCGGCTGCAATTCTACCGCTGTCGGCAGGCCTGTATGCCCATCAAATTCCTTGCCAGTTTTCGAATTTTTCGCTCAATCGGGGGCAAGGCTCGGAAGGGGCTCGGAGGACGGATGCTGTCCCTGGAGAGTATCCGCATCTTCATGCGCGCGGCGGAGACCGGCAGCTTCTCCGCCGCCGGCCGCTCACTGCGCCTGTCGCCCTCGGTGATCAGCTACCGCATCCAGACGCTGGAGCAGCATCTCGGCTGCCTACTGCTCACCCGCACGACGCGGCGGATGAACCTGACGGAGGCCGGCCGCGTCTTCTACGACCGCTGCCTCGACATCGCGGCCTCCGTGGAGCGCGCGGAGAAGAGCGTCGAGACCGAGGGCGCCGCGCCGCGCGGGACACTGAAGGTCACCGCCCCACTGACCCTGGGCCGGCGCGTCGTGGCGCCGCTGATCCCCGCCTTCCGCGAGCGCCACCCGGAGGCGGACGTCCACCTTCGGCTCTCCGATCATCTGCTCGACCTCGTGCAGGAGGCGGTCGACGTGGCGGTCCGTCTCGCGCAGTTGCGCGACTCGACCTTCACCCTGCGCAAGGTCGCAGATATCGAGCGGATCCTGTGTGCGTCACCGGCCTATCTCGCCGAGCATCCCGCCCCCGAGAGTCCGGCCGGGCTCATCGATCATGACTGCCTGCTGCTGCGGTTTCCCGGATCCGAGCAGTTCCGCTGGAGCTTGCGCGACGGCGACGAGGTCGTGACGCTGCCGGTCTCCGGGCCCATCGACGCGGATGACGGCGACGTGCTGACCGAATGGGCGCTCCAGGGGCAGGGCATCGTCCTCAAGCCCGTCTTCGAGGTGGCGCCCTACCTTGCCGACGGCCGCCTCGTGCCGGTCCTACCGGGCACGCCGCCGACACCGGTGACCCTCGGCGTCGTCTACCTGTCGCGCAAGATGCTGCCCGCCCGCGCCAAGACCTTCGTCGAGATGACGACCGAGGCCCTGCGCGCCCATGTCGGCGCCGGGCTCGACCTGATCGGCCGGCGCCGGGCGCGGTAGGGACCGGTGCCGGGAGGCGGCTCGCGTGGGATCAACCCTCCGAGGGCAGCCGGTCCTTCAGGCGGAGCCACGCGATCCGCTCGATCTGGCGCAACGCCTCCTGGAATTCCTGCTCGGGATCGTTGCGCAGCCGCTCCTCGAACGCCGTCAGGATCGCCTCGCGGCCGCTGCCCTTGATGGCCATGACGAAGGGCAGGTCGAAGCGCGCGCGGTAGGCTGCGTTCAGCCGCTCGAACCGCGCCAACTCCTCGGGCGAGAGCGCGCCGAGGCCCGCACTGCCCTGCTCGGCGGTGGAGGCTTGCGTCAACTGCCCGGCCAGGGCGAGCCGGCCGGCGAGTTCGGGATGGGCGCGGATGAGGGCGCGCTGCCGCTCGGCGGGCAGGCCGCGCAGGGCGCCGACGAGGGCGGCATGAAGCCCCTCCGCGCTGTCTTCGCGGGCGGTGAGGCCGGCCTGCCACGCCCGGAGCGCGATCTCCGGCGTATCCTCGAAGATGTCGCCGAACCGGGTGAGGAACTGCGCCGCGCTCATGGTGCTCGGGCGTAAGGCGTCGGCCGGGTGCCGCGCCGTCCAGTGCCGGGCGATGTCGATGCGGCGCGCCAGCCAGACGCCGTCATGGGCGGCGACGTGGTCGAGGAAGCGCGCGATCGCGGCGATGCGGCCGGGCCGGCCGACCAGACGGCAGTGCAGCCCCACCGACATCATCTTCGGTGCGGCGGCGCCCTCCGCGTAGAGCGCGTCGAAGGTGTCGCGCAGGTAGGTGAAGAAGTGCTCGCCGGTGTTGAAGCCCTGCGCGGTGGCGAAGCGCATGTCGTTCGCATCGAGGGTGTAGGGCACCACGAGGCCGGTGCCGGCCCGCCCGTACAGCCAGTAGGGCAGGTCGTCGGCGTAGGAATCGGCGAGATAGGCAAAGCCCCGTTCCAGGCCGAGTTCCAGCGTGTTGACGGAGGAGCGGCCGGTATACCAGCCGAGGGGGCGCTCGCCCGTCACTTCCGCGTGCAGGCGGATCGCCGCATCCATCTGCGCCGCCTCCTCCGCGCGTGGCATGTCGCGGTAATCGATCCACTTCAGGCCGTGGCTGGCGATCTCCCACGCCGCCTCCCGCATCGCGGCCACGACGTCCGGGTTGCGCGCGAGCGCGGTGGCGACGCCGAACACGGTCACCGGCACGCCGCGTTGCGTGAACAGCTGCCACAGCCGCCAGAAGCCGGCGCGGGCGCCGTACTCGTAGATCGACTCCATGTTCATGTGGCGCATGCCCGGCCAGGGCGCGGCGCCGACGATCTCGGACAGGAACGCCTCGGAGGCCGCATCCCCGTGCAGGATGCAGTTCTCAGCCCCCTCCTCGTAGTTGAGCACGATCTGCACGGCGATCCGGGCGCCGCCGGGCCAATCCGCCTGCGGAACGTTGCGGCCGTATCCGATCAGGTCGCGGGAGGTGTGCATCGATGACCCCGGGTCTGCCGCGCAGGCGCGCGGATCGTTCCGACTCGCTTCGGAAGGTTGCGAAGATGCAACGATAGCGCCGCGCGGATTCCTGATCTGTCGGACTTTTCGAAAGCTGCTCCCGAAAATCCGGGTTGGTGCATGGGACCCGATCTGCAAGGTTGCGGTGTCGGCAAAGCGCGGCCCTCGGGCAGCCGCGGATCGCCCGGCGACTCCGGAGGAGGAACCGCATCCCATGGCCGTCGCAAACCCCGCCGCACCACCGGACGCCCGGCGGCTCACGACCCACGTGCTCGACACGTCCACCGGCCGCCCGGCGGCGGGACTGGCCCTTCAGCTTCTGCGCATCGAGGGTGCCTCCCGCACGCTCCTCAAGACGGTGGCGACCAATGCCGACGGCCGCTGCGACGCGCCCCTCCTCTCGGGCGAGGCGATGGAGCCCGGCACCTACGAGATCGCCTTCGAGGTCGGCGCCTACTTCGCCCGCACCGCCGCCGGCGGCGAACCGCCGTCCTTCCTCGACATCGTACCCGTGCGCTTCCGGATCGCGCAGGAGGGCCCGGACGTCCCCCCTCATCTCCACGTGCCGCTCCTGATCTCCCCCTATGGCTACAGCACCTATCGCGGAAGCTGAGCCCTGGGCGGACGCAGCCCAGACGGCTCCGCCGCCGACGCCGATCGGCCCCACGCGGTGGTCCGAGTTCGAAGTGAGCGCTGGATTCAGGGTCAGGTGTCGTGCAGAAGGCCGATGCCGAGGCAGCCCGCAGGGTGAGCGCATCGAAGGGCGGCAGCCTCGTCCCGGCTCACGACCTCGACGCCTCAGCGATCCTCGATCAGGCACAGGGGGCGGAACGAGCCGCCCGACGCCTTCCCAGGGAACGGCTCCGCCGCCGCTCGCAGGAGCCCTCGTACGGGCTTCTGGCACCACCGGAGCGCATCGCGACCGAGGAACGGCGGCGATCTGAGTCGGGTGGCAGCCGCGACGCCTGCGCCGGGGCGGCAGGCTGCGTTCGATCAGAGGACTTATGCCGCCCAGGCCAAAATCAATACGCCGCTGAGGAACATGGCATAGGTCGCGAGCAGCGCGGAAATCTCACGGTGCTTCGAAACGACGGCGCGGGGGACGGACAGCATGGCGGCGATCAATCACGAGGTGACCGGATCAGGCTGATAGCCAAACCTTGACGGATTTGGAGAGGCCAGGGCTCTGTTTCGCAAGAAAAGACGAAGTGTTGCGCGCTAGCGACTCTTTTCCGGGGCCGATCCTGCCCGCCACCGCCTGCCGTCCCATTTCCCCTTCGGCGTGCCGTGATGAGCGTGCCCCGCCCGACCCGGCCCGGCGGGTTTCCTGGCGATGAGCACAATCTTCTCGACCCCGCGCACTGGACGCCTCCCCACGAAACGCCGCGCGCACCGTATCCGGGACGGGGTGCGCGGTTTTTTGGCGTCAGTGCGATCCGCGCCCTGCCTCATGAGACGCATCCTCGCTTAACCGCTACGCTGCGCCATATGCTCGCCGAGTAGAGAACGGGATGAAGCGACTGTGAGCGTCGGACTGCTAGCCCTCTTGGATGACGTGGTCGCCCTGACAAAGGTTGCGGCCGCTTCGCTGGACGACGTGGCGGCCCAGGCCGCCAAAGCCGGGACCAAGGCGGCCGGCGTCGTGATCGACGACGCCGCGGTCACGCCGCGCTACGTCGTGGGCTTCTCGCCGGATCGCGAATTGCCGATCGTCTGGCGTATCGCCCGCGGCTCGCTCATCAACAAGTTGGTGTTCCTGCTGCCGGCCGCGCTGCTGCTCAGCGCCTTCGCGCCCTGGGCGATCACGCCGCTCCTGCTGCTCGGCGGCCTGTACCTCGCCTATGAGGGTGCCGAAAAAGTCTACGAAATGATCGTGCCGCACGCGGCCCACGATCACACGGCCGAAGCGAAGGCGAGGGCGGCCGCACCGAATGCGCAGGTTCTGGAAGACCAGCGGGTCTCGGGCGCGATCAAGACCGACTTCATCCTCTCGGCCGAGATCATGGCCATCACCCTGTCGGGCTTGGGCGATGGCACGGTCTGGTCGCGCGCCATCGTGATGGCGCTCGTCGCGATCGGCATCACGGTCGCGGTCTACGGCGCCGTCGCGTTGATCGTGAAGGCCGACGACATCGGTCTGGCGCTCGCCCGGCGAGGCAGCGGCGTGCTGGCCGCGATCGGCCGCGGGCTGGTGCGCGGCATGCCCGTCTTCCTCAAGGCGCTGGCCCTCGTCGGCACGGCGGCCATGGTCTGGGTCGGCGGCGGCATCATCGTTCACAGCCTCGCGGGCTACGGTTTCGCCGGCCCCGAGCACGTGATCCACGAGGCGGCCGTGGCCGCGAGCGGGGCCGTGCCGGCACTCGGCGGCGTGATCGCGTGGCTGGTGACGGCGGGCGGCGCGGGCGTGATCGGACTGCTCGCAGGCTTCGCGCTGATCCCGATCGCCGGCAAAGTCCTGGCACCGGCCTGGAGGGCGATAACGCAGGTCCTCCCCATGCGGAAAAAAGAAACCTGACAGGCCTGAGAAGAAACCCTGGGGCCGCCCCCTACTCTGCTTGGAGCGAACACCTCCAAACCCATTTTTATGCTTTAGGATTTGTTAGGGATCACTCGCGGCGGGAATTAGATAAACATACGATAACTCTTCATTAGGCTCTGCGATTTATCCTTTGTTGGCTTGAACGTCCGATAGCCGATGACTTGGGAAAGCGTGAGGGCGCTCCAACCACGATGCTTGCAGCCTTCTCAAGGAGGCTCCTTCCATGAGAAGCGAGCCCCCGGTTTCGTCGCAGCGCCTGCATCGTGCGGAGGCCGGGCAATACATCGGTCCGGTTCATCGCTCGGCCGTGGCCGGTTCGACCGCACAGCGTCTCGGCCCGGAGCGTTCCGCAAACGGCAGCGCGGGCGTCCCGCAGGTCCCGGCTCGCATCGAGGATCTTGGGGCCGCGGATCTCCGGTCGGCCCTGGCTGGGGGAGAGTTTTCGCTCGCCTACCAGCCGATCGTGTCGGCGGCGACGGGGGCGATCACCAGTTGCGAGGGGCTGCTGCGTTGGCAGCACCCGTCCCTGGGGCCGATCTCACCCGCTGATTTCATCCCCCTGGCCGAAAGGACGGGGGCGATCGGCCCGATCGGAGCCTGGGTTCTCGAGACCGCCTGCCGACAGGCGGCGGCATGGCCGGAATTCTGCCGGGTCTCGGTGAACGTCTCCCCGGTTCAATTGCAGGATCCGGACTTCGCGGACCGGGTCGTCGCCACGTTGCTGGCAACCGGACTGGCGGCATGCCGGCTCGAACTGGAGCTGACCGAAGGGGTCCCGATGGGTGACGTCGCCGTCGCGCTCGAGGGCGTCGCGGCCATCCGTGCCCTCGGCGTCAGCATTGCCCTCGATGATTTCGGAACCGGCTTCTCGTCGCTCGGCTACCTGCAGCGCTTCACCTTCGACCGGCTCAAGATCGACCGCACCTTCATCACAGGCCTCGGTGAGGCGCGTGAGAGCTGGTTCCTGGTCCGGACGATGCACGACATCGCCCGTCATTTCGGGATGGCGGTGACCGCCGAGGGGATCGAGACCGAGGACGAAGCCCGGATGCTTCGCGAGATCGGCGCGACGGAGTTGCAGGGCTTCCTGTTCAGCCGACCCGTGACGGGCGAGGCCGCGACAGCGCTCTTGAGAGAGCAGTCGCACAGGCTGCGATCGGGCAAGGCCGGACGCCGAACGAAGTTCTTGGACCACGCGGTCCCGTGATGCGCCGTACCGCCCAGCCCCCGCGAACGGGGCAACCGGGATCGGATCCGGACCGCTGTTCCGGGGTGCCTTTCGCCGAACCGGCAATCCGCTCCGAGGCTGGAGCGATCACACGCGCGGGTCTTCCATAAAGGTCATGCTCGACTTCAACACCCTTCAGGTCGCCGGTATCAGCAGCCGCCTTGCTTTCTTTGTGGTATTTCTCGTCACCCTACTGCGGCACCCACGTGAGATTTATTTCGGAATCTGGGCCGGCGCGCTCAGTTTCTCGCTGATAGCCTCATTTCTGATGCTCGGAGATCCACCGAGCGTGCCGCTGAATGCCGTCAAAGGAAGCGTCGTCTACATCCTGTACGGGTCGAGCCTTGCCGTGTCCTGGGTCGGCTTGCGTCTCTTCCACGAGCGCACGCCCGTCCCCCTCCCGGCCCTCGGGCTCGCGCTCTTCAGCGGCCTGTCCTACGGCCTCCTGCTCCAGGCCGGGGCGTCGATGTCGTGGAGCCTGAGCGCCGTGTTCGGCTGCATCACGCTCTGCACAGCCCTGTGCATTTGGGAAATCCTGAGAACGCCCGCTCCGATGCGCCTGTGGACGCAGTACATCGTCCTGGCGGGCTTCGGCGGATACTTCTGCGTCTTCCTGCTTTCGATCGGCGTGGTTCATTTCGCGAGCGAGCGCCTCGCCGCGCCCGAGAGCGGTATCTACTCGCTGCTGTTCGACCTGTGGTGCGGCGTCTTCATTCAGGTCGGCTATCTGGCCATGGTGAGCGAGCGTGCGCACGTGAAGCTCAGTCGCCTGGCCGACACCGACCCGCTCACCGGGCTGGCGAACCGGCGCGGATTGTTCGCGGCGATGAGCCAGCGGGCCGGCCTGTCCCCCTCCCAGCCGCGATGCGCGATCCTGCTAGCCGACATCGACCACTTCAAGGCGATCAACGACACCTACGGCCACGACGGCGGCGACGCCGCCCTGGTCGGCTTTGCCGAGCGATTGCGCGGCGTGATGCGCAAGAACGACCTCGTCGCCCGCTGGGGCGGCGAAGAATTTCTGGTCGTGCTCGACCAAGCCGATGCCACCATGGCCGCCACCGTCGCCGAAAGCCTGCGAAGGTCCGCCGCCAGGCAGCCCTTCACCGTGAACGGAGCGCCCGTGACCGTGACCGCCAGCATCGGGGTTGCGGTCGTGGCGGCCGGCGAGGAGCGAATCGACGCCGCCCTGTCCCGGGCGGACGCGGCCCTCTACGCCGCCAAGAGAGGCGGCCGCAATCGCGTGTGCTTCGAACCGGCGCCGCCTCAGCCGGACACCCGCGCCACCCGAACGGAGCCGTCCTCCGGGCTTCGCGAAGCCATGGAGGCCATCCAGGTCGTCGGCCAGCCGCGATCCGAGCCAGCCTGAGCGTCACGCACGGAACGCCCGTCGCACGTCCACGCCCCCGGAGAAACGGTCCGCTGGCAGGCATGTCGTGAGGCGGGCCGAAACGACTTTCCTCGAGATCTGAAAAACAGAACTCATGTTCGACCATCCTGCCGCGTCCCTTCCGCCCTCCGGGCAGGACCGGCGTCTTGCCTGCGCGTCACACAGGTCGGGATCGGTCCGGAGCAAAGCGTCGCGACCGGGCCTGCTCGCGGCCGTGCTCGGCGTCATCGGGGTCGGCATGCTTGGGGCTTCCGCCCCCTGTGAGGCCGCCGAGCCGGCGGCGAATCCGGTCTCCGGCGGGCTGACCGCGGGGAGCCTCCTCGTCCGCGGCCGCGTCGTCGGCTCCATCCCGGTCGGCCAGTTCTCCCGGGTCGAGCCGATCGGCGGCCGCATCATCACCCCGGCGCGCGCCCTGCCGGATCTCGACGTGACGTATTTCCTGTCCGATCATTTCGCGCTGGCCGGCCAGGTCGGCGTGGTGTCGACCCGGACCTCGATCCGCAACTCGTTGATCGGCGACCTGCCGATCGGCTCGACCTGGAGCCTCGCCATGACCGGCGCGGTCCAGTTCCACTTCCTCCCGCACGGGGTCTTCAACCCCTATATCGGCGCGGGCGCGGGCTACACCCACCCGATCGCCTACGAGCCGGCAAAGCCGCTCATCACCAAGATGGAGGCCGATCCGCAACTGGGGCCAATGCTTCAAGCCGGCTTCGACTATCACCTCGGCGGCGACTGGTACGCGAACATGGAGATCAAGAAAATCTTCCTGCCGCCGCAGGTCTCCCGGATTGGTACCGGCAGCGCGACGGTGCGGCTCGACATGCTGATCATCGGTGCGGGTATCGGCTACCGCTTCTGAACGACGGCCGGTCTCGGCCCGGCCCGCGAGCAGGGGCCTCCGAAGATCGCACTGCGGATCGCCGGAGCGCAACGGGGCCGCCCGAAGCCGGATACGAAAGGCCGGCATCAGGCCAGCGTCTCTCCGTTTTTGTTGTGACGCACATTCTTTCGACGAACCGGGAACCGCTTCGTCGGAATGGCGCTAGAGCCTCGTCCCGAAAGGTGGCCCCCGGCTTTCGGAAAAGACGATGCAAAAACAAGTGCCTAGAGCATCGTTCTGGATCCGATATCCAGGACGATGTTCTAGCGCCACCCCTGCAGCCAGGACGTGACGGGATCGACGACGTAGGCCGCGACCGAGGCGGCCCAGGCGCCCGCCCGAGCCGTCAGGGGAAGGCCGGCCCTTCGCGCGGCCTCGTCCTCGCGGGTGTGTTCGAGCATGGTGGCGGCCACCAACTGGTCCTCGTGCGCCCGGCACTCATCGAGGACGTTGCGCTGCGCCCCGGCCCGGCTCTGGCCCGGCGGTTGCCGGCCATAGGCCTCGCGGACGCAGTCATGCCAGGCCGCTTCGAGATCCTCGAGATCGCGCGTGCGCGCCGCCGCGGCGTCGGCGCCCAGGCTGCCGCCGATCACGAACAGGGCAAGGAGAAGCCGTGGCGCGTTCATCGCGTTCATGGCGGCGAGATGCCCCCGAAGCCATCAAGGCCGACTTAACGGGCCGCCGGCCACAGGCACCGATGACGGGACGGTCGCACGGGACACGCGAAGGAACGACTCCGCCTCACGGCGCTTCCCACCTTCCAACGACACATCGCCGACAGGAAGCCGCATGGCCAAGGACGTGACCACCTACACGCTCAAGCAGGCGCTCGCCGCCAAGGTCGAGGACCACATCGAGATCGCGGTGGAAGCCGAGGACGGGACGAAATTCAAGATCCGCGCGACCGCCGATCAACTCGATGCACTCACGGGCGATCTGGAAACGATCCTCGACGGCGACGACGCCGACGCCTAACCCGCCCCGACGGCTGGCTGAAGGTCCGAGCCCGGCGCCAGCCGTCAAAGCCCCCACGCCATTACGGCCGATGCCGGCGCCACGCCCTCATATGTTCGAGGGCCGGACGCCGGCATCATGACGTCTGCCTCCGAGCCGCTGAGCGACGGCGGAAGGGCGCTCGGCCAAGGCCCCCGCGGCATCGAACCCCGACACGCCTTGCGCGCCGATACGGCGGGACACGCAGCGCGCGAATCATCCGGTCGCGCGCGACGGATGGCTTGCGCCGGTGCGGCACGGCACGCCGCCCGCCAAATCCCGATCATTTCAGAGATTTTTGTCAGGGCCTCGTCCGATTGCACGGGACGAAAAATCGGTTTGTGAACGTTTTATGACATATTGGAACGCGCGATCATCGTGCGTGGAGGAGACATAACAAGATGCGGATCGTCCCCATCCTCGCAGCCGGCCTCGTGCTCGGCACCATCGGCGCCACGGCGGCCTCCGCCGCTCCGGCTCTGCCCCAGCCGGGTGTCATCGCCGGCAACCCGGCCCAAACCGTGGATTGGCATCCCAGCACCAGCCACTGGGATCATCACTTCCACGCGCATCAGGAGTCGCTGCGCTACCACCAGCCGACGGAAGCCGAGCACCGGATCCGCCGTATGCGGCGCACGGAGCCGCACATGCGCGACCCGGCATGGGCTGCCCCCCGCTACCGGCTCGGCAATCGCTAAGCACCGTCCCGAAAGGCGGCCACCGGCTTCCGGTAAAGGACGATGCAAGGACAAGTGCCTGGAGAATCGTCCCGGATTCGAGATCCGGGACGATTCTCCCAGGGTGTGCCTGCAAGAGGTTGTCCATCCGGCCTGAACCGAAGACGTCTCGCGATCAGCCAGTGCGAACTTTCCAGGGTCCGCGGGGTTGAGGGATACCATTTCCCTCGGACAGGACCCCTCATGCGGCTCACGACAATCGCGCTGGCTCTGACACTGAGTCTCCCGGCGGCCGCCATGGCTCAGGCCGGCGCGGGCGCGCCGCCCTCGCCGCCGAGCCCGAAAGCTTCGGCCACGGGCTCGCAGCCGGTGCCCGGCCCGAGCACGGCCGGCCCTCCGGCCGGCACCCCGAACAAGCCGGCCGTCGTCGGCGGCACGCCGGGCGCCGTGATCGGCGGCACGCCCACCAGCGGACCGCCCGGCACCGGCGGCACGGCGGGCGGTCCTTCGTTGAGCGGGCGATAGAGCCTCCCCGCGTCAGACGATGGCGGGCATCGGATGCAACGATGCCCGAATGAGGCGCGCCTCGTCCCGAGCGGGGTGCGCCGAAGGACGAGTGATCGCTCGCGGCACGCGTGGCCGCGCCCCGCATTTGCGATAAGTTCGGTCCATGAGCCCGACTTCGCCCGTTCGCCCCGCCCTCGCGCTTCTCCTCGTCGCCTCTCTGGCGGTGCCGTTTCCGGCCCAGGCGCAGGCGGTTCCGCCCGCGCCCGAACCGCCGCCGATCCAGTCGGACGAGGCCCGCCTCCTGCCGGTTCTCGCCCGCCGCGGCATGGTCTCGTCGCAGGACGCGCTCGCCACCCGCGTCGGCGTCGAGATCCTGAGGCGGGGCGGCAACGCCGTCGATGCGGCGGTGGCGGTCGGCTTCGCGCTCGCCGTCACCCTGCCGCGGGCGGGCAATCTCGGCGGCGGCGGCTTCATGATGGTGCACCGCGCCGCGGCCAAGGAAACCGCTGCGAAAACCATCGCGATCGATTACCGCGAGACCGCCCCGGCCGCGTCCACCGCCGACATGTTCCTGAACCCGCAGGGGGAGCCCGACCGCGCCGCCTCCACCCGCACCGGCAAGGCGGTGGGCGTGCCCGGCACGGTGCGCGGCCTCGCCGAGGCCCACAAGCGCTACGGTTCGGGCAAGCTCACGCTGGCCGACCTCATCGCTCCGGCGGAAAGGCTCGCTCGTGATGGCATCCCGGTCGAATCGGGGCTGGCCGATTCCCTGCCGCGGGCGTCCGGCCTGCTCGGGCAATGGCCGTCGAGCCGGGCGGTGTTCTTCGAGGGCGACCATGTGCTCCCCCGCGGCGCGACCTTGCGCCAGACCGATCTGGCCGACACCCTGAAGGCGATCGCCGAGCGGGGGCCGGACGCCTTCTACCAGGGGCCGATCGCCGACAAGATCGCCGCCTCCGTCCAGGGCGCGGGGGGAATCATGACCGCGGCCGATCTTGCCGCCTACCGGCCGGAGGTCCGCACGCCGGTGCGCGGCACCTATCGCGGCTACGAGGTCGTCTCGATGCCGCCGCCGAGTTCCGGCGGGGTGCATCTCATCGAGATCCTCAACATCCTCGAGGGCTACGATCTCGCTGGCATGGGCGCAGGCAGCGCGGGCGCGCTTCACACCCTCGCCGAGGCGATGAAGCCCGCTTATGCCGACCGGGCCACTTGGCTCGGCGACCCGTCGCGAACCAAGGTTCCGGTCGCGGGGCTCATCGCCAAACCCTACGCCGCCACCTTGCGCGAAAAGATCGACCCGGAGCGGGCCAAGTCCGCCGCGGAGGTCAGCGCCGGCAATCCGCTGCCTTACGAATCCGACCAGACCACGCACTTCTCGGTGGTGGACGCGGAGGGGAACGCCGTCTCCAACACCTACACGCTGAACTTTTCCTACGGGATCGGACTGGTCGCCGAAGGAACGGGCGTGCTGCTCAACAACGAGATGGACGACTTCTCCGCCAAGACCGGGGCGCGCAACGCCTACGGCCTCGTCGGCGGCGAGGCCAACGCCGTAGCGCCGGGCGCGCGCCCGCTCTCCTCAATGACGCCCACCTTCGTGTTCCGGGACGGTCGGCTGTTCCTCGTCACCGGCAGTCCCGGCGGCAGCCGCATCATCACGACCACGCTTCAGGTCATCGTGAACGTGCTCGATTTCCGGATGAACCTCGCCCAGGCCGTCGCCGCGCCGCGCATCCACCACCAGTGGCAGCCCGATGTGCTGATGGCCGAGGAGGGCGTCTCGCCCGATACGCTCGCCTTGCTGCGGACCAAGGGCCACACCGTGAAGGTCGGCGCGACCTCGGGCTCGGCCAATTCGGTGATGGCCGAGGACGGCCTGCTCGCCGGCGCCTCCGATCCGCGCCAGCGGGGCACGCTGGCCGAGGGGCCTTAGCGAGCCCTCTCCGACTGCCGCGACCAGGGCTCTGCCCTGGGCCTGCGAAAAGGCGAGCCTTTTCGAAATCCGGGCTCTTGCGGCGGACCCGGCGGGTTTCCGCGGTGGGCAAGCGCAGGCGCACACGGTAAAGGAGCGCCAGCCTCACGCGGACCACCGATGCTCCTCTTCCGCTCGCTTGCCTTCAACCTCTCCTTCTACGTCGCGACGGCCGTGATCGCGATCGGGGGACTGCCCGCGTTCATCACACGCAAGGGCGTGATCCGGGTGGCGCAGTTCTGGGGCCGCACGGTGGTGTTCCTGCTGCGCGTGATCGGCGGGACACGCGTGGAGTTCCGCGGCCTGGAGAACATCCCGAAGGGCCCGCTGCTGGTGGCCGCCAAGCATCAATCCGCGCTGGAGACGCTGGCACTCACGATTCCGTTCGAGGATTTCGGCTACGTCCTCAAGCGCGAGCTGATGTGGATTCCGGTGGTCGGCTGGTACTTCGCCCGGGGCGGCATGGTGCCGATCGATCGCTCGAAGGGCACGCGGGCGATGGCGGCGATGAACAAGGCGGCGGCGCAGGCCATCCGCGACGGGCGCCAGCTCATCATCTTCCCCGAGGGCACCCGCCGCCCGGCCGGCGCCCCGCCCGCGTACAAGCAGGGCGCCTCCCACCTCTACGCGGCGCTGAACGTGCCCTGCCTGCCCGTTGCGCTGAACACCGGCCTCTATTGGCGCCGCCGCGGCTTTCGCCGGATGCCGGGCACGACGGTGATCGAGTTCCTGCCGGTCATCCCGCCGGGGTTGCCGCGTCCCGCCTTCCTCAAGGAGCTGCAGACCCGCATCGAGACGGCCTCCGACGCGCTGCTGGCGGAGGGCCGGGACGACCTCGCCCGCCACGGCCACCCGGTCGCCGTGGCGATGGGCGGCTCGACGCCCGCGCCGGATCCATCCGGGACGCTGTGAACATCAGACGGCCGCGAAACGGCGGACGGCGGAGGGCCCGCGCAGAACGACCCGGCGGCCGGAAAAGCTTTCGACAAGCGCGAGGCTGCGCGTCCGGCGAATGCGGTTCCAGTTCGCGGTGTAGCTGAGAAACTCGAACGTGAGCTGCTCCGGACAGCCCTCGGGCCCGTCAGGCCGCACCTGCCCGAAGCTCGACAAGGTCCGCCGCAGCATCCGCGCCGTGCAGCGCCACGCCGGCATGTCGAGATAGATCACCGTGTCGGCTGCGGCGAACCGGGGCGCGATCGTGTCGATGTAGTTGCCGTCGACGACCCAGGCGGGGAGGGCGGCGATCCGCTCGACTTCGGCGCGGAAGGCCGCGGGCTCGGCCTCGACCCAGCCGGGGTGCCAATAGGCGCGGTCGAGGTGGAACACCGGCAGACCGTGCCGGGCGCCGAGATCGCGGGCCAGGGTCGATTTCCCGCTGCCCGGCGGCCCGAGGATCACCACTCGCCGGGGCGGAGGCCTCGTCCCAGATCCGATTGATCCCTTCGGGATGGCGGGTTCGACTTCGCTCAAGCGCCGCGCGGGCTTGCCGATACGCTCCCCGCTCGGATCGAGCGGAAACCGTATCACCCCCGCCCCCCACCGCGTCGCAGCAGGAACACGCCCTGCGCGCCGATCAGGTTCCAGAACCACCACGGCATCGAGAAGCGCATCGGCCGTCCCCGCGCGTCGAGGGCGGTGGCCTTCTCGATGCGGGCGCCGACATCCCGGCACAGGCCGACGAAATCGCGGATCGTGCAGTGGTGGATGTTGGGGGTCTCGTACCACGTCTCCGGCATGATCTCGGTGACCGGCATCCGGCCGCGGAAGGCGAGTTCGGCCCGCACCCGCCAATGGCCGAAATTCGGGAACGAGATGATGACCTGCCGCCCGATCCGCAGCAGGTGCTCCAGCACGATGCGCGGGTTGCGGGTCGCCTGGATGGTCTGGGACAGGACCACGACGTCGAAGGCATCGTCGGGGTAGTTGGCGAGATCGGTGTCGGCGTCGCCCTGGATCACCGGCAGGCCGCGGGCGAGGCAGGCGTTGACGCCTTCGCGCGACAACTCGATGCCGCGGCCATCGACGCCGCGACGGTCGCGCAGGAGCGCCAGCAGCGAGCCGTCGCCGCAGCCGATGTCGAGGACGCGCGCGCCCGGCGGCACGAGGCCGAGCACGACGATATGATCGACGCGCGCCGTGCCCTCGCCGCGGGGCAGCGCCTCGGCGGCCTCCCAGGGAACGCCCGAGGCGGCGTCGGTGAAGCTCTCGCTCATCGTCTCACAGTCCCGTTCTCAAAGACCTCTGGCGCGGGCCGCGGCGTCGATGAAGCCCCTGGCGGCGGAGAACATCGCCGGTTCGTCGAGCAGGAAGGCGTCATGGCCCTTGTCGCTCTCGACTTCGACGAAGGCGACGGGTGCCGCCACCGCATTCAGCGCGTGGACGATGGCGCGGGAATCGGCGGTGGGGAACAGCCAGTCCGAGGTGAAGGACATCACGCAGAAGCGGGTCTTCGAGCCGCGGAAGGCATGGCCGAGCACGCCGCCATGGTCCTCGGCGAGGTCGAAATAGTCCATCGCCCGCGTGAGATAGAGGTAGGCGTTGGCGTCGAACCGCTCGACGAAGCTGAGACCCTGGTGGCGCAGGTAGCTCTCGATCTGGAAGTCGGCGTTGAAGGAGAAGGTCGGCGCCGCCCGGTTCTGCAGGCGGCGGCCGAACTTGCGGTGCAGGGCCGGCTCGGACAGGTAGGTGATGTGCGCGCCCATCCGCGCGACGCCGAGGCCCTTGGACGGCCTCGTGCCGGCCTCGAGATAGCGGCCCTCCTCCCAGGCCGGGTCGGCCATGATCGCTTGGCGCCCGACCTCGTGGAAGGCGATGTTCTGGGCCGAGTGCCGCGCGCCGGTGGCGATGGGCATGGCGGCAAACACCCGCTCGGGGAAAAGCGAGGCCCATTGCAGCACCTGCATCCCGCCCATCGAGCCGCCGATGCAGAGGAACAGGTCCGGGATGCCGAGCCGGTCGAGCAGCATCGCCTGGGCGCGGACCATGTCGCGGATCGTCACCAGCGGGAAGTCGAGTCCGTAGGGGCGCCCCGTCTCCGGGTTGAGCGAGGCGGGCCCGGTCGAGCCCATGCACGAGCCGATGACGTTCGAGCAGACGACGAAGTAACGGTTGGTATCGACCGGCTTGCCCGGTCCCACCAGCGTCTCCCACCAGCCGGGCTTGCCCGTCACGGGATGGCGGTGGGCGAAATGCTGGTCGCCGGTGAGCGCGTGGCAGATCAGCACCGCGTTCGAGCGCTCGGCGTTGAGGGTGCCGGCGGTCTGGTAGGCGACCTGGAACGGCCCGAGCCGCGCGCCGGAATCCATCGCGAGCGGCTCGTCGGCGGAAAACAGCATCACCGGGCTGCGCGGGTCGGAAGCCGGCGAGGCCTCGTAGACCTCCCGGCGCGCGTCCTCCCGCTGAAGGGTCTCGGCGGCGCGCTCGGCGTTCGGGGTGAGGGTGGAATCCATGGCTTGTCCCGGGTGCCGGCCCTGGAACCGGTCCCGAGCGGCCCGGCACCGACTGTCCCGCCGGTCGCAAGGGCGGATAGGATGCACCCGCGAGCGTATCTCAGGAGCCTGTCTTGGCCGGCTGACCACACGAGGTAATGTGCGCATCCCCGAGCGTCAACGCGGCGCGCCGGGCAGATCCGGGGCAACCGGGCGGGGAGACGTGCGGGCCACGCCAGCAGGGCTGCGGCCGGGACGGCCTGCGGCGGTTCGTCTTCGCGGCGCCGCTGCCGGTTCCGTGCTATCGATTGCGCGCGATTGATCATCCCTGTCCCGTCGCCGGAACCGGGGGAGCCCGTCTCCCTCGCGAGCCGGCGGACCGCAGCCCATCGGAGTCCTCGCGCATGAACCGCCGCCAGACCTTGCGTGCCGGAGCCTCGCTGCTGGGCCTGCTCGCCGCCTCCCGCCTCCCGGCCGTGATGGCCGGCCCCGCCTCCGCCGCGGCCTTCGAGGTCGAGAAGTCCGAGGCCGAGTGGCGCGCTTTGCTCTCACCCGCCGCCTACCGGGTGCTGCGCGAGCACGGCACCGAACGGGCCTATACGAGCCCGCTCAACGGCGAGAAGCGTCCGGGCCGCTTCGCCTGCGCCGGCTGCGACCTGCCGCTGTTCTCGTCGAAGACCAAGTTCGAGAGCGGCACCGGTTGGCCGAGCTTCTTCGAAACCCTGCCCGGCGCGGTCGGCACGCAGGTCGACGGCGCCTACGGCATGCGCCGCACGGAGGTGCATTGCCGCCGCTGCGGCGGCCATCTCGGCCACGTGTTCGAGGACGGCCCGAAGCCGACCGGCCTGCGCTACTGCATGAACGGCGTGTCCCTGCGCTTCGAACCCGCTGCCGACGGCCCGGCCTGACACATGGATCGAGCACACGGATCGAGAAGGATCAGCACCATGACGCGCGAACGCTTCCGTCCCCGCTCATCCGCCCTCATCGGCGGCTTGGCCGGTCTCACCCTGCTCGCCGGTGCGGCCCTGCCCCTGGCGCCGGCTGCGGCGGAGGAGGGCGGGCAGCGCCTGCCCGAGGCGGCGATGACGGCCCGGGAGACGGTCGAGAAGACGGCGAAGGACGGCTCGGGCCTGCGCACGGCGACCTTCGCGGGCGGCTGCTTCTGGGGCGTGCAGGGCGTGTTCCAGCACGTGAAGGGCGTGAAGAACGCGGTCTCGGGCTATGCCGGCGGCACCCGCGCAAGCGCCCGCTACGACGAGGTCGGCACCGGCCGCACCGGGCATGCGGAGGCGGTGCAGGTCACCTACGATCCGGCGGTGGTCCGCTACGACGAGCTCTTGCAGATCTTCTTCTCGGTGGCGCTGGACCCGACCGAGGTGAACCGGCAGGGCCCCGACAACGGCCCGCAATACCGCTCGGCGCTGTTCCCCGCGGATGCGGAGCAGGCCAAGGTCGCAGGGGCCTACATCGCCCAGCTCGACGGGGCGAAGGTGTTCTCGAAACCCATCGCCACGAGAATCGAGTCCGGCGCCTTCTACCCGGCAGAAGGCTACCACCAGGACTACATGACGCTTCATCCGACCAATAGCTACATCGCCGTCAACGACGCGCCGAAGCTGCGGGATCTGAAGGCGTTGTTCCCCGAGCGGGCGAACGGACAGCCGGTGCTGGTGGGCCGTCCGCCGGCGTAAAGGGGAACTCTCCCCTCCCCGCGAGGGGGGAGGGGAAAGAGGATCACTCCTTCTCGGGCGCGATCTGCTCCAGGCCGCCGACATGGCGCTGGGCGTAGAGCGGCAGGCCGATCTGGCCGATCAGGTCGAGCTGGGTCTCGAGGAAGTCGATATGGCCTTCCTCGTCCTCGGCCAGATCCTCGAACAGCCGCTTGGAGACACGGTCATTGATCGAGTCGCAGTACTTGGCGGCTTCGAGATAGAGCGAACGCGCCTCGTTCTCGGCGGCGAGGTCGCACTCGATGATCTCCTGAACGTTCTGGCCGATCCGCAGCGGGTCGAGCTCCTGCAGGTTCGGAAAGCCGTCGAGGAACAGGATCCGGTCGATGAACCGATCCGCGTGGTTCATCTCCTCGATGGATTCCTTGCGCCAGAACTTGGCGAGATCGACGTAGCCCCAATCGTTCAGCAGGCGGAAGTGCAGCCAGTACTGGCTGACCGCCGTGAGCTCGCTGCGCAGGCCGCGGTTGAGATACTCGATGACCTTAGCGTCGCCCTTCATACACCTCTCTCCTCGTGAGGCGTCGGGACGAATGATCGTCTCAGGCTGCGACGCCCTCGGGCTCCCTTGTAGTTTGGAATGATCCCAAACTGCAAGACGCTTCGCAGGCCGTCGAGCAGGCATGTGCACCGCCATGCGCGGCGCTGTGCGCCTGCGCCTCGTCGATGGCGTTGCGCAGGATCGAACGGATGGTGCGGGCGCAGCGTCCGCATTTCGGACTGCAGCCGAGACAGCCATAGACCTGGGCCGGGGTACGGGGACAGCCCGGACCCGGCTGCAGGCACGCGCGCACCTGTCCGTCGGAGAGGACGTTGCAAGAGCAGACAATCATGCGGGATCGCAACCTGTCGTGCCTGTCGGGGAGCCCGGCCCGCGAGAGCCGCGCAGCCCGAAGCCTCCGATCATTCGCGCCGCTCAAGGCCACCGGAAACCGGCCGATTTGAGGCAGACGCAGATTAGAATGATTGAAAACTTCAAGCTTTTCAGCAGTTTAGCGGCCGATCCGGACCCTGGCAACTCCTAACGGGCACGATTGAATGCGGCGCGAGCCTTCGTCGCGGCCGTCCTCGACGCGCCGCAGGATCGTCATCCGCCGGGACATGCTTGAGCGAACGCCTTCGCCGACAACGGGAAATTCCGCCGTGCCGGGTCGGCGCCGCGGGCCGCGCGGCTCAATGCGCCATCAGCACCGGCACGGTCGCGTGCGACAGGATGTGGCTGGTCGGGCCGCCGAAGATCATCTGGCGCAGGCGGCTCTGGGTGTAGGCGCCCTTGATCAGAAGGTCGCAGCCGAACGATTCGGCGGTGTCGAGGTAGAGTTCGCCGGGGGTGCGGCGGCCGGCGGGCAGCGCCTTGTGGGCGGCCTCGATGCCTTCGCAGGCGAGCGAGCGCGCCACGTCCTCCGCGCTCGGGCCCGGCACCATGCCCCCCTCGGCGCTGAGCACGAGCACCCGCCGGGCGCGGCGCAGGAAGGGCATGGCGAAGGCGACGGCCCTCGCCGTCTCGGTCGAGCCGTTCCAGGCGATCAGGACCGCCTCACCCAGGCAGGCCGGCGCGACCGGCGGTGCCAGCAGGATCGGGCGCCCGCTCTCGAACAGGGCGGTCTCGAAGGTGGTCATGCGCGGCGACCCGTCATCGGCACCGGGGCGCCCGACGACGGTCGCCGAGAACAGCCGCGCGTACTGGCCGAGGAAGGCGTCGCCCGGCGGCACGTCGGGCTGCCAGCGGTAGCGCGGTCCGGCATTGGCCGCCGCATCCGGGGCGCAGGAGGCGCCGGGCTCGCGCCGTGGCAGGCCGGCCGCCTCCATCGCCGCCACGAAGCGCTGGCCCGCATCCTGCGCCTCGGCTTGGTCGGCCTCCTCGTCGCGCAGCCACGTCATGCCGCCGACCATGTCCACGGGCACGTATTCGGCGAGCGCCGGGCGCAGGGCCACGCCCTCGATCAAGCTGCCGAAGCGGCGCGCCACCAGCACCGCCGTGGCGAAGACGGAGGGCAGGGCGTCGTGGAGGGTGACCGGAACGAGCAGGGTCTTCATGGCCGGCCTCCGAGGCGTGCGAGGGACGAGGGGACACGAGGGACGTGACGGCCGGAGGCTAGTGCGAAACGGGGTTTGGGAAAACCGCCCATGACACCGTCATCCCCGCCGTCGTCCCCGCCTCATCGCTCGGGCGTCGCGGCGCTTTTCGAAGCTTCGGCGGAAGGTGCGGGGTCGAGCCCGCGGCGGACCAGGCGGGTCAGGGGCCGCTCCACCAGCCGGTGGACGAGGAGCGCGGCCGGCAGGGTCAGCGCGACCATCACGACGAGGCTCGGCCAGGGTCCGAGCAAGGGGGCAAGCAAGGGTGCGAGGCCGGTGCGCAGCAGCCCCTCGCGGGCCGCCCGCAGAACGAACGGGTGGATCAGGTAGAGGGCGTAGGAGGCGTCCCCCAACCGTTCGGCCGCGACGAGAAACCAGTCGGCGATCCCGCCACGCACGGCCTCGGGCCGGTCCCGGCCGAGGACCGCCGCCGCCACGAGGAAAGCGGCGGGCAGGCCCCAGGCGAGCAAGCGCAGCACCGGCTCGACCGGCGCCGCGGCAAGCCCGAACAGCCCCGCCGCGGCGAGCGCGATCCGAACCCCTGAACCCAGGCGCACCCCCTCGGCCCGCAGGAGCGCGAGCCCGGCACCGAGGGCGAATTCGAGCACGATCGGATCGGACCAGAAGGCGAGGGGGACCGGCGGCGCGGGCACCACCCGCCCGACGAGAACGAGAAGCACCAGGGCGCCGACGAGCCACGCCACCGCCCCGCGCCGCGAGAAGCCGAGGCCGAGGGCGAAGAGGGCGTAGAAGGCCATTTCGTAGTTCAGGGTCCAGCCCAGGCCGTAGAGCGGCAGCACCGCCCCGTCGGACCGGGCCATCGGCCAGAACAGGAACGAGGCGAGGGTGCGGGCGAGGTCCGGGGGACCGCCCTCGCCGCTGAGCAGGGTCGGCGCCGCGAGACCCAGAGCGAGGTAGAGCCCGGTCACCCCCCAGTAGAGCGGGACGAGGCGGGCGATGCGGTGGGCGGCAAAGCGGCTCCGCGCTCCGGGGCGTCCGTAGAGCGGTGCCGCCGCATGGACGATGATGAAGCCGGAGATAACGAAGAAGATGTCGACGCCCGCTGGCCAGGGCAGTCCGTGGCGCGGGACGAAGTCAATTCCCATGCGCCCGGCCAGGGCCGCAGCCTCGTTCTGCGCGTGGTGAACGACCACCATCAGCGCCGCCAGGGCACGCAGCCCCTGCACGAGGACCAGTTTTCCCCGGATGGGATCGGGATGAAAAAGCTTATTCAAATTTCGGGAACCAGCGTGGAAGGTCGTCGTTGTCGCGTCGAAGTGATCTTCACGGCCTTGATCGGTCCAACCGGTTTCTGAGGCCAGTTCGTATGTCGAAAATCCGATATTTGAGGTTTAGTATGCTGAAGAAATACGCTGCTGCGTCCGCTCTCGTCGTCGCCATGGCGACCCCCGCCTTCGCCCAGGTCGGGGGCGATTTCCGCCTCGACGCCATGCAGGCAAATGCTTTCGAGATCCAGTCCGCCCAGATCGCGCTTCAGAAGAGCCGTAACCCGTCGGTGCGGGCCTATGCCCGCGAAGCGCTGCGTGACCATCAGGCCGCCAACGTCGCCCTGGCCGGCGGCGAGCGCAACTACATGGCCGCCCGTCAGGCCGGCCCCGGCGGTCTCGTTGGCGGCTTGGTCGAGGCTCCGCTCGCCATCGCCGGCGGTGCGGTCGGCGCGGCCACGGGCGTGGCGACCGGCGTGGTCGGCGGCACCCTGCAGGGCGGCCCGGTCGGCGCGATCGAGGGCGCGGGTACCGGCCTGAGCCGTGGTGCCGCCGCCGGCGCACGGGCCTTCGACGTCGACACTACCGCGGGCACCACCGTGGTTCAGCCGAACCCGCAGCAGCAGCAGATTCTGGCCGAGCTGAACGCCACCCCGCCCGGCGCCCGCTTCGACCGGCTCTACGGCCAGCAGCAGGTGATGACGCACCAGATGTCGATCAGCATGGCGCAGTCCTACGCCCAGTCCGGCCCGAACCCGGCCCTGCGCAACTACGCCCAGCAGGCCCTGCCGGTGTTCCAGCAGCACTACGCCCACGCTCAGCGTCTTCCCGGCGCTCGCTAAGGCGGCCCATCGCACCCCAGCCTGATGCGAATCGCGAGAAGCGGCGGACCTTCGGGTCCGCCGCTTCTTTTCGTTGTGGGCCGGTCGCGGGCAGCGGGCGATACGGGGCCCGCTCGATCGCACGAGACAGCGCATCGCGCGGGCGCCCGAGAAGACGCCCCATCGTGCCGGCACGGCGGGACCGCTGAAGTCCGGATCCGCACGCATGCCAAATCCAGGCTGAACCCTTCGAGATCGCGGAATTGGGCCGCGATGGGTATCTCTGCTCAAGCGCCGCGCCGGCCAACCGATACGGTTTTCCACCCGAGACTTCGGTGGCGTCTTCGCCATTGCGAAGCGAAGCCGCGGCAATCCGAGCCCCGTACGATCCGGGGCGATCGCGCCCTGGATCGCTTCGGCTCCGCCACGCAACGACGGACGAAAGTGAAACCGGAGCGATCAACCGGAACCCGTCTCGAAGCGGATCGACCGGGTTCGGTAACGATCCGACATGAAAACGGCGCCCCCGATCAGTGATCGGAGGCGCCGTGTGTTTGCTGGATCCAAGACTTCGGAAAGACGGGCTGTTTAAGCCGCGGTGCAGCCGATCAGGGCGGAGGCCGCGAGCGTCTGGCCGTCGCGGGAGACCACGGATTCGAATTCGCCGGTCTTCGGGTCGCGGATGCGCAGCTCACCCGTCTCGATGCCGAAATGCGCGCCGTGCAGCTGCAGCTTGCCCGCCTCGACCGCCTCGCGGATAAAGTCGAAGGTCATCAGGTTTTCGAGGCTCTGCCCGATCATCGTGTATTCGAGGCGGGTGAGGTAGCCCTCCTTGTCCTTGCTGTCGCCAGCGTCGGCAAGCGTCTTCGTCGCCGGCTGAACCAGCGAGACCCAGCGGCCGATGAAGTTACCCGAGGAGAGCGGATCGGCGCCAAGGCCGGCCGCCTTGATGCCGCCGCAGGTCGCATGGCCGAGCACGACGATGTGCTTCACCTTCAGCGCCTGCACCGCGAACTCGATCGCCGAGGAGGTGCCGTGGTAGCCGCCGTCCCGCTCGGCGGGCGGCACGATGTTGGCCACGTTGCGGATCGTGAAGATCTGGCCGGGACCGGTATCGAAGATCACCTCCGGGGCGACGCGGCTGTCGCAGCAGCCGATCAGCAGCACCTCGGGCTCCTGGCCTTCCTTGCCGAGCGTCTCGTACTTGCGCCGCTCGTTCGGCAGCCGCTCGCCGAGGAAGCTGCGGTAACCGTCGGTCAGAACCTGAGGAAACATGGGCGGTTGTCCTTTCATCGTTGCTGTTGTGGTGACGCGCTTACCAAACGATCTGACCCGCCGAATCCATCCCCTCCGGCGGCTGCGCTTGCGCACATGGCGCGCGTAAAAGCCGGGAAAATTGGATGGGAGCCGATCCGTGCCGTCGCCGGACGGGTGCGCGCGGCCCCCGCGCGTCGGCACGCTCGGCGCAGGGTGCGACCGGCATGCCGTGGGCGGCGGCTCAGGCGTCCCGCCAGTTGAGGCGGACGGGCTGGTCCGGAACGTCGCCGGCGGCGATTTGTTGCGCCAGCGCGGCCAATCCCGCGGGTTCGACGCGCTCGGCCGAGGCCGCGAGTTCCTCCAGCACCCACCAGCGGGTGCCGCGCACGGGATTGTCCTCGGTCTCGGCGAGCTGGCTCGTATCGACGGCATCGCTCGCGAGCCGGACCACGAAGTAACGCTCGCGGGCAAAGCGGGCGTTGCGGAACAGGTGGAACGGCCCGTCGCAGACGGCGACGCAGGGTCCGAGGTCCACGTCCGCGACGCCGATCTCCTCCGAGAGTTCGCGTCGGCACGCCTCCTCGTGGCTCTCGCCCGGCTCCAGCCCGCCGCCGGGCATGAACCAGAAGCCGCGGTCCTCGGGGTTGGCCGGATCGATCGGGCGTACCGCCTCGTACTCGATCAGGAGGAGGCGGTTCGAAGGATCGAAGACCAGGGCGCGGGCGATGTCGCGCCCCGGCGGATCCGCGTCGGGGTGGTCGGTCACGGGGCTCAATTCCTCATGGGCAGGGGCGCGGGCGCCCAGATCACGATCGGCAGGCCATAGCTGTCGCGCTCGATCGCGTTGGGAAGCGGTTCGGCGCGGTCTTCGGCGATGTCGCGGGCGACGACGACGGCGGCCATGGCGTCGAGATGGTCGTCGGCGCCGACCCCTGGGGGCGACGGGGAACCGACCATCGCCTCGGACAGCCCGGCGGCGGTCAGGAGGGCCCGGCGCGCGGCAAGACCCTCGGCACGGGCCGGGCCCTTCTT
The DNA here is from genome assembly GCF_024169925.1 of Methylorubrum extorquens. Lineage (NCBI taxonomy): Bacteria > Pseudomonadati > Pseudomonadota > Alphaproteobacteria > Hyphomicrobiales > Methylobacteriaceae > Methylorubrum > Methylorubrum extorquens. The sequence continues at coordinate 4,491,949 of NZ_JALJXF010000001.1, forward strand.
GCCGGCCCCGAGACGCCGCTCGCCGTTGAGGCGGAAGAAGGCGACCTCCGGATGCACCTCGTGCAGGCGCGTTACGAGATCGGGCCGCGCGCGCAGGAGTTCGTCGGCCTCCCGCACATAGCGCAGGATGTTCCAGCACTGGATCGAGGGGGCGAAGGGCGGCTCCGAATGCACCCGCGACAGGGCCTTGGCCTCGTCGTAGCTCCCGGCATAGACCGCCGCGCGGGCCGGCACCGGAAAGACGCTGGAACGCCCCGCCCCGAGAAAGGCCCGCGCCGCCCGGTCGGCGGAGCGTCCTCCGCCGCTCACCCGATCGGGCAGGCCGATCGGCACGTCGATGCCGACGCAGACCGGCGCCTCCGGCCCGTCGAGCAGGTCGATCACCCGCGGGAAGCGGGCGCAGCGCCAGCGCGCCGGATCGTCGAGGTCGAGCAGGACGCCCGCCCAGGCCCCCCGGCACCCATCCAGCCCCGCCACCCAGCGCGTCATCGCCTCACCCCGATTGCCCCACGCCACCGCTTCGGAGAAAGGTCTTTCCGCAGTCCTGCGCGGCCGTCGAGAAGAACCCTTTGTCACAATCCCCTTCGAAGGTCGGCCTTCACATTCTCGATCCGCGGCTCACCGGGTGGGGCTTCCCCCTCTGGGGAAGTGCGGCCGCCGCAGGGCTCGATCTGCATGCCTGCCTTGATGCTCCCCTGGTGCTGGAGCCGCAGGCGCCGCCGGCGCTGATCCCGGCCGGCTTCTCGCTGCGGATCGGCGAATCCGACTGGTGCGGCTTGGTGTTCGCCCGCTCCGGCCTCGGGCACCGTGAGGGCTTGGTGCTCGGCAACGGCACCGGCGTGATTGATGCCGATTACGAGGGGCCGCTCCTGATCTCAGCCTGGAACCGCAACCCGCCGGGCAGCGGCGCGGCGATCCGGATCGAGCCGGGGGATCGCATCGCGCAGCTCGTCTTCACCCGCGTCCTGCGGCCGGATTTCGAGATCTGCGACGACGCGCCGGAGGCGAACAAGCAGGGGAGCAGCGAGCAAGGGGCCAGGGGACAGGGCGGCTTCGGCTCGACGGGCCGGCGCTGAGGGCCGGCGCAATCACCGGAACCCACACCGGCGAGGATTTTCGGTGAATTTCAGTACAAGCTTGGCCATTCGAAGCTCAACCCATCGGCCGGACAAGCTTGTGCGAGAGAAACGACACCGGAACGATTGAACTCTTTTGTCCGCATCCCGTTGGTTCTCCGCATCCACCTGCGAGACGAACCATGGCCGCCCCCCACGACATCCTCGGTTTCTTCGAGCACCGCACCGACGGCGCCTGGATCTGTGTGAAACCCTTCACCCTCAACACCCGATCGACCCAGGTCGATATCCGGCGCGGGATGCGCTTCGAGTACGGCCGGCGCGTCGGCGGCCTCGACCTTGCGGAGTATCTCGAACAGCTCGGCTCGCAATTCGGCTCCTGACGGCTCATTCCAGGGTCTGAAAGCGTTCGGCCGGGCATCCGGACTTGCGTCAGAATCGGCGCGGGTGGGCATCTCGCGCGCGGCCTGTCCTTGTTTTCAGCGTTCTTTCACCGACTAAGAGCTTGTGTGTGGAACGGCTCGCACAGTTCCGCTTTGAGGACCGGATGACCGGACTCGCAAGCTTTCGAAGCAGCCGGAGTCGAAGCTCAGGTACTGACGACGATGCCCGCCGCCACGGCCCAGATTCTTCCGTCGTCCGGCGAAGCCCCGCCGACGACGCGTGACCGGATCGTGGAGGCGGCGGCCCGCTCGTTCCAAGACATCGGCTATCAGAAAACCACGGTCGCCGACATCGCCCGCACCCTCAAGATGAGTCCAGCCAACGTCTACCGCTTCTTCGAATCGAAGAAGGCGATCAACGAGGCGGTGGTCGAGCAACTGACGGGCGAGATCGAGGCAATGATCGCAGTGATCGCCGACGCGCCGAAGCTCGACGCGCCCGAGCGGCTGACCCGGATCGTGACCGCGCTCCACGACGATTGCCGCCGCCGCTTCGAGGCGCATCCGCGCCTCCACGAAATGGTCGAGGCCGCGATGAGCGAGAGCTGGGGCGTCTGCCAAGCGCATGTGGATCGCATCGGCGCGGTGCTGGCGCGGGTGGTGGCTGACGGAGCGCGCGAAGGCGCCTTCACCGTCGCCGATCCGAGGAGCGCGGCAGCCTGCCTCCAGGCCGGGATCACCCGCTACTGCCACCCGATGCTGGTGGGCCGCCAGCCCAACACGATCGAACCGCCGCTGCCGGTGATGATCGCCTTCCTGCTCGGCGCCCTGCGGCCGGGCGGCTGAAGCCGCCCGACGCGAGGATTCACTCCGAAGCGGTGCCCGGCGTCGGCGACGGCTCAGAGACGACGGGCTGCGGGCCGTCATACCCTTCGATCACCAGGATGTCGGCCTCGGCACCCCCCTTCTGCAGGGCACGGGCGGATTGGTAGAGGTCGGAGTTCCAGCAGGCGAGGGCATCGTCGTAGCTCGGGAACTCGACGATGACGTTGCGCGCCCGCGCCTGCCCCGCCACCACTTCGAAGGTGCCGCCGCGCACGAGGAAGCGCCCGCCGAACCGGGCGAAGGCGGCGCCGTTGGCGGTCGCATAGGCCTTGTAGGCCTCCGCGTCGCTCACATCGACCCGCACGATCCAGAAGCCCTTGGCCATGTCTAAGCGTCCTCCATCTCAGCAACGATTCTCTGCGCGACCGCGCGGGGGTCGTCGGCTCCGGTGATCGGGCGTCCGACCACGACATGGTCGATGCCCGCAGCCCGCGCCTGCCCCGGCGTCATCACCCGCTTCTGGTCACCCGCCTCCGCGCCGGCCGGGCGGATGCCGGGCGTCACGATCAGCCCCGACGGGCCGATTTTTCCGCGCACCGCCGCGGCTTCCACTGCCGAGCAGACGATCCCGTCGATGCCGATCTGCGCCGCCTGCTCCGCACGGCGCGCCACGAGGTCGGCGACGGGGAGCGTGTAGCAGGCTTCCGCCGCGTCGGCGTCATCGTAGGAGGTCAGCACGGTGACGGCGAGGATTTTCAGGCCCAGGCCCCGTCCGCGCACGGCCGCGCGCATGGTCTGCGGATAGGCGTGCACGGTGAGGAAGGTCGCGCCCAGGGCGGAGGCCGAGCGCACCCCCTCCTCGACGGTGTTGCCGATGTCGTGGAGCTTGAGATCGAGGAAGGTCTTCTTGCCGCTCTTCGCCAGCCGCGCGGCGAAATCGAGCCCGCCCGCATAGGCCAGCCGGTAGCCGATCTTGTAGAAGGTCGCCGCGTCGCCGATGCGCGCGACGAGCCGCTCCGCCGCCGCCACGTCGGGCAGGTCGAGGGCGACGATCAAGCGGTCGCGAGGGTCGGCACTCTCCGGCATCGGGCTCTCGTTCGTGGATTGAAGCGCCGGCAGCGATCCTCCCAAGGAGGGTCGCCTGTCAACGCCGGAGCTGCCGGATCGCAGGCTGGGCTCCCGCCTTCGCGGCGGCATCGTGCGTTGCGGCCATGCCGAGCCCGTGGCATGCTTGTCCCGTGTCGTCCTGATCGCCCGACGATCTCGCGAGCATCGAGGGCCGCCGCGCGAGATCGGTCATTGATGGAAAAGAGCAGAACGGGCGAGTTCACCGGATACCGCACCGATGCTCAACGCGAGCGGGACCGGCGGTTCAAGGACATTGCCCTGGGCGTCCTCGATGACAGCGGGCCGAACTGGTCGATCCACACCCTGTCGGTGATGAAGCGCAACACGATCGCCCGCGTCCTCTATTATCACGATCTCTACCAGAAATGCCTGTCCGTGCCGGGCGTCATCTGCGAGTTCGGCGTCCATTGGGGGGCAGGCCTGTCCACGCTGCTCAACCTGCGCAGCCTCCTCGAACCCTACAATCATTCCCGCCACATCGTGGGCTTCGACACGTTCGAGGGATTCGCAGGCGCGGATGCGCGGGACGGCGAGGCGCGCGCGGGCGACTATGCCTCGCGGGCGGACTTCGCGAGCAGCCTCGCCGAGATCCTGGCCTATCACGAGTCGATTGCGCCCTTCCCCGAGGTCCGGAAGCACAGCCTCGTCCAGGGCGATGTGGTGGAGACGGTGCCGGTCTGGTTGGAGGAGAATCCGCATGCCGCGATCGCGCTCGCGATCTTCGACATGGATCTCTACGCGCCCACGAAGATCACGCTGGAGCGGATTCTCGACCGGATGCCCAGGGGTGCCATCCTGGTCTTCGATGAATTCAATTGCCCGTTCTTCCCAGGCGAGACCCAGGCCGTCCAGGACGTCTTGGGCATCCGGAACCTGCGGCTGCAGCGCCACCCCCTGCAGACCTATTGTGCCTTCTGCGAGCTGTGACGATGAGACCGTACATCTTCCCCAATTACGATATCGAGAAATTCCTCGCCAATCTCGGACCGATCACGGACGCTTACAACACGTTCGGCGTCGTCATTTTCCCCGGATTGTTGAATTCGGACACGAATTACAGGAAATACATCTCGGAAATCGAAGGCCTGTTCGACGAACTCATCGCGCGCAAGCTCGATCGTCAGTCTCGGGATCTCGAGATCGGCGAGAAGCTGACCCTGCTGGCGTCCCTGCAGCCGATGCTCGGGAAGGTCATCACCGGGTTGGGTACGCAGCACAACAAATTCTTCAGTTTCAACAAGGTGAAATACGCCGATTACGTAGAGACGTTCCTCAAGCGCGTCTGGGGTCCGGAGGCCTTGCTGGCAACGCCTCAGGCCGGGGATACGCTGCATTTCTTTCCACCCGGCGAGATTTTTCACCGATACAATCTGCCGCCTCATCAGGATTATCAGTACCTGATGCAGTCACCGCGGCAGATCACGATGTATTTTGGTATCTCGAAGTACCATGATGGAGTCGGCGGCCTGCGTATCTGGGAGAAGTCGCACGAACTCGGAATTCTTCCCTGCCATAAGAACGAGAACGGATCGTTCGAGGTGCACGATTGGGAGTCCAAGCTCGCCGACTACGAGGTGTATGACTATTCTTGGAACCAGGGGGATTTCGGGATCTTCGACAGCCTCCTGTCGCACAGTTCGATTCCCAACACGACGCCGACCCATAGCCGCATCGTCCAGATCTTCCGCTACTCGGACCTCAACGATGACGTGGCCCGGTCCTACGATTTCGGGTCGACCACGTATCCGCGCGCGAGTCGCGACTTCGTGACCGAGCATGCCGAGCTGTTCATCGCAGGCCGTGCAGCCGTGAACGGGTGAGACGGCGACGGCCCTCGCGCGCCATCGCCACCGCAACTTCGGCTCCGATAAAAGCAAGCTCCGCCTCGAACCACGGCCGCGTCCAGGGCGGCTGGACGGGTGCGGCATCCAGGGGCGGGTGGAAGCCGCAGGCCTCTCGCATCGAGGCAATCGCCGCGCGATGCTTCCATCGTCAAATTCCTCCGATGTTGTGGATTAAATGCTACTCCCTCTCGTGCAGCGAGGGTGAGAGATTGTTCCCGTCCATGCCGCCTTCACGCGCGAAGGATTCCTCTCGAACACCGGAAAATTGGTACACTTTTCTGTTTTAACGCCAAGCTCTTGCGAACATAATCCTGAAATTCGGTGTCGAGAGGTTCCTGTGTTCAGTGTGTTCGAGGCCAGCCTGAGGCGGGCTTGCAGATCCGGTGTCTTCGCAAGACGTGGGCGCGCGGTCCGGCCGGGGCGCATGTCGCTATCCCGGCGCGTGACGCGGCCGGCGGGTCTTGCGCCTCCCCTTGCGGTCATTCTTGCCGCCCTCGTTCCGGCGGCGGCCTCGGCGCAGGTCGCGCCCGGCCAAGCCCTGCAGCAGAAGCCGTACTTCGCTCTCTACGAGGCGCTCGGCAAACCCGAGAACTGGAAAATCTACGGCACCTTCCGGCCGCGAGTCGAAGGGCTCGGCGGCCAGTTCCGCCCCGCCCCCGCGCCGGCCACCAACGATCTTCTCTCGATGCAGACCACGCTGTTTGCCGAGTACGACACCGGCCCAGTGCGGTTCGGCGGCGAGATTTTCGACAGCCGGGCCTACTTCCAGCGCCGCGGCTCCAGCTCCATCGGCACCACGGAGGTCAACGCGCTCGAACTCGGGCAGGCCTATCTCGGCTTCGACATGGCGGATGCCGTGGGCGACGGCACGGTGAGCACGCTCACCGTCGGGCGCTTCACCCAGAACGTCGGCTCGCGCCGTCTCGTTGCCCGCAACCAGTTCCGCAACACCATCAACGCCTTCACCGGCATCGCCTACGATTGGGAGAATGCGGCCAAGGACCGGCTGCGCCTGTTCTACACCCTGCCGCATTACCGCCTGCCGGATGATCGCGCGGGCATCCTCAGCAACAGCATCGTGTGGGATCACGAGGGCTTCGACACCCAGCTCTTCGGCGGCATCTTCACCAAGGCGGGCGTGTTCGGCGGCATCATGGAGGCCTACGGCTTCGGGCTGCTCGAACGGGATTCCGGCTCGCAGCTCGAAGGCATCCAGACCCGGGACCGGCGCCTGTTCACGCCGGGCTTCCGGCTCTACCGCGTGCCTAAGGCCGGGCAGTTCGATCACGAACTCGAAGTGATCGGTCAGGTCGGCGTCGCGCGCAACACCGCCGCCGTCACCGACGTGACCGACGTACCCGTCTCGGCCTACTTCGTGCACGCCGAAGCCGGCTACACCTTCGACACCGCGTGGACGCCCCGGATCTCGCTCCACTACGACCATGCCAGCGGCGACAGCGCCAACCCGAACAGCTACACCCGCTTCGACACGCTCTACGGCGCGCGGCGCTTCGATTACGGCCCGACGAGCCTGTACGGCGCCGTGCAGCGGGCGAACCTGATCTCGCCCGGCGTCCGGTTCGAGATCGCACCGGACCCCGACTGGGACGCCTTCATCGACTACCGCACCCTCTGGCTCGAAAACCCGACCGACAGCTTCGCCGCCACCGGCGTGCGCGACCGGACGGGCCGCTCCGGCACCTTCGCCGGCCACCAGATCGAGGGGCGGGTGCGCTACTGGCTGGTGCCGCGCTCGATCGTGCTCGACAGCGGCGTCGCCTACCTCCTCAAGGGCGACGTCCTGCGCAATGCGCCCAATGCGCCGAACACCGGCGACACGATCTACGGCTACATGACGACGACGTTCTTCTTCTGAGCGGAGCGCGGGGCGGCGGCTTACCCGCCGCCTTCCCCCGCCATCGCCGCCGCCACCTCGGCGCGCAGCACCGGCAGGAGCTCCGCCTCGAACCACGGGTTGGTGCGGAGCCAGCCGTTGTTGCGCCAGGAGGGGTGGGGCAGGGGCAGCACCCGCGGTCGCGCCGAGGCCGCCAGGATCTCGCGCCAGCCCGCGACCGTCTCGGTGAGGCCGCCCGTCCGCGGTCCGAGATGCCAGGCTTGCGCATACTGGCCGATCACCAGGATCAGATCGAGCTGCGGCAGCCCGGCGAGGAGGTCGGCCCGCCAGGCCGGCGCGCATTCCCGCCGCGGCGGCCGGTCGCCGCCCTTGGCGTCGAGGCCGGGGAAGCAGGCACCCATCGGCAGGATCGCCACCCGCCTGGAATCGTAGAACGCCGCCTCGTCGAGCCCGAGCCACGCCCGCAGGCGCCGGCCCGACGGGTCGCTGAACGGAATGCCGCTGCGATGCGCCCGGTTGCCCGGCGCCTGACTCGCGATCAGCAGCCGCGCGGTGGCCGAGCCCTGGACCACGGGCCGTGGCTCGTGCGGCAGGGGCGCGCCGTGGCGGGGCGCGTCGCGGCAGATCCGGCAGGCACGCAGGCGGGCGGCGGTGGTCTCGAAGGCATCAGGGTGGGCAGACATCGCCTCGCAGATGGGATGGATCATCCGGCGGCGCGATGCGGCACCGCGCCCGGCCCGTCGCGCCCGCGCAAGCTTGGCACGAATCGCAGGGGCCCTACCTCACCTTGTGCGCGCATCTCCGGCGCGCCGAGGGAGGCCGGCTTGGCAGGATCGCGCGCGTCACGGCTGGGAGCGGGCGTCGGCCCGAAAACGCCGCAGGTCGTCGTCCTCGTCGGCGCCACCGGCGACCTCGCGCAGCGGAAACTCCTGCCCGGCCTGTTCCACCTGTTCAGCGCCGGCTTCCTGCCCGACCTGCGCATCGTCGGCGTGTCGCTGGACGACATCGGCGTCGAGGCGTTCCGAGAGCGCGCGCACAAGGCGATCGACCAGTTCTTCACCCGGCAGGCCGGGGACGGGGAATGGGCCGCCTTCGCCGGACGGCTCGATTACGTGTCGCTCTCGGCCGGTGCCGAGGCGCTCGCCGCGGCGGTCGCCCGCGCCGAGGCGAGCTTCGGCCAGGAGAGCCGGCGCCTGCACTATCTCAGCGTGCCGCCCGCCGCCGCGCTCACCGTCGTGCGCCTGCTTGCCGAGGCGGATCTGGCGGCGGGCTCGCGCATCGTCATGGAGAAGCCGTTCGGCACCGATCTGGAGAGCGCGGTGGCGCTCAACGACCGGCTGCACGAGGTGTTTTCCGAGGAGCAGATCTTCCGCATCGACCACTTCCTCGGCAAGGAGCCGGCGCAGAACATCCTGGCCTTCCGCTTCGCCAACGGCCTGTTCGAGCCGATCTGGAACCGCACCTTCATCGACCACGTGCAGATCGACGTGCCGGAGACCCTCGGCCTCGGCACCCGCGCCGCCTTCTACGAGGCGACCGGCGCCTACCGCGACATGGTGGTGACCCACCTGTTCCAGATTCTCGGCTTCATGGCGATGGAGCCGCCGACCTCGCTCGAACCGGGTCCGATCTCGGAAGAGAAGAACAAGGTGTTCCGCTCCATGCTCCCGCTCGACCCGCGGGAGGTGGTGCGCGGGCAATATGCCGGCTACCGCGACGAGCCCGGCGTCGATCCGCAATCGGATACCGAGACCTTCATCGCCCTCAAGTGCCGCATCGACAACTGGCGCTGGGCGGGGGTGCCGTTCTTCCTGCGCACCGGCAAGCGGATGGCGGAGGGCCAGCGCATCATCTCGATCGCCTTCCGCGAACCGCCCAAGAGCATGTTCCCGGTCAATTCGGGCGTCGGCGCGCAGGGGCCCGACCATCTCACCTTCGATCTCGCCGACGCCTCGAAGATGTCGCTGTCGTTCTACGGCAAGCGGCCGGGGCCGGGGATGCGGCTCGACAAGCTCTCGCTCCAGTTCAACATGAAGGACACCGGCCTGATGGGCGAGGTGCTGGAGGCCTACGAGCGGCTGATCCTCGACGCCATGCGCGGCGACCACACCCTGTTCACCACGGCGGAGGGCATCGAGCGGCTGTGGGAGGTCTCGACGCCGCTGCTCGAGGCGCCCCCACCGGTGCGGCTCTACGCGCCGGGCTCCTGGGGCCCGAAATCGATCCACCAGCTCGTGGCACCGCAGGCCTGGCGCCTGCCCTTCGAGCGGGAATGGCGCAACACCGACGAGCAGGGCTGAGCGCCCGACGGAAAAAGCGCGAGTCCTTGAAGGCTAAGCGAGGCAATCGCGATCGCGGCTGAAAGCGAAGCCGCGCCGGCCGCGGCTTCGATGCAGCTATCGGCGACCTGTCCGCGGATATGCTGGAATAATTCTCAACTCAGTCTCAGATAATTCGTCGGCGAGACGGTTGCCGGCTTAGCCGAACAGGAGAAAATTCCGCGCCAAACTTGCCCGTCGATCCGATCTGTCTAGACTGAGCCTTATCAGCCGATTCGATTGACGGATATCACACCGCCCGCCGCATGAGCCTGACGACTGCCCAGATCCTCGATCTCGCCCCCGACGCGTCGAGCCGCAAGGCCGGGCAGGATCAGGGAAAACCGCAGAAATGGGCCGGTCTCGGCCGGGCGGGCACGGTGATCTGGGGCGAGATCAAGGGCAGCGGGGCCGCCCCCTACCGCACGGTGGCGGATCTCGCCGGCCCCGCCTCGAAATGCACCTGCCCGAGCCGGAAGTTCCCCTGCAAGCATGCCCTCGGCCTGATGCTGGTCGATGCGAGCGCTCCGATCACGGAAGGTGAGCCGCCGGATTGGGCCGCCGCCTGGATGAAGGGGCGCGACAGCCGCGCCGCCGCGGCCGAGACCCGGGCGAAGGAACCCGCCAAGCCGGTCGACGAGCGGGCGCAGGCCAAGCGCCGGCAGGCCCGCGAGGACCGGGTCGCGGCCTCGCTCGACGAACTCGATCTCTGGCTGCGCGACCTGATGCGGCGCGGGCTCGGCGCCGCGCGGGGCGAACCCTACGCCTTCTGGGACCGCATGGCCGGCCGCCTCGTGGACGGGCAGGCCCCCGGCCTCGCCCGCCGGGTGCGGGCCCTGCCGGGGCTGATCGCGGCGGCACCACAAGCGGGCGCCCCCCGGCCGGAAGCCGCGCTCGGGCTCGGCCTCGGCCGGCTCGCCCTGTTGCTCCGGGCCGCGCGCCGCCTCGACGCGCTCGCGCCCGAGCAGGCGGCGGGCGTGCGCGCCGCGCTCGGCTACCCCGTCACCGCCGAGGAGATGGCGGCCCAGCCGGACCAGACCGACACCTGGGCGGTGCTGGCCCACGCGGTCGAGGAGGAGGATCGCCTCACCGCCCGCTCGGTCTGGCTCGTCGGCCGTACCAGCGGCGCCCTGGCTCAGGTGATCGATTACGGCACGGCCGGTTCGCCCCTGCCGCCGGCCCCCGCCGCCGGCCAGGATTTTTGCGGGAGCCTCGCCTTCCAGCCCGGCGACCCGCCCCTGCGCGCCGTCTTCCGCGAGGGCCGCTCCGGCCGGGCGGCGCAAGCGGTGCTGCCCGGCGCGGCCAGCGTCGCGGCGGCGCGGGACACCTTTACCGAGGTGCTGGCCCGCGCGCCCTGGTGTGAGCGCTGGCCGGTGCGGCTCGCGAATGTGCGGCTCGGCCGTCTCGCCGCCGCGACCGGGGGCAAGGTTGCCTTCGCGGCAGGCGACGAGACCGGCAGCCTCGCGCTCGCGGCCGATCCGCGCCTGCCGAGCCTGCTCGCGGTGGCGGCGGGCCGGCCGGTCGATCTGTTCGGCCTCTACGACGGCACCGGCCTCCATCCGCTCGCCCTCGTCGCGCAAGGCCGCCTCTATGCGATGCCGGCGCAGGGTGCGCAGCCGGTCCTGCTGCAGGTCGCCTGATGGAGACGGCCGAGCACACACCCGATGGCTGGGAGCCGACGCTCGCCGCCGCGCTCCTCGGGGCCGAGCGCGCCCCGCCGGTCGCTCCCGGTCCGCTGGCCGCACTCGTCGCGGAGAGCGATCCCGGTGCCGCCCTGCTGGCGCGGCTCGCGGCGGAGGGCGTCCACCATCTGGCCGGAACGGAAATCGGGCCGGAGGCGCTGGCGCCGATCGAGCCGCGCGACGCCTTCGGACCCGAATGCCCGCCCGCGGCCGCGACGCGGCTCTACGGCCTCCTCACCGAGGGCACCCGCGCGCGCACCCGCGTCGAGGAATGGTTCGCGCTTGCCGCCGCGACGGGCGCACGCCCGCCCGTCTGGCTGTTCCAAGTGCTGATGCAGCAGCGCGACAGCCTGCCGGCGAGTGCCTCTGCCGTCATCGGTGCCGAACTCGACTGGCTCGCCCGCGCCTGCGGCGAGACCCCGGCCCAAGATGCGGACGCGGCGCCCGCTTCGGACTGGACCGAGGGCACGGTGGCCGAGCGCCGCGCCGCCTTCACCGCCTTCCGCGCCCGCGATCCGGAAGGCGCGCGCACCACCCTGGAACCGGTCTTCCGCAAGGAGAAAGCCGAGGCGCGCGAGGCCCTGGTCCACGCCCTGGCGACCGGCCTGTCGGCGGCCGACGAGCCCTTCCTCGAGGCCTGCCTCGACGACCGGGCTAACGGCGTGCGGCTGGCCGCACAGCACCTGCTGCCGGGGCTTCCCGACTCGCGCTACGCGCAGCGCATGGCGGCACGCGCCCGCGCCGCGTTGAACGTCGAGAGCAAGCGCAGGCTGCTGGGCGGCACCACGCACAGCCTCGTCGTCACCTTGCCGGAGGAGAGCCCGGACCTCGCCCGCGACGGCGTCGAGGCGAACGCCTGGGAGCGGCGCGGCGGCGGTACCCGCGCCGGCCTGCTGCGGGCGATCCTGGCGCGCAGCCCACTCCACGCCTTCGCCGAGCATCCGCCGCGGCTCTGGATCGAACTCGCTTTGCGCAGCGAGTGGGCCGACCCGGTCTTCCACGGGCTGTTCTCGGCGGCCAAGCGCACCCTCGACCCGGCCTGGGCGGAGGCGATGGCCGACATCACGGCGGACGCCTACGAGGGCAAGGTTACCGGCGTCCGCCGCACCAACGAGGTGCTTGGGATGTGGGCGGAGGCGCTCGACCTCCTGCCCGACGCCGCGTGGGAGGCCCGCGTCGCGGCGCTGATCCGCGCCCGCAAGATCGAGGTGGTGCTGGCCGTGCTGGGCTCGGGGCCAGAGCATTTCTCGGAAGCCTTCAGCGCCGCCCTGCTCGACTGGCTCGCCCTCGTCACCCGCGGGTCGGACGCCCTGCGGCGCGATCTGGCCAAGCCGTGGGTGATCGCCCGCCTCGGCGACCGGCTCTGGCCGAGCGACGACGCTGCGGCCTCCGCCGCCGCCATCCTGGCGCGCCTGCCGGAGGGGGAGGGCGATCGCCTGCACACGCAGCTCACGGGATTGACGAGCGTGCTGGAATTGCGCGCCGCGATCCGGCGCGACTTCCGACCGGAGACCACCACAGGGGGAACGGCTCAAGGATGACATCGACCCACGCCGTCAAGACCGCGCAGCTGCGCCAGGCCGCCGAGGATGCCTTCGCCGAGGAGATCGCGGCGCTACGCGACTCCGACGACCGGCCGCGCCCGCCGAACTGGCAGATGTCGCCGCAGGCCGTCGTCACCTACCTGCTCGGCGGCCGGCTCGCCTCCGGCTTCGAGGTCACGCCAAAGTATATCGGCGACCGGCGCCTGATGGAGGTCGCGGTGTCGACGCTCGCCACCGACCGGGCACTGCTGCTGCTCGGCGTGCCGGGCACCGCCAAGAGCTGGGTCAGCGAGCATCTGGCGGCGGCGATCTGCGGCACCTCGCGCCTGATCGTGCAGGGCACCGCCGGCACCAGCGAGGAGGCGATCCGCTACGGCTGGAACTACGCGCTGCTGCTGGCCAAGGGCCCGAGCCGCGAGGCGGTGGTGGCCTCGCCGATCATGCGGGCGATGAACGAGGGCCGCATCGCCCGCGTCGAGGAGCTGACTCGCATTCCTTCCGAGACGCAGGACAGCTTCATCACCGTCCTCTCGGAAAAGACCCTGCCGATCCCCGAGCTGAACGAGGAGGTGGCGGCGCAGAAAGGCTTCAACCTCATCGCCACGGCCAACAACCGGGATCGCGGCGTCAACGAATTGTCGAGCGCGCTCAAGCGCCGCTTCAACACCGTGGTGCTGCCGCCGCCGGCCACGATCGAGGCGGAGATCGCCATCGTCGAGACCCGCGTCGCCGCGCTCGGCCGCGCCTTCGAGATCCCGGCCGAGCCGCCGGGCGCCGAGCAGATCCGCCGCGTCGTCACGATCTTCCGCGAGCTGCGCGAGGGGGTGACGGCGGATGGCAAGAGCAAGGTGAAGCAGCCCTCCGGCACGCTCTCGACGGCCGAAGCCATCAGCGTCGTCGGCAGCGGGCTGGCGCTTGCCGCGCATTTCGGCGACGGCCGCCTCTCGGCGCACGACCTCGTCTCGGGGATCAGTGGGGCCGTGGTGAAGGACCCGGTGCAGGACGCCATCGTCTGGCGCGAGTACCTCGAGACGGTGGTCAAGGAGCGCGCCGACTGGAAGGACTTCTACAAGGCCGCCCGCGCGAGCGCGTGACCCCAGCGATGCCCGACATCCGCCTTTTCGGCATCCGCCACCACGGCCCCGGCTCGGCCCGCTCGCTCAAGGCCGCGCTCGACGGCTTTGCGCCCGACTGCCTGCTGATCGAGGGCCCGCCGGACGCCGATGCACTGATCCCGCTCAGCCTCCACGAGGCGATGGCGCCGCCCGTCGCGCTCCTCGTCTACCGGCCCGACCGGCCGCGCGATTGCGCCTTCTTCCCCTTCGCGGCCTTCTCGCCGGAATGGGTGGCGATGCGCCATGGAATCGCGGCCGGGGCAACCCTGCGCTTCATCGACCTGCCGCACGCGATCCAACTCGCCGACGGCTTCGGCGCGCCGGAAGCCCCGCCTGAGGCCGCGCCGATCGACGGGGAGCCGGTGGCAGAGGCGGCCGAAACCCCATCCGCGCCCGATCCGGCAAAAGCCGCGATCCGGCGTGATCCCCTCGGCGAACTCGCTGCCCTCGCCGGTTACCCGGACGGCGAGCGCTGGTGGGACGCGCTGGTCGAGAGCCGCGCGGGCGCCGATGGCGACGTGTTCGCCGCAATCGGCGAGGCGATGGGGGCGCTGCGCGAGGGCGCCGAGCCCGACCCCGACGACGCGTTTCGCGAGGAGACGCGCGAGGCGCATATGCGCGCGGCGATTCGTAAGGCGGCCAAGGAGGGGTTCGCGCGCATCGCCGTGGTCTGCGGCGCGTGGCACGTGCCGGCGCTCGCCCGCCACGACGCCAAGGGCCAGGCCACCGCCGACACGACAACCCTGAAGAACCTGCCCAAGACCAAGGTCGCCGCCGCCTGGGCGCCCTGGTCCTACGAGCGGCTGGCCTTCGCCTCCGGCTACCGCGCCGGGGTGCTCTCGCCGGAATGGTACGACACCCTGTGGCACCACGAGGGCCGCGTCGCCGCCCGCTGGCTCGCGCGGGCCGCCGCGCTGCTGCGCGAGAACGATCTCGACGCCTCGCCGGCCTCGGTGATCGAGGCGGCCCGGCTCGCCGAGGCGCTGGCGGGCTTCCGCGGCCGGTCGCGGCCCTCCCTCGACGACCTCGACGAGGCGGCGCAGGCCACGCTCTGCTTTGCCGACCCGGCGCCGATGGGGCTGATCCGGCGCAAACTCGTCATCGGCGAACGCCTCGGCGCCACCCCGCCGGACAGCCCCGGCACGCCGGTCGAGACGGATTTCGCGGCCCAGTGCAAGCGCCTGCGCCTCAAGCCCGGCGCTTCGGCCGGCGAGATCACCCTCGACCTGCGCAAGGAGACCGATCTCGCGCGCAGCCATTTCCTCAACCGGCTGAAGTTGATCGGCATCCCGTGGGGTGAGCGGCGCGAGGCGCGCGGGCGCGGCACGTTCAAGGAGGGCTGGTTCCTCGCCTGGGAGCCGGAATGGGTGGTGGAGCTGGTGGCGGCCTCCGCCGAGGGCGGCACGATCGCCGAGGCGGCCGCCAGCCGGGTGCGGGTCCGCGCCCACGAGGCGACCCGCGTCGCCGACCTCTCCGGCCTGATCGGCACCCTGCTCGACGCCGACCTCGCCGATGCCACGGCGGAGGTGATCCGTGCGCTCAACGACCGCGCCGCGGTCTCGGCCGACGTGTTCGACCTGATGGACGCGCTGCCCCCGCTCGCCGAACTCGCCCGCTACGGCTCGGTGCGCTCCTCCGACACCGAACCGGTGCTGGCCGTGGTGCGAGGCCTCGTGCCGAGGGCCGCCGCCGGGCTGGTCGCCGCCTGCCAGAGCCTCGACGACGATGCCGCGAGCGCCGCGAAGACGCGCATCGTCGCCGTCTCCGGCGCGGTCGCGCTGATCGAGGAGCCGGAGCTGAAGGCGGTGTGGGGAGAGGCGCTGCGGGCGCTGGCCGATCAGGAGCACGTCCACGGTCGCGTCGTCGGCCGCGCCGTTCGCCTGCTGTTCGATGACCGCGCCATCGCGGCGGCGGAGGCCGGCGAGCGCCTGCGGCTTGCCCTGTCGCGGGCCTCGGGCGCCGTCCCGGCCGCCGCCTGGATCGAGGGGTTTCTGGAGGACAGCGGCACCGTGCTGATCCACGGGCGCGAACTGCTCGCGGTGGTCGATGACTGGCTCTGCGGCCTCGACGATGCCCTGTTCATCGAGCTGCTGCCGCTGGTGCGCCGCACCTTCGCGACGCTGGCGCCGGCCGAGCGCCGGGCGGTGGGCGAGGCGCTGGCCCGGCCGGGCGGCACGGCCCCCGGTGAGGCGGAGGGCGCTCAGGGCTTCGACGCGGCGCGTGCGGCGAAGGTGCTGCCGATCCTGCGCCTGCTGCTCGGCCCCGAACCCGCCCGAACCGCCGACGAAGCCACGGGAGACGCCGCATGAGCGCGCGCGACGCGGAACGCCTGCGCCGCTGGCGCCTCGTGCTCGGCGGCGGGGCGGCCGAGGGCACAGGCTGCACCTTGAGCGAGCGCGACGGGCGCCTCGACCGGGCGATGGGCGCCCTCTACGATTCCGACCGCAAGGGGGGGCTGGGCGCCTCCGCCCCTTCCGTGCCGCGCTGGCTCGGCGACATCCGCGACTACTTCCCGGCCTCCGTGGTGCAGGTGATGCAGCGCGACGCCTTCGAGCGGCTCGATCTCAAGCGGATGCTGACCGAGCCGGAGATGCTGGAGGCGGTCCAGCCCGACGTCTCCCTCGTCTCGACCCTGATCTCGATGCGCGGCCTGCTCGGCGGGCGCACCAAGGAGACGGCCCGCCTCGTGGTGCGCAAGGTCGTGGACGCACTGATGAAGCGGCTGGAGGAGCCCCTGCGCCAAGCCGTGAGCGGGGCGATCGACCGCGCCAGCCTCAACCGCCGCCCGCGCCACGCCGAGATCGACTGGAACCGCACCATCCGGGCGAACCTGCGCCACTATCAGGCGGAGTACCGCACCATCATCCCCGAGACCCGCCTCGGCCACGGGCGCAAAAGCCGCGGATCGCTCAAAGACGTGATCCTGTGCATCGATCAATCCGGTTCGATGGCCAATTCCGTGGTCTATTCCAGCATCTTCGGGGCGGTGATGGCCTCGCTGCCCGCGGTCTCGACCCGGCTCGTGGTGTTCGACACCGAGGTGGTCGATCTCTCCGACGCCATGGACGATCCGGTCGAGGTGCTGTTCTCGGTCCAGCTCGGTGGCGGCACCGACATCAACCGGGCGGTCGGCTACTGCGCCTCCCGCATCACCCGGCCCGAGGACACGGTGCTGGTCCTGATCTCCGATCTCTACGAGGGCGGGGTCGAGGCCGGCTTGCTCGCCCAGGCGCAGCGCCTCGTCGGGGCCGGCGTGCAGGTGGTGGCGCTGCTCGCCCTCTCCGACGAGGGCGCGCCGGCCTACGACCGCGGGCTGGCCGCGCGGCTCGCCGCACTCGGCGTGCCCGCCTTCGCCTGCACGCCCGACCTCTTCCCCGACATGATGGCGGCAGCGATCCGCAAGCAGGATCTCAACGCCTGGGCCGCGGGCGCCGGCATTGCCGCGGTCCCGGCCGCCCAAGACGGCTGAGCCGCCGCCGTCCCCGAAACCCTGATCCGGGAGCCTCCTCCTGCCCGTCGTCCCCTCCCTCTCCGGCCGCCCGCCCGTTCCGGAGGCGCCGCTCACCTTCGAGGCTCCCCTCACCTTCGAGCATCGGGTCACCGGGAGCCTCTACGCCCAGAGGGCGCCGCTCGCGGCGCAGCGGCGGCGCATCCTCACGCTCGGCCTGCCGGTGCTGTGGTTCCTGACCCTGCTCGGCGCGGTCTCGGCCTGGGCGACGTCGGGCGGGCGACGCAGCCTTTCGGCGCTCTGGCGCGACCTGCCGAGCTTCGATCCGCTGCCGCTCGCCGCCACACTCGTCCTGATCGCGCTCGCCCTGCTCGCCCATTACGCGCTCCACCCCTGGTTCGCCCGCCGCAAGGTGCGGGCCCTGATGGGGCCGCCGGGCGGTGAAGACCGCGATCCGAGTCCCGTGCCGGTGCGCTACCGGCTCGACGGCGCCGGGCTGACCCAGACCGCGCCGGATCTCGTGAGCTTCGTGCCCTGGCCGCGCATCCGCGACCTCGCGGAGGACCGGCACCATCTCTTCCTGCTGACGGAGATCGGCGACGTTCCGGTCGTGCTGCCCAAGGCGTCGCTGAGCACGGAGACCATCGCCGGCATCCGGCGCTGGATGCAGGCCTGCGCCGGCCGGACCGCCCCGACGGCGCCGCCGGCCGAACCGGCCACCAGGCCCGAGGCCGTGCGCGCCACGATGCGTCTGACGCCGGGGGAGCGGGTGCCGATCATCCTGCGCGCGCTGGAGAATCCTTTAGCCCGCCGCGCCCGGCTCACCGGCGCCGCCGCGTGGCTCGTGGGCCTGACCCTGCTCTACCCCGTCCTGCTGACGATGCTCTGGGCGGTCGATCCCTACCGGGTGCCGTTCTCCGACGCGCTACCGCTCTTCGTCGAAATGGTCGCGAACGCGTTCTGGAAGCCCGCCGCCGCCGTCGCGGGGGTGATTGCCCTGTTCCTCGCGGCCCATCCTTTCGCGCGCCGCTGGCTCGCGCGGGATCTCGCCGCACAGCTCGACGCCGAGGAGTCCCCCGCCGAGGCCGAGATCGTGATCGACGAGGCCGGCATCACCACCGCGAAGGACGGCGCCCACGCCCATCTCGGCTGGCCGCTGTTTCGCCGACGCGAGCGGGTCGGCGACCTGATGATCCTGCCGATGCGCTGGGACGAGATGCTGCCCGTGCCGCTGCGGATCTTCGAGCCTGAGGCGCGCGCCCGCTTCGAGGCGCTGGCCGAACGCCACGTTCCGAAGGAGATCCGCGCCCGATGACCGACGCGTCCGCCCGTCCCCGACTGCACACGGCCCTTCTCGCCGCCTGCCTGCTGCCATACCTGCTCGCGATCACCCCGGCCCTGGCCGAGGAGGCGCCGGACTCCACCGAGGAGCCGGCACCCGATGCGAGCACGGACGGGGCCGATTCCCTGCCGGGCCCGACGACGCTGCGCCTCGATCAAGGTTTCACGCTCGACCTGCCGCCGGGCTGGGTGCTGGAGGAGGCCGACGAAGATCCCGGCGACGCCTCCGGCCGGCGCGTGGTGCGGATCGTGTGCGAGACACCCGCCTGCGCCCGCACCAAGGAGGCCTGCACCCTGCGCCTGCGAACCGCGCCGGTCGAGGGGGCGGACGACGCGGCCCGTCTTGCCGGGCTCTACACGTCGCCGCTCTCCCGCTACGTCCGCCTGCGCGCGGTCCTGAAGAGCACGAGCCTGGGCGCCTCGATCCGCCGCCCGCTCGGGCCCGAGCGATTCGGGCCGCGCGATTGGATCGCCGTCGAGACCGAGGCGGCGCCGCGGTTCAAGTCAGGGCTGTTCGCCGAGACCGTGATCGACGGCCGTTATCTCGGAGCGATCTGCAAGACCTGCGAGACCGGCGCGGTGCGCTATGAGGCCGCCCGCGCCGTGCTGGGGAGCGTCCGCCGGGTGGAGCGCTCGGCGGCGCGCTGAAGGCTTGTCCATGGGCCGGTCACGCGGACGGATCGGCGACCTGGGGTTGGCCTGACAATCGGCTGCGCGTGTTCAAGGTTTCAGGGCATGGCAGCCATGTAATCGGCGGGTTGTCGCTCGCCCGAGCGTGTTGTAGCGGACCGGTCGGGCCAATAAATTTTTGAGCGGCACGAAAAATAAAATGAATTCTGACGATAAACTGCACATTCGTTCCGCCAATCTGCAACATAGTCTGATGCCGATGAACCGGCGTCACGTTCTCGGCGGCGCGCTGGCGGGTCTTGCGGCCACCGCCCTGCCGGCTTCGCCCCTGCTCGCCGCGGGCGAGCCCCGCAAGGTCGATGTCCTGCTGATCGGCGGCGGCATCATGAGCGCGACGCTCGGTGTCTGGCTGCGGGAGCTCGAACCCGACTGGTCGCTAGAGATGGTCGAGCGGCTCGACGGCGTGGCGCTGGAAAGCTCCAACGGCTGGAACAATGCCGGCACCGGCCACTCGGCCCTGGCCGAGCTGAACTACACGCCGGAGGATTCCAAGGGGAACGTCCAGATCAACAAGGCCGTCGAGATCAACGAGGCCTTCCAGGTCACGCGCCAGTTCATGGCTTGGCAGGTCCAAAAGGGCGTGCTGAAGAACCCCCGCTCCTTCATCAACTCCACGCCCCACATGAGCTTCGTCTGGGGCGACGACAACATCACCTTCCTGCGCAAGCGCTACGAGGCGCTGAAGGCGAGCCCGCTGTTTGCCGGGATGGAGTTCTCGACCGACCCCGAGCAGCTCAAGAAGTGGGTCCCCGTGATGATGGAGGGGCGCGACCCGAAGCAGAAGGTCGCCGCCACGTGGTCGCCGCTCGGCACCGATTGCGAGTGGGGCGAGGTCACCCGCCAGTACATCGCCTCGCTGAAGAGCGGGCCGAAGTTCGACCTGCGCCTCTCGACCGAGGTCGAGAGCTTCGAGCGTAACGGGGACGGCACCTGGCGCGTCACGTCGAAGAACCTGAAGGACGGCAGCCGCCACACGGTCGATGCCCGGTTCGTGTTCATCGGCGCCGGCGGCGGTGCCCTTCACCTGCTGCAGGCCTCCGGCATCCCGGAAGCCGACGATTACGGCGGCTTCCCCGTCGGCGGCTCGTTCCTCGTCACCGAGAATCAGGACGTGGCTCTGCGCCACCTCGCCAAGGCCTACGGCAAGGCCTCGGTCGGCTCGCCGCCGATGTCGGTGCCGCATCTCGACACGCGGATGCTCGACGGCAAGCGCGTGATCCTGTTCGGACCATTCGCGACCTTCTCGACCAAGTTCCTGAAGGAGGGCTCCTACTTCGACCTCTTGACCTCGACCACCACCAGCAACGTCTGGCCGATGGTTCGCGTCGGCGTCGAGCAGTACCCGCTGATCGAGTACCTCGCCGGCCAGGTGATGCTCTCCGACGAGGACCGCTACCAAGCCCTGCGCGAGTACTTCCCCGACGCGAAGAAGGACGAGTGGCGCCTCGTCCAGGCCGGGCAGCGCGTGCAGATCATCAAGCGCGACCCGGAGAAGGGCGGCGTCTTGAAGCTCGGCACCGAGGTGGTCGCGGCCAAGGACGGCAGCATCGCCGCCCTGCTCGGCGCCTCGCCGGGCGCCTCCACCGCCGCGCCGATCATGCTGACGGTGCTGGAGAAGGTCTTCGCGAAGAAGGTCGCCAGCCCCGAATGGCAGGCGAAGATCCGCCAGATCGTGCCGAGCTACGGGACCAAGCTGAACGACGATCCGCAGCGGGTCTACCAGGAACTCGCCTATACCAGCGAGCACCTGCAGCTCACCCCGCCGCCGCAGATCGGGGCTCCGGCCCAGCCGCTGCCCGCAGCCGAGATGGGGACCGTCAAGCCGGTCCCCGACATGGCGCCGTAAGACGATCGGGGCCGGAGCGGAGGATCAGGCCTCCGCTTCGGCCCCGTCCTCGATGTAGAGTTCCTCCAGCAGCACCTTGATCACGGCGACCAGCGGCAGCGCGAGTGCCACGCCCCAGAGGCCGAACAGCACGCCGAGCAGGAGCTGGCCGGCGAAGATCGTCGCCGCCGGCAGGTCGAGGGCGCGGCGCTGGATGAAGGGCGTGAGCCCGTAGCTCTCCGCCGCCTGCACCGCGAGGTAGACGCCGAGCGCCCCGAGCAGGCCGTTCAGCCCCGAGGCGAGGCTGCTCAGCACGATCACCAGACCCGCGATCAGGGGCCCGACGGTCGGCACGAAGGCGAGCAGGCCCGCCTGGAGTCCCAGGATCAGCGCGCCGCCGATCCCGAGGAAGCTCAGGCCCGCCCAGGTCAGCACGAAGATCGCTGCCATGGTCACGAGCTGCCCGAACAGCCAGTGCCGCAGGGTCTCGCCCGACCCGTCGAGGACGCGCGCGCCGGTCTCGCGATGGCGCGGGGGCACGAGCCGCAGGGCGCCGTTGCGGTAGCTCCCCGGATCGGCAGCGATGGCGACGCCGAGGAAGACGATGACGAGGACGTTGCCGAGGGCGTTAAACAGCGCCAGGACCACGCTCGCCGCCGGCCCGAGCACGCTGCCGGCATCCGACAGCAGCGAGCCGGGGCTCTTGAGGGCGCCGGAGGCGAGGCCGGCGAGGCCACCCTCCTTCCCGTTCTTGTCCTTGCCCTCTCCGCCCTGACCGGCGCCGGCCGGCGCCCCCTGCGACAGGTCGATCTCGACGCCGCGCTCCTTCAGCCAGTCGCGCACGGTCTCCGATTGCTGGCGCACCGTGGCCCCAAGGTCGCGCGCCTGGCTCGCCACGGTGGCGCCGCCGAAGGCCGAGAGGCCGACGGCGAGGGCGGCGAGGACGAGGCAGACGAGCGTGAGGCGCCAGCCGCGCCCGATCGGCAGCACGTAGCCGAGGCCCCGCGTCAGCCCGTCGAGGAAGACGGCGAACAGGATGCCGGAAAAGATCAGCAGCAGCGTCGCCGCCGCGGTCCAGGCGAGCCAGAGGGCGGCGGCAAAGGCTACGACCGCGATGCCCGCGGCCGCGAGGCGTCGCGCGCCCGGCGGGTTGGCCGGCGGGCTGAAAGGGGGAGCCGTCATGGTTCGGGGGATCCGTTCGCAGTTCATGCGGGGCCGCAGGGGACCCCGGTACAATCAAATGTGTATCACGCCCAGGCTTGGGCGGCGGCGGCGTCGGCTTCCGTCGCCGCGACCCAGCCGCCGATGGTGCCGTCGGCGAGGTGTTCGCGCTTCCAGAACGGGGCGCGGGTCTTGAGGTAGTCCATCAGGAAGTCGGCCGCGGCGAAGGCGGCCTTGCGGTGGGGCGAGGCGCTGACGACGAGGACGATGCCCTCGCCCGGCCGCACCAGCCCGTGGCGGTGGATCACCCGGAGGGCCTGAACCGGCCAGCGGGCCTGCGCCTCCTCCACCACGCGGGCGATCTCGGCCTCGGCCATGCCGGGGTAGTGCTCCAGCTCCAGCGCGGCGAGCCGGCCCGCCTCATCGCGGCACAGGCCGGAGAAGGTCACCACCGCCCCCGCCCGCCCGGCGAGGTCCGCCTCGATCCGGGCGATCTCGGCGGCGGTGTCGAAGGGCTCGGACTGGATGCTGACCGTCATGACCCACTGGTAACCCACATTTCGGGAACGCGTACGCGGCGCCGACAGGTTAGGCCCGGCGTTTTCGCAAAGCCCCGTTACCCCGTTTGCCCGTGAGCCTATATGGCTCAAGAATAGGACCGCGCCACCGGCGCCGTTTCGACGAACAGCGAGCCGCGACGTGACGCCCGACCTGATCCTGCCCCATGACGGCATCCTGCCCGTCTTCGCCAGCCGCCCCGTCTGGTGCGGGCGCGCCAGCACCGTGATCGGCGCCGCCACCCTCGGGGCCCAGGCTTGGCTCGGCGACGACAGCGTGATCCGCAGCGACGGCCAGCCGATCACCGCGGGCGAGCGCTTCTGGCTCGGCGCCCGCTCCACCGTCCACATCGCCACCGAATCGCTGCCGACGCAGATCGGTGACCGGGTCACGGTCGGCCGCAACGCGGTGGTGCATGCCTGCACCGTCGGCTCGGATGTGGTGATCGAGGACGACGCGATCATCCTCGACGGCGCGACCGTCGGCGACAACGTGCTGATCGAGGCGGGCGCCACGATCTTCCCCCGCTCGAAGCTCGAGAGCGGCTTCGCCTATGGCGGCAACCCGGCCAAGCGCCTGCGCCCGGTGACGCCGGAGGAACTGGCTGAGCGGGCCGAACGCCTGCGCGAGGCTTCGGGCGAGGCGTCGAGCCCGCCCGTGCCGGCCGAGCCGCTGGAGACCGAAGCCAGCGTGTTCGTGGCCCGCACCGCCCGTCTCTCCGGCCGCATCGCGCTCGGCGCCGGATCGACGGTGCTGTTCTCCTGCGAACTCGCCGCGGAAGTGGGCCCGATCGTGGTCGGCGCCGACACCAACATCCAGGACAACACCGTGATCCGCAGCCGCGGCGAGGGCGTGGTGATCGGGCGCGACACCACGATCGGCCACAACGTGCGCATGGCCGATTGCCGAATCGGCGCCCGCAGCCTCATCGGCATCGGCTCGGTGCTGGCGCCGGGCACGGTGGTGGCCGACGACGTGATGCTAGCCGGCGGCTCGACCACCGATCCGGGCCAGTTGCTGGAGGGCGGCCATCTCTGGGGCGGGCGCCCGGCCCGCATCCTCGGCGCCCTCGACCCGGCGAAGCGCGCGATGATGAGCCACATCGTCGAGGGCTATTGCCGGCACGGGCGCGAGTACCGGCTGCTGCAGGAGCAGGAGGGGTGAGGCTGCCCGCAGCCCTCATCCGCTCCGCCGCACGCCATCCCCGGAGATCGACGCAGCGATGATGAGCCGACTCTCGATGCTCACGCTCGGCGGCCGGAAGCGGTTCGACGATCTCGGCGAGCAGGAGATCCTGGCGCTGGCGATCGGCTCCGAGGAGGAGGACGGCCAGATCTACCGCGCCTATGCGGCACGCCTGCGCGCCGACTATCCCCATTCCGCCGCCCTGTTCGACGCGATGGCGGAGGCCGAGGACGAGCACCGGCGCCGGCTGATCGCACGCTACAAGGAGCGCTTCGGCGATTTCATCATCCCGATCCGGCGCGAGCACATCGCCGGCTATTATGCCCGCAAGCCGGTCTGGCTGATACGCCATCTCGGGCTCGACCGCGTCCGCGAGGAGGCCGCCGCGATGGAGCGGCAGGCGCGTGACTTCTACCTCGCCGCCGCCCGGCGCTCGACCGACGCCGACACGCGGGCCCTGCTCGGCGACCTCGCCGCGGCGGAGAGCGCGCACGAGCGCACGGCCGAGGCACTGAGAGACGCGCATCTCGGCGGGACCGTCCGCGACGATGAGGACGCGGCCGCGCATCGCCAGTTCATCCTGACCTGGGTCCAGCCGGGGCTTGCCGGACTCATGGACGGGTCGGTCTCGACGCTCGCCCCGATCTTCGCCACCGCGTTTGCCACGCAGAACCCGTGGACGACCTTCCTCGTCGGCCTCTCGGCCTCGATCGGCGCGGGCATCTCGATGGGCTTCACGGAAGCCGCGCACGACGACGGCAAGATCTCCGGGCGCGGCTCGCCGCTCAAGCGCGGCCTTGCCTCCGGCGTGATGACCGCGCTCGGCGGCCTCGGCCACGCGCTGCCCTACCTGATCCCGAACTTCTGGCTGGCGACGAGCATCGCCTTCGCCGTGGTCTTCGTCGAACTCTGGGCCATCGTCTGGATCCAGAACCGCTACATGGAGACGCCGTTCCTGCGCGCCGCCTTCCAGATCGTGCTCGGCGGCGCCCTCGTGCTGGCGACGGGCATCCTCATCGGCGGCGCTTGAAGCGCTCGAGCATCATCCCGAAAGGTGGCCTCCGGCTTTTGGAAAAAGATGATGCAAAAGCAATGAGCTAGAGCATCCTCTTGGATCCGATGTTCAGGACGATGCTCTAGCCGCAGGCGATCTGATCGCAGCGCCGCATCGCCCCGATCATCTTCGCCAGCGATTTCACGCCGGGATGGCCGAGCACGCCCGTGTTGCCGAGGACGTAGGAGGGCGTCGCGGTGAGGCCGAGATTGGCGGCGACGTTCATGTGCGCGCGCATCGCCTCGCGCACCTCGTCGCTGTCGGCGATCCCTTCGAGTTCGGCACGCGGCACCCCGGCCTTGGCACCGATCTCGAGCGCCTTGAGTCCGTCGATCTGGCCCCTGGTGGCGAGAAGCTGGCCGTAGAAGGCGAAAGCCGCGGCCGAGCCAAGCTTGCGCTGGACCGCGAGCGAGACCTTGGCGGCCTGGGCCGACATCGGCGAGAGGATCGGGTTGTGGACGAGGCCGATGCGGAGGCCCGGGTCGCTGGCGGCGAGCGCGGTGACGTCGGCGGCGGCCTTGCGGCACCAGGGGCAGTTGTAGTCGAAGAACTCGTAGAGGGTCACCTCGGCCTCGCGCGGCCCGACATAGGTGACGCCGCGCAACTCCTGGATCTGCCCGGTGATCTCGCCGGGCAGCCGCATGTTGGCCACCGGCCGGCCCTCGTCGTTCTCGACCTTGAAGGTCTGGCCATAGCTCTGCGCGGCGGCGGGGCCGGCGATCGCGAGGCCGAGCGAGGAGGCGAGGAAGCGGCGGCGGGAGAGGGGCATCAGCAACGGACCGGACAGTGGGACGCCGCCGAGGATAGGGCCAAGAATGGTTTAAGTTCGACTTCCTGCAGGACGGCCGGGACGGTTCGATCCGGTGGTCGGCACGAGACCTTGTATTGGACTATCGAGTAGTCCAAATTCGAATCCATCTCGTCGGAAGAGGAAATGGGCCGATGCACGTCTCAGTGACAGACGCCAAGGGACAGTTGACCGACTTGGTACGACGCGCAGAAGCAGGAGAGGAAATCATCCTGACGCGGCACGGCCATGCCGCTGTTCGCCTCGTGCCCGTCAGGATGGCGCCGGATCGACAGGCACGACGGGCTGTCCTGAACGCCGTCAGGAAGTCCGCAGCGGCCAAGCCATCGCCAGGGCCACGTGCGGAGCGGAGTCAGGACTTCCTCTATGGCGAGGATGGGTTACCCGAGTGATCGTGGTCGATACCTCGGCCTTGATGGCAATCCTCCTCGGTGAAGCGGAGGCGGACCGATGCGCCGACGTTCTGGAAGCCGAGGATAAGATCCTCATCTCGGCCGGCACGATGGCCGAGGCCTTGATCGTTGCTTTGCGACGGAATCGGGGGGACGAGATGAAAAAGCTTATCGCCGGCCTCGGCATCGAGACCATCGGCGTGACAGCTGCCACCGTGCAGAATGTCGTTCAAGCCTACGAGACATGGGGCAAAGGCGCCCATTCCGCTTCCCTGAATTTCGGCGACTGCTTTGCTTACGCTCTGGCGAAGGAGAGAGGTTGCCGTCTGCTTTATGTCGGTGAGGCTTTTGCACGGACCGATCTGGAACGCGCATAACCAGTATACGACATGATCAGCGGAAAACGGCTTCCGAACCAGATCGCCCGAAAGCCGAAAATCCTCACGCCGCTTCCGCCGTCGCCGCCCGCTCCCTTGCGAGCTTCGTGACGCTGACCTGATCGACCTTGCCGGTGCCGAGCATCGGCAGGCCCTCCACGACGACCACCTCGGCGGGAATGGCGACGTCGGCCGCGCCCCGGCTCTTGGCGTGGGTCTGGTAGGCGGCTCGCGTCGCGCCCTTGGCCTGCGTGAACAGGATCAGGCGCTCGCCCTTGCGGGCGTCGGGCACGGCGGCCACCGCGCTCGGGGCGTCGGGCCAGAGTTCGGCGGCGAGCGCCTCGACGCTGGCCAGCGACACCATCTCGCCCGCGATCTTGGCGAAGCGCTTGGCCCGGCCCTTGATCGTGACGAAGCCGTCGGCATCGAAGGCGACGATGTCGCCGGTGTCGTACCAGCCGTCCGCGGGCGGCTCCAGCACGCCGGGATTCTCCGCCCGCAGGTAGCCGAGCATGATGTTGGGGCCGCGCACCATGAGGCGTCCGCCCTCGTCGATGCCGGGCACCGGTTCGAGGCGCGATTCGATGCCCGGCAGCAGCCGGCCGACGGTGCCGAAGCGGTTGAACATCGGCGTGTTGAGCGCGAGCACAGGCCCGCACTCGGTGACGCCGTAACCCTCCAGGATGCGCAGGCCGAACTTCTCCGCCCAGGTCTTGCGGGTGGATTGCTTCACGGCCTCCGCTCCGGCCACGACGTAGCGCAAGGAGCGCAGGTCGTAGGAATGCGCCATCTTCGCGTAGCCGGTGAGGAAGGTGTCGGTGCCGAACAGGACCGTGGCATTCGTGCCGTAGATCAGTTCGGGCACGATCCGGTAGTGCAGCGGGGAAGGATAGAGGTAGACCGGCACGCCCGAGATCAGCGGCAGCACCAGCCCGGCCGTCAGCCCGAAGGCGTGGAAGACGGGCAGCACGTTGAACACCTTGTCGCGCGGCCCGAAATCGATGCGCGCGGCGACCTGCGCGGTGTTGGCGAGCATCGCCCGGTTGGCGAGCATCACGCCCTTCGGCGTGCCCTCCGAACCCGAGGTGAACAGGATCGCGACCGGATCGCTACCCTTGCGCGCGACCAGCGGACGACGGGGGCTCAGGAACCCGCGGATCTTGTCGCCCGTGGTCACGCCCGCCCGCACGTCCTCGAGATAGATCAGACGCACGCTGCCCTGGATGCCCTCGATCAGGGTGCCGAGGCGCCCCTTCTCGATGAAGGCGCGCGAGGTGAGGATGGTGTCGACTTGCGCCGCCTTGCAGGCCGAGAGCACCGCGGTGGGGCCGGCGGAGAAGTTGATCATCGCCGGCACGCGCCCCGCGCTGGCCAGCGCGAAGAACGTCACCGCGGCGCCGTTGGCGTTGGGCAGCATCAACCCGACCGGCTTTTTCGCGTCGGGCAGGAGCGCCTGAAGCTTCCGGCCGAGGATGTTGGCGCCCATCACGAGGCGGGCATAGCTCATCGTGCCCGAGACCGGGTCTTCGAGCGCCGTGCGCCGCCAGCCGTGGAGTTGGCCCGCCTCGACCAGCGCGGAGAAGACGCCGCGGTCGATGTCGGCGGTCTCGAAGACGAGGTCCGACATGATGTCGTAGAGCGCTGCGCCCGCCGCGCGACGGCGGTTCTTGCCCTTGAGCTCGGGATCGACGTGGAGCCGGACCGGCGGCATGATCGTCACCGTGACCTTCGGCCACCATGCGCGACGCACCTGATCGCGCTTCAGGCGCGAGAAGATCGTGCGCTCCGGCCCGTCGATCTTCACCGGCACGACCATGGCGCCGGACTTGTCGGCGATCAGGCCCGCGCCGTCATAGACCTTCATCAGGCTGCCCGTGACGGTGAGCCGGCCCTCGGGGAAGATGATCAGCGTCTCGCCGCTCTTGACCGCGTTGATGAGCGTGCGGGTGGCGAGCGGGCGCGTCGGGTCGAGCGGCATCGCCTTCGTCACCTTGAGGAACGGCTTCACCCACCAGCGCTGGGCGATGCCGTGGTCGATGGCGAAGACGGGCTCCTGGTCGAGTAGCGAGAGCGCCAGCGGCGCATCGAGGAAGGAGACGTGGTTGAGGGCGACGATCGCGTTCGGGCCCGCCTTCTCCACGTTCTCCAAGCCCTTCACCTCCAGGCGGTAGAAGGCGCGGAACAGGATCGACAGGGCATCACGCAGGGGGTTCGTGGGCAGGGTCACGAGGATCACCGCGCCGGCGATCAGGTTCAGCACGGCCACGAGGCCGAGAAGCTGGGCCGTGGACAGGCCCGCGCCCTGAAGCACCGCGAGCGCGAGCGTCCCGCCGACCATGAAGGCGGCCGTCAGCACGTTGACCGCACCGATGACGCGGGCGCGCTTGGCCTTCTCGGTCCAGGCCTGCACCGCGGCGAACGAGGGCACGACGTAGAGCCCGCCCGCGACGGCCAGGCCGAAGAAGTCGCAGGCGATGCGCAGGCCCGAGCCGCCGGTGAGGAAGTCCCAGGCGCCGACCGGTTCGGCCGTGGCAGGGCTCACCTGAGAAACCGTCCAGGCGAGGTCGAGCCCGAACAGGCCCATCAGCACCGCGCCGACCGGCGTCGGCAGCAAGACGATGCGCCCGCTCGCGAGCCACGAGGCGAGGCCGGAGCCGACCGCGATGCCGACGGAGAAGATCGCGAGCAGGGTGGTGGCGACGATCTCGGTGCCGTTGAGGGTCTGGCGCACCAGCACGGGCAGCAGCGAGAGGATGACCACGCCGACGAGCCAGAACCAGCTCACGATCACCGAGCCGCGCCACAGCCGCGTGTCGGACCACAGGTCGCGCAGGAGTTCGGCGGTGGAGCGGGCGATGTTGCGGTCGACGTGGAGATCCGGCGCGCCCTCGCCGGTGGCCGGGATCATCCGGGCGGCGAGCCAGCACAGGACCGCCATGCCCATCAGCCCGGCGCTTAAGCCCAGCGCATGGCCGCCCATCGCCATGGCGAGACCCGCGGTGATGGTGCCGAGCAGGATGGCGAGGAAGGTCGCGGCCTCGACCAGAGCGTTGCCGGCGGTGAGTTCCTCGCGCTTCAGGTGATCGGGCAGGATGCCGTACTTGATCGGCCCGAACAGCGCCGCGATGATCCCGAACAGGCCCAGCGCCGCGAACAGCAGCGGCACCGAGTGCAGCCAGAAGCCGAGCACCGAGAGCAGGGCGGCGAAGATCTCCGCGAATTTCAGCCGCTTGGCCAAAACCGCCTTGTCGTAGCGGTCGGCCATCTGCCCGCCGAGGCCCGACAGGATGAAGAACGGGCCGATGAACACGGCGCTCGCCAGCGTCACGAGAACCCCGCCCGAACTCTCGCCCCGCGCGCTCACCTGGAACAGGATCAGCAGGGCGAGCGCGTTCTTGAGGAAATTGTCGTTGAAGGCGGAGAAGAATTGGCACCAGAACAGCGGCGCGAAGCGTCGCGTCGTCATCAGTGTGCGGAACATCGTGGTCTCTCCCGGCTCAGGGCATGACTGCCTGCCGACGGCGTAGGCGTCAAATCCGCGTTTTGCACGATGTTCAAAGTGAACGCGGTTCGAACCGGCCGCAAGCTTGATATTGCACGGCGTGCAATCTAACGCTGAGGCCGCGTGCGAACCGGCACGAGCACCGGCGGCAAGCGGGCACGGAGACGGATTTGGCAAGGGACTCGGCGCCCAAGGCAAGGGGGAGCGGACCGCGGGGCGAGCACGACCGCGAGGGCTTCATCGCCCTGGTCGCGGGCGCGGCGGAGAGCCTCGTGCGCAACGAGGGCTACCGTGCGCTCGGCATGCGGCGGCTGGCGGCGGCCATCGGCTACGCGCCGAACTCGATCTACAACGCGGTGGGCGACCTCGATCAGGTGGTTCTGCGGGTCAATGCCCGCACGCTCGCCCGGCTGCACACGGCACTGAGCGCGGAGATCGACCCGGATCGGGCACCGCGGAGCAACGCACTGGCCCTGGCCGACGCCTATCTCGTCTTCGTCGCCGCCGACCCGCGGGTCTGGAGCCTGCTGTTCGAGCATCTCGTCGCCCCCGACCAGCCGTTTCCGGACTGGTACGCCGCGGCCCTGGCCGAGCCGGTCGCGCTCGTCGATACGGTGCTGGCGCCGCTGATCGCCGATACCGACGAGCGCCGCCGGGCGGTGGCCGCCCTCTGGGCCGCCCTGCACGGGCTCGCCTCACTCTCGACCTCGCGCAAGCTCGCCGTGCTCACCCCCGACCCGCCGCGGGATCTCGCCCGGCTGCTGGTGGGGCGGTTCCTGGGGTGATTTTTGGGTTTTTCCCCCCGCGGGGAGGGCGGTGCGCGACCGGGATCGGCCGGCGGTCTTCAGTGAGACGCGAAGACGGGTATAGAGCCCGCAACACCGCCCGACCGGATCCTTCGATGACTCACCCTTCCGTCCCGACGCTGCGCCACTTCGCGGAAGTGGCCGAGCGCTACGACCTGATCCTGTGCGACGTCTGGGGCGTGCTGCATGACGGCACGCGCGGCCACACCGCCGCCGGCGAGGCGTTGATCCGCTTCCGGGGGCTCCCCGGACCCCGGCCGCGTCGCGTGATTCTCGTCTCGAATGCGCCCCGTCCCTGGCAAGGCGTCCAAAAAATCCTCGACGGCTACGGCGTGCCGCGGGAGGCCTACGACGCGATCCTCACCTCCGGCGACCTGACCCGGCGGCTGATCGCCGAGCATCCGGGCGAGCGGGTGTATCACTTGGGGCCGGAGCGCGACGCGCCGGTCTTCGATGGACTCGACCTCACCCTCGTGCCGGCAGAGGAGGCGCAGCGCATCGTCTGCACCGGCCTGTTCGATGACTATACCGAGACGGCGGAGGATTACCGCGAGGCGCTGGCCGAATTCCGCCAGCGCAACGTGCCGATGATCTGCGCCAACCCCGATCTCGTGGTCGAGCGCGACAAGAAGCTGATCCCCTGCGCCGGCCTGATCGCCCAGGCCTACGAGGCGATCGGCGGCGCGGTCGTCTATGCGGGCAAGCCCTACCGGCCGGTCTACGAGACGGCTTTGGCCATGGCTGGCGAACTCGACGGCCTGCCTCCGCCGGACGTGCGCCGCACCGTGGCGGTCGGCGACGCGATCCGCACCGACATCGCCGGGGCCGCCGGCTACGGCATCCCCTCGATCCTGGTGGCACGCGGCATCCACGCGGAGGAACTCGGGGTCGCGGCCGAGCACCACAGCCTCGGCGACATCGCCGAGTGGCTCAGCCGCCAGGAGGTGAAGCCCGACGCGGTGATCGAGCGGCTGGTCTGGTGATCGAGGAGGTCAGCGGAAAGCCGGCCCCCCTCCCTGCCAATTCGATGACTCTTACGCAGTCCGATCCGCGCGGAAATACCCCGGCCCGGTCGCCAATCGGGAGCGCGATTGCTATGGGGGCCAAAATCAAGCTGGATCCGAGACGATGACGAGACCGGAGGCAGGCGGCCCGAGCGGCGCGGAGGCGGTGCGCCATGTGCGGCTGTCGGCGCATTTTTCCGCTTGCGGATACGTGCCCGCGTCGCCCCCCGTGCTGCAGCCGGTGGAGCCGTTCCTCGAATTGTCGGGCGAGGACATCCGGCGGCGCATCTTCGTGACGCAGGACGCGACCGGGGCCGAGCTGTGCCTGCGGCCGGAATTCACGATTCCCGTCTGCCGCCTGCATCAGGCGACGCAGCCGGGCGAGAGCGCCGATTACAGCTATCTCGGCCCGGTCTTCCGCCTCGTGGCGGGCGAGCCCGACGAATTCGTCCAGGGCGGCATCGAGTCGATCGGGCGCACCGATACCCCGGCGGCGGATGCCGAGGTGCTGGGGCTCGCCCTCGAGGGGCTCGCCCTGCTCGGGCGCGCCGACGTCACGGTGCGGCTCGGCGATATGGGCCTCACCCACGCCTTCCTCGACGCGCTTCACGTGCCGCCGGTGGCCAAGCGCCGGACCCTGCGGGCCATCGCCGCCGGGCGCTCCCTCGACGAGGTCGCCAACAGCGTCCAGGCCGAGGACCGCCATGCCGGCTTGCTCGCCGCGATCCAGGGCCAGGATGCGGGCGCCGTGCGCGCCTTCGTCGAGGACGTGCTGTCGATCGCCGGCATCTCGCAGGTGGGTGGACGCAGCGCCGGGGCCATCGCCGAGCGCTTCCTCGCCAAGGCCTCGGCGCAGGCGCATGGGGGTGCAGGCCTCAACACGGCGAACCGCGAACTGATCGAGCGCTACTGCGCCATCTCCGGCGATCCCGATGCGGCGGTGGCCGCGGTGCGGGCGCTGGCGCGCGAGGCGGGCCTGACCCACGAAGGGCTGGAGGCGGCGCTCGCCCTGTTCGAGGAGCGCACCGGCTTCATGGCGGCGCGGGGTCTGCCGGTCGAGCGCTTCCGGTTCAACGGCGGGTTCGCGCGCAACCTCGACTATTACACCGGCTTCATCTTCGAGGTGACGGGCCCTCAGGGTGGCCCGACCCTGGTCGGCGGCGGGCGCTACGACGGGCTCCTGCAGCAGCTCGGCAGCCCGGTGCCGCTGCCGGCGGTGGGCTGCGCGTTCTGGCTGTCGCGCTGCACCGACGGAAGCGCTGAAGGAGTTGTCGCGTGACCGATGGTCCCCTCGTTCTTGCCGTCCCCTCGAAGGGCCGGCTTCAGGAGAATGCCAGCGCCTTCTTCTCCCGCGCGGGCTTGAAGCTCGTGCAGAAGGCGGGCGCGCGCGAGTATCGCGGTACGCTCGCCGGCCTTCCCGGCGTCGAGGTGCGCTATCTCTCGGCCTCGGAGATCGCCGGCCAGCTCGCCAGCGGTGCCGCCCATCTCGGCGTGACCGGCGAGGATCTGATCCGCGAGATGCTGCCCGACCCCGCCGGCAGCGTCGAATTGCTGACCCCGCTCGGCTTCGGCCATGCCAGCGTGGTGGTCGCGGTGCCGCAGGCCTGGATCGACGTGCGCGCCATGAGCGACCTCGACGAGGTGGCCAGCGAGATGCGACTGCGCCAGGGCCGGCGGATGCGCATCGCCACGAAATACGTGAACCTGACCCGTCGCTTCTTCGCCGAGGCCGGCATCGCCGATTACCGCATCGTCGAGAGCCTGGGGGCCACCGAGGGCGCCCCGGCGGCAGGCTCGGCGGAGATCATCGTCGACATCACCACCACCGGCACAACGCTCGCGGCCAACGCGCTGAAGATCCTCGACGACGGAGTCATGCTGCGCTCGGAGGCCAACCTCGTCGCCTCGCTGAAAGCCCCTTGGGGCGAGACGGCGCGGGCGAGCCTTCGCACCGTGCTCGGCCGCATCGCGGCGGAGGAGCGCGCCCGCACCAGCCGCGAGGTACGCGCCGCGCTTCCCGAGACCGGCGCGATCGATCTCGCCACCATCGCCGGCCTGCACGAGGCCGAGTTGCCCTACGGCGCCCCGCGGGGCGCGGACGGCGAGATCGTGATGCGGTGCCCCGTGGACGCGGTGTTCGACCTCTCCGACGCCCTGGTGCAGGCCGGGGCGCGGTCCGTCACCGTGCGGCGGATCGACTATGCCTTCGCGGCGGAGAACCCGCTGGCGGAGCGGCTGCTGGCGCGGCTGTGAGCGGCGGTTTTTGATGACTTAGGACGCCAAGGGTTCCCCTCTCTCCCCGCACGCGGGGAGAGGCTCATCCTGAAGCGCCCCCTCACCCTCGGCTGCCGCCTTGCTTCATGCCCCGACAAGGGGGCACGAAGCCCTCTCCCCGCGTGCGGGGAGAGGGGTAATCCGCACATCCCAAAATGATCAACCTGATACCGAGCAAAGCGGAGCCTCAGGATGAGGGGATGGGTGGGAAGGGCGGCTGGTGCCCCTACTGCCCGCCCTGCTTGGCGAACTCCGACAGCACGCCCCGCAGCACCTTGAGCCGGCCCTCGTAGGCGGCCGTCAGGCAGGCGACCTCGGTGCCGCAGGCGCGGCGGTCCTTGAGCCAGGCCTCCTGATCGTCCTGCATCTTGGTGCGGTTGCCCATCGGCAGCAGGTCTTTGAGGATGTCGAAGCGCACCGCCATCTCGACATCGAGGTCGTTGAGGCTGCGGGTGTCGCAGATCGTCTTCTCGTCCGGCGTCTCGGCCTTGGAGCAGGGAAAACTCGCCGCCGCCGCGGGCGAGGCCGCGGCGAGGCTCACGGCGAGGGCAAGGAACAGGGTCCGCATCGGACAAACTCCATCGCGGCGAACGGCCACGCTTGCCCATCCAACACACGAGCCGGCCCGGCGGTGCCGGACCCGTCGCAAAAGAATCAGCCCCAGGGCTTCACGATCGCCAGGATGACGATGCCGATCATCAGGAGCGTCGGCACCTCGTTGATGACCCGGTAGAAGCCCTGGCTGCGGGTGTTGCGGTCGGCGGCGAAGTCCTTGACCGTGCGGGCGAGGAAGCCGTGCACGCCGCTCATCGCCAGCACCAGGGCGAACTTCGCCTGCAGCCAGGGCGAGGCGTAGTAGCCGCTCTGCCACGCGAGCCAGAGGCCGAGGATCCAAGTGACGATCAGGGCCGGCGTCATGATCGCCTTGAGCAGGCGCCGCTCCATGACCTTGAAGGTCTCGGACTGCACCCGCGACCCGGCCGGCAAGGCGGCGTGATAGACGAACAGGCGCGGCAGGTAGAGCATCGCCGCCATCCAGGCGATCACCGCGATGACGTGGAAGGCCTTGATCCAGGGGTACAGGGTCTCAAGCACCGGGTGAGGCACTCCGTGTGGGGGATGCGGCGCGCAGGCGCCAGGAATTGGCCGGTCAGAAGCGGCGCGAGCGGCCAAGCGGCCTCGTCCGTTCCGCCGGTGAGCGAGAGCCAGCGGATCTCTTCGATCTCGGCACCGCAGACAGGGTTCAGGCCGGGTGTTGCGACCTGCCGATAGACGGTCGCCTCGACGATGTGGCCGGGCTCGTTGGCGGCTTGCGCCTCGAACCGACCCAGCCGCACAGCCGTGCGGGGGTCGAAAGCGAGAGCGAGTTCCTCCCGGAGTTCGCGGGCAAGACAGGCGGCGTCGGTCTCATCCGCCTCGAACTTGCCGCCTGGGAGCATGAAGCGGAGGCTGCCGCGCTTGCGCACCAGCAGCAACGCTTCGCCCGTCTCGTCCCAGCGCGTCAGAGCCAAGGCTGCGACGCGGATACGCGTCACCGGCCGCCTCTGAGCCGGGCCAGCATCTGCTCGACATGGGCGATCGGCGTCTGCGGGGTGATGCCGTGGCCGAGGTTGAAGATGTGCGGCAGGCCCTCGGTCGCCGCCAGGATGGCATCCACGGCCGCGTCCAGGGCCCGCCCGCCCTCGATCAGGGTCTCGGGGTGGAGGTTGCCCTGGGTGACCGTCGAGGCCGGCACACGGGCTCGCAGGGCCGCGAGATCGACACCCCAATCGACGCCGACGGCACTCGCGCCGGTCTCGGGCACGACACGGGCATGGCCCTCCAGCCCCGATCCCTTGGCGAACACGATGATCTTCGCATCCGGCACCTGCGCCCGGACGCCCTGGACCATCCGCGTGATCGGCCCGAGCGAGAAGCGCTTGAGGGCATCGCCGTCGCTCGACTCGGGCAGCACGCCGGCATGCGACTCGAAGATCTGCACCGCGTCGGCGCCGGCCCGGAGCTGGCGCACGAGATATTCGGTCTGCACGGCGACGAGCCGGTCGAGCAGCGCGTCGAGCAGCGCGGGGTCGGCCGCCGCCAGCGACCGGGCCGGGGCGAGGTCCACCGTGCCGCGGCCACCGATCATGTAGCTCGCCACGGTCCAGGGCGCGCCGCAGAAGCCCAGCAGCGTGGTCTCGTGGGGAAGCGCCCCGCGGATGCGCTCGACCGCCTCGAAGACCGGTGAGAGGTGCGAAAAGATCGCCGGGTCGCCCGCCTCGCGCAGGCGGTCGAACTGGGCGCGGCCTTCGAGCGCATCGAGGCGCGGGCCCTCGCCCTCGACGAAGCGCACGTCCTGGCCGAGCGCGTGGGGGATGACGAGGATGTCGGAGAACAGGATCGACGCCTCGAAGCCGAAGCGGCGGATCGGCTGGAGCGTGACCTCGGTGGCGAAGGCCGGGTTGTAGCAGAGATCGAGGAAGGAGCCGGCCTCGGCCCGGGTCGCCCGGTATTCCGGCAGGTAGCGGCCGGCTTGGCGCATCATCCAGGCCGGGGGCGGGGAGATCGCCTCTCCCGACAGCACCCGCAGCACCGGTCTATCCGCCGTCTTTGCCTCCGCCATGCCTGAAGTCCGCATCCTGCCTGATTGCCATTCGAGGGAGACCGAAGGGATCGCGACCGCGCCATCCCCACCCCGGCCCTACTCAAAGAAAGAGAGATTCTAGAATCTCTGTTTTTTCTCTTGGACGTTGGATCGTGATGCCGCAAGCGCGTCCACAGGCCCTCCCCACGGCCACGGCGTTAATCGCCTCTTAACGGATTGGATCTAATGTCCACGATAGGCCAAGCTCAGCAGTGGCTTGCGTGGGCCGGTATGCCCTGACTGCCGCCTCGGTCCCGGATTCTCCCATCCGGGCGACTCCACCGTGTGCGCAGGGTCGGGGTGTTGAGGGCGGAGTCGATGGATCTTGGGGCAACCCGCCGTCGCGCTCCAAATGGGCCTGGTTTTCCCCACTTATCGACTCCCCGGACGCGCTCTGGGGACAGCGTGGCGGTAGTGGGACGCTAAATCACTGACAGAACAATCGAATATTGCCGAGCTGGTGGCGGTACCGGCCACTGCGCCGCCCTGCCGGAACGGTTCGGCTCCGTCGTTCCATGCCAGCGCGGGCCGGCCCCCGGCGTCATCCGCGAGGGTGGGCGACGCGCTCCGGCCGCCGCGATGACGGACCGTCCGGCCGCACGGCAGCCGGTGTCCCCCACGGACGACGGCAATTCGGCATCGCGCTTGCCCGAGAAAATGCTCTAAGCATCCCCTCGGGGCGGGTATGTCGCCCCGGACCGAGCGTCACGGCAGAGACGGGCCGACGATGAGCCGCAGCTACTTCCACCTTCATCTCGTCTCGGATTCCACCGGCGAGACCCTGATCAATGTCGGGCGCGCGGCGGCGGTGCAGTACGAGGGCATCTCGGCGATCGAGCACGTCTACCCGCTGGTGCGCTCGGGCGCGCAGCTCGAACGGGTGATCTCCGAGATCAAGGCGGCGCCGGGCCTCGTGCTCTATACGCTGGTCGGTCACGAACTGATCGAGCGTCTGGAGGAGGCCTGCCGCGAGACCGGCTCGCCGACGCTCAACGTGCTCCAGCCGGTGCACGCGCTGCTGCGCTCCTATCTCGGCGCGACCTCGACCGAGCGGCCGGGCGCCCAGCACATGCTGAACGCCGAGTACTTCAAGCGCATCGACGCCATGAACTTCACGCTCGCCCACGACGACGGCAACCTGCCGGCCGACCTCGACGAGGCCGACGTGGTGCTGGTCGGCGTCAGCCGCACCTCGAAGACGCCGACCTCGATCTATCTCGCCAACCGCGGGCTCAAGACCGCGAACCTGCCGCTCGTCCCCTCGATGCCGCTGCCGCCGAGCTTCGAGCGGGTCAAGAAGGCGCTGATCGTCGGGCTGATCGCCAGCCCCGAGCGGATCGTGCAGATCCGCCAGAACCGCCTGCTGAGTCTCAAGGCCGACGACAATTCCTCCTACGTCGATCGGCAATCGGTCTCCGACGAGATCGCCGCCTCGCGCCGGCTCTGCGCCAAGTACCGCTGGCCGACCATCGACGTGACCCGCCGCTCGATCGAGGAGACGGCCGCCGCGATCCTCGACCTCTACCGCGAGCACCGCCTCAAGTTCATCGCGACCTGAAGGCAGGGAGATGGAAGACGCGGGCCCTCCCGCGGCCGATCTGCGCGAGACCGTTGGGGCCGGGCGCGGGCGCTGCACCGATCTCAGCCTGTCCTACCGGGACTGGGCGCCCCCGCCCGAACTGCTGGTCG
The DNA here is from genome assembly GCF_024169925.1 of Methylorubrum extorquens. Taxonomy (NCBI): domain Bacteria; kingdom Pseudomonadati; phylum Pseudomonadota; class Alphaproteobacteria; order Hyphomicrobiales; family Methylobacteriaceae; genus Methylorubrum; species Methylorubrum extorquens. Next base: position 4,530,456 of record NZ_JALJXF010000001.1, read on the forward strand.
GCGCGGTGACGCCCAAGCTGCTGCGCGTCTATCACGAGCAGACCACCGTGCTCGGAACGAGCCTCTACGAGTTGCCGGGGGCGGAAGTAACGGAGGAGGGCGTCGTGCTCCTCGACGGCGTGTTCCAGTACGCCGCCCAGCTCAACATCTTCTCCGTCAACTTCGAGGGGCATTTCCGCGCCATCGCCGCGCGGCTTCCGAGCCTGCGGCGGGTCACCGTCGAGGAGCCGGTCGTGCTGCTGACCGGCATGGGCCACCAGATGTACGGCCACTGGCTGGTCGATTTCCTGCCGAAGCTGTTCCTGCTCGACCGGGCCGGCCACGACATCACGCGGCTGCGCTACCTCCTGCCCGCCGACACGCCGCGTTTCGCGCGAGATTGGCTCGGCCTCCTCGGCATCGGGGAGGACCGACTCATCGTCTACGACCGCACCGGCGATCTCGTCGTCTGCCGCTCGCTCCTCGTGCCGACGGCGCTCCGCTTCATCAGTCGCGCCTCGCCGCTGATACGCCAAGCTCGCCGCTTCCTCCTTGAGCGCGCCGCGCCCGGCTCTCGCTGGCGGCTCCCTTGGCCGCCCGGCCGTCGGCGCGAGAAACCGGGGAGCGAAAAACTCCTGATCTCCCGCTCGGACAACGCCGACACGCGCAACCGGCGCACCCTGGCGGAACGGGCGGCGTTCGAGGCTGCGGCGGTGGCCCGCGGCTTCACCCCCGTCCGGCCCGAGCGGCTGAGCGTGCCCGAACAGATCGCCCTGTTCCGCTCGGCCGGTACGATCATCGGCGAGTACGGTTCGGGGCTGCACGGTTCGCTGTTCGCACCCCCCGGCACCACCGTGGTGGCGCTCCGCGACAACGGGCTCGAACTCGGCTTCCTGCAAAGCTCGATCGACCATACGCTGGGCCATGCCAGCGGCTACGTGATCGGCTCGGAGCGCTCGGAGGAGGGGTTCTTCTCCGTGGCGACCGAGGATATCGACTTTCTGTTCGACTGGCTCGACTGGCGCGGCCTGCGCTGACGGAATCATTTTCGACGTGAACGCTTCTGCCCTCTGGCTCGCCCCCGCGCCCCTCCTTCTCGCCTCGGCGAGCGCCACCCGGCGCGATCTCCTGACGGGCGCCGGCCTGCCGGTGGAGACGGCGCCCGCGCGGATCGAAGAGCGCGCCTTGGAGGCCGAGGGCAGTGCCCTGGCTCCGATCGAACTGGCGCGGCGGCTGGCTCGGGCCAAGGCGGAGGAGGTGGCGGCCCGCCATCCCGGCCGCGTCGTGATCGGCGCCGACCAAGTGCTCGAATGCGAGGGCCGGATCTTCCACAAGCCCGCCGACCTCGCAGCGGCGCACGCCCATCTTGCCCGGCTCCAGGGCCGGACCCACCAGCTTCATTCGGCGGTCGCAATCGTACGCGGCGGCCACGCCGAGGATTTCGTCGAAACCGCGCGGCTGACTTTGCGCCCCCTCGATGCGGGGGCCATCGACGCCTATCTGCGGCTCGCGGGAGTAGCGGTCACGACCTCGGTCGGCGCCTACCAACTCGAAGGCCTCGGCATCCACCTGTTCGAGCGGGTCGAGGGCGACCACTCGACGGTCCTCGGCCTGCCGCTCACGCCCCTTCTCGCGCGGCTGCGGGGCCTGGGCCTGCTGGCGTTCTGACACGGCGAGGGACGATGGACGACCACGGGCAGGATCATCGGCAGAGTCATCGACACGACCACGCCCATCCGGATCACGGCCACGATCATGCCGGGCACGGGCACAGTCATGCCCACGGTCACGGGGGCCATGGTCACGTCCACGCCCCGAAGAATTTCGGACCGGCCTTCGCCATCGGCATCGCGCTGAATCTCGGCTTCGTCGGCGTCGAGGCGGCCTATGGCTGGCTCTCGAACTCCATGGCGCTGGTGGCCGATGCCGGCCACAATCTCTCCGACGTGCTCGGCCTCGTCGCCGCCTGGCTCGCCGCGGTGCTGGTGAAGCGGGCGCCGTCGGCGCGCTTCACCTACGGCCTGCGCGGCTCCTCGATCCTGGCCGCTTTGTTCAACGCGGTGGTGCTTCTGGTGGCTACCGGCGGCATCATCGTCGAGGCGGTGCAGCGCTTCCTCGAGCCGGCCCCGGTCGCCGGCACCACGGTGATGGTGGTGGCCGGCATCGGCATCCTCATCAACGGCTTTACCGCGTGGCTGTTCGCCTCGGGTTCCAAGGACGACATCAACATCCGCGGCGCCTACTTGCACATGGTGGCCGACGCGGCGGTCTCGGCCGGCGTGGTGCTGGCGGGCCTCGTCATCCTCGCCACTGGTTTCGACTGGATCGACCCGCTGGTGAGCCTCGCCATCGCCGCGCTCATCATCGTCGCGACCTGGGGGCTCCTGCGCGACAGCGTGGCGATGTCGCTTGCCGCGGTGCCGCCCGGCATCGATCCGGAGGCGGTTCGCGCCACTCTCGCGGCCCGCCCCGGCGTGCGCGGGCTGCACGACCTCCACATCTGGCCGATGAGCACCACCGAAGTCGCCCTCACCGCCCATCTCGTGGTCGCCGACGAAGCGCCCGGCCGGCTCTTCCTCAAGGAGACGGCGGACGAACTGCGGGCGCGCTTCGGCATCCATCACGCCACCCTCCAGATCGAGATCGAGGGGCAGACCGCCTGCACGCTGCCGGCGGCGTGCGTCGCGTGATGTCTCTCGACCTTCGCAAGCAGGATTCCATGACAGCCAGGGCCTTCGTCGTCGGCCATCCGATCCGCCATTCCCGCTCGCCGCTGATCCACGGGCACTGGCTCGCCGAGCACGGGTTGGATGGCAGCTACGAGCGCATCGATGTGGCGCCCGACGCGTTCGAGGCCTTCGTCCGCGGGCTTCCCGCCTCGGGCTTTGCCGGCGGCAACGTCACCATCCCGCACAAGGAGGCGGCCTTTCGGCTGGCCGATTCCCTGACGGAGCGAGCGAAGACGATCGGCGCCGTGAACACGCTGATCGTCGAGGACGGCTGCGTGCGCGGCGACAACACCGATGCGCCGGGCTTCATCGCCCATCTCGACCACAGCCTCGGGCAGGGCTGGCCCGAGCGGACCGGCAGGTCCGCCCTGGTGCTCGGCGCGGGCGGCGCGGCGCGGGCCATCGTCGTCGGGCTGGTGGAGCGGGGGCTCTCGGTCCGCGTCGCCAACCGCAGCCCCGAGCGGGCGCGTGTGCTGGCCGAACTCGACCCCGAACACGTCGAGGCGCTGGCCTGGGAGGCCGTGCCGGACGCACTTTCCGACACCGGGCTTCTCGTCAACACCACCTCGCTCGGCATGGCCGGGCACCCGCCGCTCGCTCTCGACCTCGTCCCGCTCTCGGACCGCGCGGCGGTGGCCGACATCGTCTACGTGCCGCTGGAGACGCCGCTCCTGGCCGCGGCGCGGGCGCGGGGGCTTGCGGCGGTGGATGGGCTCGGCATGCTGCTGCACCAGGCCGTGCCGGGCTTCGCCGCATGGTTCGGCCTGCGCCCCGAGGTGACGCCGGCCCTGCGCCAAAGAATCGTCGCGGATCTCGTCGCGAAATGAGCGCTTCCGAACAACCCCGCCCTCCCGTGGTGCTCGGCCTCACCGGCTCGATCGGCATGGGAAAGTCGGCCACCGCCGCGATGTTTTCCGCCCGCGGCGTCCCGGTCCATGATTCGGACGCGGCGGTCCACGCCCTCTACGGGCCGGGCGGCGCCGCGGCGCGGGCGATCGGGGACGCCTTTCCCGGCGCCCTGACGCCGGAGGGCGGGGTCGATCGCCCGGCCCTGCGCACGGCGGTGCTCGGCAATGCCGAAAAACTCGCCCGGCTGGAGGCGATCGTGCATCCGCTGGTTCGCGACGAGAGCCGCGCCTTCCTCGCCCGCAACGCGGGGGCGCCGCTCGTCGTCCTCGACATCCCGCTCCTGTTCGAGACCGGGGCCGACGCCCGCTGCGACGCCGTCCTCGTCGTCACCGCTCCGCCGGAGGTGCAGCGCGCCCGCGTGCTCGCCCGCCCCGGCATGACCGAGGATGCGTTCGACGCGATCCGTGCCAAGCAGATGCCGGATGCCGAGAAGCGGGCGCGGGCGGATTACGTGATCGACACGAGCCGCGGGTTCGAACACGCCGAAGGCGAGGTGAAGCGGATCGCCGAGGAGCTGGCCAACCGAAGCCGCTGAGGGACGTCGCCGGTTAACGCATCCTTCGCCAGCCGCGCGCAGGCTGTGTTCCTGCATCGGATCGGAAAAAATGCTGCGCGAGATCGTCCTCGATACCGAGACCACTGGCACGGAGGCTCGAAACGGCGACCGGCTGATCGAGATCGGCTGCGTCGAACTCATCAACCACGTCCAGACCGGCGAGACCTTCCACCGGCTCATCAACCCGCAGCGCGCGGTGTCCGAGGGGGCGTTCGGGGTCCACGGCATCTCGGATGCGATGCTGGCCGACAAGCCGGTCTTCGCCGAGGTGGTCGACGCCTTCGTCGCCTTCTGCTGCGATTCGCGGCTGGTGATCCACAACGCGCCCTTCGACGTCGGCTTCCTCAATATGGAATTCGCCCGGCTCGGGCCCGCCGCGCCGAAGCCGATTGTGCTGGAGGACGTGGTCGATACCCTGCTGCTCGCCCGCCGCAAGCATCCGGGCGCGGCCAACAACCTCGATGCCCTGTGCAACCGCTACGGGGTGGACACCACCCGCCGGGTCAAGCACGGCGCGCTGCTCGACGCGCAGATCCTGGCCGAGGTCTATGTCGAGTTGCTCGGCGGCAAGCAGACCACCCTAGGTCTCAGCATCGCCGAACCGGCCGAGACCGTGGCGCTCGGTGCCCTGACCGATTCGGGTCCGGTCGGGCCGCGGCCGATCCGCAGCCGGCTCACCGAGGGTGAGCGCCTGAGGCATGACAGCTTTGTCGAGAGCCTCGGAACAAACGCCGTCTGGCGGGAATACATGGAGCCGTGAGCCGTTGCCCGCAGCGGTGACCGCACAGGCAACGATCCGTTAAGTCTTTCTCGGCGCGCAGTCTTTGGTGTCGAATGGCCCGTCCTTCGACCGGCTAGGCGCAAGTGGCGCCTCTCCCATCCCCTCGTCCCATCTTGCTGCAATGCAAAAAACTTCATCTTGCGGTGCAGCATAAGCCTTTCCATACCATCCTGGTGGCTGGCGCAGGGATGTCGCGCGATGATGGACGTGATTCAGGAGCGGCGGCCGGATGCCCCGATCGCCGTGAGACTCGGGGCCAAACCCGGCGACCATGAGAAGATCACGGTCAATCTCGGCTTCGTCGATCTCGGGCATGTCGATCTCCTCGTGTCGGAGGGCGTCTACGCCAACCGCAGCGACTTCATCCGCACGGCGGTCCGCAACCAGATCGAGCGGCACGCCGACATCACCCGCCAATCGGTGGCCCGCAAACCGATCGAAGTCGGTCTGCGCCGCTACGGCCGGGCCGAACTGGAAGCGGCGCAGGCGGCGGGGACCCGGCTCGACATCCGCGTCCTCGGCCTCGCCGTCATCGCCGACGACGTTCCCGCCGACCTCGCCAGCGCCGCGATCGCATCGATCGAAGTGCTCGGCAGCCTCCAGGCGAGCCCCGCCGTGAAGCGGGTGCTGGCCGACCGCCTGCCCTGACCCTCGGAAAATCCCCCTCGTGACCCGCTGCGCTCGCGCGCGCTCGTCGCCGACCCGGAAAGCGAGACCCGCATGACCGAACGTCACAACGCCTTCTTCACGGATATCGCCGAGGCCACCCGCCTGACCCAGGCCGGACGGCTCGGTGAGGCGACCGCCCTCATCCAGCGCAGCCTCGGCGGTGCGAACCTCTCCGCCGAGGGGGTGCGGCCGACCGATGCGTCGCCCGCCCCGAACGGGACGCCGCGGCTCGAAGGGTCGGCGACCCGGCTCGATCCGGAGGTGGGTGCGGCTCAGCCTACGGATCACGCGACGCTGATCCCCGAACGGCTTCGCGAGAACATCGACCATGTGATGCAGGGCCTGCGCTCGCTGGTGCCGTCGCTGAATGGGCTGACGGGCGGTGGCCAGGAGGCGCCCAGACCCAACGGTACCGAACCCGCCGGGGTCGCGTCGGAGGGCGGCCAGTTCGTCGAGCGCAGCTTCTCCAATGCCGCCGGGGCGCGGGACTACAAGCTGTTCATCCCGAGCCCGCGGAACGGACCCCGTCCGCTGCTCGTGATGCTGCACGGCTGCAGCCAGTCGCCGGAGGATTTCGCGGCGGGAACGCGCATGAACACGCTCGCCGAGGAGGAGGGGGTCTACGTCGCCTATCCCCGCCAGACGAGCCGGGCCAACGCGCAGAAGTGCTGGAACTGGTTCGAGCCCGGCGATCAGGGCCGGGAGATGGGCGAGGCCGGCATCGTTGCGGGCCTCGTCCGCGCGATTTGCGCCGAGCATTCGATCGATCGCTCCCGCATCTACATCGCCGGGCTCTCGGCGGGCGGGGCGGCGGCGGCCAACATCGCCCGGGCCTATCCCGACCTGTTCGCGGGCCTCGGCGTGCATTCGGGCCTTGCCGCGGGCTGCGCCCGCGACCTGCCCTCGGCGCTCTCGGCGATGCGCGTCGGCGCGCCCGGTGCGGCCGAGCCCGGCGGTGCGGCCGGCTTCGGCGCCGGCGCGGTGACGCAGAACCTGCGGGTGCCGACCATCGTCTTCCACGGCGAGGGTGACGGCACCGTCCATCCGCGCAACGCCGACGCGGTGCTGGCGCAGGCCGGCATCGACGCCCTGACGCCGCGGCAGGAGGGAGGCAGCAACGGCCGTCACAGCTACACCCGCACCCGCTACGCCGACGAGGCCGGCCGGGTGCAGGTCGAGGCATGGTCGGTGCAGGGCGCGGGCCACGCGTGGTGCGGCGGCAGTTCGGCAGGCAGCTACACCGACCCGAACGGGCCGGACGCCTCCCGCGCGATGCTCGACTTCTTCCTCAGCCACAACCTGACGGGCGGGCGAGGGTAAGCATCACAGAAAGGCCGGAGCATCGTCCCGAACACCGGTCCTCACCGTTCGCGACGGTGCTCCAGCGCGGCCGCAAGGCCGTCGGGGAAGAGGGCGGCGCCGTCCGGAAGGGCATCCGGCCGGCACCAGCGCGCGGTGCAGGCCGTGCCGTCATCCTCGCTGAAGCGGATCACGTCGCGGTCGTAGAGGGCTGCATCGTGAAGGCGGATGTCGGCGGAAAACACGATCTCGTGGCCGAGCGCACCTTCGTGGCGGTAGATGTTCTCGAACACCGTCCAGGGGCTCGTGATCGCCACGCCGCAGCCCAGCTCCTCCCGAAATTCCCGGTCCAGGGCCTGTTCGCGGGTCTCGCCGAAGGCGACGCTGCCGCCGGGCGGGCGCAGGCCCTTGATCCGGCCGCGATCGTCGAGGACTTCGACCGCCAGCAGCGCGTCCCCTCGCCACGCCAGACCGATCACCTTGACGCGGATCGCTTGCGGTGGGCGCCAAGATGTCATCGGTCTCCGGTCCTTTCGCGATCGCCGCGCGGGGTCTTTGCGGCGTCCTCAGCCTCGGCCGCGCGCTCTTCGGCCCGCCACCGCGTCGCGGCTTCAGCCAAACCCGCCCGCAGATCCTCCCAGGCCGCCGCTTCGACCGCAAGCGCCACCGCCGGAGGGCGCGGCAGAACGAGGGCGGCGGCGAGATCCCCCGCCCCGAGGCTCAGGCCCCGGTACTGCGCGAAATTGGCGAAGGTGACGCCGAGCCCCGGCGGCTCCGCCACGACGCTGCCGACGGCGAGGAGTTCGAGCGGCACGGTGAGACCGCAGCGCAGTGCCTTGGACAGTGCCTCCTTCAGGCACCACAGCCGGGTCAACCGCTCGGCCTCCGGCGCGTCGAGCCGGGCGGCGAGGTGGCGGCGCTCGACCGCCGTGGTCTGGCGCGTCAGCAGCGCGACGTTGGCCGGCTGAATCCGCTCCAGATCGATCCCCATCGGGCAGGCCTCGGGAAACACCACCGCCACGGCGACCGGGCCGGCATGGGACAGGCTGATGCCGAGGTTTTCGACCCCGGCGCCGGACAGAACCGGCTGCTCCAGCACGCCGGGCCGGATCGCCAGATCCCGCGGGTCGAGGTCGGGCTTGAGCGCGGCGAGGGCGCATTTCGCCGCGTAGCGCCCGATCAAGAGACCGTGGCGGCGGCGGGCATGGAGCCGGTCGGTGAGCAGCGCGGCTTCGTCCGGGTGAAGGAAGCCGCCGCGATGAGCGTCGAGCCAATCGAGCGGCGCGCTCGCGAGCGCCAGAACGGCCTGCGTCACGCCGGTCCGAGGCGCATCGAGCGTGAGGCGCAGGCTCCGCACCAGCGGGACGGCGGCCTCCGCACCTGCCGCGCTTTCGGCGCTTTCCTCACACGTCATAACCGCCATTCGCCTCGCTCGCCTTCGCGTCGTCCTGGAACCGGACCCAGGACGATGCTCTAGGCTCTTGTTCTTGCATCATCTTTTTCCGAAAGCCGGCAACCACCTTTCGGGATGATGCTCTCGCCAAGAAGGAAATGCGCCATCTCCGCAATGCGAAAGCGCGCGCTGGCCGCCCTCGTCCTGAGCTGCTTATCGCATCTCCCGACATCTGCCCTGGCCGACGATCCGTCCGCGCGGGTCGCCGCCGCGGTCGAGCAGGCCTATCGCCCGCTCCTGAAGGCGTACGACGTGCCCGGCCTCGCCGTCGCCGTCACCCGCGAGGGGCATTCCACCGTCTTCACCTTCGGGCTCGCCGACCGGGAGCGGCAGCGGCCGGTGACGCGCGACACGCTGTTCGAGATCGGCTCGGTCAGCAAGACCTTCACGGCGACGCTCGTTTCCTACGCGCAGGGGCTCGGCCGGCTCTCGCTCGACGATGCGCCGAGCCGGTTCCTGCCGTCGCTGCGGGGCAGCGCGCTCGACCGGATCAGCCTGCTCGACCTCGGCACCTACAGCGCGGGCGGCCTGCCGCTGCAATTTCCCGACAGCGTCACCGACGAGGCGGCGATGATCGCCTACTTTCGCCGGTGGCAACCCTCCGCGCCGCCCGGAACGCAGAGGCTCTATTCCAATCCCAGTCTCGGCCTGTTCGGAGCCGCCGCCGCCGCTTCCATGGGTGGCGACTTCGCCGGCCTGGTGGAAACCCGGCTGTTTCCGGGGCTCGGCCTGACGCACAGCTTCATCCGCGTGCCCGCCGCCAAGAGCGAGCACTACGCCTGGGGTTACGGCCGGGACGGCACGCCGATCCGGGTCAATCCGGGCGTCCTCGACGGGGAGGCCTACGGCGTCAAATCCAGCGCCGCCGACATGATCCGCTTCGTCGAGGCCAACATCGATCCCGGCCGCCTCGACCCGCCGATGCGGCAGGCGGTTCAAGGCACCCATGTCGGCTATGTCCGGACCGATGCGATGGTGCAGGGGCTCGGCTGGGAGCAGTTGCCCTTTCCGATCCCGCTGGAGCGCCTTCAGGCCGGCAACGCCGATCCGGTGCGGTTCGAGGCGCAACCTGCCGCGCCGCTCGATCCGCCACAGGTGCCGACGGGGGCGACGCTGTTCAACAAGACCGGCTCGACCAACGGTTTTGGCGCCTACGTCGCCTTCGTACCGGCCAAACGCATCGGCCTCGTCATGCTAGCCAACCGCGCGTTTCCCATACGAGCGCGCATCGCAGCAGCCCACGCGGTACTGGAGGCGTTGGCGGCCGAGGCGCCCTGACCCGTCACCGCTCCCGGTCGGTGCGGAAGGCGTGCGGCACGCGCGGCATGCCGAGGGCCTCGTAATAGCCCTCGATCCCCGGCGCGGCCGTGAGCAGCAGCGAGACCTCGGGGCCGGCCGCCGCCCGCGTTTCCGCAATCAGCCGGCGGCCGATGCCGAGGCCCTGGCAGTCGCGGGCAACCGCGAGGGTGGCGAGATAGGCGCAGAAGGCGAAATCGGTCAGCGTGCGCGCCACGCCGACGAGGCGCCCGCCGAGCCGGGCGGTGACGATCAGGTCGGAACCCTTCAGAATCCGCCGGAGTCGTTCGAGATCTTCGTCCGGTCGCCAGGGCTCGAGCCCGGATTCGACGAGGACACCCCAAAAGGTCTCCGCGTCGAGATCCGGCTCCAGCCCGTAGACGAGCGCGCCGCTCACCGCAGGCTCACGCCTCGGTAGCGAAGCGGCCGTGGCAGTGCTTGTACTTCTTGCCCGAGCCGCAGGGGCAGGGTTCGTTGCGGCCGACCCGGCCCCAGGTGGAGGCGTCGTCGGGCTTGCGCTCCAGCACGGCGGCGTCCGTCGAGAGTTCGCGTGCGGCAAAGCCGTAGGCGCCGCCCGCCCCGCCGTCGCTGCCCGAGCCGGCGAAGGCGAACTCGTTCTCGCCGGTCACCGGGTCGCGGTGCTCGGGGAACATCGGCGGCAATTGCGGTTCGCTGAAGCCAGCGCTCTCGAACCCGCCGTCGGTGAAGCCCTCCGGCTGCTGCTGCATGATCTCGACATGCGAGAGCTGGGCGGTCACCTGCTCGCGCAGGGCCGTGACGAGGCCGTTGAACAGCTCGAACGCCTCGGACTTGTACTCGTTGAGCGGGTCGCGCTGAGCGAAGCCGCGCCAGCCGATCACCTGCCGCAGGTGGTCGAGGGTGACGAGGTGCTCGCGCCAGAGGTGGTCGAGCACCTGCAGCACCACCTGCTTCTCGACATAGGTCATCACCTCCACGCCGTTGCGCTCGACGCGGGCGGCGTAGGATTCGTCGGAAGCCTTGCGCAGGCGCTCGCGGATCTCCTCGTCGGCGATGCCCTCTTCCCGGACCCACTCCTCCACCGGCAGGTCGAGGCCGAGCACGTCGAGGGCGCGGTGCTTCAGCCCCTCCGCGTCCCACTGCTCGGCATAGGCGTTCTCGGGGATGTGCACGGCGACGAAGTCGTCGATCACGCCGTGGCGCATCTCGTCCACGGTCTCGCGCACGCTGTCCTGGCCCATCAGGTCGCGGCGCTGCTCGAACACGACCTTGCGCTGGTCGTTCATCACGTTGTCGTACTTGAGCACGTTCTTGCGCATGTCGAAGTTGCGCGCTTCGACCTTCTGCTGCGCCTTCTCGATCGCCTTGTTGATCCAGGGGTGGATGATCGCCTCGCCCTGCTCCAGGCCGAGCCGCTGCAGCATCCCGTCCATGCGGTCGGAGCCGAAGATCCGCATCAGGTCGTCCTTGAGGGACAGGTAGAATTTCGAGCGGCCCGGATCGCCCTGGCGGCCGGAGCGGCCGCGCAGCTGGTTGTCGATGCGCCGGGATTCGTGGCGCTCGGTGCCGATGATGTAGAGCCCGCCCGGCAGATCCTTCTTCCGGCCCGCTTCCGGGTCAGCCTTCTCGCCCGACGCCAGCACCTTGGTGCGGTTCTCGGCGATCTCGGCCTTCAGCGCTGCGATCGCCGCGTCGCGCTCAGGCCCCTCCGCCATGCCGCCGAGCTCCTTCTCGATGCGCATCTCGAGGTTGCCGCCGAGTTTGATGTCGGTGCCGCGACCGGCCATGTTGGTGGCGATGGTGATCGCGCCCGGCACGCCGGCCTCGGCCACGATGTAGGCTTCCTGCTCGTGGAAGCGGGCGTTGAGCACGGCGAAGCGCTTGGTCACCCGGTTCTCGCGGGCGGCCTTGTAGACGTCGGTCAGAGCGTTCGGGTCGGAATAGTCGAGCAGGGTGTAGCCGGCCTTCTTCAGCAGTTCGCCGATCAGCTCCGATTTCTCGATCGAGCCGGTGCCGACCAGGATCGGCTGGTGGCGGGCATGCGCCTTGTCGATCTCCTTGATGATCGCCTCGTACTTCTCCTCGACGGTGCGGTAGACCTCGTCGTCCTCGTCGACGCGCTCGACCTCCTTGTTGGTCGGGATGTCGACCACGTCGAGCTTGTAGATCTCGGCGAACTCGTCGGCCTCGGTCGAGGCGGTGCCGGTCATGCCGGCGAGCTTCTTGTAGAGGCGGAAGTAGTTCTGAAAGGTGATCGAGGCGAGCGTCTGGTTCTCGGGCTGGATCGTCACCCGCTCCTTGGCTTCCAGCGCCTGGTGCAGGCCTTCCGAGTAGCGCCGGCCCTGCATCATGCGGCCGGTGAACTCGTCGATGATGACGACCTCGTCGTTCTTGACGATGTAGTCCTTGTCCAGGGTGAACAGGGTGTGGGCGCGCAACGCCTGGTTCACGTGGTGGACGATGGTGACGTTGTGCGCGTCGTAGAGGTCGCCCTCCTTGAGGATGCCCTCGGCGCGCAGCTCCTCCTCGATGAACTCGTTGCCGGCCTCGGTGAGCGAGACCTGCCGCTGCTTCTCGTCGAGGTCGTAATGCTCAGGCGTCAGGCGCGGCATCACCGTATCAACGGCGACGTAGAGTTCCGAGCGGTCGTCCACCGGGCCGGAGATGATGAGCGGCGTGCGCGCCTCGTCGATGAGGATCGAATCGACCTCGTCGACGATGGCGAAGTGGTGCCCCCGCTGCGTCATCTGCGAGAGCTCGTACTTCATGTTGTCGCGAAGATAGTCGAAGCCGAACTCGTTGTTGGTGCCGTAGGTGATGTCGCAGGTATACGCTTCCTTGCGCTGCCCGTCGTCGAGCCCGTGCACGATGGTGCCGACGGTGAGCCCGAGGAAGCGGTAGACCCGGCCCATCCACTCCGCGTCGCGCGAGGCGAGGTAGTCGTTGACGGTGATGACGTGGACGCCCTTGCCCTCGAGCGCGTTGAGGTAGACCGGCAGCGTCGCCACCAGGGTCTTGCCCTCGCCGGTCTTCATCTCCGAGATGCCGGACTCGTGCAGCACCATGCCGCCGATCATCTGCACGTCGAAGTGGCGCTGGCCGAGCACGCGCTTGGCCGCCTCGCGCACGGTGGCGAAGGCGGGCACCAAGAGGTCGTCGAGGCGGGTGCCGGCGGCGAGCTGGTCACGGAACTCCTGCGTGCGGGCGCGCAGCTGCTCGTCGGAGAGAACGCTGATTTCCGGTTCGAGCGCGTTGATGGCCGCGACGCGTGGGCGAAAACCCTTGACGCGGCGGTCGTTGGACGAGCCGAAAATCTTCTTGGCGAGGGCACCGAGCATCGTGAACCTGCGGTCGTGAGGTCGTCGCGAGCGGCATTTTTCGCGCCGCCGGCCTGCGTTGGGCGGGCTTATAGAGGTAAATATCCGCAGGCGCATCCGGTAGTGCCGGACCGGACAGTCAAGAGGTCGCCCGGTCCGGCTTTTTGGCCGGCCTTCATCGTCGGCGCCCGCCGCCGCGGGCTCAAGCTCTCGCTCCGCTCAGGATCCAAATTTCTGAAAAGCCCGCTCCGCGCGGTACTTTTCGCCCCCGACAGGCGGTGCCATCGCTCTTCGTGCGACAGCCTCATCGACCCGCGGTCACGAGACCTCGCGACGATCACGGCCACGCTTGCCTTTGCCCGGAAGAGGTTCCACCTGTGTCGCGCTTCGCGGCACCTGCCGCATTCCCGACGAGCCCCGCGGGACGAAGCCGGACGGCGTACAGACCGGCCCGGCGGGGACGACGCCCAAGGAACGACGCTTCCGATGCCGATTCCGTTCTCCCTCCGGCGCGCGAGCGCCCTCGCGCTGATGCTCACCCTGCCGGGCGCCGCCCTCGCGCAAGCGCCGGCGGCCCAGCCAGCGCCTGCGGGCCAGAAGACGCCCAGCGCGCCCGCTCCCGTCTCGGCGGCGGTCCCGCCGGAGACGGTGGTGGCGCGGGTCAACGGCCAGCCGGTCACGGCGGCCGACCTCGCGATCGCGGGCGAGGATCCGGCGCTGTCGCTGCCGGGCGTCGATGAGGGGGCCAAGCAGAACCTGCTCGTCGATTACATGGTCGATCTCAAGGTCGGCGCGCAGGCGGCCGAAGCCGCCAAGGTCGGCGAATCGCCGGAGTTCAAGCGCAAGCTCGCCTACTTCCGCGACAAGCTCCTGCTCGACGACTACCTCGAGCGCGAGGCCAAGAAGGCGGTGACGCCCGAGGCCGCCAAGGCGCTCTACGAACAGACCGTGAAGTCGATGAAGCCCGAGGAGGAGGTGCGGGCCCGCCACATCCTCGTCGAGAGCGAGGACGAGGCGAAGAAGATCGCCGCGCGCATCAAGGGCGGCGAGGATTTCGCCAAGATCGCGGGCGAGGTCTCGAAGGACCCCGGCTCCAAGACCGAGGGCGGCGATCTCGGCTGGTTCACCCAGGAGCGGATGGTGAAGCCGTTTGCCGACGCCGCTTTCAAGATGACGCCGGGCCAGATCTCCGATCCGGTGAAGACCCAGTTCGGCTGGCATGTGCTGCGCGTCGAGGAGAAGCGGACGAAGCCGGTGCCGACCTTCGACGAGATGAAGGAGCAGATCGACCAGTACCTCACCCGCAAGGCGCAGCAGGACACGATCGTGAAGCTGCGCGAGGCGGCCAAGGTCGAGCGCGCCGGCAGCAGCGCCGCTCCTGCCGGGGGTGAAACCAAAAAGCCCTGAGGGCATGAGGAGCAGCAGGCCGGCGTGCAGTTATGCGTCGGCCGCATGTCGGAGCTTAGGTATCTGGTATACCAGAATCCAGAATGCGGTGCGATATAGGCTTTATCGCAACGCAGCAACGGACCTGCCCGCCATGATCGCCCTCGTCGTTCTCGCCGCTGCCATCGCCAACGTGATCTTCGTCGTGATGCTGGCCGAGCGTTTCGGTTCCGAGGGCGGCGCGCATGCCTCCGCCGGCGAAATGACCAGCCTCCGGGCCCCCGGCCGCACTCCGGCTGCCGCTGTCAGGCTGGCCAACGAGAACATCGCTGTCACCGCGACCAAGATCGCCGCCTGATAGCGTTTCCACTCCGGACGATCAGAACCGCCCCCGCGCCGTCCGGCCGGGGGCGGTTTCTTTTTGGGCGACCTACCCCCCTGATCGATCGTCTTGCCGGCTCGCCCGAGGGGCCGCGTGATCGCATTTTCTTCTCGCCACGTCGGGCTTCGAGCGACCGGCATGCGGATCGGACGTCCGGTCTTCCAGACTTTTGCCTCTGGGGTGCGCCGTAGTGGCACTTCTCGCGGTCTCGAGAATTGACGGCGCAGCTTTTCGTTTCCTTCCGCAAGGCGCGACGTCCATGCCTGCCGTTCCAGCTTGGCTGATGCGCCGTGAGACGCTGCTCCTGGCCGCGACCCTGGCGATCGGGGCCAGCCTCGGTATCGCTTGGTACCTGCTGCAAGCGACTGTGCTCACAATCGCGGTCGCGCCCCGTGACGGCACCGAGCCGGAACTCATCAAGGCCTACGCCGACGCTCTCGATACGGGCCACGAGAACATCCGCCTGAAGATCGTGTCGTTCGATGATGTGCGCGAGAGCGCCGCCGCCTTGCAGGACGGGCGAGCCGATCTCGCGGTGGTCCGGCCCGACGTGCTCTTGCCGACCAACGGGCTGACGCTCGCCATCCTGCGGGACCAGGCGATGATCATCGCCTCGCCCTCCCAATCCGGTATCAAGAGCTTCCCGAAGCTCGCCGGAAAGCGGCTCGGTATCGCCGCACACCGCGATGCCGACTTCTCCCTCCTGAACAACATCCTCGGCTATCACGGCCTTGCCCTCGACACGCAGCCAGCCGGCGGGCCGGTGCGCGAGGGCACGGTCCATCTCGTCCGGATCGACCAGGACGCCGTCGCCGCTGCCTTCAGGGACAAGCGCATCGACGCCTTCGTCAGCATCATCGCGTCCTCGGCCCCGAAGGCGCTGGCCCTGGTCGGCGCCGTGCGCTCGGTCGCCCGCAACGGCAAGGTCGAGTTCGTGGCGGTCGAGGATGACGGGGCGATCCTCGAGCGCTTCCCGCGGCTCCAGGCGGTGACGATCCCCGGCGGCCTGTTCGCGGGTGACCCGAAGCTGCCGTCCGATGACGTGAAGACCGTGGGGGCCTCCTACCGGCTGATGGCGCGCGCTTCCCTCGGTCGTGTCATCGCGGCCGATGTCACACAGCAGCTGTTCGAGAAGCGCACCGCCGCAGCCGTGAAGACGGATGCCGCAGAGTACGTGCAGGCACCGGCCTACGACACGACGGCGGCAGCGACGAGCGCACGCATTCCGATCCATCCCGGCGCGATCGACTACTACGAGCGCGAGCAGCACGGCTTCGTCGATCGCTACGGCGACACGCTCTATCTGCTGGGCGCCCTGGCCGGCGGCCTGTTCTCGGCACTGGCCTGGCTGCGCCAGCGCCTGTCCAGCCTGCGCCGCGAGCGGATCGACGAGATCATCGACCGCTTGCTGGAGGTGACCGAGCAGGCACGCGCGCTGACCGATCCGGCCGCCATCGAGGCGCTCAATGTCGAGGTCGACCGGCTCGCCACGGAGGCGGTGCGCTATGCCCGGGAACGGGAGCCGAACGACCGGACGATGGCCGCGGTCTCGATCGCCATCGACACGGCGAAGGCGACGATCGCCGACTGCAGGAACCTCGCGGCCCCTTCCGAAGATCGGGCTTCGCCTCGGATCCTCAGACCGGTTCGCAGGCATGGACCGGACGCCTGACGGGGCCGGGGACCGCAGTCATATCAATTCCCACCCAGCCGCCAGTCGATCGGCGCGCGGCCCTGCGCTTCGAGCCACGCATTCGCCCGGTCGAACGGCCGCGAGCCCGGAAAGTCGCGGGCGCGGTTGAGCGGGGAGGGGTGGCCCGAGGCGATGATGCCGTGGTGGCGCGTGTCGATCAGCGCCTCGCGGGCGCGGGCCTGGGCGCCCCAGAGCAGGAACACCGCCGGCGCGTCGCGGGCCGAGACGGCTTTCACCGCCTCGTCGGTGAGCTGCGCCCAACCGAGCCGCAGATGCGCACCGGACTTGCCCGCTTCCACGGTGAGCGCCGAGTTGAGGAGCAGCACGCCGCGCTCCGCCCAGGGTGTCAGGTCGCCGGTGGAGAGGTCGGGCTTGGCGCCCTCGGGGGCGAGTTCCGCCAGGATCACCTTGAGCGAGGCCGGCAGGCGGCGTCCGCCGACATAGGAGAAGGCGAGCCCGTTGGCGTCGCCCGGTGTCGGATAAGGGTCCTGGCCGAGGATCACCGCCTTCACCGCGGGAAGGGGCGTCAGCGTCAGGGCCCGGAAGATCGCGGCGGGTTCCGGCAACACCGTCGCCCCGGCCGCGACGCGCGCATCGACCTTTTGCGCGACCCGGTCCGCCGCGCCTTCCTTGAAGAAGGGCAGGTCGAGCCAGGGGGAGCCGCTGGCGCGGAACGCTTCGAGCGCCGCTTCGACGGGCCCGGTCACGCGAGCTTCGGTCATCCCGTTTGCCGTGAAGAGGTCGGCCATGGAAAATTCCGCTCATCGTTAGGGAAAGGCTTCAGCCGAAGCCATCCAGCGGCGCGACCGTTCCGGACGAACCGCGATCCTCGATCGCTTCGGCTCGCCCCGCGATGACGACGAGCGGGCGGGCAGGGCCGGGCGATCGGGTTCAGAGCACCCGAATCCGCCCGCCGGTTTCGGCCGGCAGCGGCGCGCGGGCGCGGATATAGGCCATCACCTCGTTGGCGAGGAGCCTGCCGTCGGTGCCGCCGATCAGGACGCGGCCCTTGGCCAGCATCCCGTAATCGTTGCCGCCGCGCAGCATGAAGTCGTTGGCCGCCACGCGGTAGGTGCGGGCGTCGTCGAGGGGTGCGCCGTCGACCATCGCGGCCACGACGCGTCGGCCGGGCGGCGCATTCGGGTCGAGCGTCACCACCATTCCGGAGAGTTGCAGGAACCGGCCCGAGGCGCGGCCGAGATCGCGAAACCCGTTCTCCAGGGCCTCGCGCAGGGTCGCCCCGTCGATCGCCACGAGCACGGTGGTGTTGCCGAAGGGGAGTTCGCTGAGGATGTCGCGCCGGGTGAGCACCGTGCCGGCCGGGTAGAGCCGGTCGCCGCGGATGCCGCCGCCGTTCATCAGGCCGATCTCGGCGCCGGTGCCCGCCCGCACCGCGTCGGCGACGAGATCGCCGAAGCTCGCCTCCCGCACCCGCACCGAGGCGATCCGGCTGTCGAGCGCGCCCTGCGTCGTGCCGATCACGACGTCGAGTTCCCGCGATAGCTCGCCCCCGAGCCGGCGCACGACGGCGAGCGTTTCCGGATCGGGCGTCACATCGGCGGTGTCGTGGATGCGGAAGGCGGCACGCCAGCGCACGGGCCCGTCGCCTGTCCCCGTGACGAAGACATCGACCGCGGTGACGTAATGCGCGTCGTGGCTCGACTCGACCATCACCGCCTGCCCGTCGTCGCGCACGACGAGGTCGTGGTCGTGGCCCGAAAGCAGGATATCGACGAGGCGCGCCCGCACGATCGCGTCGTCGGTCACTCGCGCGGTGTGGGCGATCCCGACGATCATCTGAGCACCCGCCTTGCGCAGGGCGTCCGCCTCGCGCGCCAGGGTCTCGATCTCGGGGCCGAAGCGCAGGTTGCCGGATTGCGACTTTTCCGGCGTCGCCTGCAGGGCGATGCCGACGAGGCCGAGGCGGACGCCGCCGAGTTCGATCAGCCGCGTATCCTCGATGCCGGGCAGCTTTTCGCCCTCGGACCCGCGCAGGTTGGCGGCCAGGAACGGGAAGCGGGCCTCCCTCCGGCGCTCGGCGAACACCGCGGGGCCGAAATCGAACTCGTGGTTGCCCGGCACGAACACGTCGGGCGGCGCCAAGTTCAGAAGTTCGACGATATGCGCGCCCCGGTCGAAGCCGGACATCAGCGAAGGCGAGAAGCTGTCGCCGGCATGGGCGTAGAGCAGCGGCACGCCGCGGGCGCGCTCGGCCTTCACCACCGCGTTGAGCCGGGCAAAGCCGCCGCGCCCCTCCGCCTCGTCCATCGCGTAGATGTCGTTGACGAGGAGCAGGGTGAAGGTCGGCGTGCCGGCGAGCGCTGCACCGGTGCCGGCTGCGAGGAGACCGGCGCCGAGCCCGGCGACGGTCTCGCGGCGGCTCGGGCGCATCACCGGCTCAGCGCTTGGTGAGCCCGTCCTTGGCCATCCCGTCCCGCACCGCCTTGGCGTTGCGCCGCAGCGCCGGCCAGATCCAGGCACCCGAGGCGAAGTAGAGCCCCGCCGACATCGGCTTCAGATCAACAGCGAGCCGGTCGGCGAGGCCGGGATTCGTCAGCGGCACGGCGGGCGCATCGGTCTTGCGGTAGACCACCGTGGTGTCCTCGCGCCAGTACTCGGTATGCGGCACGAGGCCGGCGCGGCGGGCCAGGAGATCGAAGGTCTCGCGCACGTAGCCGTGGACGTGGGCGAAGTGGAAGCGCTCGTGCGGCGGCTTGCCGGTGGCGGCCATGTTCGGCACCGCCGCGTAGAGGATACCGTCGGGCTTCAGCCAGCCGGCCAGCCGCTCCATCGTCTCGGCCGGGTTGCGCAGGTGCTCGAGCACGTGGTGCGTGGAGATCACGTCGAAATGGCCGGTGGGGAAGCGGTTCGGGTCCTCGGCCTCGTCGAGCACCTCGACGCCGTGATGCGTCCGGGCAAAGGTCGCGTAGTCGCGGCCGGGCTCGACGCCGATCACCTCGCAGCCGCGCCGTTTGGCCTCCGCCAGGAACTCGCCCGAGCCTGAGCCGAAATCGAGCAGCTGCGCGCCGGCTTTAAGCTTCGGCGCCAGCAGGTCGGCGCGGAACGTCGCCTCGCGGGCCGAGCGGTTCAGGTGGTGACGCGGCGGCCCGCCCGCGAAGGCGAGCTGGTAATCAGCGCGGTAGGCGGTCGAATAATATTCGGCCAGCTCGTCCGGCGTCGGCATCGGGTCGGTGCGGATCAGGCCGCATTGCGTGCAGGCGATCGAGCGCAGCGTCTTGAGCCGCCGGTCGGTCTCGGCCACGGTGACGGCGTCGCGGCATCCGCACAGGTTGCACGCGGCCGGCGCCCCCTCGTAGGGATAGCCGGTGAACGGCACGAAGTGCTTCAGGAAGTAGCGGGGGGACGGCATGTCGCGCTGGCCTCCGGAGCGATTTCGGGCAAAGGGTTTGCCAAGATACGGACCAAGCTCTTCGGCGAGAGACTTCTCTTTCCGGAGAGTCTTGGCCTTGAAAAGCCGCCTGCTCTAGATCGAACGGCCGGTCCGCACAACCGGATCGCTTGCCGCATTGAGGGAGGCGGGGAGCCCGTGACCGGAAACCCGATGAACGAACGCGTCGAACCTCAAACCCTCTTGCGCGATCCCGTGCCGGTTGCGCCCACCGCCCTGCCGCCCGACCACCCGGCGGTGCGGACCGGCCGCGTCGGCGTGCTCTTGATGAATCTCGGCACTCCCGAGGGCACGAGCTACTGGCCGATGCGCCGCTATCTCAAGGAGTTCCTCTCCGACCGCCGGGTGATCGAGGTGCCGCGGCTGATCTGGTGGCCGTTGCTCAATCTCATCATCCTGACCAAGCGGCCGGGGCCGAAGGGGCGCGACTACGCCAGCATCTGGAACAACGAGCGCGACGAGGGTCCGCTCAAGACGATCACCCGCGGCCAGTGCGAGAAGCTCCAGGCGGCGATGGGCGATTCCGTCGTGGTCGATTGGGCGATGCGCTACGGCAAGCCGGAGGTGTCCCTGCGCATCCAGGCGCTGCTCGACCAGGGCTGCGACCGCATCCTGCTGGTGCCGCTCTATCCGCAATACGCAGCGGCGACCTCGGCGACCGCCTGCGATCAGGCCTTCAAGGCGCTGATGCAAATGCGCTGGCAGCCGACCGTACGGGTCTCCCCGCCCTACCACGACGATCCGGTCTATATCGAAGCCATGGCCCAATCGATCCGCGAGGGGCTGGCCAAGCTCGATTTCGAGCCGGAGGTGATCCTCACCTCGTTCCACGGCGTGCCCAAGAGCTACCTGCTCAAGGGCGACCCCTACCATTGCCAGTGCCTCAAGACCGGCCGGCTGATCCGGGAAGCGATGGGCTATTCGCCCGAGCGGATGCGGGTGACCTTCCAGTCGCGCTTCGGCAACGAGGAATGGCTCAAGCCCTATACCGACGAGACCGTGCAGGCGCTGGCCAAGTCCGGCGTGAAGCGCATGGCGATCGTGGCGCCGGGCTTCACCGCCGACTGCCTGGAGACGCTGGAGGAACTCGACGGCGAGAACCGCCACTATTTCGAGGAGAACGGCGGCGAGAAATACGCCTTCATTCCCTGCCTCAACGACTCCGACCTCGGCATGCGGGTGATCGAGAACGTAGTGCGCCGGGAATTGCAGGGCTGGATCTGACCGGGCGCGACGAACGCCGCGCAGGGTCCGTCGTGATCCGGCGCGGCGGTTCGCCATGCCGCTGACGCGCTCAACCATGGCCCTAACGTTGCCTTGCGCCCCCTCGGAACGCATGCTAGGCGACAGCCGCGCCGCGGGGAGACCGATCAAGGCCTTCCGAGCCCGGTGCAATTCCAATCCCCACGGGTCTCACGCTCTCGCCGTCAAGGCGAGTTCGAGCATGAGGGGCCGGCGGGCAAGGACAAGAGAGAGCGACGGGTGGCGCAGAACGGTTCCGAGGGTCCCCTGTTGGCCGGTGTGGCGGGCCGCTACGCGTTGGCCCTGTACGAACTGGCTCACGATCAGGGTCAGGTCGATGACGTCGCGAAGAACCTCGATGCGTTCGACGCGCTCTATCGCGAGAGCGACGACCTGCGCCGCCTCGTGCGGAGCCCGGCCTACTCGGCAGCGGAGCAGACGGCTGCCATGGGCGCCCTGCTCGATCGGGCGGAAATCTCGGGTCTGGCCGCCAACTTCATCAAGCTCGCGGCCGCCAACCGCCGCCTCTTCGCCCTGCCGGGCATGATCCGCGCCTATCGCGAGAAGGTGCGTGAGTCCAAGGGCATCATCCGCGCCGAGGTCCGCGTCGCCGAGAAACCCTCCGATGCCGTGATCGAGGACATCAAGGCCTCGCTGCGCGACGTCGCCAAGAGCGAGATCGATCTCGATCTCCACATCGACCCGAGCCTGATCGGCGGCATCGTCGTCAAGATGGGCTCGCGCATGGTCGACGCCTCGCTCCGGACCAAGCTCAACAGCATCCGCCTCGCCATGCGGGAAGCCCGCTGAGCGGTCTGACAAGACCCTCGCGAACCTCCCGACAGCCGAACAGACAGCCCCAGACTTTTAAAGAGGCCCGACGATGGACATCCGCGCCGCCGAGATCTCCGCGATCCTGAAAGAGCAGATCAAGAACTTCGGCCAGGAGGCCGAGGTCACGGAAGTCGGGCAGGTGCTCGCGGTCGGCGACGGCATCGCCCGCGTCTACGGCCTCGACAACGTCCAGGCCGGTGAGATGGTCGAGTTCGAGTCGGGCGTGCGCGGCATGGCCCTCAACCTCGAGCAGGACAATGTCGGCGTCGTGATCTTCGGCTCCGACCGTGAGATCAAGGAAGGCCAGACCGTCAAGCGCACCGGCTCCATCGTGGACGTGCCGGTCGGCAAGGGCCTGCTCGGCCGCGTGGTCGACGGCCTCGGCAACCCGATCGACGGCAAGGGCCCGATCCAGTCGACCGAGCGCCGCCGCGTCGACGTGAAGGCGCCGGGCATCATCCCGCGCAAGTCGGTGCACGAGCCGATGTCCACCGGCCTCAAGGCGATCGACGCCCTGATCCCGGTCGGCCGCGGCCAGCGCGAGCTGATCATCGGCGACCGCCAGACCGGCAAGACCGCCATCGCGCTCGACACCATCCTCAACCAGAAGTCGGCTCATGCCGGCGCGGACGAGAACGCCAAGCTCTACTGCGTCTACGTCGCCATCGGCCAGAAGCGCTCGACGGTGGCCCAGTTCGTGAAGGTGCTGGAGGACCAGGGCGCCCTGGAATACTCCATCGTCATCGCCGCCACCGCCTCCGACGCCGCGCCGATGCAGTTCATCGCGCCGTTCGCCGGCTGCGCCATGGGCGAGTATTTCCGCGACAACGGCATGCACGCCGTGATCGTCTATGACGACCTGTCCAAGCAGGCCGTGGCCTACCGCCAGATGTCGCTGCTGCTGCGCCGCCCGCCGGGCCGCGAGGCTTACCCGGGCGACGTGTTCTACCTCCACTCGCGCCTGCTCGAGCGCGCCGCCAAGATGGGCGACGCCGCCGGCAACGGCTCGCTCACCGCGCTCCCGGTGATCGAGACCCAGGCCAACGACGTCTCGGCCTACATCCCGACCAACGTGATCTCGATCACCGACGGCCAGATCTTCCTCGAGACCGACCTGTTCTACCAGGGCGTCCGCCCGGCGGTGAACGTCGGCCTCTCGGTCTCGCGCGTGGGCTCCTCGGCCCAGACCAAGGCGATGAAAAAGGTCGCCGGCAAGATCAAGGGCGAGCTGGCGCAGTACCGCGAGATGGCGGCCTTCGCGCAGTTCGGTTCGGATCTCGACGTCTCGACCCAGCGTCTGCTCAACCGCGGCGCGCGCCTCACCGAGCTCCTGAAGCAGCCGCAATTCTCGCCGCTGAAGATGGAAGAGCAGGTCGCGGTGATCTACGCCGGCGTCAACGGCTACCTCGACAAGCTGCCGGTGGGTAAGGTCCGCGCCTTCGAGGAGCAGCTCCTCGGCACCCTGCGCTCGAAGCACCAGGATTGGCTGAACGCGGTGCGCGACTCCAAGGATCTGTCGGACGCCAACGCCAACACGCTCAAGGGCGTGGTCGAGGCCACCGCCAAGTCCTTCGCCTGATAAACGCCGTTCGCCCGACGAACGCACACCCCCTCCCGCATGCGGGAGGGGACAGGGGTCGGGCGGTGCCGGGCGAAGCGCCCGGCGCCGCTTGAGCCACCCCACCTCCGGCTCCTCCCCGCAGGGTGAGGAGAGGCCCTTCCGAACGGACCCGGACGCCCACCGATGGCTAGCTTGAAGGATCTGCGGAACCGCATCACCTCGGTGAAGGCGACGCAGAAGATCACCAAGGCGATGCAGATGGTCGCCGCCGCAAAGCTGCGGCGCGCCCAGAATGCTGCCGAGAACGGGCGTCCCTACGCCGAGAAGATGGCCCAGGTGCTCGGCAACCTCGCCGGCAACCTGATCGGCGGCGTCGGCGCCCCGCGCCTGCTCTCCGGCACGGGCCAGGACCGGGTGCACCTGCTCGTCGTCTGCACCGGCGACCGCGGCTTGGCCGGCGCCTTCAACTCCTCGATCGCCCGTCTGGCCCGCGACCACGCCAACCGGCTGATGGCCGAGGGCAAGACCGTCAAGATCATGACGATCGGCAAGAAGGGCCTCGACGTCCTGCGCCGGCAGTTCCGCGACCAGATCGTCGCCTCGCGCGACATCCGCGGCAACAAGCCGGTCGATTACCCCTTCGCCGCCGAGATCGCCGACGACATCCTCGCCCGCTTCGAGGCTGGCGAGTTCGACGTCGCGACGTTGTTCTACTCGGAGTTCCGTTCGGTGATCTCGCAGATCCCGACGGCGCAGAAGCTCATCCCGGCCGAGCTGCCGCAGACCGACGCGGCGGCCAAGGGCCCCGGCTCCGACGCCGCAATGGAGTTCGAGCCGAACGAGGAGACGATCCTCGAGACGCTGCTCCCGAAGAACCTCACCGTCCAGATCTTCCGGGCGCTGCTCGAGAACGCCGCCTCCGAGCAGGGCGCACGCATGAGCGCCATGGATTCGGCGACCCGCAACGCGGGCGAGATGATCAAGAAGCAGACGCTGATCTACAACCGGACGCGTCAGGCCATGATCACCAAGGAACTCATCGAGATCATTTCGGGCGCGGAAGCGCTCTGACCGCCGCATAAAGGAATCATCGCAATGGCGAACACCGCTTCCCCCCTGCAGACGACCGGCGCCAAGGGCAAGATCACCCAGGTCATCGGCCCCGTCGTGGACGTGCAGTTCGAAGACCACCTGCCGGAAATCCTGAACGCGCTCGAGACCCGGAACCAGGGCAGCCGCCTCGTTCTCGAAGTCGCTCAGCAGCTCGGTGAGAACACCGTCCGCTGCATCGCGATGGACACCTCCGAGGGTCTCGTCCGCGGCCAGGAAGTCCGCGACACCGGCTCGCCGATCAAGGTGCCGGTCGGCCACAACACCCTCGGCCGCATCATGAACGTCATCGGCGAGCCGATCGACGAGGCCGGCCCGATCCAGTCGGACACCCTGCGCGCCATCCACCAGTCCGCCCCGCCCTACACCGATCAGTCGACCGAGTCGCAGATCCTGGTGACCGGCATCAAGGTCGTGGACCTGCTCGCCCCCTACGCCAAGGGCGGCAAGATCGGCCTGTTCGGCGGCGCCGGCGTCGGCAAGACCGTGCTGATCATGGAGCTGATCAACAACATCGCCAAGGTGCACTCGGGCTACTCGGTCTTCGCCGGCGTCGGCGAGCGCACCCGTGAGGGCAACGATCTCTACCACGAGATGATCGAGTCCAACGTCAACAAGAACCCCAAGGAGAACGGCGGCTCGGCCGAGGGCTCCAAGTGCGCGCTGGTCTACGGCCAGATGAACGAGTCCCCCGGCGCCCGCTCGCGCGTCGCGCTCACCGGCCTCACCATCGCCGAGGACTTCCGCGACCAGGGCCAGGACGTGCTGTTCTTCGTGGACAACATCTTCCGCTTCACCCAGGCCGGTTCCGAGGTCTCGGCTCTGCTCGGCCGCATCCCCTCGGCGGTGGGCTATCAGCCGACGCTCTCCACCGACATGGGCGCGCTGCAGGAGCGCATCACCACCACGACCAAGGGCTCGATCACCTCGGTGCAGGCGATCTACGTGCCGGCCGACGACCTGACCGACCCGGCGCCTGCCGCCTCCTTCGCCCACTTGGACGCGACCACGACGCTGTCGCGCTCGATCGCCGAGAAGGGCATCTACCCGGCCGTCGATCCGCTCGACTCGACCTCGCGCATGCTGTCGCCCGCCATCCTCGGCGAAGAGCATTACGAAGTCGCCCGTAAGGTCCAGCAGACGCTGCAGCGCTACAAGTCGCTTCAGGACATCATCGCCATCCTCGGGATGGACGAGCTGTCGGAAGAGGACAAGCTGACGGTGGCCCGCGCCCGCAAGATCGAGCGCTTCTTCTCGCAGCCCTTCTCGGTGGCCGAGATCTTCACCGGCTCGCCGGGCATCCAGGTGCCGCTGGAAGACACCATCAAGGGCTTCAAGGGCCTCGTCGAAGGCAAGTACGACGATCTGCCCGAGGCGGCGTTCTACATGGTCGGCACGATCGAGGACGCCCAGGAAAAGGCCAAGAAACTCGCGGCCGCCTAAGGCCCGAGCGAGGGAACGGTCATGAACGCCAAGGTCGTTCTCCTTCTCGTCGGCATCGTGGTCGGGGGCCTCGTCGGCTACCTGACCCGGCCGCAGGCCGCCGAGCTCAAGCTCGGCCCGCTCAGCGTCGAGATCCAGGACAAGGACTCGGCGGTGGGCGCCCGCGGCGGGGAGCTGACCACCGGCCAGCTCCAGCATGTCGGGCTGTTCGCCCTGATCGGCGCCGTCGTCGGCTTCGGAGCAGGCTTCGTCGCCGACCGCAGCCGGCGCTGACATCAAACCTCGGGACCTGATTGACGATGGCCACCTTCCACTTCGATTTCGTCGGCCCCGAGCGGACGCTGTATTCCGGCGAAGTCGAGGCCGTGCAGCTTCCCGGCGCCGAGGGCGAAATGACCGTGCTGCCGGGCCACGCCCCGGTGCTGACCACCCTCAAGGTCGGCGTCATCACCGTCACGGAGACGACCGGCAGTGGCAAGCGCATCTACGTGCAGGGCGGCTTCGCCGATATCGGCCCGAAGAGCGTGACGGTGCTCGCCGAGCGCGCCGCGCCGATCGAGGAGGTCACCCCCGCCATGATCGACAAGGAGATCGAGGCGGCGGAACTGGTCCGCGACGCGACCCAGGATTACGACAAGCGCGAGGCGCTGAACGCCCAGATCGTTCAGATGCAGGAAGCCAAGAACACGCTGAACCGCTGATTTTCGTCAGAGCTTCGGCTTTCGGAAGGCGCTGGGAAACCGGCGCCTTTTTTGTTTTTGCGCGGGTTTGCGTGCGCGGACGCTGCCGAGTGAGCGGTCTACCGAGCGGCCGCCGCCTCCAGCGCCCGAGCGATCAATCGCTCGCGTGCCTCGGCATCGTCCGGGCAGCCGCTGGCGAGCCAGAGGTCCCGGGCCGCCCGCAACCCCGCGCCGACCGCCCGGCCCGGTGCTACGCCGCGTGCCACGAGGTCGGCGCCCGTCACCGGGAGGACGGGGCGCGTGCCGGCGGCGTCCATCCGGTCGAGCACGGCGCGCGCCTCCTGCGTCACACGCGGGCGCGGCTCGCCGTCGAGGGCGATCAGCAGTTCACGTAAGGGCCCGGCGCCGTGGGTGGCGACGAGAGCCGGCACCGCATCGGCCTCGATTCCCGGCCGGTCGTGCAGGGGCGCGAGGGCCGCGGCGTAGGCGGAGAGGCGCGCATGCTCGGCCCGCGACAGGCGAAGGCTTGCCTGGAGCCGGTCCGCGTCCTCGCTCGTGCGCACGGCGAGCGCGGCGAAGCGGGCTGTGGCGTCGAGGCGCGGCTCGGCCGCCACGCTGCGGGTGAGGCGGCCGAGTTCGCCGACGCCGCCGAGGATACGGGGGAGCAGACCGGTCTCGCTCAAGATCGCCACGGCCACGACGGCGCGGGGCGCCAGCAGCAGCTTCAGGAATTCGGCGCGCACCCGCTCCCGTGAGAGCCGGTCGAGGCTGTCGCGCGCCGCGATGGCGGCAGCGAGCCCTTCCGCATCCGGCGCACCGCTGCCGTAGCGGGCGTGAAAGCGGAAGAAGCGCAGGAGCCGCAAGGCGTCCTCGCGCAGGCGGGTCGCGGCGTCGCCGATGAAGCGCACCCGTCCGGCGGCGAGGTCGGCGATCCCCCCGGTCGTGTCGTGCAGGCGTCCCGCCGCATCGAGCGAGAGTGCGTTGATGGTGAAGTCGCGCCGCTCGGCATCGCGAACGAAGTCGCGGCCGAAGCGCACCACCGCGTGGCGCCCGTCGGTCTCCACGTCCTCGCGCAGGGTCGTCACCTCGTGCGGCTCGCCGCCGACGATGAGGGTGACCGTACCGTGTTCGATCCCCATCGGCACCGCCTTGATCCCGGCGGCGCGGGCGCAGGCCATCACGGCCTCGGGCCGGAGCGTGGTGGCAAGGTCGATGTCGGCGACGATGGCGCCCAGCAGCGCGTCGCGCACGCAGCCGCCGACGAGGCGCGTTTCCTCGTCCGGTGCATCGAGGGCCGCGAGGCAGGCTTGCACGCCCGGCCGCGCCAGGAGGCGGGCGGGGCCGTCGGCGGCGAGCGGCGGGGGCAGCGTGCCGGCGATCACCGGAAATGGCCTGGCACCAAACGGCCGTTCTCAAGGCGCGGCAGCTCGTAGCCGTCCTTCATGTCCTGTCCGGTCAGCCCGACCGTGACGAGGGAGGCGATGACGATGAACAGCCCGGCCAGGATCAGCCGTGTCCAGTGCGGCTTCCACTCGGCATGGTCGAGCGGCGAGCGCCGGGCGAACAGCAGCCAGCCCGCGAAGGCCAGGAAGGGCAGGGAGAACAGGAGGATTTCCTGAAGGACGAGGCGGAGCATGGAGGGCGCAATCTGCGAGGGGCCGTGGGGCACCCGTCAAGCGTCGAGGCGATCAGGGATCAAGACGGTCAGGGATAGAGATGTTCTTGGAGGTTGTGCACGATCCCCGCCGTGACGCCCCAGATCAGGTGCTCGGCGAAGGGGATGGCGTAGAAGTAGCGCGTCCGGCCCTTCCATTCCGCCGAACGGACGAGATGCCGCGCCGGGTCCATGAGGAAGGCGAGCGGCGCTTCGAACACGGCCGCCACCTCCGCCGGGTTCGGCCGCAGCACGGCCTCGCGCGCCACGAGGCCGACCACGGGCACCACGAGGAAGCCAGTGCCGGAGAGATAGGGATCGAGATAGCCGAGCGGGCGCACGGCGTCGCTCTCCAGGCCGATCTCCTCCCAGGCCTCGCGCAAAGCCGTGTCGACCGGCGAGGTGTCCTCCGGATCGACCTTGCCGCCGGGGAAGGCGACCTGCCCCGAATGATCGCGCAGATGTGCCGCCCGCTGCGTGAACAGCAGCGTGACGCCGTCCGGCCGGTCGATCACCGGCACCAGCACGGCGGCGGGCCGGTGCGGCGTGGCCGGTGCGAGGGCGAAGCCCTCCGGCTGGAGGTCGTGGTCGCCGCGCGGGTTCGACAACGGCACGCCCGGCCCCGGCGGCATGGGGCTCAGGCGGGTTTCCGCCCGAGCGAGGAAGGCGTCGAGACCGAAATCCTCCGCAGGCGCGGAGCCGGCCGCTACCTCGGGCAGCCTCACGCCGCCTCTGCCGGGGCGATGTGGTGGAAATGGCCGCCGGCCCAGAGCCCGAACCACCGCTGCCCGTCGATCTCGCGCTCCTCGCCCATCGCGACGAGATCGTAGGTTAGGGGGCGGCTCACCCGAGCCCAGAGATCGCGCCGCACGTGGAGATAGGGCTTGAGGCCCTCCGCCCCGTCCTCGAAGCGCAGGCGATGCTCGGCATCGGCCGGCACGAGGTCGTCCACGTTGGTGCGGAAGGCGATGCGGCGGCCTTCGCCCTCGCCCTCCACCGCCATCTCCACGGCCGCGAACGCCGCGTCGTCGACGGTGATGCGGACCCGCTCGGCCGGTGTGACGAGCACGGTCGAGCCGTCGGGCTCCTTGCGCAGGATCGAGGCGAAGAGCTTGACCAGCTTCGGGCGCCGGATCGCCGAGCCGTCGTGGAACCACGTCCCGTCGGCGGCGATGCGGATGTCGATCGTGCCGCAATGCTCCGGATTCCAGCGTTCCACCGGCGGGAGGCCGCGTTGGCCGATTTCGCCGAGGGCGGCGCCGAGGCGGGCGAGAGCCGGATCGTCGGGTGTGCTCTGGGTCATGACTTGTCGCCGGGCTTGTCCCGCAGAACCTTCCAGATTCCCGTCACCGCCGCCAGCGGGCGACCGCCGCTGGTGAGAGTACCGCGCACGAAGACGAGGGACGAGGTCTTGCGCACGATCTCCGGCACCGTCTCGATCAGGTCGCCGATCTGCGCCGCGCCGACGAACTGGCTCTGCATCTCGATGGTCACGGCGCGCGCCCCGTCGCAGGCGTCGCGCACCGCGATGCTGAGGGCCCGGTCGGCGAAGGTGAGCAGCATGCCGCCATGGACGATGCCGACGAGGTTGCCGTGCCGCTCGTCGGTTTGAAAGGCGAACGCCTTCGTGCCCTCGGCCGTCCGGTGATAGACCGGCCCGACATGGGCGATGAAGCCCGGATCGGTGAAAGCCTCCCACCCCTCGGGAAAGGCCGCGCGCTCCTCGTCCGTCATCCGGTCTCGCCTTCCTCGGGGCGGGCGCTGTCCGCCCGCGATGCACGATGTCGCGGGCGTCCTGCCCGCCGGTTCTGGAGCGCCCATATAGTGCCGATCTGCCGCGCGGCAGCGCCGCGCTTGCGTTCGGCCCGCGTTCGGCGCCAGACTCCGCACTTTCCGGGCCTCCGCGCCCGGCCATCGCAAGGTTCACTTCATGGCACAGGGCGCCGGATCGGCCAGCACGACGAGCCTCGACGACGGGATCGTCGCCACCGCCGAGACCTGCCTCGCGGCGATCGAGCAGGCGCGGGAGGCGATCCACGGGGTCATCTTCGGGCAGGAGAAGATCGTCGATCTGGCGCTGGTCACGATCCTCGCCGGCGGCCACGGTCTCCTCGTCGGCCTGCCGGGTCTGGCCAAGACCAAGCTGGTCGAGACGCTGGGCACCGTGCTCGGGCTGGATGCCCGCCGCGTGCAGTTCACGCCGGACCTGATGCCCTCCGACATCCTCGGTACCGAAATCCTCGACGAGGATGCCGAGCGCCGCCGCTCCTTCCGCTTCGTGAAGGGGCCGGTCTTCACCCAGCTCCTGATGGCCGACGAGATCAACCGCGCCAGCCCGCGCACGCAATCGGCCCTGCTCCAGGCGATGCAGGAGCATTTCGTCTCGGTGGCGGGCGAGCGCCACGACCTGCCGCGCCCCTTCCACGTTCTGGCGACGCAGAACCCGATCGAGCAGGAGGGCACCTACCCGCTGCCCGAGGCGCAGCTCGACCGCTTCCTGCTGGAGATCGATGTCGGCTACCCCGACCGCGCCGCCGAACGCCGTATCCTGATCGAGACCACCGGCGTCGAGGACGCGCGGGCCAAGACCGTGAT
Source organism: Methylorubrum extorquens (assembly GCF_024169925.1). Taxonomy (NCBI): domain Bacteria; kingdom Pseudomonadati; phylum Pseudomonadota; class Alphaproteobacteria; order Hyphomicrobiales; family Methylobacteriaceae; genus Methylorubrum; species Methylorubrum extorquens. Next base: position 4,561,412 of record NZ_JALJXF010000001.1, read on the forward strand.
GACCACCGAGCAGTTGCTCACGGCGCAACGCCTCGTGCGGCGCCTGCCGGTGGGGGACGCCGTGGTCGATGCCATTCTCGACCTCGTGCGCTCGGCCCGTCCCGAGGGCGGTGATCCGGCGGTTGGCAAGAAGCTGCTGTGGGGGCCGGGCCCGCGTGCGAGCCAGGCGCTGACGCTGGCCGTGCGCGCCCGCGCGCTGATCGAAGGCCGGGTCGCTCCCTCCGTCGCCGACGTGAAGGCTTTGGCCGAGCCGGTGCTCAAGCACCGCATGGCGGTGACCTTCGCGGCACGCGCCGACGGCGAGACGGTGACCGGCCTGATCGGCCAGCTCGCCGCGAAGCTCTGAGCCCGCCGCGGATGGCCTCCACCCGGCTTGTCGAGGCCGAGAGCCGCCGCCCCGGCGGCCCCGAGGCCGGCAGCGCCCTGGCGCTCGCCGAGGTGATGCCGCGGCTCGTGCTCGAATCGCGGCGCGTCTCCGGCACCCTGGCGCACGGCCTGCACGGGCGCCGCCGCGCCGGGCCGGGCGAGAGCTTCTGGCAGTTCCGCCCCTTCGTGCCCGGCGAGGCGGCGGCGCGCGTCGATTGGCGCCGCTCCGCCCGCGACGACCGGCTCTACGTGCGCGAGCGCGAGTGGGAGGCCGCCCACAACATCTGGATCTGGATCGACCGCTCCGCCTCCATGGGCTTCGCCTCGGATCTCGCCCAGACATCGAAGATCGAGCGGGCGCTGGTGCTGGGGTTGGCGCTGGCCGACACCTTCGTCGAGGGCGGCGAGCGCGTCGGCCTGCTCGGGCTCACCCGTTCCAGCGCTGCGCGCGGCATCGTCGAGCGCCTCGCCCAGGCGCTCGTCAACGACCGCTCCGGCCTGACCCAGGATCTGCCGCCGGCCGCCACGCCCGGCCGGTTCGACGAAGTGGTCCTGATCAGCGATTTCCTCACGCCGCTGGATCGGGTGCGCGGCGCCGTGCAGACGATCTCGGCGCGCGGCACCCACGGCCACCTCGTGCTGGTGGCCGATCCGGTGGAGGAAACCTTCCCCTTCACGGGGCAAGCGGTGCTGCACGATCCCGAGGGCGGTCTCAGCCTCGATATCGGCGAGGCGTCGGCCTGGGGCGAGGCCTATCGCACCCGCATCGCGGCCCACCGCGACGGCCTGTCCGAGATCGCCCGGCAGCGGGGCTGGACGCTGACGATCCACCGGACCGACCGGCCCGCGAGCGAAGCGGCCCTGCGGCTGCTGACCCTCGTCGCCGCCGCGCGCGGCCTCGGCTGAAAGGCGAAGCGCATTGTTCGGAGTTCCGCTCACCTTCGCCGCCCCCCTCGCGCTGGCCGCCCTCGTTGCGCTGCCGGCCCTGTGGATCCTGCTGCGGGTCACGCCGCCGCGCCCCCAGCGCATCCACTTCCCGCCGCTGGCGCTGATGGCGGACCTGCTGCCCAAGCGCGAGACGCCGGCCCGCACACCGCCCTGGCTCCTGATGCTGCGGATTCTGGCCGCCGCCTGCCTCATCCTCGCGGTGGCCGGGCCGGTGTGGAATCCCGGCGGTATCGGCGCCGCTGCGGGGCGAGAACCCCTGCTCCTCATCCTCGACAACGGGGTCGTCGCCGCCCACGATTGGCGCGACCGCCTGCGCGCGGCGACCGACGAGATCGAGGCCGCCGCCCGTGACGGCCGCCCGGTGGCGCTGGTCGCCAGCGCCGAGCCCCCCGCGCCGTTCGAGGCGAAGGCCCCGGCCGCTGCCTTGGAGCGCTTGCGCGCGATCCAGCCGCGCCCGCATCTCGGTGACCGCGGGACGCATCTGGCCTCGATCGGCACCTTCCTGGAGCGGGTGCCCCGCGCCTCGATCGTCTGGATCAGCGACGGCGTGCGCGGCGTCGGCGAGGCCGATTTCGCGGCATCCCTCGGCGAGATGGCGGGCCGCCACGGCAGCGCCGTGACCGTGCTGAAGGCCGAGCGATCCCCGGCGCTGGCGCTCGAAGGCTCCCCCGTGCAGCCCGGCGAAAAGCTCTCGGCCCAGGTCCTGCGTGCGGAAGGCAACGGCCGCGATGCCGGGCTGGTGCGGGCACTCGACCAGAAGGGCCTGCCGCTCGCCGAGAGCCGCTTCACCCTGGAGCCGGAGGCGCGCGAAACCCGCGTCAGCTTCGACCTGCCGGTGGAGCTGCGCAACGCCATCGCCCGCCTCGAGATCGAGGGCGAGCGCTCGGCCGGCGCCGTGGTGCTGATGGACGAGCGCGGCAAGCGCCGCCGGGTCGGCCTCGTCTTCGGCGGCACGCTCGATCAGGCCCAGCCGCTGCTCGCGCCGACCTACTACCTCGCCAAGGCGTTGAACCCCTTTGCCGATGTGCAGCAGCCCCGCGGCGGCCAGGGCACGGCGGAATCCATCGGCCAGATGCTCGACAATCAGGTCTCGGTGCTGGCGCTCGCCGATGTCGGCGCGCTGGACGAGCGCACGCTCGCGCGGGTCGAGCAGTTCGTGGACGAGGGCGGGCTGTTGCTGCGCTTTGCCGGCCCCCGGCTCGCAGCCGGCAACGACCCGCTCGTGCCGGTGCGTCTGCGCCGGGGCGGTCGCTCGCTCGGCGGCACCCTCTCCTGGGACCGGCCGCGCACGCTCGCAGCGTTCGCCCCCGAGAGCCCCTTCGCCGGGCTGAACCCGCCCGCCGATATCGGCGTGCGCCGCCAGATCCTCGCCGAGCCCGACGGCGACCTGCCGGGCAAGACCTGGGCGGCGCTTCAGGACGGCACGCCGATCGTCACGGCGAGCAAGCGGGGGCAGGGGCTCGTGGTACTGTTTCACGTGACCGCCGACACGACGTGGTCGAACCTGCCGCTATCGGGCCTGTTCGTGGACATGCTGCGCCGGGTCGTCGGGCTCGCCGGCCCGTCCACCAAGCTCGGCGAGGGCGACGGGCGGGGGGCGAAGGCCGCGCTGCTGGCGCCGCGCCTGACCCTCGACGGTTTCGGTGCGCTGGGCTCGCCGCCGGCCGGCGCCACCGCGGTGCCGGCCGACTTCGCCGACCGCGCCGGCCCCGAACACCCGCCCGGCTTCTACGGCACGGCGGAGGGCGGCATCGCCGTCAACGCGCTGGCCCCCGGCGACCGGCTCCAACCCCTCGACCTCGCCGGCCTCAAGGGCGCCCGCACGGGGTCGCTTGCGGGCGCCGAGACGCTGGATCTGCGCGCGCTTCTGTTCACTCTCGCGCTGGCCCTGCTGGCCCTCGACACCCTGGCGGGCCTCTGGCTCGGCGGCTTTCTTCGCGGTTTCGGTCGCGGTTCACACGGGAAGGCGGCGCCGGCCGCCTTGCTTCTGCCGGCGCTGGTCGGCCTTGCGCTGGCCTGCTCCCCGCTCCCGGTGCGGGCGCAGGAACCACCCGCCAACCGGCCGTCCGGCATCGAGTCGGCGCTGGCCACCCGCCTCGCCTTCATCGTCACGGGCGACGCCGCGACCGATACCGCGAGCCGGGCGGGCCTGTCGGGTCTGAGCCAGATGCTCGCCGCCCGCACCGCCCTGGAGCCCGGCGAGCCCGCGGGCCTGAATCCGGAAAAGGACGAACTCGCCTTCTACCCGCTGATCTACTGGCCCATCGTCGCCGGCCGTCCGCAGCCGAGCGAGGCGGCGATCCGCAAGATCGACGCCTTCATGCGCAACGGCGGCACGGTGATCTTCGACACCCGCGATGCCCAGACCGCCCGCCCCGGCGGCCCGCCGAGCCCTGAGGCGGCGTATCTGCGCAAGATGCTCGCCACCCTCGAAGTGCCGGAGTTGGAGCCGGTGCCGGCCGACCACGTGCTCACCAAGGCGTTCTACCTCGTGGATTCCTTCCCCGGCCGGCTCAGTACCGGACAGACCTGGGTCGAGACGATTCCGCCCGCGGGCGAGGGCGGCGAGCGCCGTCCGGCCCGGGCCGGCGACGGCGTCACCCCGCTCATCATCACCGGCAACGACCTCGCCGCCGCCTGGGCGGTCGGCCGCAACGGCGAGCCGCTCTACCCCGTCACCGGCGGCGACCAGCGCCAGCGCGAGATGGCGTTCCGCGGTGGCATCAATATCGTGATCTACACCCTGACCGGGAACTACAAGGCCGATCAGGTCCATGTGCCGGCGTTGCTGGAGCGGTTGGGACAGTGATGGCCGCTCATTCTGCTTCGGCGACATATCAAACTAACCAGCCGATCCGCCCGTGCGTCCCCTCTCCCCGCACGCGGGGAGAGGAGTTTTCCGCGATTGCTACAGGAGGCCCTAGCCCATGCTGAGCCTCAGCTTCACCCCCCTCGTCCCCTGGCCGGTGCTCGCGGCCTTCGGCGTCTTCGCCGTGATCCTCGCCGTTGTCGCCGTCCTTGCCCGCGGGCGCACGGCGCTGTTGCGGGCGGTGGCGCTCGGCCTCGTCCTCGCCGCGCTCGCCAACCCCTCGCTCGTGCGCGAGGACCGCGACCCGGTGAAGGACGTGGCGGCCATCGTCGTCGATCGTTCCGGCTCGCAAAGCCTGGGCGACCGCCCCGCCATGACCGACGCGGTCAAGGCCGAGCTGGAACGCCGCTTCGGCGCGCTGGCCAACATCGAGCCCCGCTTCATCGAGGTCGGCGACGCGCAGGGCGGGGAGGGCGACGACGGCACCAAGCTGTTCACGGCGCTGACCCAGGCGCTCGCCGACGTGCCGCCGGAGCGGATCGCCGGCGTGGTGATGCTCACCGACGGCGTGGTACACGACATCCCCGCCTCGCTCGAAGCGCTCGGGCTGAAGGCGCCGCTGCACGTTCTCGTCACCGGACGCCCGGACGAGCGCGACCGTCAGATCAAGATGCTGGAAGCGCCCCGCTTCGGCATCGTCGGCCGGGACGTGACCCTGCGCGGCGAGGTGATGGAGCGCGGCGGCACCGGCACGGCCATCGTCACCGTGCGCCGCGACGGCGAGGAGATCGACCGGCAGAGCATCGCCACCGGCGTGCCGTTCTCGCTCACCACGCATATCGAGCATGGCGGCCCGAACGTCGTCGAGATCGAGGTCGAGCCGCTGCCCGGCGAGCTGACCACGGTGAACAACCGCGCCGTGCTCCCGATCGAAGGCATTCGCGAAAAACTGCGGGTGCTGCTCGTCTCCGGTGAGCCGCACCAGGGCGAGCGCACCTGGCGCAACCTCCTGAAGTCGGACGCCTCCGTCGATCTCGTCCACTTCACGATTCTCCGGCCGCCGGAGAAGCAGGACGGCACCCCGATCTCCGAACTCTCGCTGATCGCCTTCCCGACCCGCGAGCTGTTCGTCCAGAAGATCAAGGATTTCGACCTCATCATCTTCGACCGCTACGCCAACCAGAGCGTGCTGCCGTCCGCCTATTTCGACAACATCGCCCGCTATGTCCGCGAGGGTGGGGCGCTGCTCATCGCCGCCGGGCCGGAATTCGCCGGTCCGGCGAGCCTTGCCCGCACCCGGCTCGCCTCGATCCTGCCGGGCGACCCCTCGATGAAGGTGGTCGAGCAGCCGTTCAAGGCGACGCTCACCGAGACCGGCCACCGCCACCCCGTCACCCGGGCTCTGCCGGGCTCTGAATCGAACCCGCCGGCCTGGGGCGATTGGCTTCGTATCGTGTCGGCGCAGACCCGTCCGGGCGTGCAGCCGATCCTGTCGGGCGCCAACGGACTGCCGCTCCTGGCCCTTTCCCGCGAAGACAAGGGCCGCGTCGCCCTGATGCTGTCCGATCAGGCTTGGCTCTGGGCCCGCGGTTACCAGCAGGGCGGCCCCTATCTCGATCTGCTGCGGCGCCTCGCCCACTGGCTGATGAAGGAGCCCGCCCTCGAAGAGGAGGCCCTGCGCGCCCAGACCACGGGCCGGGGCCGCGAGGTCCGCGTCGAGCGCCAGACCATGGCCGAGGAGGCGGGCCCCGTCACGATCACCGGGCCGACCGGCAAGGAGCGCGAGTTGGGCCTGTCGAAGGCCGAGACCGGCCTGTTCACCGCGACCTTCGAGGCGGAGAGCCTCGGCCTCCACACCATCCGCTCGGGCAACCTCGTCGCCTTCGTCAGCGTCGGCCCGGCCAACCCGCGCGAACTCGCCGACGTGTTCAGCGACACCGAGCGTCTGAAGGGCGTCACGGACGGGTCCGGCGGCACGGTGCGCCGGGTGGCGGCGGCCGGCGGCGGCATCGAGGTGCCCCGCCTCCAGATCACCCGCGGCGGCCGGCTCGGCGGCGCCGACTGGATCGGCTTCCGCCCGAGCGACAGCGCCACGGTGCGCGGCGTCGAGGTCTATCCCCTCGGCATCGGCCTCTGGGCCTTGGTGGCGCTCGCCGCCGCCGTGCTGGCGATGTGGCTGGTCGAGGGACGGCGCGGAAAGTTCATATAGCTACGTTGTGTAGGTTGTGCGACCTTATCTGGGGTCTAATCTAAAACAGATCATTGCCATGCGTCTTTAGGCACCAATCCGAGAATTCTTTGGATAGCGGAAATTGAAGGCGACTCTTTATTCCTCTAATCCAATGCGAGTATTCATCTCTTGGCAAGCATCGGGCTCCAAATATAAAGCTTGGCTGCGACCAAGAATTTAGTTCATTTACCTTAGTCTTCCTAGATCTAAAGAAATTTTGATCATTGTTTCTCCATCTAAGTAGATGAATCTGACGCACATCAAGGGTTCCTGTTAAGGTGTCTAATTTTCTAATAGCAGATGCATCAAAATTCACCACCTTTTGAATGCCAAGCTCAAGAAACCAAGCTCTCGCGCAATCTAAAGGCCGCATCCTGGAAGAAAGTATAATTTCTACTAGTTCGTCTCCCATGTTTTCAAATCCGCTTATGCCAGCGTCGGCAAATTCTTTGATGAGAAGTGAAACATCTTTAGCAAAAGGGATTAATTTCGCAAGATTTTCTCTAATATACCATGCAACATCAGGGCTTTTCACCATCCGCATCGCATGTAGGACGATCTTTATCGTGCCAATGTCCCAGTATGCATCAGATAAAAGCTCTTCTAGCTCTTTGCTAAGGTCTTTCATCATCAATGATTTGAGGGCGTCTTCATCTTCGCCACCATGATCGTACGCAGCCCAAAATAATTTTTCTGTAGCAAAATCTTCCTTGGACGAATCGTCATCTGCGCCATGTTGGCTGACGGACTGGATAAATTCTTTCCACTCTAGTATTTTGGTCTTCTGGTTATTGAGGGAAAGTCCTTCGTTGGCTGATAAATGCTGTGCTAGGAATGCAAGCGCAGCATACGGATCTTGATCTCTTTTTATAAAAATAATTATGTCATCTACGTAGCGGGTGAACTGATATCCCTCCGAAATCAGGGCCATATCAGTATCGTTTAAGGCAGCTTCTGCCAGAAGTCTCGAAGCGCTACTTCCGACTGGAAGTCCGAATGATTGATTGCTTCTCCAGTCGCTGATTATTTTCTCGATCTTTTTGACCGTCTTCGTCTCTCCTGAAAGACTATCTAATATATTTTCTAATCTATGGCGGTATATTCGATGATAAAAATCCGATATATCGGTTCTAATTGCGTAAACGTAATTATCTTCGAAAGCATAATTACTAATATGATCAAGCCACTCTCTAAATCGCCGGTCAGGTATGAAAAAATCGGAACCTAGGCCGGGCGCTTTTCGATAAGCAAATGCTCGATTATTGGCAATCGAGTCGCGGCCTTGCTCGACTTTATCGTAAATACTTGCAACAAGGGCGGTATATATTATGGTATCTATTAAATATGGCTGATGGGCTACACGAAATCCGAATTTGGATTTTGGAATTAGAGACTCTACAAGGCTAATAGGATGGTAATTAGACAGATCGAGTGCCGAGAGGGCGTCGCATATGGCGATATTTTCATCTTTTAAAAAATTCATCTCGAATGGATAGGGAAAAAGATCTGTATCTCCCTTTAGCACAATGTGCTCGATAGTGCATTTATACAAATCTCTATCCAATTTCATTTTATAAATAAACCTTCATATGCTCTGGAGTGGGAGCTTTATCAAAATTTAGCTCGCAGGATCTAAAATTAATACTTACCTTCGATCATTATTTATGTTTCGATCCGAATCGCTCTAATCCGATAATGCTAACGTAACGCTGTTGCGGAAAAAAGCGTCGAAGAAGAAATTTCCGGGGACTTCGCTTGGCAACCGCGCATGCGATACGTCGGTCCGACATAGGGCCCTGTCCGAACGAGCTTGACCTGTGTAAGTCGGTTCGGACATGACCGACTTACCTCCGTTCCTGGCCGGCGGCGGCGAGGCCGCCCGCATGATCGCCGAGCGCGACTGGTCGGATCATCCCCTCGGCCCCCCGCAGACCTGGCCGGAATCGCTACGCACGGCGCTCAGCCTCGTCGTGAATTCGCCCGAAAGCATGATCCTGGCCTGGGGGCCGGACCTGCATTTCTTTTTCAACGACACCTACTTCCCGCTGCTGGGACCTCGTCTGTCTTGGGCCATGGGCGAGCGCTTCGACCGGGTCTGGGCCGACGGCTGGGATCAGGCCAAGCCGATCATCGACGACGCCTTCGCGGGGAAAAGCCGCCGCTTCGAGGATCTGCCCTGGACGCTGGCCACCGACCGGGGCGACGCGCAGACGTGGTGGAGCTTCTCCTACTCGCGGGTGCTCGACGGGGAGGGCCGCATCGCCGGCCTGTTCATCTTCACCAACGAGACGACGAAGCGCATCCGCACGGAGACGCTCCAGCGGGAGAGCGAGGCGGCCCTGCGCCGCAGCGAGGCCTTCCTGACAGCGATCCTGGAGGGGCTGCCGGTCGGCGTCATCATCGCCGACGCGGAAGGGCGGATCGTGCGCGACAACGCCGCCAACCGCGATATCTGGGGCATCCCGCCGGAAACCACGAGTTGGGAGGGCTACGGCGATTGGGTCGGCTTCTGGCCCGAGACGGGCGAACGCCTGCGCGCCGAGGAATGGGGCATGGCCCGCGCCCTGCTGAACGGCGAGACCGTGCGCGGCGAACTCGTGGAGATCGAACGTTTCGACGGCGGCGGGCGGCGGCTGTTCCTCAACAACGCCGCGCCGATCCGTGACGGGGCGGGCACCATCGTCGGCGGCGTGGTGGCCGAACTCGACGTGACCGAACGGATCGAGGTCGAGCGGCGGCTGCGGGAGAGCGAGGTGCTCGCCCGTATCAACGCCGAGCGGGTCCAGCTCGCGCTCTCGGCCGGCGCGATTGTCGGCACGTGGTTCTGGGATCTGCCCACGGACCGCTTCACCGTGGACGAGGCCTTCGCCCGCGCCTTCGGCCTCGATCCGGCGCTCGGCCGCGAGGGCTTGAGCCTCGCCCAGGTGGTCGAGACGGTGCATCCCGACGACAAGGCCGATCTGGCGCAGGCGATCAGCGAGGCCGTCGCCCGCGGCGGCGCCTACGCCCACCAATACCGGGTGCGGCGGGCGGACGGGTGCTATTACTGGATCGAGGCCAACGGTCGGGTCGATCACGCGCCCGACGGCACGCCGCTCAGCTTCCCCGGCGTGCTCATCGACGTGGAGGAGCGCCGCGCCGTCGCCGCCGAGCGCGACCGGGCCATCGTGCTTCTGCGCCGGCTCAACGAGACGCTGGAGGAGCAGGTCGCCGCGCGCACCGCCGAGCGCGACCAGATCTGGCAGGCCTCCAGCGACCTTCTGGCCGTGGCCGATTTCGAGGGCCGCTTCGTCAGCCTCAACCCGGCCTGGAGCGCCACGCTGGGCTGGAGCGAGGCCGAGATGAAGGCCGTTCCCTTCCTCGATTTCATCCACCCCGACGACCGGGAGCGGACGCGTGAGGCCGCCGCCGCCCTCGCCCGCGGCGAGATGCAGCTGGGCTTCGAGAACCGCTACCGCGCCCGCGACGGCGGCTACCGCTGGTTCTCCTGGAACACCGTGCCGCGCCAGGGCCTCATCTACGCCTCGGTGCGCGACGTCACCGCGATCAAGGCGCAGGCCCGCGCGCTCACCGAGGCCGAGGAGGCTCTGCGCCAGGCGCAGAAGATGGAGGCGGTGGGCCAGCTCACCGGCGGCCTCGCCCACGACTTCAACAATCTGCTCGCCGGCATCTCCGGCAGCCTGGAGCTGATGCAGACTCGCATAGCCCAAGGCCGGCTCAAGGATGTCGACCGCTACATGGGCGCCGCCCAAGGCGCGGCCAAGCGCGCCGCCGCGCTGACGCACCGCCTGCTCGCCTTCTCCCGCCGTCAGACTCTCGACCCGCGGCCCACCGACGTGAACCGGCTGGTGATGGGGATGGAGGATCTGATCCGGCGCACGGTCGGTCCCACCATCACCATCGAGGTGGTGGGGGCGGCCGGGCTCTGGCCCTCCCTCGTCGATCCCCCGCAGCTCGAGAACGCGCTGCTCAACCTCTGCATCAACGCCCGCGACGCGATGCCCGAGGGCGGGCGCATCACCATCGAGACCGCCAACAAGTGGCTCGATGCCCACGCCGCGCACCAGCACGACGTTCCGCCCGGCCAGTACCTTTCGCTCTGTGTGACCGATACCGGCACCGGCATGACGCCGGACGTGCGGGCCAAGGCGTTCGACCCTTTCTTCACGACCAAGCCCACCGGACAGGGCACGGGGCTCGGGCTGTCGATGATCTACGGCTTCGCCAAGCAGACCGGCGGGCAGGTACGGATCTATTCGGAGGTCGGCGAGGGCACGACGGTCTGCATCTACCTGCCGCGCTTCCATGGCGACGCGGAGGAGCCCGATTCGCTCGGTCCCCTGGTCGATGCGCCCCGGGCTCGGCGGGGCGAGACGGTGCTCGTGGTCGATGACGAGCCGACGGTGCGGATGCTGGTGACGGAGGTGCTGGAGGATCTCGGCTACACCGCGATCGAGGCCGCCGACAGCGCCAGCGGCCTCAAGGTCCTGCAATCGGACGTGCGCATCGACCTGCTGATCTCGGATGTCGGACTGCCGGGCGGCATGAACGGTCGCCAGATGGCCGATGCGGGCCGCATCTCGCGCCCCGGCCTCAAGGTGCTGTTCATCACCGGCTACGCGGAGAACGCGGCGGTGGGCAACGGCCATCTGGAGCCCGGCATGGCGGTGCTGACCAAGCCGTTCGTGGTCGAGACCCTGGGCCTGCGCATCCGCGAGATCATCGCGCGGGGATAAGGCCGGGGTCGGACCCGGCCGCCGCGTCAGTCCCGCCCCGTCAGGCCCGGATCGAGCCGACGAAGTGCTGGACGGAGTTCTGGAGCTGGGCGGACTGCCCGTTCAGCGCGATGGCGTCCTGCAGCACCATGTCCGCTGCCCGCCCCGTGGCGCTGGAGGCGCCGATGACGGATTCGATCTCGCCGGTGGCCAAGCGCATGCCGTGCGAGGCGGCCGAGATGTTGTGGGCGATCTCCTGGGTCGCCGTCGATTGCTCGTCGATGGCGTGGGCGATCGCGTCCGCCATGCCGTTGGCGCGCCGGATCGCCTGCGTGATGTTGCCCATGGCCTGCACCGTCTGCTCCGTGGCCACGCGGACCGAACCGATATGCGCCGCGATCTCGTCGGTCGCCCGGGCCGACTGACCGGCCAGCGCCTTCACCTCGGCGGCGACGACGGCGAAGCCCTTGCCGGCCGCGCCGGCGCGTGCCGCCTCGATCGTGGCGTTGAGCGCCAGCAGGTTCGTCTGCTCCGCCACGCCGCGGATGAGGCCGAGCACCTCGCTGATCCGCGCGGCGGCGCCGCCGAGGTCGGCGACCTTGGCTTCCGTCTCGGAGGCTTGCTGAGCCGCTTCCGATGCGGCCGCGGACGACCCCCGCGCCTGCCCGCGGATCTGATCGATCGAAGCGGACAGCTCCTCCGCGGCCGCGGCCACGGCCTCGATGTTCTGCGAGGCCGAGCGGGAGAGCCGGGCGGCTTCCGCCGAACGCAGGTCGGCCTCCCGGGCGGTGCCGGCCAGGGTCGTGGCCTGGGCCTCGAACGAACCCGCCGCCGTCGCGACTTGGCCCACGATGCCGCCGACCGAGTTTCCGAACTGGTCCGCCGTCCGCTCCAGGCTCTGGCGCCGCTCCACCTCGGCGGATTGCCGCAGGCCCTCGCGCTCGCCCCGCAGCCGCTCCGCCTCGGCGCCGTGCGCCTTCAGGACGTCCACCGCGCGGGCGATCTCGCCGATCTCGTCGCGGCGCTCCGTGCCGGGCACCACGACGTCGCGCGCGCCTTCCACGAGCTGCGTGATGGTCCGCGCCAGCGAGGCCAGCGGCTGCACGACGCGGCGCGTGAAGAAGACCACGATGCCGAAGGTGCAGAGGATGACGAAGAGCAGGGTCGCACCCGCTACGGCGAGGCGCGGCAGCGCCGAGGCGATCGTCTCGTCGGCCGTGGCGAGCGCCGATGTCAGGGCGGCATCCCTGATGGTCAGGATCGACTGGAGTGCGTTGACGGTATAGGGGCGCCACTCCGGGAGGCCCATCGGCGGCTCGGTCCCATCCCGGGCGGCCGCGAACATCGCGGCCATCACCTTACCCGGATCTGCGATGAAGCTGCGCTCTGCCAGCCTGAGCGCCTCGACGATCGGGCCTTCCGTTTCGACCTGAAGCACGCTGCGCTGCAGCCGCTGCCAAGCCTGATCGATCCGGCCGTCCATCTCGTGAACCTGGACGACCAGGGCCGGCGGGAAGCGCTGCTTGCTCCCCGCGTACTGACTGAACCAGGCGGAGCGGCTGCCGCCGACGTCGCGCAACTCCATCGCGAGGCTGATCACCGGCACCGCGCGGGCGATGTCCGGGTTCTTGCGCATCACATCGATCTCGACCGTCCCGAGCGTCTTCGCATTCTGCGTGACGACTGCGATGATGGCTTTTTGGAAGCTCTTCGCCGCCTGCTCGTCGCGCTGCTTGAGCGGTTTGGCGATCTCACTGTCGGCCGCCGCGCGCGCGTCCTCGAGCTGGCGGATCGCCGGCTGCAGTGCGCGCTCGATCACGGTCCGCTTGTCGGACGGCATGGTCGCGACGGCACCCATGACCCGCCCGATGACGGCCTCGGTCGCCTTGCGGTTCGCTTCGGCCGAGGGCCGGATCGGCGCCTGGTCGGCGGTATCGAGGAGCAGGAGCTGGTTGTAGGAGCCGCGCTCGAGCGCGAGGCGCTCGTTGAAGCGGGCCATCTCGCCCAGAACCCCGACGAGATGACGTGCCTCGTCCGCCTGCGACCAGCGCTGCCATTCCTGCCAGGCGATGAAGGAACTCGAACCCGCCGTCACGAGGCTGAGCGTGGCGATGCAAGAGACGAAGAGACTCCGGACGCGCATCGGCCCCCCAGCTTTTTTTGGAATTGTCGCCACGTGGCGTTGGAACAACTAAGCAATGACATTTGTGAATGATCGGTTGACCGGGGACCTCTCCCGGTTTCGATCATTGTTGTCCTTCTCGCAGCAATCTTTGGAATACACCGCGCGTTTTGCTCGTGCAGCGGCGGCCCCGGAATTCCCGGCTCTGCTCGCGCCCGGTAGGCCGAGAACGCGGCGACGGGCATCGCTGACGGGCATCGCTTCTTCGAAACCTGGGCGCGTTGCGCTCAAGCCTCCAGCCGCGCGAAGAATCCCGCGATCGCTTCCGCGGCTGCCTCAGGCCGTTCCCGGTGCGGGAAATGTCCTGCGCCCTCGAACGGGGCGAGGTCGAGATCGGAGAAGGTCTCGCCGAGCCGGTCGGTCCAGGCGTAGGGGAAGAGCGGGTCCTGCGTGCCCCATCGGATACAGGTCGGCACATCGATCGGCGGCAGGGCCGGGGTCTCGCCCCGCAGCATGGCGAGCCGCCCCGCCTGCTGGCTCAGATACCAGTTGAAGCCGCCCTGAAGGTTGCCGGGCGCCAGGAAGTTGTCGGTGAAGGCGTCGAGCACCGCGTCGAAGGCAGCTGGATTCCCGCCGGCCCAGTGGCGCAGAAAATGGCCGATATAGGCGCGGCAGCTCTCGCGGCTGGCGCCGACCACATCCGCCGCGAACGGCTTGAGATGGAAGGACTGGTACCAGATCTCGGCCAGCATCTCCGGTCGGGCCAGCCGCGGGCCGATGCCGGGATAGGGGCAATCGAAGAAGAACAGCCCGGTGAGCCGGTCCGGATGCGACCGCCCGAGGGCCTGCCCGACATAGGCGCCGACATCGTGCCCGACGACTCCCGCACGTGCGAGCCCCAGAGCATCGAGAAGGCCGACGATGTCGGCGGCGTGGACCTCCGGTCCGGCCTTGTCCGAGGGGCCGGGATCGGGCTTCTCGCTGGCACCGAAGCCGCGCAGGTCCGGTGCGATCAGGCTGAAGCGGTCGGCGAGCCGGGCCATCACCGGCTCCCAGGTCAGCCAGAATTCCGGCCAGCCGTGCAGCAGCAGCAGGGGGCTACCGGTTCCCGCCCGGGCGATGTGCAACTGTACGCCGTTCGCCGTCACCGTGTCGTGCCGGATTTCCACCATGCCCTGCCGTCCCTCTTCCTGTCCCGCCGCCCGCTGTCGGCGGGCAACGCGGCGGCCCCGCCGGTCCGTTCCGCAGCGAGCCGTCACGAGCCCGTACCGAGTGGCCTCGTCGGAGCGATCCGGAACGCGGCCGGCTTGACCGGGCAAGCTGGACCGTTTCAATGCGTCCATTCCTGCCGGTCGCGGGAGAGATGGCACCGTATGAGGCGGCAGATGGCGACGACGGTTCGGTGGCTCGCGCTTCCGCTCGTGCTGGGCGGCAGCCTCGCCGTCTCGGGCTGCACCGGCTTCGGCTACATCTCGCAGACCTACGTCACCCAGGTGCCGCAGGTCGTCACGATCGGCTGCAACGAGCCCTACGAGGTCTACGACAATCGCCAGCGCCGCCGGGTTCTGGTGGTCTCGAACGCCCTGCGCGAGGTGACCGGCTGCGATGTGGGCCGGATCGGCGACGGGCGTCCCCCCGCCGAGTCTCGGGCCGCGCGTTTCCGCACGGCGGCGCGTACCTATCTCGACGAGACCGTGCGCGAGGATTGCAAGATCACTGGCGAGACGGTGTTCAGCGATCTGCAAACCGAGTTCGCCTACGCCTGCGACGCCCCGGTGGAGCCGCGCGGCACGGCGGTTCCGCGGTTGCCCGGACGGCGCAACCAGCGCTGATCGGGCGCGCGCTCAGGGTTCCTGAGGGCCGACGAAGGTCCGCTCGGTCGCGTCGCCCGCCGCGGCGAGCAGCGCCCGGGCGAAGGCCCGCGCCTCCGTCCGGTCAAGGCTGAGGATCGCGGTGACGGGGCGTCCGCCGAGATCGGGCAGGCCCAGTTCCAGGCGAACGACCTCGCCCTCCGCCCTGGCGGACAGGCTCCAGCCACGCTCGCTGCCTGACCCACTGCCCTTCCCGGGCTCGCTCATCGAATCGATCCTTCCGATCCTTGCCGAACCCCACATGGAGGCTTTCTCCGGCCCGGACCAGGGGCGCGGCTCGGAGAGGGCCCCGGCGAAGACGATTGACGCGGCGGGCCGGGGATGATGTCTGCGCGCCGAACGCCCGCCGGGCGCGACGCCGTACGACAATCCAAGGGATGACCGACATGTCCGAGATCTGGTTCCGCACCGGCGAGGCGACCGTGCTCGCGGCCGAAGGGCAGTTCACCGACGCGATGCCGGAGGTGCTGATCGGCTCCACCCGCGGCCCCGTGGGCCACGGCTTCGCGAGCATGCTGGGGCAGGTGCAGGGCCATACCCGCATGTTCGTGGTGCGCGACCTCAACCAGCTCGTGCGCCCCTCCACGATCATGACCACCAAGGTTACGATCCACACCGCCGAGTATGCCGAGCTTCTCGGCGGCGTGGTTCAGGCGGCCACGGGTGACGCGATCGTCGATTGCGTGATCGAGGGCATCCTGCCGAAGGACGGCCTCGACGAATTGTGCATGATCATCACGATCTGGCTCGACGAGCGCTGCGGCAAGGACGAGAATCTCGACCGCAAGGATCTCTACCGCACCAACTACGAGGCGACGAAGCTCGCCATCGCCCGCGCCATGAAGGGCGAGCCGACGATCGACGAGCTGATCGCCAACCGCAAGACGGTGAAGCACTACGCGCTGGAAGACATCGTCGAGTACTGAGTTTTTGCGGATGAGGGGCGCGGCTCAGGCCGCGTCCCGCTCGAAGCGATACGGTCTCGCCAGGGCGTCGATCGGCAGTTTCCACCGAGCGCCCCATCTCGCCGATGGCGAAGTGAAGGGTTTCCACGGGATCGCTCTCCGGCGTTCCCAAAGGGGCGCCCCAGAGCCGGTCGATTTCCTGCAAGGCCTCGGTCAGGTCGGCGTCCGTGCGGATCGGGCGGACGTCCATGGCAAGTTCCCGAGTTCGAACTCAATTCGCTTGACCATGAGAGGTCGCCGCTTTCGACCCACAGCAGTCCATCAAGATCTCAGCCGATCATGGACCACATCCCCCCGGGCAAACGACGGAGAGCGCCTCAGGAGGATTGTCGTGGGGATGTCATTAGCCCGGTCAGTGTGCGCAGTAACTCGTCCTTCGAGAAGGGCTTCGCCAGAGATGGCTGCTCCCAACGGTTGTTCGCATGAGACCGCTCCGTTTGCCCCGTGGCGAATAGGTACGGCACGGCGATACCCGTCAGCGTCTCGGCCACCGGGTACACCGTATCCCCGTCGCCGAGATTCACGTCCAGCACCGCCGCATCGAGGGTGACATCCTCGATCAGGTCCAGCGCCCGATCCACGCTCGGCACAGGTCCGATCACGGTCGCGCCGGCTTCCTCGAGCCAGCGCTTCAGGTGCATGGCGATCAGATACTCGTCCTCGACCACCAGAATGAAGCGGCCGGCAAGAGGCTGGGCAAGGTCGGGCATTGCAGGCTCTGGAAGCGCTCGATCCGCGATCCTCCATCCTCGTAAGGGTGTTGTCGCTTACACAGGGCAAGTGATCGGCATGTCGATCTGGCAGCGCACGCCATTCTCGCCCAGCGTATAACCGACGCTCGCCTGGAGCGCGTAGGGCAGGGCCTGCTGGATGAGCTCGGTGCCGTAGCCGCGACGCGTGGTCTGCCCCGGATCGACGCGGATACCGGTCTCGATCCAGCTTAAAACCAACCGAGGCCGTCCGCGCTGATCCCGTGTCACATCCCAAGTGACGGCGAGACGGCCGGTATCGTTTCTCAGTGCGCCGTATTTGACGGCGTTGGTGGCCATCTCGTGTAGGGCCAGCGCGAAGTTCTGCACCTGCCGCGCGGTCAGGAGCACCGGCGGCCCGCCGACCTCAATCCGGTCCGATGACTCGTCCACGTGTGCAGCGAGTTCCGCCCGCACCAGCGCACCGACCTCGACGGTATCGCTGCCGCTTCGGCTGAGCAGGCCCTGTGCCCGGCTGAGCGCCTGGAGCCGTTCCTCGAACGCTTCGACCGACCCGCCGCGCTTGACCGTCCTGTCGGCGATAGCGGCGACGACACCCAGCAGGTTGCGCGCCCTGTGCTGCAACTCGTTGACCAGAACCTCCAGGCGTGCCTGCAGCATGCACCGATCGTTGACGTCGATGTTGACTCCCGCCCATTTACGGATTGTGCCGTCGGGGCGCGTAATCGGCACGACGCGAACGTTCGACCACCGCCACGACGCGCTGGACGCGTGCCACAAGCGATACTCGGCATCGACCGCGCTCCCCGCGGCGACCGCCGCGCGCCACTTCTGTTCGGTCGCTGCCCGGTCATCGACATGGATCGCATCCAGCCAGCCGTAGCCTTGCCACTTGTCCAGCCGCTGGCCGGTGAAGGCGCGCCAGCCTGGGCTGTCGGCGACGATGGACCCGTCTGGGTGCGCCTCCCAGCTGAACTGGCCGAAGCCCTCGACGAGCCCGCGGAACCGTTCCTCGCTTTCGCGCAGAGCCGCCTCGGAACTCTTGCGCTCCGTGATGTCGCGCACCGTCCCCTTCATGCGCCGGAGGTGTCGTCCCGCGCCGGGATCGATCCGACCCTGCGCCCCAATCCACCGGAGTTTGCCGTCCGCGCGCCGGATTCGACACTCGAAGTTCCACTGCCCGCCCGCGGCGATGGCGTCTCGGAAGCAGGCGTCGACTGAGTCCCGATCCTCCGGCGTAATATGATTGAGGAACGTGTCGTAGGTCCACGTGGGCAGGAGTGCTTCGTACCCGAAGATGCGGTCGTGCTGCGGTGAGCGCCAAGCGTCCAGCGTGGCGAGGTCGATCTCCCACACGCCGACATCGCCCGCCTCCAATGCGCGCGCGAGCCGCTCCTCGCTCACCCGCAACGCCGCCTCGGTGCGCAACCGGCCGCCGATCTCGAAGCCGACCATGTGTGCCGCAATCACCGCGCCGGCTTCGTCCCGCATGGGCGTCAGGTAGGTGTCGAACACCTCGCTCCCGCCCAGGTCGAACGGTTGAGCCGGCACATGCACGCTCTCCCCTAGGAACACACGCTCGTAGAGGGGGGCGACGACCGGCCACGTGTCGGGGAACGCTTCGGACATGGGACGGCCGAGTGCGCCGGGGTGTCGGTCCCCGAACAGCCGCGCGGCCGCCTCGTTATAGACGAGGATGCGCTCGGGTCCGCAGGTGAGGCCCGATATGAGGGGGCTGGCGAGCACTTGCTCGACCATGAGCTTGAAACGCTCCGTCCACCGCCCGACCGGGCCGAGCGGCGTCGCGCTCCAGTCATGGTCACGGATGTAGGCGGACATCCCACATTCGCGGCCGATCCACGGCTCAGAAACTTGCGTCATGGATCCATGAGGCGGACGCCGTCGGCCAGGTCAATTGACCGATGTTGGTTTCGTGCGCTTCCGATGCAATGAATGCGACGTGTCCGCTCGCAGTCATGGCATCAACATCTGCTTTCCGCCCTGAGCAGCCCTTTGCCGCGTCAATCAGATTGGGTTTGGAATCCAGAATCGCGCGACGACGCGCGAACTCAAAACTCGATCCCCTCCTGCGCCTTCACGCCTGCGGAAAAATGGTGCTTCACGCTGCCCATCTCGGTGACGAGGTCGGCGGCCTCGATGAGCGCCGGCTTGGCGTTGCGGCCGGTCACGACGACGTGGAGGTCGGGGCGCCGGGCGGCCAGGTCCGCGAGCACCGCCTCAAGGTCGAGGTAGTCGTAGCGCAGGGCGATGTTCAACTCGTCGAGGACGAGCAGGCGGATGCTGGAATCCGCCATCAGCGTCTTGGCCGTGTCCCAGGCGTTGGCGCAGGCGGCGATGTCGCGGGCCTTGTCCTGCGTCTCCCAGGTGAAGCCCTCGCCCAGCGCGTGCCACGCGATTTGATCGCCGAAGTTTTTCAGCGCGCGGGCCTCGCCGGTGTCCCAGGCGCCCTTGATGAACTGCACCACGCCGACCCGGTGGCCGCGCCCGAGCATGCGCAGCACGAGGCCGAGCGCGGCGGTCGTCTTGCCCTTGCCGGGGCCGGTATGGACGATGAGCAGGCCCTTCTCGATCTTCTTCGAGGCGACCTCGGCGTCCTGCACCGCCTTGCGCTTGGCCATCTTTTCGCGGTGGCGGGTATCGTCTTCGGTCATCAAGGATTCTCGCGTGAGGGTTTGACCGTCAGCGGCAGGCCGGCGACGGTGAGCACGACCCGGTCGGCGTCGCGCGCCAACCGCTGGTGCAGCCGCCCGGCCGCATCGCGGAAGCGGCGGGCGAGCGCGTTGTCCGGCACGATGCCGAGGCCGACTTCGTTGGCCACGAGCACCAGCGGGCCCGGCGCCGCGGCGCAGGCCCGTGCCAGGGCGTCGGTGGCCGCTTCGAGATCGGCCTCGGCCAGCAGCAGGTTGGTGAGCCAGAGCGTCAGGCAATCGACCAGTACCGGCCCGGTCGCGGCGGCCACCGCCTCCGGCAGGGCCGTCGGCACGTCGAGGGTCTGCCAGGAGCCCGAGCGCCGCGCCCGGTGCTCATGGATGCGGACGCGCATCTCCTCGTCCCAGGCCTGCGCCGTGGCGATGTAGAGCCAAGGAGCCGGACAGGCCTCGATCAGCCGCTCGGCATAGGCGCTCTTGCCCGAGCGCGCGCCGCCGAGCACCAGGGTCATCCGGTCGGGTGCAGCCTCCGTCATGACCGCCGGTTTGCACCGGGGGCGTCCGTTCACGCAATGGCGCTTTGCAAGGCTGGCCGCTCCGCGTTACAAGCGGCCCGTGACGGTGCCCCGGCAACGGGGTGAAAAGGGAATGCGGTGAGAGGTTTCTCCAAGAACCTCGATTCCGCGGCTGCCCCCGCAACTGTAAGCGGCGAGTTCCTGCCACGAGCCACCGGGTGATCCGGGAAGGCGGCAGGCACGACACCAGCCGCGAGCCAGGAGACCTGCCGTCCCGCGAAGTTTTGTTCTCGAACGCCGCCGGTGGGGCGGCCGGAGCCCGTGACCCGATGACGACTGCGACCCTTCAGACCCAGGCCACCACCCGCTCCGCCGAGGGCGCCCGCGCGCTTCTCGTCGCCGCCTTCCTCGGCCTCGGTCTCGTCTTCGTGGCGGGCTTCGCTCCGGCGACCGTGCTGCACAACGCGGCGCACGATTTCCGCCACGCGCAGAACTTCCCCTGCCACTGATCCGCGTTCCAGCGGCTTCAAGCAGTTCCATGATCACCCGATTGCTGTCGGCGGCGCTCGTCGCCGGCTTCCTCGCGTCCGTCGTCGCGACGGGCCTTCAGCTCGCGCTGACCTCCCCGCTGATCCTTCAAGCGGAGACCTATGAGGGCGAGGGGGCGCATGCCGCCCTCACACCGACAACCGACGCCCCCTTCGCCGCCTTGATCGTACCGGCCCACGCGCCGTCCCAGCACAGTCACGGCGAGGGCGGGCACGACCACGGCAAGGCCGACGAGTGGCAGCCCGCACCGGGCCTGCAGCGCATGGCCTTCACCGGTCTCGCAACGCTGGTCGGCGGCGTCGGCTACGCGCTGCTTCTGGCGGCGGTGATGCTGGCGCTTCGCCGCGAGCCGACCCCGCAGGGCGGCCTCGTCGTCGGCATCGCCGGCTTCCTTGCGGTGGCGCTGGCACCCGCCATCGGCCTGCCGCCGGAACTGCCGGGCATGGGCGCCGCGCCGCTCGTGCTGCGCCAGGCGTGGTGGCTGATGACGGTGGTGGCGACCGGGCTCGGCCTCTACCTGATCGCCGTGCGGCGGGTGCCGCTGACGATCCTGGGCGGCCTCGTCCTCATCGTCGCGCCGCATCTCGCGGGCGCGCCGCAATCGATCGACACCGTGGGCTCGCAGGTGCCGCCGGCCACGGCCGCGCAGTTCGCCGCGCGCTCGCTCGCCATCGGCTTCGTGTTCTGGGCGGTGATCGGGCTGGCCTATGGCTGGGCCTGGGGCCTGTTCGGCCGCGAGGCGGGTGCCCGCGCGAATGCCTGATTCGGACACCGCCATCCTGTCGGTCTGCACCACCTGCCGCGCGGCGGGCGATGCCTCCGAGCCACGCGCCGGGGCCAAGTTGCTGGCCGCTTTGCATGCGGAGGCCGGGCGCGCGCCCGTGCCGGGCCTGACGATCGAGGGGGCCGAGTGCCTCTCGGTCTGCAAGCGGCCCTGCACCGTGGCGGTCGCCTCACCGAACCGCTGGACCTACGTCTACGGCGACTTCGACGCGCTCGAAGACCCCGATACCGCCGCCCGTACCATCCTGGCGGGTCTGCGCCGCTACCTCGAAACCCCCGACGGCGTCGTGCCCTGGCGCGAGCGGCCGGAGGCGTTTCGCAAGGGCGTCGTGGCCCGCATCCCGCCGCTCAAGGCGGCCCGAGGGGAGACCCCATCATGAGCCTCGTCGAAAAGATTCCCTGCACCATCGTCACCGGCTTCCTCGGGGCTGGCAAGACGACGCTCGTGCGCCACACCGTCGAGAACGCCCGCGGGCGCCGGCTCGCGATCATCGTCAACGAGTTCGGCGATCTCGGCTTCGACGGCTCGTTCCTCGCCGCCTGCGGCATCGAGGGCTGCAACGAGGATTCGGTGGTGGAGCTGCCCAACGGCTGCATCTGCTGCACGGTCGCCGACGACTTCGTGCCGGCGCTGACCAAGCTTCTCGACCGGCCCGAGCCGCCGGAGCATATCCTGATCGAGACCTCCGGCCTCGCCCTGCCCAAGCCCCTGGTTCAGGCGTTCCAGTGGCCGGCGATCCGCTCGCGGGTCACCGTGGACGGCGTGGTCGCGGTGGTGGACGGCCCGGCGGTCGCCGCGGGGATGTTCGCCGAGGACCCCGAGGCGCTTGCCAACCAGCGCGCGGCCGACCAATCGGTCGATCACGACAACCCGCTGGAGGAGGTGTTCGAGGACCAGATCCTCTGCGCCGACCTCGTGGTGCTCAACAAGGCCGACCTGCTCGACGAGGCCGGCCTCCGACAAGTCCGCGCCGAGATCGAGGCGCATCTGCCGCGCGCCGTCGAGATCGTCGCGACCGAGCACGGCCGGCTCGACCCGCGGGTCCTGCTCGGCATCGCAGCGGCGGCCGAGAACGACCTCGACGCCCGGCCCTCGCATCACGGCGAGGGCGAGGATCACGACCACGACGATTTCGAATCCGTCGCGATCCCGGTCGGCATCGCCGGCAGCCCGGAAGATCTCTCCGCCCGCGTGGAGAAGGCCGCCGAGACCGAGGGCGTGTTGCGGATCAAGGGCTTTGCCGAGGTGAAGGGCAAGCCGATGCGCCTCGTGGTGCAGGGCGTCGGCCGGCGCGTCGCCTCTCATTACGACCGCCCGTGGAAGGGTTCGGAGCCGCGCGACGGACGCCTCGTCGTCATCGGCCTCAAAGGCTTCGATCAGGCTGCGGTCGCCGCCGCCCTGCGCGGATGAGCCGGGGCGCGGCCGCAGGCCGACTGCCGCGCGGGCTTTGGCTCGCGGTCCCCGTCCTCGCCCTTCTCGCCGGCTGCTCCAACAGCCGGCGCGAGGCGGACGCGGAGATGCGGATGGCCCAGGCCCCTGCGCCCGCGCCCTTCGTCTCCGCCGCGCGTGAGGGAAGCGCGGCCAAGCTCGCCTATCGCCACGACCTCACCGTCGGCCTCGGGCCGGACCGGGTGGCCCCGCACTTCGCCGCCGCCCGCGACCGCTGCCTCGACGAGACCGCGACCTGCACGCTGCTGAATTCCTCGATCCGGGACGGCAACGGCGCGAGCCCGCCGCAGGCGCAGATCGAGGTGCGGCTGCCGCACGCCGCGGTCGCCGCCTACGTCGCCTTCGTCACCGGTCCGCTGCCGGGCGAGGCGGCGGGCGACGTCGTGCTGATCGAGCAGGCGACCCGCGCCGAGGATCTGACGGCCTCGATTGCCGATACCGGCCGGCGGCTGACCCAGCTCAACGACTACCGCACCCGCCTGACCGCGCTCGCCGAGAAGCCGGACAACCGGGCCGAGGATCTGATCAAGATCGCCGGCGAGCTGGCGCAGGTCCAGAGCCAGATCGAGGAGTCGGAAGGGACGCGCCGCGGGCTCGACGAGCGCGTGGACACCGAGATCGTCACGGTGGACTTCCGCACCAGCCGGGCGCGGGCCGGCGCCTTCGCTCCGGTGCAGGAGGTCTGGGCCCGCAGCGGCCCGATCCTCGGCGAGAGCGCGGCCTCTGCCCTCCGCTTCACCGTCGCCAGCCTGCCCTGGCTGCCGGTTGTCCTTTTTGCCGCCTTGCTCCTCCGGCTGGTCTGGCGCATCCGGCGCAAGCGGGCCCATCCGGCTCGCGTCCCGTTGGAGCCGTGAGGGCGCTCGCGCCATGCACCTGATCCGCCTCGATACGGTCTCCCTCGACGAGGGCGAGGCGGCGGTCGATCTCGGCCAGAGCCCCGGCGAGATCGTCTTTTTGTCATTTACCGATACGGACCTCGCGGCCGTCGCCCGTGCACACGCAGCCGAGCCCGGCCTGCCGTCGCTGCGGCTCGCCAAGATGGCGCAACTGCGCCACCCGATGTCGGTCGATCTCTACGTCGATGCGGTGATCGCCCGCGCGAAGGTCTGCGTCATCCGGTGCCTCGGCGGGCTCGATTATTGGCGCTACGGCATCGAGCGCGTTGCGGCGGCGGCACGGGCGCAGGGTGTGGGGCTCGCGGTTTTGCCCGGCGACGACCGGCCGGACCCGCGCCTCGACGCCTTCTCGACCCTGCCGCCGGAGACCTGCATCCGTCTCGACGCCTACTTTCGTGCGGGCGGCCCGGAGAACCTGAAGAACCTGCTGCGCACCCTCGCGGCGGAGGCCGGCGCCGCCTTCGAGGCCGCACCGCCGCAGGCGCTGCCGCGCGGCTTCGCGTGGTGCCCCGGCTGCGGGCCGCTCTCCCTCGAGACGGCGATGCAAGCCGCCGGGCCGGGGCCCCTGGCGCTGCTGCTGGTCTATCGCTCGGCGATCCTCTCCGGCGAGACGGCGCCGGCCGTGGGGCTCGCCGCCGCGCTGACCGAGCGCGGCATCGGCAGCGTCACGCTCGCCGTGTCGAGCCTGAAGGACCCGGAGGCCGTCGCCGTCCTTCGCGCGGCCCTGGCCCTGCGCCGGCCCGACATCGTGCTCGCGGCCACCGCCTTCTCGGCCCGCGACGATGCCGGCTTCGTGCTCGACGCCGCCGATTGCCCCGTGCTCCAGGCCTACACGATCGGCGCCCCGCGCACGGCCTGGGCCGCCTCCGGCCGCGGCATGAACGCCTCCGACCTCGCCATGCAGGTGGCTTTGCCGGAATTCGACGGACGGCTCTCGGGCTTCCCGGTCTCGTTCAAGGAGGAAGCGGAGGCGGTCGAGGGCTTTTCGGAGCGCCGTGCGGTGCCCGATCCCGCCGGCATCGCCGCGCTTGCCGAGCGCGCCGCTGCCTGGATCCGCCTGCGTCGCACGCCGCGCGACCAGCGTCGGCTGGCGATGGTGCTGTCCGATTATCCCGCCCGCGGGGGGCGGGCCGGCTACGCGGTCGGCCTCGACACGCCGGACAGCGCCCGCGCCATCGCCGCCGACCTCGCCGCAGCGGGCTTTGCCGCGGGCGAATTGCCGGGGGCGGGCGCGCTGATGGACGCGCTCACCGCCGATGAGCCGGGTTTCGCCGTACCGCTCGCCGATTACGCAGCGTGGTTCGAAGGCTTGCCGGATGAGCGCCGGGCGGAACTCACCGAGCGCTGGGGCGCGCCGGAGGACGATCCGGTCTGCCCCGACGGGGCCTTCCGGTTCCGGATGGTGCGTGCTGCCGCAACCGGCACCCCCTCTCCCCGCACGCGGGGAGAGGGTCGCGACGACCTCGTCGTCGGCGCGACGAGCGGTAGCGGGGGTGAGGGGGCGATTACAGTAGAGCCTCCTTCTGAGCCGCCCCCTCATCCTCGGCTGCCGCCTCGCTTCGGCGACGACGGGGTTGCCGAAGCCCTCTCCCCGCGTGCGGGGAGAGGGGATGCGCGTGAAGCCGAGCGCGGAGAACTGACTCTCTTCCTCCAGCCCGATCGCGGCCGGAGCACCGACCGCAAGGCTGGCTATCACGACCCCGACGAGCCACCGACCCACGCCTACCTCGCTTTCTATCTCGGCCTGCGCAAAAACTTCGACGCGTTGATCCATCTCGGCACCCACGGCACCACCGAGTGGCTGCCCGGCAAGGCGGTGGCGCTCTCAGGCACATGCTGGCCGGCGCTCGCCGTCGGGGCGTTGCCGGTGGTCTATCCCTTCATCGTCGATGATCCCGGCGAGGCCGCGCCGCTGAAGCGCCGGCTCGGCGGCATCGCCCTCGGGCACCTCACCCCGACGATCGACGCCGCCGGGCTCACCCCCGAGGCTGCGGCGCTGCGCGAACTCGTCGAAGAGTATTCCGCCGCGAGCGTGCTCGATCCGCGCCGGGCCGGGCTGATCGCCACGGCGATCCTCGACGAGGCGGCCTCCGCCGGCCTGCTCGAAGGGGCCGGCGTCGATGGCGACACGCCGATGGCGGATGCACTCACCGCGCTCGATGCGCATCTGTGCGACCTCGGGGAGACCCCGTTCCGCGATGGCCTGCACGTGTTCGGCCGCGCCCCCGCCGACGCCTCCGAGCCGGTTCGCGCCAGTGCCGAGGCGGAGCGTGCCGCGCTGGTCACGGCGCTGGACGGCCGCTTCGTCGCGCCGGGCCCCGCCGGCTCGCCCTCGCGCGGGCGCCTCGACGTGATGCCGACCGGCCGCAACCTGACGACGCTCGACCCGCGCGCCCTGCCGACCCGCGCCGCGACGATGCTCGGTGCTAAGGCGGCCGACGCCGTGGTGCGGCGCTACCTTCAGGACGAGGGCGAGTACCCGGCCCGCATCGTCATGGATCTCTGGGCCTCGCCGACGCTCCGCACCGGCGGCGAGGACGTGGCGCATGCCCTCGCCCTGATGGGCGTGCGCCCGGTCTGGGACCATGCCTCTACCCGCGTCACCGGCTTCGAGGTGCTGCCGCTGGCCCTTCTCGACCGGCCGCGCATCGACGTGACCTGCCGCGTCTCCGGCGCGTTCCGCGATACCTTTCCCGAGACCCTGGCGCTGCTCGACCGCGCCGCCCGCGCCGTCGCCGCCCGCGAGGAGGAGGACGAGGAGAACCCGCTCGCCGCCGCCCGCCGCCGGGGCGAGTCCGCCGCCCGCATCTACGGCGCGGCCCCCGGCCGCTACGGGGCGGGCACGGCCGAGACCGCCCTCGACGGTGCCTGGGAGGGGCGGAGCGACCTCGGCACCGCCTATCTCGCCGCCACCACCCACGCCTACGGTGATGCGGAGGCGCCGGACGCGGATTTCGCCGTCCGCGTCGCGGCGGCGGACGCGTATGTCCACGCCTTCGATGTCGCCGAGCGCGACCTGCTCGACGGCGACGCGGCGGCGGACGCCATGGGTGGGTTCTTTGCCGCCGCGTCCGGCGAGGGGCGGGCGCCCGCGCTCTACAGCCTCGATGTCTCGAATCCGGAGGCGCCGCGCACCCGCACCGCCCGCGAGGACATCGCCCGGCTGATCCGCGGCCGGCTCGGCCACCCGCGCTGGATCGCGGCGCAGCTCCGCCACGGCTACCGCGGCGCGCAGGAATTCGCGCAAGGGATCGAGGCGGTGTTCGTGCTCGCCGCCGCGACCGATGCGGTGTCGAGCGCCGACCTCGACCAGCTCTACGGCGCCTGGATCGCCGATCCGGAGACGTTCGACGCCCTGAAGGCGGCCAACCCGGAGGCGGTTCGCGCCATCCTCGAGCGCTTCGACGACTTGCGCGCCCGCGGCCTGTGGCAGAGCCGGCGCAACGCGGCGCCTGCCGACGAAATGATGGCCGCCGAATGAGCGCGCGCCGCATGCTGCCGGAGGGCGCCCGCCGCGGCTGGTGCCCCTCGCTCGCCCGGCCGATGCCGACCGGCGACGGATTGCTCGCCCGCATCCACCCGCCGCTCGGGCGCCTGACGCCGACGCAGTTGCGCGCGGTTGCGGAGGGCGCGCGCGCCCACGGTAACGGCCATATCGACGTGACGGCCCGCGGCAACCTCCAGATCCGCGGCGTCAGCGAGGCGAGCGCGCCAGGGCTCGCCTGCGCCCTGGCGCAAGCCGGCCTCGGCGATACCCGTGACGATGGCGGCCCGCAGCGCCTGACGCTGACGGCGCCGCTCGCCGGCCTCGATCCCACGGAACGGATCGACGTGTCGGCGCTCGCCCGCGCGGTGGAGGCGGCGGGGCTCGCGGTGCCAGGTCTGCCTCCTAAGACGCTGGTGGCGATCGACGGCGGCGGCGCCCACGGCCTCGGTACGGTCGAGGCGGACTTCTTTCTGTTTGCCGAAGGGCCGGGGCAAGTGGCCTTCGGCCTTGCGACTGAAGACGGCCCCTTGCGCTGCGGCGTGCTGCCCGAGCGCCGGGCGGCGGGCGCCATCGGCCTTGCGCTCGCCGCCTTCGCCGAGATCGGTGGACGCCGGATACGCGACCTCGACACCCACGAGCGGGCCGTGATCGCCGCGGCAGCCGGTTTCTTCCCGTTCGAACTGACGCCGCTCGCACCCGCTCCTGCGCCCGCCGCGCCGGGGCTCGCCGCCTTGAGCGCGGACAGAGCAGCACTTCTCGTCCAGGCGCCGTTCGGGCGCTGCACCGCCGACCGGCTGGAGCGGGTCGCCGTGCTTGCGGGAGCGGAGGACGTGCGGCTGAGCGCCGAGCGCGGCCTCGCCCTCGTCACGCTTCGCCCCGCCGCTCTCCAAGCCGAGTTGGCGCGAGCCGGCTTCATCGTGACACCGGACGATCCGCGCCGCAGGGTCGCCGCCTGCCCCGGCGCTCCGGCCTGCCGCTCCGGCACGACGCCGGTGCCCGACCACGCCGCCCGGCTGGCGCAGGCGCTGGCACCGCTGGCCGGGCTCACCGCTCATGTCTCGGGCTGCGCCAAGGGCTGCGCCCATCCCGGCCCCGCCGACCTCACCCTGGTGGGCCGCGACGGCGCCTACGACGTGGTGCTCGCCGGGCCCCCCTCTGCCGAGCCGGCAACGCGTCTCGCTTTCGAGGCGGCGCTGGACCGGATAAGGAAGGCCGCAGACGCCGGGCTTCCGGCGCTGGACCCCGTGTTTTAGGACGACGTGAGATGAGTGCCCGCCACGACTACATCCGCGACGGCGGCGCGATCTACGCGCGCTCCTTCGCGATGATCCGCGCCGAATCCGATCTCGTCCGCTGGTCCGGCGCGGCCGAGCGCGTGGTGGTGCGGATGATCCATGCCTGCGGCATGACCGACCTGCCGCGCGACGTGGAGATGTCGGACGATTTCGCCGCGGCCGGCGAGGCGGCTTTGAAGGCCGGCGCGCCGATCCTGTGCGACGTGCGCATGGTCGCCGACGGCGTGACCCGCACCCGGCTGCCGGCGAAGAACGAGGTGGTCTGCACGCTCGGCGATCCGCGCGTGCCGGGGCTGGCGGCGGAGATGGCCACCACCCGCTCGGCCGCGGCGATGGAGCTGTGGCGGGAAAAGCTGCCCGGCAGCATCGTTGCCGTCGGCAACGCGCCAACCGCCCTGTTCCGCCTGCTCGAACTCTTGGACGAGGGTGTCGCACCCCCGGCGGCGGTGATCGGCATCCCCGTCGGCTTCGTCGGCGCGGCGGAATCCAAGGAGGCGCTGGCGCGCGACGGGCGCGTGCCCTTCGTCGTGGTCCACGGCCGCCGCGGCGGCAGCGCAATGACAGCGGCCGCCGTCAACGCCCTCGCGAATGAGATCGAGTGATGGAGGGGAGCGTGCGCATCGACGCGCCGGGCGAGACCACGGAGGGCGCGGGCGAGACCCCCGCCGCGGCCAGAACCGGTACGCTCTACGGCGTCGGCATGGGGCCGGGCGATCCCGATTTCCTCACCGTGAAGGCGATGCGGGTGTTGGAGCACGCCCCCGTGCTCGTTCACTTCTGCAAGCGGGGCAAGCGCGGCAACGCCCGCACCATCGCCGACGCGGTGATGCGTGATCCGACCCGCGAGTTTCCGCTGGCCTATCCCTACACCACCGAGCTTCACCCCGATCACCCGGAATACGTCTCGGCCCTGGCCGGCTTCTACGACGAAGCGGCGGGACGGCTCGCCGACCATCTCGGCGCGGGCCGTGATGTGGCGATCCTGTCGGAGGGCGATCCCTTCTTCTACGGCTCGTTCATGCATCTGTGGCGGCGGCTGAAGGACCGCTTCCCCGTCGAGGTGATCCCCGGCGTCACCGGCATGTCCGGCTGCTGGACGCGGGCCGGCACCCCGATCACCTGGGGCGACGACGTGCTCACCATCCTGCCGGCGACGCTGCCGCGCGAGGCCCTGGTGGAGCGGCTGAGGGGTACGGATGCCGCCGTCATCATGAAGCTCGGCCGCCACCTGCCGAAGGTGCGCGGCGTGCTGGCCGAGACCGGCTTTCTCGCCCGCGCGGTCTATGTCGAGCGCGGCACCATGGCCGGCGAGCGGGTGGTGCCGCTGGCCGAGAAGGCGGACGACGTCGCGCCCTACTTCTCGATGGTGCTGGTGCCCGGCGAGGGCCGCCGCCCGTGAGCGCGCCGGTAAAGGGTGAGGGGAGCGTCACGATCATCGGCCTCGGGCCGGGCGATCCGCGGCTGCTCACCGAATCGGCCCGCGACGCCCTCGACCGGGCGCAGGACCTGATCGGCTACATCCCCTACGTCGCCCGCGTGCCGGAGCGCGAGGGTCTGATCCGTCACGCCAGCGACAACCGGGTCGAGGTGGACCGCGCCCGGCATGCTCTGGAACTCGCCGTGGCCGGCCGGCATGTCGCGGTGGTCTCGGGCGGCGATCC
Source organism: Methylorubrum extorquens (assembly GCF_024169925.1). NCBI lineage: Bacteria > Pseudomonadati > Pseudomonadota > Alphaproteobacteria > Hyphomicrobiales > Methylobacteriaceae > Methylorubrum > Methylorubrum extorquens. The sequence continues at coordinate 4,591,453 of NZ_JALJXF010000001.1, forward strand.
CGGCGTGTTCGCCATGGCAGCCGCCGTGTTCGAGGCGGTCGAGCACGGACCGGCGCATTGGCGCGATCTCGATATTCAGGTCGAGCCCGGCATCACCGCGATGCTCGCCGCCGCCGCCCGCCTCGGCGCACCGCTCGGCGGCGATTTCTGCGCGATTTCGCTGTCGGACAACCTCAAGCCCTGGGAGGTCGTGACCGCCCGGCTGGAGGCGGTGTTGCGGGCAGGGCTCAGCGTCGCCCTCTACAATCCGATCTCGTTGGCGCGGCCATGGCAGCTCGGCCGGGCGCTGGCGCTCGCCGCCGAAATCCTGCCTGCCACGACGCCGGTCATCTTCGCCCGCGCCGTGACCCGGCCCGACGAAGCGCTGCGGGTGCTGACGCTGGACGAGGCCTGCACCGCGCCGGCCGACATGGCGACCATGGTCATCATCGGCGCAGCCACGACGCGGCTGATCGAGCGGGACGGGCGCCTGCCCTTCGTCTACACGCCGCGGAGCGTCACGCTCTGACGCGGACACCTCCGCAGCGTGTTCCTTCAATCGAGGGATGCGAGGCTCCGAAGATTCGAGCCTTCGATGCCAGCGCGGCCCAGGCTCTAGAACACGTTGAAGAACCACAGCAGAAGAATGATCGGTAGCGGGATGCCGATCAGCCAGAGAAGTCCACCTTTAAGCATGGTGCTGTCTCCCTTGGTATGGAGGCGGTGATGCGCACTCCTTAGCTTATCTACGGATGAGGCTCGGTTGGCGTTCCTGGTCTATGGAAAAATTCATATCAGACCCTGTCCGGAATGATGGCAGTCGCACACCGTAGGGTCGTCCGTTTCAGACCAAATTCCTCTCTTGCGTTAAAAATAGGAATTTATAGATTGACAGCGCGACGCTCCTCGTGTAGGTAAAGGGCACGCTCGAGAAGTGTGGATGGAGACACCGCGATGCCGGAACCCTCCGAGCCACGCGGTGAGCCCGCGCCGGGTGTCCCTTCGAAGCCAAGTCCCAAGTCAGCCCGCAAGCGTGCGCCGGATGCCCGGCGGCTGCGGGCGCAATTGCGCGCGCATATCGAGCGGCAGATCGCACGCTTCGATGCTGCGCTCGATGCCGAAGTGTCGCCCGCCGGGTTCGATTCCGGGAAAGTGCTGCGCGATCTCGGCGGCCTGAAGAACATGCTCGACGACATGAAGGCGGCCGACCGGGCCGCGCGGCAGGGAGGGGCGGATGGTGCGGCCGGCCGACCACCCCTGCGCGCCTCCGACCTCGTGGCGATGCGCGCGGATATCGCGCGCCGCTATGCTGCATTCGCGGCGACGGAGCCGGACGACGGCCTTCTTGACCCGTCTCTCACCGGACCATCTGCGCCTGCTTGAGGCCGATTGGCTTCACATTGCGCGGCACGACCAGCTTCCGCCGGCGGGAAGCTGGACGACCTGGGCGGTGATCGGCGGGCGCGGCTCCGGCAAGACCCGGACCGGCGCCGAATGGGTGCGCGGCCTTGCCCTCAGCGATCCTGTTTTCTCGCCGGAGCCGGTGGAGCGGATCGCGCTTGTCGGCGAGACCTTCGCCGATGTGCGCGACGTGATGATCGAAGGCCCGTCCGGGCTTCTCGCCCTGCCGCGTCTCGGCGGCGCGCCGCCGGTCTGGCAGCCATCGCGGCGGCGGGTGGTGTTCGAAAACGGCGCGGTGGCGCTGGCCTTCTCGGCCGAGGAGCCGGATTCCCTGCGCGGCCCGCAATTCGGCGCCGTGTGGTCCGACGAGGTGGCCAAGTGGCGTGAGGCTGAGGCCACCTACGACATGATTCAGTTCGGCCTGCGGCTCGGAACGCATCCGCGCGGTCTCGTTACCACGACGCCGCGTCCGATGCCGCTGATCCGACGGCTGCTCACGGACCCGCGCACGGTGGTGACGCGCTCGCGCACCGCCGACAACGCGCAGAACCTTGCGCCGAGTTTTTTGGAGGAGGTGGTCGGCCGCTATGCCGGCACCCGGCTTGGGCGGCAGGAACTCGACGGAGAACTGATCGAGGATCGGCCCGACGCGCTCTGGACCCGTGCTTCCATCGAGCGGGGGCGCGTCTCCGAGGCGCCGCTGCTGCAGCGCATCGCCGTCGCCGTCGATCCGCCGGCCTCCTCCCGTGTTGGCGCCGATGCCTGCGGTATCGTCGCGGCCGGGTTTGCTGCCGACGGAACCGCCTACGTGCTGGCCGATGCGACCCTGGAACAGGCTGCACCTGCGGTGTGGGCGCGGGCTGCGTTGGCCCTGTACCACCGCTTGGCAGCCGACGTGCTGGTGGCCGAGGTCAACCAGGGCGGCGAGATGGTCGTCGCGGTGCTGGCGGAAGCCGACCCGAGCGTGCCCGTGGCGACGGTGCGGGCGACTCGCGGCAAGCTGCTGCGGGCCGAGCCGGTCTCGTTACTCTACGCCCAGGGGCGCGTCCGCCATGTCGGCCCGCTTCCAGCACTGGAGGACGAGATGTGCGCCTTCGGTCCCGGCGGTCTGCCCGGCGGCAGCTCGCCGGATCGGCTCGACGCGCTGGTCTGGGCGCTCACCCACCTGATGCTCGCGCCATCGGTCGAGCCGCGCATCCGCCGGCTCTGAAGGCCCCGGTTAATTTCACGTGAAACATCGCCAGCGGGAGGCGTGCCATGCCTGGATTCATCGCGCGGCTCGCCAAGGCGGCTGGATTCGTCCCCAGCACGAAGGCGAGCGCGGCATTTGCCCTCTACGGCGAAGGCCGAGCGGTCTGGACGGCGCGAGATTACGCGGCTTTGGCTCGCGAGGGATTCCAGCGCAACGCCGTCGTCCACCGCTCGGTCCGGCTCGTCGCCGAGGCCGCGGCCTCACTGCCGCTGACGCTGGCCGGCGCCGAGGACGCGCATCCGTTGCTCGATTTGCTCGCCCGGCCCAACCCCCGCGAAGGCGGGATGCGCTTTCTCGACGGGATCTACGGACATCTCTTGGTATCCGGGAATGCGTATATCGAGGCGGTCGAGATCGATGGCCGGCCCCGAGAACTGTTCTCCCTGCGCCCGGACAGGATGCAGGTCGTAGCCGGCGCCGACGGCTGGCCCGCGGCTTACGAGTACGCCGTCGGCGGCCCGCGCATCCGTTACGAGCAGGCCGGCGCCGTGCCGCCGATCCTGCACCTGACGTTGTTCAATCCGCTCGACGACCATTACGGTCTCTCGCCGATGGAGGCGGCGGCGGTGCCGCTCGACATCCACAACGCGGCCGGCGCCTGGAACAAGGCGCTGCTCGACAACGCGGCGCGCCCCTCCGGCGCCTTGGTCTTCGCACCCTCGACTGGTGCGGCGTTGAGCGACACCCAGTTCACCCGGCTCAAGGCCGAGCTGGAGACGAGCTATCAGGGCAGCGCCAATGCCGGCCGTCCGCTCCTTCTCGACGGTGGGCTCGATTGGCGTCCGCTCTCGCTCTCACCGAAGGAGATGGACTTCGTCGAGGCGAAGGCGGCGGCTGCCCGCGAGATCGCGCTCGCCTTTGGCGTCCCGCCGCTGCTGCTCGGTCTTCCCGGAGACAACACCCACGCGAACTACGCCGAGGCCAACCGCGCCTTCTATCGCCAGACGGTGATCCCGCTGGTGCGCCGCACCGCCGATTCGCTCGCCCGCTGGCTGGAACCGGCCTTCGGCCCGGCGCGGTTGGAGCCGGATCTCGACGCGGTCGAGGCTCTCGCGACCGAGCGCGAGTCGCTCTGGCGCCGCGTGCAGGGCGCAGACTTCCTGTCGGTGGACGAGAAGCGTGAGGCCGTCGGTTACCCCGCGCAGGACGCGGGGCAAGGCACCGGCTCTTCGGCCTAAGGCCCCGGCGGGATTCGGGGCGAGCCCGTTCTTCACCCCTCTTTTCGAGGTCTTTCGATGGATGGCCATTTCACCGGCTACGCCAGCCTGTTCGGCGTGCCCGATCTCGGCCGCGACACCGTCGCGCCGGGGGCGTTTGCCACGAGCCTCGCCCGGCGGGGCGCGCGCGGGGTGCGGATGCTGTGGCAGCACGATCCGGCCGAGCCGATCGGCTCCTGGCTCTCCCTCAAGGAGGATGGACGGGGCCTGCACGTCGCCGGTCGGCTCAACCTTGCGGTTCAGCGCGCCCGCGAGATCGACGCGCTGATGCGCGAGGGCGCCCTCGATGGCCTCTCCATCGGCTTTCGCGTCGTGCGAGCGTCCCCTGAGCGCGGCGGACGTCGGCTGCTCGCCGTCGATCTCTGGGAGGTGTCGCTGGTGACCTTCCCGCTTCAGCCCGACGCGCGGGTGATCCGCGCCGCAGCACCCCGCCCCTTCGTCCCGCCACGCCTGCGCCTTGCGGCCCCGCCGCTCGCGGCGCGCGCCTGAGCCCTCCGTCTTCCTTCACCAACGAGGATGCCATGACCGAGATGCGTTTCGAAACCAAGGCCCCCACCTGCCTGCCCGAGAACAAGGCGGCGACCTTCGGCGCGGAAGCGGTGCTCGACGAGTTCGCCCGCGCCTTCGAGGCATTCAAGGAGGCCAACGACGTCCGCCTCTCCGAGATCGAGACACGGCTCACAGCGGATGTGGTGACGGAGGAGAAGCTCATCCGCATCGACGCCGCTCTCGATCAGACGAAGAACCGCCTCGACCGGATCAGCCTTGACCGTGCCCGGCCGCCGCTCGGCGGGACGGAGCCGGCGCGCGACGCCTCCACCACCGAGCACAAGGCGGCCTTCGACCTCTATGTCCGGGCCGGCGAGAGCGCCGGCCTCAAGCGGCTGGAGGAGAAGGCACTCTCCGCCGGGTCCGGGCCCGACGGCGGCTACCTAGTGCCGCCGACGATCGAGCGCGAGGTGCTGCGTCGGCTCGCCGAGATCTCGCCGATTCGCGCGATCGCCACGGTGCGGGCTGTCTCCGGGGGGCAATACAAGCGTGCGGTTTCGGTCAACGGTCCCGCTGCGGGCTGGGTTGCCGAGACCGCGCCTCGGCCGCAGACCGACGCGCCGAGCCTGTCCGAGTTGAGCTTCCCGGCAATGGAACTCTACGCCATGCCGGCGGCGACCCAGACACTGCTCGACGACGCGGTGCTCGATATCGATGCGTGGCTCGCGGAGGAGGTCGAGACGGCGTTCGCCGAACAGGAGAGCGTCGCCTTCGTCACCGGCAACGGCGTCGGCCGGCCGAAGGGCTTTCTCAGCTACGACACTGTGGCCAATGCGAACTGGGCGTCGGGCAAGCTCGGCTTCGTTGCGACCGGGGCGGCCGGCGCCTTCCCGGCGAGCAACCCGAGCGACGTGCTGTTCGATCTGATCTACGCGCTCCGCGCCGGCTATCGCCAGGGCGCCAGCTTCGTGATGAACCGGCGGGTGCAGAGCGCGATCCGCAAATTCAAGGACGCGGACGGCAACTACCTCTGGCAACCGCCGCTCGCCGCCGACCGGGCCGCGACGCTGATGGGCTTTCCGCTGGTCGAAGCCGAGGCGATGCCCGACATCGCCGCCGGCAACCATTCGATCGCCTTCGGCGACTTCAAGCGCGGTTACCTCGTCGTGGACCGTGTCGGCCTGCGGACCTTGCGCGATCCCTACTCCGCCAAGCCCTACGTCCTGTTCTACACCACCAAGCGTGTCGGCGGCGGGGTACAGGATTTCGCCGCGATCAAGCTGCTCCGGTTCGCCGCCTGATCGTTCTCAATACATCCGCCGCCGGGCGGGCCGGGCCATCCACTCGGTGCGCCCGGCCTGAGCCGCCGCCATGTCGGCGGTCATCGCTTCCATCTCGGCGGTGCGCGAGGAAATCCAACTCGCGTGCTCGCCGGTGGGGGTGACGGCGGTGAAGCCGCCGCAGGCGGTGCGGGCGCGCCGGTCCTGGCGCATGGCACCGCTCGACCAGCTCACCACACCGACCATCTGGCCGCCGCGCAGGATCGGGCCACCGGAATCACCCAGGCAAGCACCGGCGCCGGCGGTTTCGGCCATGCGCCGCGAATCGGTCACGACCGTGACGCGGTTGGCGACTTGCAATGAGCCGATCGACACGAGATGCGCCGTGCGCAGCGTCCGCGCCGTGTTGCGGCGGTTCTCGGCGAGCACGCCGAAGCCCGCGATGTCCACGTTGTCGCCGGTGGTGATCGAACCGCCACGCGGATCGAGCGGGCGGAAGCCTGCGCCGACCGGTTGTTCCAGCTTGATCAGGGCGAGGTCGATGCCGGGCTGTTCCTCCGGCGTCGTGCCGGGGACGAATTCAGGATGCATCGAGACGGCGACCGCCCGCAGGCGGCGCTGGCGGAAGTTCGGATCGACCACGACGACGTTGTAGCCGGCCTTGTGCATCACGCAGTGGGCCGCCGTCAGCACGATGTCCTGCGCGATCAGGGTGCCCGAGCAGATCTCGCCCTGCGTGCTTTCAATGCGTACCACCGAGGCGCGAAGTCCGCCGGGATCGCGAGAGGTGCGACCCTCGACCACGGCGTGCGCCGAGAGGGGGACAAGACCCAGCAAGGCACCGAGCAGGCACGCGCGAAGGGGGCTCGCGACCATCTTTTCTGTTCTCCCAGGGCCCGGGCGCGGTGCGCCGGATTCCATGAACGAATCCCGAGCCGGTTGAAGCGTATCTGAAGGCAATTCGGCGGCCAAGGTCCGGTTCCTGATCGGCTGCGGCGCGCGGATCACGATCGGTTAAGGACGTTACCAGCGCGCGAAGGCACCCCAGCCGGACAGCGTCCGGTCGATCCAGTCGCGCTGCGGCCCGAGCAGGATGCCTTGGGTCAGGCCGCCGCAGGCGTCCTTCACCCATGCGGCGATTGCGACCACTGCCGCGCCCTCAAGGATCGGCCCGCCGGAATCGCCCTGGCAGCCGCCCGCCTCCGGCGCCTTCAGCCAAACCAAGATGCGACTTGGGCCGTAGGGCTCGACCACGGCCAGCGTTGCGCCGCGATAGCGGCCGATCGAGCGTCGGTCGCCGCCCCGCGTGGCGCCGTACCCGGCGAGTGTCAGGTTCTGGCCCGCCCGCGGCATCGCGGTGCTCAACATGGCCGGCATGAACCGCGCCGGCAGGGGCTGGCGGGTGCGCAGCAGCGCGAGGTCGATGGAGCGGGTGCGCCCGCGGATGGCATCGCCGTCATAGGCCGGATGCAGGCTACGGGCGGCCGTCTCGGCCAGCACGGGGCGGCCTGCTTCGTCACGGTAATGGATGCGGTTCTCGCTCACGCCCGCCACGCAATGGCCGGCAGTGAGCACCGCATCCGGCGCGACGACGATCCCTGAACAGACCCCGCCGCCGGAGGTCAGCACCATCACCGCCGAGGCCGCGCCCGGCACCGCCGCGCCCTCCCGGCCGCCGACGATGGCCAGGGCCGGGGATGCGGCAAGCAAGACCGCGAGTGCTGAGGCCCGGAGAGCACGGCGCTCCGCATGGGCGGCGGATGGGTTCGGCGCGCGCATCGGTGACGAAAAACGCTTTCAGGAGAGGCTGGTATGACCCCGATACGCGTCGAGGAGACCGGCGTCGAGCCGGTGAGCGTGGCCGAGATGCGAGGCTATCTCCGGCTGTCCTCCGACGAGACCGCCGACGACGCCTTGATCGGTCGCCTGATCCCGGCGGCGCGGGCGGCGGTCGAGGCGGCCGCGCGCCGGCTGCTGCGGCCCGCCCGCTTCCGGGTGGTGCTGGCGGCTTGGCCCCGGCTGGGGCTGATGCCGCTGCCGCTGAGCCCGCTCGTTGCCGTGCTCCGCACCGGGCTCGTCGATGGGCGCGGCACCCTCACCGAGATCGAGCCGGGCCCGATCCGCGTCGGTCCCGATCCCTGGGAGGCGCCCTGCCTCCTGTTCGGGCCGGACCTGCCGCGGCTCGGCACGGCCTCGGCTCTGGTCGAGGTCGCTGCCGGCTGCGGCGGCGAGGGGCCGCCTGTCCCCGAGCCGCTGGTCCAGGCGCTGCGCCTGACGATCGCCGACTGGTTCGAGAACCGCGGTGATGCGGGCCGCGAGGGTGCGCCCCGGCCGCTGCCGCCCGAGGCGGCGGGGCTCGCCGCCGCCTGCCGCCGGATGCGGCTCTGATTCCGATTCACGGAGACCAACCATGACACACAGGCCGCTCGGCGCGCGGCGGCGGCGCCTCGTGCTCGAACTGCCGGTGGACGAGCTCGACGGGTTCGGAGGCCGGCTCCGCCGCTACGTCGCCGGACCCGTGCTGTGGGGCTCGCTGGAATCGCTCGGCAGCGCCGCCACACGTGGCGGGCGCACCGACCGGCCCGGCCTCTACCGCGTCGGCCTGCGCTACCGCCCCGGCGTCACCCCGGCGATGCGCCTCGCCGACGGACCCCGCCGCTTCGCGATCCGCGCCGCCGACGACCCGGACGGGCGCCGCCGCGACCTCGTCTGCGAGGTGGAAGAGGTGATCGAGGAGGCTTCCCCGTGACGCGATCGAGCCCCCTGCTGGCCCTGCGCGCCGGCCTTCTCGCTCACCTTGCCGGGGACGCTCCGCTCGCCGCGCTGATGGGCGGCCGCCTGCGGCTCTACGACGAGCCGCCGCAGGGCGCCGCCCCGGTCTACGCGCTGTTCGGATCGACCGAAGTGAGCGACGATTCCGTCGATGGTGCGCAGCGCCACCGCCACGCCTTCGCGGTGGTGGTCTTCGCCAAGCCGGGCTCGGTCCGCTCGGCCCTGGACGTGGCCGAGCGTATCGCCGCCCGCCTCGACGAGGCCGACCTCGCTGTGAGCGGCCACACCGTCGTCCTCCTGCGCCTCAAGAGCCTCGCCACTCTCCGCGACGAGCGCACAGGCGAGGCGCGCGCGACCCTTTCCTTCGAAGCGGTGACTGAAGTCACCGCCTGATCATTCCTCGAGAACGCCGGAGCCGCGAGCATGAGCGCACAGAGGGGCAGGGACCTCCTGGTCCGAGTCAGCAACGGGTCCGGCGGCTTCGTCGCGGTGGCGGGCCTGCGTGCCCGCCAACTCGCCTTCAACGCCGAGACAGTGGACGTCACCAACGCCGATTCGGCCGGGCGCTGGCGCGAGTTGCTGGCGGGGGCGGGCGTGCGCCGCGCCGCGGTCGCGGGCTCGGGCGTGTTTCGCGACGAGGCCTCCGACGCACGCCTGCGCCAGATGTTCTTCGATGGCGTGATCGGCCTGTTCCAGATCGTGGTGCCGGATTTCGGCACGATCGAGGGTCTGTTCCAGATTACGAGCCTCGAATATCGCGGCGAGCATGCGGGCGAAGTGACTTTCGACATGGCCCTCGATTCCGCCGGCCCCTTGAGCTTCGCGGGGGCATGACGATGGCCAACCGCCGACGCGGCGAGGTGCCGCTGACCTTGGGATCCGAGCGCTACACGCTCTGCCTTACCCTCGGCGCGCTCGCCGAACTGGAAGACGCGCTCGGTGCGGGCGACCTCGCCGGCCTTGCCGAGCGCTTTGCCGGCGGGCGGCTCGCCGCGCGGGACTTGATCGCACTGCTCGGCGCGGCTTTGCGCGGCGGCGGCCACGCCCTCGACGACGAGGCGGTCGCCCGCCTGCCGCTCTCCGGTGGGCTGGCGGCCGTGACCGCGGCGCTCGGCGAGGCGCTGGTCGCGGCCTTCGGCGAGGCCCCTCTCGCGGACCCTTGACCCCTGCGGGAAGACACGCGCCGGAGACGCCCGTCTCCGCCTTCCCGTGGGATGCGGTGCTGGCGCTCGGTCTGGCGACCCTGCGCTGGCGCCCGCGCGACCTTTGGGCCGCCACGCCCCGCGAACTCGCCGCAGCAGCCGGCTTGATCCGCCCGGCGCCCGATGCGCCGAGCCGGGCGGACCTCGACCGGCTGCTCGCCGCCCATCCCGATCCGGGAGCCCTGTGATGACCGACAGCGACCGCAGCAATGCCGAGCGCGCCAGGCAGCTCGAAACCCTCGACCGATTGGCCCAGCGCTTCGGCAACAGCCTGTCCTCCGCCTTCGACCGCAATCTCAATGCCGGGCGCCAGCTCGACGGCGTGCTGGCCTCGCTGGCGAGCAAGCTCTCCAACGTCGCGGGCAAGGCGGCGCTGGCTCCGGTCAAAGCGGGCGTGACGAGTCTCGTCAACAGCCTGCTGAGCGCAGCGTCCGAAGGCAGCGGCACCACGGCGCTCGCCAAGGGGGGCGTCGTCGCCGATGGGCGGATCGTGCCATTCCGCCTCGGCGGCGTTCTCGGCGGGGGACGGGTGCGCCCCTTCGCGGCCGGGGGCGTCGTGGCGGCGCCGACCTATTTTCCGCTTTCCGGACCTGAGGGCGGCACCGGCCTGATGGGCGAGGCCGGGCCGGAGGCGATCCTTCCGCTCAGGCGGGGCAGCGACGGCCGCCTCGGCGTCGCCGCGGGGGGAGCCGAGCGGCCGGTCGCGGTCACCGTCAACATCGCCACACCTGACATCGAGGGCTTCCGCCGCTCCGAGGCCCAGGTCGCCGCCCGCCTCGCCCGCGCGGTCGCCCGTGGGCGCAGGGCGTTGTGAGGAGCACCGCGATGCCGTCAGACTTCCACGAGGTCCGCTTTCCCCTCGATGTCGCCTTGCGCGGCAGCGGCGGCCCGGTGCGGCGCACCGAGATCGTCACGCTGGCGTCGGGCCGTGAACATCGCAACAGCCGCTGGGCGGATTCGCGCCGCCGCTACGATGCCGGGCTCGGCATCCGCACCCTCGATGCCCTGCACGCGGTGCTCGGCTTCTTCGAGGAGCGGCGCGGACGGCTCTACGGCTTCCGCTACCGCGACCGGGTCGATCACCGCTCCGGCCCGCCCTCGCGGGCGCCCGCGCCGACCGATCAGCGGATCGGCACCGGCGACGGCACGACCCGCGTCTTCGCCCTCGCCAAGAGCTACGGGAGCGGGCCGGAGGCCTACCGCCGCACCATCGCCAAGCCGGTGGCCGGCAGCGTGCGCGTGGCGGTGAACGGTGCTGAGGTGGCAGCCCCGAAGCTCTCCGTCGATCCGGCCACGGGCCAAGTCGTCTTCGCCGCCGACGCGGTGCCGCCCGTGGGTGCCGCCGTCACCGCGGGCTTCGAGTTCGACGTGCCGGTCCGCTTTGATACCGACGAACTCACCGTCGATCTCGCTGCCTTCACCGCCGGCGAGGTGCCGCACATCCCGCTGATCGAGATCCTGCCCTGAGGGGAAGCCGATGCGCGCCGTTCCGCCCCGTCTCGCCACCCGCTTGGAGGGCGGTGCGACCACGCTTTGCCGCTGCTGGTCCCTGCGCCGCCGCGACGGCCTCGTCCTCGGCTTCACCGACCACGACCGCGATCTCATCCTCAATGGCGTGACCTACGCCGCCCGCAGCGGGCTGGAGGCGGCCGAGGCCAGTGCGGAACTGGGCTTTGCCGTCGGCGGGGGCGAGGTGGCGGGCGCACTGACCTCGGCCGGGCTCACGGAAGCCGACGTCGCGGCAGGGCTCTATGACGGGGCGGGGGTCGAGACCTGGTTGGTCGATTGGGCCGAGCCCGAGGCGCGCCTGCTCCTCGATGTGGCGACCCTTGGCGAGATCCGCCGGGAGGGGGGCGCCTTCGTCGCCGAACTGCGCGGGCTGATGCATCGCCTCGACGTCACCGTCGGGCGCAGCTTCCGCGCTGCCTGCGACGCGGAACTCGGCGACGCCCGCTGCCGCGTCGATCTGAGCGATCCGCGCTTCCGCGCGACCGGAACCGTACGGGCCGCGCCCGAGCCCGGCCGGCTCAGCGTCGCGCTGGCGGGGAGCTTCGCCGCGGGATGGTTCTCCGGCGGGCGCCTGACCTGGGATACGGGCGCCAATGCCGGACATGCCGCGGATCTGCGCGGCCATCGCCGTGACGGCGCGGCGGCGATCCTCGACCTGTGGGATCCACCGCCGCGTCCGGCCGCGACCGGCGATGCCTTCACTCTCGTCGCCGGCTGCTACAAGAGCCTCGCCGCCTGCCGCGAAAAGTTCGCCAACACCCTCAACTTCCAGGGTTTTCCCCATATGCCCGGCAACGACTTCGTGCTGCGCGCAGGGCCCGAGGCCGGAGCACGCCTCGACGGCTCCAGCCTGTTCCGATGAGGCCACCATGGATGTCGATGCGTCGCCGCTGCCTGAGCGGATCGTGGCGGAGGCCCGCGCCTGGGCCGGAACGCCCTACCGGCATCAAGCCTCGCTGAAGCGCGTCGGTTGCGACTGTCTCGGCCTGCTCCGTGGGGTTTGGCGGGCGGTGCTCGGACCCGAGCCGGAGGAGGCGCCGCCCTACGCTGCCACCTGGGCCGAATCGGCACCGGCCGGCAGCGACCCGCTGCTCGCTGCCGCGCGCCGGCATCTCGTGCCGATCGCTGGGCCGCTGAGCACCTACCAGCCCCAGGCAGGCGACGTCCTGCTCTTCGCGTTTCGCGCATATTTGCCGGCAAAACACTGTGCGATCGCGACCGGCCCGGCGGCGATGATCCACGCCCATGACGGCGCGGCGGTGACCGAGGTTGCCCTCACGCCGTGGTGGCGGCGCCACCTCGCCCACGCCTTCCGCTTTCCCGATCCGCTCTGAACCACCCGTCTGCCGGAGGCACCGCCATGACGACGCTCGTCCTGCAAACCGCCGGCGAGGCGGTCGGCAATGCGCTCGGCGGCCCCATCGGCGGGATGATCGGGCGCGTGGCCGGTGCGGCCGGGGGCGCGGCGCTCGACGACGCGCTGTTCGGCGCCGGCACGAGCCCGCGCTTCGTGGACGGGCCGCGGCTGACCGAACTCGGCGGCCTCGCCTCCACCGAGGGCGCGCCGGTGCCCCGCGTCTACGGCCGGGCGCGCGTCGGCGGCACTTTGATCTGGGCGACGCGCCCGCTCGAGATCGCCAACACCACGGTGGAGCGGTCCTCCTCCGGCTCGAAGGGCGGGGCGGGTGGGCAGAAGACCGTGCGCACCGCCTACAGCACTTTCATCAGTCTCGCCGTCGGGCTCTGCGCGGGCGAGATCGCCCTGGTTCGCCGGATCTGGGCGGATGGCAGCGAACTCGACCTGACGACGCTCAATTGGCGCGTCCATCCCGGCTCGGCGACGCAGGCGCCCGACCCCCTCATCGTCGCCAAGGAAGGGGCGGACAACGCGCCGGCCTATCGCGGCCTCGCCTACGTCGTGTTCGAGCGTCTGCCGCTCGCCGCCTTCGGCAACCGCATCCCGCAATTCGCTCTCGAAGTGATCCGCCCCGTCGCCGGGCTGGCGGGCAAGATCCGCGCAGTCTGCCTGATTCCCGGCTCTACCGAGTTCGGTCTCGATCCGCTCGCCGTCAGCGAGGATGCGGGATTCGGTTCTACGAAGCCGGCAAACCGTTTTCAGTTCCAGGGCGCGAGCGATGTCGTCGCCTCCCTTGATGCGCTCCAGGCTTTATGCCCGCGGCTCAAGCGGGTTTCGGTCGTAACGAGCTGGTTCGGCGACGATTTACGCGCCGGGCACTGCACCGTGACGCCGCGGGTCGATGCGACGGCGAAGGCGACGACGGGCGAGCCCTGGTCCGTCGCCGGGCTGAGCCGCGCCGCGGCGCGGGCCGTTTCCCGCTCCGGCGGCACCGCCGCCTATGGCGGTACGCCGTCCGATGCCGGGCTTGGGCGGTTGGTGGCAGACCTCACCCGCCGCGGCCTTGCCGTGGTGCTCTATCCCTTCGTGATGATGGACGTGCCGGCAGGCAACGCCCTTCCAGACCCGTACCGGCCCGGTGAAACGCAGCCGGCTTACCCTTGGCGTGGGCGCATCACCTGCGATCCTGCTCCCGACCGAGCTGGAAGCCCGGACGGAACCGGCGGTGCGGCCGATCAGGTCGCGGCGTTCTTCGACGGGCCGCAGGGCTACCGGGCGATGATTCTGCACTATGCCGGCCTCGCCGCCGGTTGGGCGGCGGCCGGGTCGCCGCTTGCCGGTTTCATCCTCGGCAGCGAGTTCGTCGGCCTGACGCGGGTGCGCGGGCCGGCCGGCGCCTATCCGGCGGTCGAGGGGCTCCGGCGCCTCGCCACGGAGGTCCGCGCCCGCCTCGGCCGCGATGTGAGCCTCGTCTACGCCGCCGACTGGACCGAGTACGGCGCCCATGTCCGCGAAGGCGGCGCCTCCGTGCGCTTCCCCCTCGATCCGCTGTTTGCCGATCCGTCCATCAATGCCGTCGGCATCGACTACTACCCGCCGATCTCGGATTGGCGTGACGGGCCTGATCATCGCGACGCGGCGGAGGCGGCGAGCTTCTACGACCGCGCCTATCTCAAGAACCGCCTCGGCGCGGGCGAGGCGTTCGACTGGTACTATGCCAGCCCCGAGGATCGCGCCGCGCAACACCGCACGCCGATCACCGACGGCGCCCACAACAAGCCGTGGATCTACCGGGCCAAGGATCTCGTCGCGTGGTGGTCGAACCCGCATGTCGAGCGGAGCGGCGGCGTCGAGACCGGGCCGACGGCCTGGGTGCCGGGAGCCAAGCCGATCTGGCTCACCGAGATCGGCATCCCGGCGGTCGACCGCGGCACCAACGGACCCAACGTCTTTCCCGATCCGAAATCGTCCGAGAACGCGGTTCCGCCCTTCTCCCGCGGCACCCGCGACGACCTGATCCAGACCCGCGGCCTCGACGCGATCCTGGCGCGTTTCGATGCCGAGGCGGACGGTTTTGAGCCGGCTCACAATCCGGTCTCGCCGCTCTATGGCGGCTGGATGATCCCGGCCGAGGACATCTACGTCTGGGCCTGGGATGCCCGGCCGTTTCCGGCCTTCCCCGATTTCACCACCGTGTGGTCGGACGCCGCCAACTGGGCCCTCGGTCACTGGATCACCGGCCGGATCGAGGGGGTGGAACTCGACCGGCTGATCGCGGCGATCCTGGCCGATCTCGGCATCGATGCGCCCCTCGACATCCATGCCGCCGGCTTCCTCGACGGCGCCGTGCTCGACAGGCCACTCTCCGCGCGCGAGGCGCTGGAACCGCTCACCCGGCTGTTTAACCTGGACGTCTCGGTCTCCGCAGGCACCCTACGGGTTCGCGATGGGCGCAGGAGCGCGCCCGCCATGCTCGACGCGGGCGACCTCGTTCTCGGCGAGGGCGAGGCGGCCCCCTTGCGCCGGGTGCGGGCGCAGGAGAGCGAGCTGCCGCGCTCCGTCGCGATCGGTTTTTCCGACGGCGAGAGCCCGGATTACCGCCGCGCTACCGTATCGGCCGCACGCCCGGCCGGAGCGCGGCGGCAGGAAGTACGCGTCGAGGCGGCGGTCGTCACACGGCGCGACGCCGTGCAGACGCTGGCGGAGACCGTCCTCGATGCGGCGCTCGCGGGTCGGGACACGGCGGCCTTCGGGGTGAGCCCGCGCCGGATCGATCTGGAGCCGGGCGATGTGGTCGCGCTCCCGGACGAGAGGGGCGGGACGCTTCACCGGATCGTGCGGATCGACGACGCGCCGACGGGCCGCCGGATCGAGACCCGCGCGGTGCCGCTGCCCCGGCCCGATCCCGCGCTCACCGCGCCGGCCCCGAGAACAGGCCGGAGGCCGCCGGCCATGCCGGGGCCGGTCTTCGCCCTGCCGCTGGTCCTGCCGGTGGAACGTGGCGACCCGGTGCCGCTCGTCTATCTCGCGGTCTCGGCCGATCCCTGGCCCGGCGCCGTCGCGGTCTGGCGCTCGGCCGGGGAGGGGGCGCCGTTCGCGTTCCACCGCACCCTCGACCATCCGGCCTGCCTCGGTCGCACGCTGACCCCGCTGCCCCCGAGCCCGCTCTGGCGCTTCGACCGCAACGCCCGCCTCGACGTCACCCTACGCCACGCGGAGGGGTTGAGCGCCATCGGCGAGGCCGCCGCGCTGGCCGGCGGAAACCTGTTCGCGGTGATCGGCGCGGACGGGGCGGTCGAGATCCTGTCCGCGGCGAAAGCCGAACTGGTCGGGGCAGAGACGTGGCGGCTCTCGGGACTGCTGCGGGGGCTGGCCGGTAGCGAGGCCGCCGCCGGCCGATCTGCGAGCGCGGGCAGCTCCATCGTGCGCCTCGATGAAGGCGCCGTACGGCCCCTCGTGGATCGGCTCGACGAGGTCGGCCGCCGCTTCCTCTACCGGGTCGGCCCGGCGGAGCGCGATCCGGCCGACCCCGCCTTCGTCGGCTTCGCGGCCACAGCCGACCTGACCGCCTTCGTTCCCTTGAGCCCGGTTCACCTGCGCGCCCGGCGCGAGGCCGGCGGCATCCGCTTCCAGTGGATCCGGCGGGCGCGGCGCGATGCCGATGCCTGGGAGCCGGCCGACGTACCACCGGGCGCGGGGACCGAGGCCTACCGCCTCGACATCCTCGCCGAGGACGGGCGGATTCTGCGCAGCCTGAGCAGCGACACGACGAGCGCGCTCTACGCCACCGCCGACGAGATCGCCGATTTCGGCGTGCGCCGCACCGAGATCGACGCCGCATTGGTGTCGATCGATCGGCTCGCAGGCCCCGGCCCCACCCGCCGGACACGGGTGAGCCTGCGGACCGTCTGACATCTCACGCTGACGGAGTGGCCCATGGCCGATACGACCCCGAGCCTCGCCCTGCCGCTGATCGCGGGAGGGCAGGCGCAGAAGCATGTCACCCACAACGAGGCCCTGGCGTTGCTCGACGCGCTGGTGCAGCTCGCCGTCCTCGACAAGGATCGGGCCGCGCCACCCGCGAGCCCGGCCGAGGGCGACCGCTACCTGATCGTCTCGGGCAACCCGAGCGGGGCCTGGACCGGCTGGGCCGGGCGCATCGCCCGCTTCCAAGACGGTGCGTGGCTGTCCCTCAAGCCGCTTGCGGGTTGGACGGCCTACGTCGCCGACGAGGTCGAACTCTACACCTTCACCGGCTCGGCCTGGATGCCGTTCCGCGCGACCATCTCCGCCTTGCACAACCTGACCCGCCTCGGGCTCGGCACCGGGGCGGATGCGGACAATCCCTTCGCGGCCAAGCTCAACAAGGCGCTCTGGACCGCTTTGCCGATCGCCGAGGGCGGCAGCGGCGATCTGCGCTACACCCTCAACAAGCAGGCGGCCGGCAACACCCTCTCCCTGCTGATGCAGACCGGGTTCTCCGCCCGCGCCGAGATCGGCCTGACCGGCGACGACGACCTTCGCGTAAAAGTCTCCCCGAATGGTGGCGACTGGTTCGATGCGCTGCGGATCGCGCGCGCGACGGGCCGGGTCGCCTTTCCCGGCCGGATCACCGTTGCGGACGTACCGGTGCTGACGGCGCAGGTGATCGCCGGCAATAGCGGGCCGGGCTCCTTTCCGGCCGGGGGGACACGGTACTTCACCAACGCCCTCGTCGGCGGCCACCAGAGCGAGGTCTACGCCGCCGCCGGGCGGCGGGGGCGATTCCGGGATCTGCGGGTCGTGACGCAGGGCGCGCCCGGCGCCGGCGAGAGCTGGACCTTCACGCTCCAGAACCTGTTCACCGGCACGGCCCTGACCTGCACGATCGCCGGGGCCGGCTCCAACCAAGCGGCCGACCTCGTCAACAGCGCGGTCTTCGAGGCGGCGGACCGCTGGTGCCTCAAGATCGTGGCGAGCAGCGGGGCGCAGTCCACGACCAACATCCTGTTCTCGCTGCTGTTCGAGGGCCTTGAATAGGCCGCCGGCCGCCGAGGTTGACGTTCGACCCATCCCCTCAAAACCGGAGATTGACGATGGACCTCAGTGCCGTCGGCCGCGCCGTGCTGATCGCCCGGGAGGGGCGGCGGCTGCAGGCCTACCGCGACAGCGTGGGTGTCTGGACCATCGGCATCGGCCACACCGCCGCCGCCGGGCCGCCCGTGCCGCGGGCGGGCCTGCGCATCGGCGCCGGGGAGGCGGACGCGATCTTCACCCGCGACGTCGCGGCCTTCGTCCGCACCGTCGCCGAGGCGATCCCCGAGCCGCTGCCGCAGCACGCCTTCGATGCGCTGGTCTCGCTCTGCTTCAACATCGGCCCGGCGGCTTTCCTGCGCTCCACGGTGCTGCGGCGCCTGCGGGCCGGCGACCGGGCGGGCGCGGGCGAAGCGATCCTGATGTGGAACCGCCCCGCCGTGATCATCCCCCGCCGACAGGGCGAGTTCGACCAGTTCCGCACGCCCTACGAGACCGCCCTGCCGCGCGCCCGGCGCGGCGATGCGGGGCCTGTCTCCGCTCCCGCCGCAGCCCCGCCCTCACCGCCCGGCGCTCGGCCCGGCTGGGGCGCGCGCCTGCGGGACTGGCTGCGCGCCGGCCGCTGACCCCTTCTTTCGCCCCGAAAGGATCGTTCCCATGACGCCGACCAAGGTGACATCCAACAAGGTCCTCGTTCGAAGCTTTGCCCGAACAATGGCACGGGTTTTCCTCGTCAGACCCGTCCTGCCGCCGCTCCTCCTGCTCGGCTGTTGCTGCGCGCCCGCGCACGCGACCCCGCTCCCCGTCATCGACGCGGCAACGCTGGTCTTGCCCTGGGGCGACGCCGTCGTGGCGCTCGTCCAGGGATTGTCCGCGCTGCTGACGCCGATGCTCGTCGCCGGGCTCGCGGCGGTGCTCGCGCGCTTCGGCGGTCCCTTGCGGCTCCTCGTCACCGACGCGCTGGTCGAGCGCCTCGTGCGCAACGCCACCGACTACGCCCTGAACGCCGTGGCCGGCGCCGTCCGCGGGCGCAGGCTGACCGTCTCCGTCGGCTCGGCGGTGATCGCGCGGGCCGTGCAGCGGGCGCTCGATCAGGCGCCGGCCTGGCTGATCCGGGCGGCGGGCGGCGGCGAGGGCGTCGCGGAGAAGGTGTTCCGGTCCCTGCCCCTGGAGGCGGCGGCGACCGCCGGCAACACCCTCGAACCCGCTCTGGAACGCGCCCTGGGGCAAGGGACCGCGCGGGGGAGCCGCAAGGCCGTCTGATCGTCCGGTATCGCGCAAGACCGGAGCCGATGATCCGGGAGGCGGTGCAATGGACAAGATCGCAGCCGAAGCCGCGCGTCTCCTCTTCGCCGATGGGGGCACGGGCTGGATCGTCGCTGTGCTGCTGGGGCTGGCCTGCCTCCACCTCTACCGGGACGGCCTGCGCGTGCTGGAAGCGCGCATCGCCGAGACGGGCGCCACCGCCGCGGCACTGGAGCGCGCTTCGCAGACCAACGCGGCGGTGGCCGCCGCCCTGGAGAGCCGCACCCGCGTGCTGGAGGATCTGGTCCGGCTCACGGGCGAGACCGCTCGGGCGGTCGCGCGTAGCGACGAGCGCGCCCGGGAACGGTTCGAGGACCTCCTGCGGCGCATCGGCGAGTTGCAGCACCGGCCGAATCTCTGACACGCGATACGGAGTCTTCCATGCTCGGCCGTCGCTCCTCCGCTCATGCTTGCGCCGCCGGCTCGGAGGGAGCCAAGTCGCGGGCCTCCCGCCGAAGCCGGTCCCGTGCCGCCGCCGGCCGCCTGGAGGCGGCGCGCCACGGTTTCGAGCGATCACTGATCACGCTGCGCCGGGCCGCCCTCGACGCGGTCGACAGCGGTGATCTGGCAAGCCTGGCCATGCGCGTGTGTGGTGAGCGTCGCCTTCACGCCAGTAGGGAGGGGACGGCGTGAAGGCGGCCGGCCCTGCGCAGTCCTGCCCAGGGAACCGCGTCGGCGATTCCGCCTTGTCCCCGGCAACATCGCCGACCCGGACATGGCCCTCGACCGCAAGACATCTACGACGGCAGCATCCCCCTCGGGTGCGCCTGCGCTCGCAAACATTCAGGGCGCATTCAGTGCGCTGGCGCGACAGTCATTCTCGATGCGCCAAGCTTTCGCCCTGTTGATCGTCGTCTCGACCGCCGCGGTCCTCGCGGCGGGGGCGGTCGGCCCTCTCGCCGAGGAGACCGGGGCCCTCGCGCCCGTTCCGGCGCAGAGGGAGCCGCTGAACCGCGGCGACGATTGCCTGTCGCCCGCGGACCTGCGGGAGGCGGTGGCCGAGAAGCGCGTCGTGCCGCCCATCGCCGCGATCCGCGCGGCGCGCCAGATCGTTCCACGGGCCGAAATCCAGCGCGCCAGCCTGTGCCGGCACGAAGCGGGTCTCGTCTATCTGCTGACGGCCTTGCGTCGCGACGGGCATTTCATGCACGTCATGGTCGATGCCCAATCGGGACAGGTGAGCGGGCAGTGGTAAGCGTGGCGGTGCGCCGCCGGGATGAGGAGTGACCGACCGTGCGTCTGCTCGTGGTCGAGGATGACCGTGACATCAACCGGCAGGTCGTCGCCGCGTTGGAAGAGGCCGGCTACGTCGCCGACAAGGCTTTCGATGGCGAGGAGGGCGGCTATCTCGGCGAGAACGAGCCCTACGACGCCATCATTCTCGACATGGGCCTGCCCAAGGCCGATGGCGTCACCGTGCTCCAGAACTGGCGCCGGGCCGGGGTGAAGACCCCCGTCATCATCCTCACCGCCCGCGACCGCTGGTCCGACAAGGTGGACGGCTTCGACGCGGGTGCCGACGACTACGTCACCAAGCCCTTCCACATGGAGGAGCTGATGGCCCGGGTGCGCGCGATCCTTCGACGCGCGGCGGGTCACGCCAGCAGCCAGATCGCGTGCGGCCCCGTCACCCTCGACACCCGCTCGGGCCGCGTCTTCGTGGACGGCGCCCCGATCAAGCTGACGAGCCACGAGTACCGGTTGCTCTCCTACCTGATGCATCACACCGGCCGTGTCGTCTCCCGCGCCGAGCTGACCGAGCACCTCTACGATCAGGATTTCGACCGCGATTCCAACACCATCGAAGTGTTCGTCGGGCGCCTGCGCAAGAAGCTCGCCGTGGACCTGATCCAGACGGTGCGGGGGTTGGGCTACCTGATCGATCCGAACCAGCCGCCCGCGCGGGGGTGAGGCCTCATTGGCTGCCAAGATCGGTGAGCGCGAAATCCTCGCCTTTGTAGAGGAGAGGCACTCTGTGACTCCGGGCCACCGCGTAGGCGAAGCAGTCGCCCATGTTGACGTGGGCCGGATGTCCCGTTCCCTTGCCGTACCGCTCGAAGGCATCGAGGGCCCGGTCCGCATCCTCTGCCGTGATCGGGACAAGACCGATCCGGGCGAGGTCGAGCAGCATCTCGATATCGGCTCGGGCCGCCTTGAGCCCGCCCTGCTTCTTGCGGGCGATGCCGAGGACTGCCTCGTAGACGGCAATCGGCGAGGTGATGGTGGGTCCCGCCCTTTCGAGGCGAGCGGCGAGGGCGCGTCCCTCCGGCTCCTCCGTGATGATGGCGATGAGAGCGGAGGCGTCGACGAACATCATTCGTCGTTCAATCCGTCGGAAAAAGCCTTGTCGGCATCAAGGCCCGTGGACGGCCGCGCGGTCACCCGTTCGTGCAGAGGCCTCAACCGTTCCCATAGGCCAGGCCGGGCCTCGTCCCGCTCCAACTCGTTACGCACGGCGACCTTGATGGCCTCGGTGAGCGGAACGCCCTTCCGCTCGGCCAGAAGGCGGACGAGGCGGTCCGTCTCCGCGTCGCGGATATGCAGGGCCATGGGCAACTCGCTTCATCTCTGTGTAGAAAGCCGACGCGCATGATGTCCATGCCCGCGTCCCAGCATGCGAGACGCGCTTCGAGCCAGCACTCATGACCGATCGCCTCGCTTGGCTCCCCTTGCGCCGCCGCTCCATTGCGGTGCGGCTCGCGGTCTCCTCGTTCCTGTCGAGCACCGCGATCCTCGTCATCGCGGCCTTCATCCTCACCACGCTCTACCGCGAGAACACCGAGCGCGCCTTCGACAGCCGCCTGCTCGTCTTCGCCAACAACCTCGCCACCGATCTCGTCTCGCCGAGTGACCCCGAGACACGCTCCTTCTCGCTCGGCGATCCGCGCTTCGACCTGCCGCTGTCCGGCTGGTACTGGCAGGTCGGGCGGCCCGACGCGAAGCCGCGGGATCTGCGCACCTCGCGCTCGCTCGTCGGCGTGCCGCTGAAAGGGCCCGATCAGGCCGGCACCGCGACCATCGGGCAGATCCGCCAGGGCTACGGCCGGGGCCAGGACGACCGCAGCCTGCGCATCGTCGAGCGCGACGTCGATGTCGGCGCCGACGGGCGCTACACCGTGCGGGTGGCCGGGCCGGCGGATGAGATCGTCAACGACGTCGAGCGCTTCCGCTTCTCGCTGTTCATGACCTTCGGCCTGCTCGGCTTCTCGCTTGCGGCCACCGCGCTGCTGCAGATCCGCTTCGGCCTCGCGCCGTTGCGCAAGCTGCGCACGGCGCTCGGCTCGATCCGCCGGGGCGAGGCCGACCGGATCGACGGCGAGTATCCGCGCGACATCGCCCCGCTGGCGGGTGAGATCAACCTGCTCATCGAGACCAACCGCGAGATCCTGGAGCGCGCCCGCACTCAGGTCGGCAACCTCGCCCACGCGCTGAAGACCCCGCTCTCGATCATCGTCAACGAGGCCGGCGGCAGCGAGGCCCCGCCGGAGCTGTCGGAAAAGATCCGCGAGCAGGCGGCGGTGATGCGCGATCAGGTGAACTACCACCTCGACCGGGCGCGGGCCGCCGCGCTCGCCGGCACCCTCGGCACCTCGACGGAGGTCGAGCCGGCGCTGGCCGGCTTGGTCCGCACCTTCGGCAAGATCTACCGCGACAAGGACATCGCCTACGAGGTCCACGTCCCGCCGGGCCTGCGCTTCCGCGGCGAGAAGCAGGATTTCGAGGAGATGATCGGCAACCTCGTCGACAACGCCTCGAAATGGGCCACGGGCCGGGTCTCGATCTCCGCCGCGCCGACGGCCGAGCACGACTATCCCCACCTCCTCGTGGCGGTGGAGGATGACGGGCCGGGCTTGCCGGAGGAGGATCGCGCGGCGGTGCTCAAGCGCGGCCGCCGCCTCGACGAGACCAAGCCGGGCTCCGGCCTCGGCCTGTCGATCGTGGCGGATCTCGCCACGCTCTACCGCGGCCGCTTTCGCCTCGAGGCGGCTTCCCTCGGCGGCCTGCGCGCGGTGATCGAGGTGCCGGGCGACGCCCCCGCGGGGGGCGGACAACGCTGAGTGGTGGCGGCCTTCGCGAAGGTTACGCATCGGCACGTCTGTGCTATGGCCCTGCTTCGCTCGCGCGTGACGACGTGTCACTTCGGGGCGATGTCGTGCGGGCCCCGCTCGGGCTCTACACGGGGCCGAGCTTAAAAACTTTGGGTCTGATGACGGCGATCTGGTTCATCCTGGCGGCCATGACCGGCGCAGCCGTGTTCGCGCTGCTTTGGCCGATGTCGCGCCGCCGCCGGCACGGGGTCGGGCCGGAGGCGGAGGGCGGCAACGGGCTCGCCACCGAGACCGGCTTCTACGAGGATCAACTCGCCGAGATCGAGCGCGATCTCGGCCGCGGCCTCATCGCCCCGGCGGAGGCCGAGGCAGCGCGCGCCGAGGCCGCACGCCGGTTGCTGCGAGCGAGCCGCGAGGAGCAGGCGGACGGGTCGGGGCCTGCGCCGATCGCCGAGCCGCATCTGCGCCAGCGCCGGGCGGCCTCCGCCTTCGCGCTCTCGACGATCCCCCTCGTCGCGCTCGTCGTCTACGGCCTCTACGGCTCGCCGAACCTCCCCTCGCAGACCGACGCCGACCGCAAGGCGACGCGGGCCGGCGCGCAGGATCTGATGACCGCCATCGGCCAGATCGAGGCACGGCTCGCCAACCACCCGGACGACGTCCGCGGCTGGAGCGTGCTCGGCCCCGTCTACATGCGGCTGGGTCGGTTCGACGACGCGGCCCGCGCCTACGCGGCGCTGGTCCGCCTCAAGGGCGAGGACGCCCAGGCTCTGTCCGATTGGGGCGAGGCCCTGGTCGCGGCCGCCGACGGCACGGTCTCGCCGGAGGCGCGCAAGGTGCTGGGCCGGGCGCTCGCCGCCGACCCGAAGGCGGCCAAGCCCCAGTTCTATCTCGCCCGCGGCGACGAGCAGTCCGGCGACGTAGCCGGCGCCGTGCGGCGGCTGGAAGCGATGGCGGCCTCCGCCCCCGCGGACGCACCCTGGCTGCCGACGGTGCGCGAGAACCTCGCCCGGCTGAAGGGTGAGACCATGGCCGCGCCGAAGGCCGGAGGAGAAGCCGGGGAGGGCGTCAAGGACGCCGCCAAGGAAGGCGCGATGTCCGAGGCGCCGGTGGCCGGGCCGGGCGGCAACATCCAGGCTCTGCCCCCCTCGGAGCGGATCGACGCGATTCGCGGCATGGTCGAGGGGCTGGAGCGGCGCTTGGCCAAGCAGGGCGGCAGCGCCGACGAGTGGCTGCGCCTCGTGCGCTCCCACGCGGTGCTCGGCGAGCGCGACAAGGCGCTCGATGCGCTGGAGCGCGGGCGCAAGGCGTTTCCCGACGATAAGGAGGCGCAGGCGCGTTTCGATGCGCAGGCCCACGAACTCGGCCTCGCCGGGGCCGGGGCACCCCCGCCGAAGGCAGAGAACGGCGAAAAGTCCGGCGAGAAGAATGCGGCGGAGCCCGACGCCGCCACCGCGATCCGAGCGATGCCGCCGGCCGAGCGCGAGGCGGCGATCCGCGGTATGGTCGCGAGCCTCGACCGGCGGCTCGCCGCCAAGGGCGGCAGCGCCGACGAGTGGATGCGGCTCGTGCGCTCCTACGGCGTGATCGGCGATCGGGCCGCCGCAGCCCGGGCCCTCGACCGGGCCAGGATGGCGCTCGCCGCCAACCCGAACGCCGTGGAACGCCTCGATGCGCTCGGCAAGGAACTCGGTCTGACACCGGCTCAACCGTAGCGGAAGGCCGCCCCTGACAATCGGTCCCGCCCGTTCAACCTTGACCCCGCGGGCGGGCGGGCCGAAACCGGTCTCTTGATCCTCAGCAGACGTCGGACCACCATCAGGCCTTCAAGCCTGAAGGAACGAGAAGAAGCCGACGAACCGGGACGGAACCGTCGTGACCCGCAAGAGCCGCCGCCTGATCCTCATCGCCGCCTGCGGCGCCGTGCTGGCCCTGGCGCTCGGGCTGATCCTGTCGGCGATGAGCGGCTCGATCGTGTTCTTCCGCTCCCCCGCCGATGTGGCGGCGCAGGGTGTGGCGCCGGGCACCCGCTTCCGCCTCGGCGGCCTCGTCAAGGACGGCTCGGTGAAGCGCGGGCCCGATCAGAACGTCGAATTCGCGGTGACGGACACCAACGCCACGGTTCCCGTACAGTATCGCGGCCTGCTGCCGGACCTGTTCCGCGAGGGCCAGGGCATCGTCGCCGAGGGCACGCTCGATGTCGGCGGCGTGTTCCGGGCCGACACGGTGCTGGCCAAGCACGACGAGAATTACATGCCCCGCGAGGTCGCCGACGCCCTGAAGGCGCAGGGACGCTGGCAGGAAGGCGGGGGCAAGGAAGCCCCCAAGGACGCGGCGAAGCCCGAGACGGCCGACGCCACCCTGGGCCAGCGCAGCGAGCGGTGAAAGATTCCATGACCGTCCGGACCGAAACCGCGCGAGGGAACTGCCGGTGATCGTCGAAATCGGCCATTACGCGCTGGCGCTCGCGCTGGCGCTCTCCCTGGTGCAGGCGGTGATGCCCGCTTGGGCCGCCCGCTCGGGCGACGGGGCGTTGCGCGAGGTGGCGGGGCCCGCCGCGCTCGGCACCTTCGCCTGCATCCTGTTCGCCTTCTGCGCGCTGACCTACGCGCACGTGACGTCGGACTTCTCGGTCCAGAACGTCGTCGAGAACTCGCACACCGCCAAGCCCTTGATCTACAAGATCTCCGGCGTCTGGGGGAACCACGAGGGCTCGATGCTCCTCTGGGTGCTGATCCTCGCTTTGTTCGGCGCCTGGGTCGCCACCGCCAAGACCTCCGTGCCACCGGTGCTGCGCACCAACGCGCTGATGGTTCAGGCGAGCATTACCTTCGTGTTCGTGCTGTTCATCATCACGACCTCGAATCCCTTCGCCCGCGTCGCGCCGGCGCCGCTGGAGGGCAACGACCTCAACCCGCTGCTGCAGGATTTCGGCCTCGCGATCCATCCGCCGCTGCTCTATCTCGGCTATGTCGGCTTCTCGGTGACCTTCGCCTTCGCCGTCGCCGCCTTGATCGAGGGGCGCATCGATGCCGTCTGGGCGCGGGCGGTGCGGCCCTGGGCCCTGATCGCCTGGAGCTTCCTGACGCTTGGCATCGCCATGGGCTCGTACTGGGCCTATTACGAACTCGGCTGGGGCGGCTGGTGGTTCTGGGATCCGGTCGAGAACGCCTCGCTGATGCCCTGGATCGCCGGCACGGCGCTGTTGCACTCCATCGTCGTCATGGAAAAGCGCGACGCGCTCAAGGTCTGGACGGTCCTGCTCGCCATCCTCACCTTCTCGCTCTCGCTGGTCGGCACCTTCATCGTCCGCTCGGGGCTGCTCACCTCGGTGCACAGCTTCGCTTCCGATCCGAGCCGCGGCGTGTTCATCCTCGCGATCCTCGCGCTGTTCATCGGCGGCGCGCTGACCCTGTTCGCGTGGCGGGCGCCGAGCTTGCGCCAGGGCGGCCTGTTCGCGCCGATCTCCCGCGAGGGCGCTCTGGTGATGAACAACCTGTTCCTCGTCGCCGCCTGCGCCACGGTGTTCGTCGGCACGCTCTACCCGCTGCTGCTGGAGATGCTGACGGGCGAGAAGATCTCGGTCGGCCCGCCCTTCTTCAACTGGACCTTCATCCCGCTAGCGCTGCCGCTCCTCGTGATCGTGCCGTTCGGGCAGGCGCTGGCATGGAAGCGGGGGGATGCCGCCGCCGCCGCGCAGCGCCTGCTCGCCGCCTTCGCGGTGGCCCTCGTCGTCGCGCTCGGCGCGGCGGCTCTGGCCTGGGGCGGCCCGGTCATGGCACCGGTCGGCCTGGGCTTCGGCGCCTACCTCATCATCGGGTCGGTCCTTGAGATCTGGGCGCGCGCTCGCGGCTATGGCCACAACCGGACGCGCGATCTTGGCACCACTTGGCGCCGGGCGATCGGCCTGCCGCGCTCGGCCTGGGGCACGGCTCTGGCCCATGCCGGCGTCGGCGTCGTCGTGCTCGGCATCGCCGGGCAGGGTTGGGCGACGGAGGGGCTGGCCACGATCCGGCCGGGCGGCCAGGTCGCCTCCGGCCCCTACGTCGCCACCCTCGACCGTGTCGGCCCGACCAAGGGCGAGAACTACGAGGAGACCACCGCCTTCCTGACGCTGCGCAACCGCGCGGGCGACTACGTGGGCACGACCGAGACCGGAAAGCGCTTCTACCCGTCCCGCCGGATGACGGTGACCGAATCCGGCCTGAAGACGGTCGGCGTCAGCCAGATCTACGCCAGCCTCGGCGAGGTGATGCCCGACGGCTCGATCGGCATGCGTCTCTACTACAAGCCGCTGGTGCTGCTGATCTGGATCGGTTCGCTCATCATGGCGGCCGGCGGCGGCCTCTCGCTCACCGACCGGCGCATGCGCGTCGGCGCCCCCGTCAAGGCGCGCGCCAAGCTGCCGCCCGCCGCGGTGCCCGCCGAATGACCCACCTCCGCTCCACGATCGCCGCGCTCGGCTTGAGCCTCGCCGCGCTCCCTGCCCTCGCGGTGCAGCCGAACGAGGTGCTGAAGGATCCCGCCATGGAGGCGCGGGCGCGGCACATCTCGGAGGGCCTGCGCTGCCTCGTCTGCCAGAACCAGTCGATCGACGATTCCGACGCGCCGCTCGCCAAGGATCTGCGCGTGCTGGTGCGCGAGCGGCTCAAGGAGGGCGACAGCAACGGTCAGGTCATCGATTACGTCGTGGCCCGCTACGGCGAGTTCGTGCTGCTGCGCCCCGTCTTCGGTTGGCATACGCTGCTGCTGTGGCTGAGCCCGCTGCTCGCGGTGGGTCTCGGCGCCTTCGGTATCTGGCGTCTGTCGCGCCGCCGCCCGCCGACACGGGTAGCGGGTCTGTCCAAGGCGGAGGAAGCCGAGGTCGAGGCGCTGCTCAAGCGGCCGTAAGCGCAAGGGGGTCGGCAGAGGCGCCCCGGCGCCCTGCTTTCGCCCGATCGGGCGGGCAGGATCCGGCCCATCGTCGTCACCGCCGACCTGCCGCGAGCCTCCCCCGAGCGCCATGCCGATCGCCGCCTCTCTCCGATATCGCGCCCTCGCCGCCGCGCTCGGCCTCGTCGCCAGCCTCGCGACCGTGAGCTCGGCCTGGGCCCACCCCCATGTCTGGATCACGGCCAAGGCCGAACTCTCCTACGAGGCGGGCCGCGTCACCGGCATCCGTCATGCCTGGACCTTCGATCCCGAATACACCGCCTTCCTGACGCAGGGGCTGGACGCCAACGGCGATGGCAAGGTCTCGCCCGAGGAGCTTCAGGGCTCGGCCACGGAGCATGCAGGCAACCTCGCCGAGTTCGCCTACTTCACGAAGCTCAAGGTGGCCGGCAAGGAGCAAGGCTTCGCCGAGCCGCAGGAGGCGCGCATGGCGATGGAGGGCGGCCGGCTCACCCTGAGCTTCCTGCTGCCGCTGAAGACTCCCGCCGTGCAGGGCAAGGGCGTCGCGGCGGTCGAGGTCTACGATCCGACCTACTTCATCGCCTTCAGCCTCGCCGACGGGGCCGACGCGATGCGCCTCGCCGGTGCCGCCCCCGGCTGCAGCATGACCGTGACGCGGGCGAAGAACACCGAACCGACGGTGGCCTCCGCCGGCCAGTCGATGACCGAGGCGATGTTCGAGGCACTGACCGCCGCCTCGAATTACGGCGAGCAGTTCGCCAACCGGGCCATCGTCGCATGTCCCTGACCGCCGCCCTGCGCCCCGCGGGTCTGGCGGGCGGGCGGTGGCCGCTGCGGCTGGCACTCGCTGCCGGGGCGGTCGTGGCGGCTGGCGCTCTCCTCGCCGGTATCGCCTGGGCGCTCGGCCCCGTCGCCGCGCCGCCGCCGCGCTCGCCCTTCGGCATCGGCTTCCGCGAAGCCGCGCCCGCGACGACCGGGCTCGGCGGCTGGCTGCTCGCGGTGCAGTCCAATTTCTCCAGCAACCTTCGCGCGGCCGTGACGGCGCTGAAGGCCGGCGGCCCCTGGATGCCGCTGATCGTGATGGGCTTTGCCTACGGCGTGTTCCACGCCGCCGGGCCAGGCCACGGCAAGGCGGTGATCGCCGGCTACATCGTGGCGGGCGAGCGCACGCTGCGGCGCGGCTTCGCCCTGAGCGCTGCCGCAGCCCTGCTCCAGGCTTGTGTCGCCATCGCCATCGTGCTCGTCGGCGTCCTCGTCCTCAACACGACCGCTGCCGGGATGACGCGGGCCGGCACCCTGATCGAGACCGTGAGCTTTGCCCTCGTGGCGGCGCTCGGCGCCGCGGTGACGTGGCGTAAGGCCGGGCGGCTCGCCGGCCTCGCCACCGATGCGCCGCCCGAGGCGTGCGGCCCCGGCTGCGGCCATACCCACCTGACCGATGCCGCCGCCCTCGACCGGCTCGGCGGCTGGCGCGAACGGGCCGGCGTGGTGCTCGCCGCGGGCTCGCGCCCCTGCGCCGGGGCGGTGCTGATCCTCGTGTTCTGCGCTGCGCAAGGCCTGCTCGCCGCCGGCATCGCCGCGACCTTCGCCATGGCGTTCGGCACCGCGCTCACCACCGGAGCGCTCGCAAGCCTTGCGGTGTTCGCCAAGGCCCTGGCGCTGCGGCTTGCGGGCGGGCGTGGGCAGGCTGGCGCGCTGGCGGTCGGCGGGCTCGAATTGCTGGCCGGGGCTTTTGTGCTGGTGCTCGGGCTCGCCATGCTGTCGGGTGTAGCCTCCGGCCTGGGTGGCTAAAGCATCGTCCCGAAAGGTGGCCGCCGGCTTTCGGGAAAAGACGATGCTTTTGACAGCCCTCTCGCCAAGGCCCACGCAGCCGTGCAAGCTTCTCCCGGATCGGGAGGAGCCCTGCTTGAGCGAACACCACGCCCTCGACGTCTTCGCGCCCCTCCTCAACTGGCGGCTCCTGAAGGGCTCGCACGCCTTCCCCGGACCGGACGGGGGCACCTGCATCAACGAGGCGGCGATGGTCGCGGCGGGGCTGCCCTACCGGGCGATCACCGCGAGCGACCAGTGTCCGCCGTGCTTCTCGCGCCCGCTTGCGGCCTACGCGCTCGGTCTCAACGACGCCATGCCGGAGGCCGCGCGGCAGGGGCTGATGGCGTTCGTGCTGCGGCTCTCCGGCTCGGCGGATGCGCCTGCGGTCGAGGCTGCCCGCACCACCTTCCTGGCGCTCGAGAGCGCCCGCCGCATCCTGCCGCCGCTCCTTGATGCAGCCGGATTGCCGGCGCTCGCCGCACGCTGCGAGACGGCCTCCGATGCGGGGGCGGCCATGGTCGTGCTCCGCACCGCCGAGATGCAGGGCGGTGCGCTGTCTTACGCCGCCGCCGGCCGCCACGCCTGGATCGTGGGTGCGCGCGCCTCCGCCGTGTCGCGCACCGCCACGGCGGCGTTGCGCGCCTTCGACGACCCGCGCAGCGCCGCCGAGGTGGCGGAGGGGGCGGCCCCCTTCGCGGAGGGGACGTGGCGGGCCGCGCTCGGCCTCCTCGACGCGGCGCTTCGGATCGGCCGGCAGGCGCCGGAAATCGACCTGATGTCCGCGCATGCGCGTCTGGAAGCGGCGCGGGCCAGCGTTCAGCCGTAGGCGCGCGGGCGCGGCTCCGCCGTGAGGTCGACGTCGAGCGCCTCGCAGTTGGCGAGCCAGCGCCCGGTCAGGTGGTAGAAGAAGGTGCAGTGGCCGACGACCGCGATGGTCCGCTCCGGCCGCGCCCGCAGCCAGTCGCGAAACCCAGAGACGCGCTGGTCGAACAGCATCCGCGGCTCGACGTGCCAGCCCTCGGGCCCGGCCTCGCCGTCCGCGTACCACCACGTCTCGGGAAGATGGCCGACTTGGAAGGCCGGAAATTCCTGCGCCAGCACCGAGGCCGCCCGGCCGATGTCGCAACTGCTCTCCTGGCATTCGCGGTGGAGCACCTCCACCAGCACGTCGGGCCCGGCCGGGTGATCGGAGAAGATCCCGGCAGTGGTCTGGAGCGCCCGGGTCAGCGGCGAGGTGACGACGAGTTCGAAGGGGATACCGCGCAGCGCCATCCGGGCCGCGGCAACCTGCGCGTGGCCGCGCTCGGACAGGCGCGCATCGATGTGGCCGGGGTCGCGCCCCGTCGCCTCGTGATGCGCGTTGAAGGTCGATTCGCCGTGGCGGATGCAGACGATGCGGGTGGCGGAGGGCGGGGTCGAGCGGGACATCGCCCCGATGTAGGCGGATCCCGCGCCGCGGGAAGCGGCCGTGACGCCGCGCCCGATCTTCCGCACCGATCCGGACGAAGCGTCACAGTAAGCGGCGAATGGCGCCGCTTTCCGGACATCGCGCGCCGCCCGGGTGCGGAGCGGGGCCGAAGGTGGGCGAAGCGTCCCGTGGCAGCGCGGCACCCACTGGAGGAGCCTTGGCAGGAACCGGCCGCCGCGCCGGCATCCGCCGATGGAGGCTTCCATGCTCTCGCTTCCCCACTCCCCGCTGCCACACTCGCCGCTCGCGCACCCGGCTCCCGGCCTGACGCGCAACCTGCTGCTCGGGCCGCTGATCGCCCTGTTGCTCGCGCTCGTTGCCGGCATTGCGCCGGCAAGGGCACAGGATTCGAGGGCACAGGACGGCAGCGGCACGCTGTTGCTGCGCTTCGAGGGCGGGGCGCCCGTCGAGGCGCCCCGCCTGAAGGCGGATGCCGCGATCACCGTAAGCGGCCCGACGGCGCGGGCGACGATCACCCAGGCCTTCCGCAACACGACCACTGAATGGGTCGAGGGCACCTACCTGTTCCCGCTGCCGGAGGATGCGGCGGTTGATACGATGAAGCTCGTGGTCGGCGACCGGGTCATCGTCGCCGACATCCGCGAGCGCGAGGCGGCGCGGCGCGTCTACGAGGCAGCGAAGGCCGAGGGCAAGGCCGCCGCGCTCACCGAGCAGCAGCGTCCCAACCTATTCACCAATGCGGTCGCCAATATCGGCCCCGGCGAGACCGTGCTGGTGCAGATCGAGTACCAGCAGCCGGTGCGGTCCTCCGCCGGCACCTACGCCCTGCGCCTGCCGACCGTCGTCGCCCCGCGCTACAGCCCCGCGCCCCCGGCGGTGACCTCCGTCGTCGAGCGGGCCCCCGCCGCCGATCCCGTTCCGGATCGCGAAACGATCGCGGCCCCGGTGCTCGACCCGGCCCGCCACGCGCCGATCAACCCGCTGACGCTCACCATCGCTCTCAAGGCCGGCTTTGCCCTGGGCCAAGTGCGCAGCGCGACCCACGCAATCCGCGTCGAGGAAGTGTCCGGAAACGAGCGCCGCATCACGCTCGCCGACGGCGCCACCGCCACCGACCGCGATTTCGAGCTGACCTGGACCGCCGCCCCCGGCGAGGCGCCCTCGGTCGGCCTGTTCCGCGAGCGGGTCGCGGGGGCTGAGGCGGTGCTCGCCGTGGTGACCCCGCCGGAGACCGCGAGCCCGGCCGCAACCGTCCCTCGCGACGTGGTGTTCGTCATCGATAATTCCGGCTCCATGGGCGGCGCCTCGATGCGCCAGGCCAAGGCGGGCCTGCTGATCGGCCTCGACCGGCTGGGCGCAAATGACCGCTTCAACGTGATCCGCTTCGATCACAGCTTCGACACGCTGTTCCCGGATCTGGTGGCCGCCGACGCGCACCATCTGGCGCGCGCCAAAAGCTTCGTGGCGGGACTCCAGGCGAGCGGCGGCACGGAGATGCTGGCGCCGCTCCAGGCCGCCTTGCGGGACGCGACGCCGGAGGAGACGGCGCGCCTGCGCCAGGTCGTGTTCCTCACCGACGGCGCCATCGGCAACGAGGCGCAGATCTTCTCGGCCATCGCGACGGAGCGCGGGCGCTCGCGGCTGTTCATGGTCGGCATCGGCTCGGCCCCGAACGGCTACCTGATGCGCCACGCCGCCGAACTCGGGCAGGGCAGCTTCACCCAGATCGACACGCCCGATCAGGTGACCGAGCGGATGCGCGCCCTGTTGGTGAAGCTGGAGAGTCCCGCCGTCACCGACCTGACCGCGACCTTCTCCGAGCCCGGCATCGACGTGACGCCGGCCCGCCTGCCCGACCTGTACCGGGGCGAGCCGCTCACCCTCTCGGCCCGGATGGGGCAGGCCCGCGGCACCCTGACCCTCACCGGCCGGATCGGCGGCCAACCCTGGCAGACGCTTCTGCACCTCGATGCGGCGCAGGAGGGAACCGGCATCGGCAAGCTCTGGGCGCGTGCGAAGATCGCCGAGGCCGAGACCGCGCGGCTGACCGGCGGGCTCTCGCCGGAGGCGGCCGACGCGGCGATCCTGCGGCTGGCTCTCGACCACGGGCTGACGACCCGCCTGACCTCGCTCGTGGCGGTGGACGCTACCCCGCGCCGGCCGGCCGGGATGCGCCTTGCCAGCACCGAACTGCCGCTTAACCTGCCGGCCGGCTGGGACTTCGAGACGGTGTTCGGCACGCAGGACGAGGCTCCGCAGCTTCCCCCGCCGCCGCGCCAGCGCCGCGCCGCGGCCTCGGCCACGCAGATGGCCGCCGCGCAGGCGGTGGCGCTGCCGCAGACCGCCACGGATTTCGAGATCCGCGCATGGCTCGGGGCGCTGCTGCTGGCGCTCGGTCTCCTCCTCTCCCGCCGCCGGCTCGCAGCGTGAGCGGGTGCGCACAACAGGGCGCCGCACCGTGGTGCTCGGGCCGGAGGGGCCTCGCCGCCCTTCCGGCCTTCCTGCTCGTCGCGGCCGGCTTGGTTCTGCTGGCGCAGGCGGCCTGGATTCCGGCCAAGGCCGCCCTGGCGCAGGTGCTGCTGGAGCGCGCCTTCGCCCGCACCCTGGCCGAGGGCGTGGCCGTCCCTCCCTGGCCCTGGGCCGATACGGTGCCGGTCGCCCGCATCGGCTTCCCGCGGCTCGGCGAGCATTACGTGGTGCTCGCCGGTTCGAGCGGGCAGGCGCTGGCCTTCGGGCCCGGCCATGTCGAGAGCACGCCGGAGGCGGGCGAACCGGGAACGGCGGTCTATGCCGCCCACCGCGACACCCAGTTCCGTAGTCTCGGACGGCTCTCCATCGGTGATCTCATCGAAGTGGTGCGCCGCGATCGCGTCAGCGTCCGCTTCCGCGTCACCGGGAAACGGGTCGTGCGCTGGGACGCATCCGGCCTCGATCCGGCCGCGCCGGGCCGCCGCCTCGTGCTCGCCACCTGCTGGCCGCTCGACGCGGTGACGCCGGGGCCGGAGCGCTTGCTGGTGGAGGCGGATGCGGTCACCGAGCCTTGACGCCTCCCTCACCTGTGCGGTTCTGTGCGGATCCGTCCGGAACCGCACGCCATGTCGCTGATCGAGGCCGATCACCCCGAGACCGAACTGCCCGACGGGCAGAGCCGCGCCATCGCGGACGCCGTGCGTGAGGCGCTGGCCCGCCGCCGCATGTCCCGGCAGGCGCTCGCGGACGCGGCCCGCATCAGCATCTCGACCCTCGAGAAGGCGCTGTCGGGCCGCCGGCCCTTCACCCTGGCGACCACGCTGCGCCTGGAGGAGGCGCTGGGCCTTCCCCTAAGGGTGCAAACCACCGTGCTGCCCCTCGCGATTGCGGAGAAGGCGCGCCACGCGCCGGAGGAGTTCGGCTCCTACACCCGCGAGGCGGTGGCCTTCCTGACCGGGCGCTACCTGACGCTGCGCCCCTCCTTCGGGCAGGCGGGGGCGATCTTCGCCTACCGCACCGAGATCGCTTGGGACGCCGACAGCGCCCGGCTCGTCTTCCGCGAGGCCGAGCGGCTCGACGCGCCGTTCGCGCAATCCGGCACCGTCTCGGTGCCGAACCAATCGGGCCAGATCTACCTCGTCACCAACTTCCAGGGGCAGTACCGCCTCGCCGTGCTCGGACGCCCGACGATCCAGGGCGAGATGTTCGGCATCCTGACGACCCTGTTCTCCGGCCGCGGCACCCAGCTCACCCCGGCCGCGGCCCCGCTCGCCCTGGTGCCGGAGCGCGGGGCGCTGGCGGAGGGTGCGCAGTACGGGCGCATCACCACCGGGATGGCCTGCGAGCCGGCCTACCGGCGCATCCTCGACCGGGTGCGCGAGGATGTGTTCGCGGTGTTTCCGGGGTGCGGGGAGGGAGCGGCCTGAAGCGTCAGGCCGTGCTCGATAGCTTCATCAGCACGAGGCCGCCGACGATCAGCAGCGCCGCCACGATGCGGGTGGCGTTCATCGCCTCGCCGAGAAAGGCGATGCCGACGATGAAGGCGCCGACGGCACCGATGCCTGTCCAGATCGTGTAGGCGGTGCCGAGCGGCAGGCTGCGCATCGCCCAGGCGAGGCAACCGAAGCTCAAGGCCATGGTCACGAGGGTGATGACGCTGGGCCAGAGGCGCGAGAACCCCTCCGACTGCTTCATCGAGAAGGCCCAGACGACCTCCAGCAAACCGGCAACGACAAGAACGATCCAGGCCACGGCAACCTCATGGGGCGCATGAGCCGGGCCGTCCCGGACTTGGGCCCCTGGATGGGGGAGGACGTTGCCTCGCAGACGCTTCACCTAAAGCGGAGGCTGGAAGAGTCACGTGTGAGGCCGCACCAAAAAAACGCCAGTCGCTATTCCAGCCGTACCACCACGCTGTCGCTGGCGCCCGCCGCATCCATCACCGAAATCCGGGCGAAGCCTGCCCCCTCCGGGCTCCATTCCGACTGCCGGCGCATCGCCTCCGCGACCGGCAGGCCATCGACCATCCAGGTCAGCGGCGGCTGGCCGCCCAGGGCTTTGAGGGCGAGGCGGGCCTGCGCGCCCTCACTCAAACCAAGATCGACCCGGGCGCCGTCCGGCGGGTAGGCGATCTTGAGGGGCACGCCGAGCGTCGCGGCGAAAGTTTTTGGGGCATCCCGGCGGATGTGGCGCAGGGGCGGGGGCAGGGCCATGGTCGCGACGACCAGCGCGTCGCGGGGCCGGGGGAGGGCCTCCGGCTCGCCGCCGAACCGGGCGAAGGCATCGAACAGGATCGGCGCGGCTTGGGCACGCCCGACGAGCCCCGGCACCGAGGCGCCGTCCGGGCGGCCGATCCAGACGGCGATCGTCACGCGGGCATCGAACCCCACCGCCCAGGCGTCGCGGTAGCCGTAGGAGGTGCCGGTCTTGAAGCTGATCCGGCCGGGCAGGGCGTTCTCCGGGGGCGGAGCGCCGCGCAGGGTGTCGGCGACGTACCAGGCCGCCACCGGGTCGGCGATGCGCCGCTCCGGCTCGGGCGCGGCGGCGGGACCGTCGAGGCGCCGGACCAGCGCCGGCACGCTGCCCCCTCGGGCGAGCCCCGCATAGAGCCGGGCGAGGTCGGTGAGCGTGATGCCGAGGCCGCCGAGCGCCACGGGCAGGCCCGGCGCCGTGTCGCGCGGTAGCAGGATCGTCGCGCCGGCGCCCCGCAGCCGCGCGATGAAGCGGGCGGCGCCGACCGCCTCCAGAAGCTCGACCGCGGGCAGGTTCAGCGATTGCTGGAGTGCGACCCGCGCCGTCACCGTGCCGCGATACCCCATGTCGAAGTTTTCCGGGGCGTAGCTCGCGGCAAAGCGCGCCGGGCGGTCGTCGAGCAGCGTTTCCGGGTGGGCGAGCCCGTCCTCGAAGGCGAGCGCGTAGATGAACGGCTTCAAGGCCGAGCCCGGCGAGCGCACTGCCTGCGTGGCATCGACGGCACCCGCGCGGGCAGCGTTGAGGTAGCCGGCGCTGCCGACATGGGCGAGCACCGCGCCGGTGCGGTTGTCGAGGGCGAGGATCGCGGCGGAGAGCGCCGGGCCGGCGGCAGTCGCGCGCTCGGTCGCCAGTGCCTCGAGGCTCGCCTGAAGGCGCGCGTCGAGCGTCAGATGCTGCACCCGCGCTGACCCGTCGGCGGCATGCGCCTGCTCGGCGGCATGGGCCGCGAGCATCGGGAATTGTTTGCGGAGTGCCGGCACCGGCTCGGCCTTGGCGGCCTGCGCTTCGTCGGCGGTCAGCACGCCGCGCTCGGCGGCGATGTCGAGCACCCGGTCGCGGGCGCGCCGGGCGTTGGCGGCGAAGCGGTCGGGCCGGCGCGCCTCCGGCGCCTGCGGCAGGGCGACGAGGAGCGCGCTCTCGGCAAACGACAGCCGGGCCGGCTCGCGGCCGAAATAGGCAAGGCTTGCCGCCCGCACCCCCTCGACCGGGCCGCCATAGGGGGCGAGCGCGAGGTAGAGGTCGAGCACGCCGGATTTGCCGAGCGTCCGCTCCAGCTCGACCGCGCGGACCATCTGCCGGAGCTTGGCCAGCAGCGAGCGCTCCGCGCGTGGCTCGACGAGGCGGGCGACCTGCATCGACAGCGTCGAGCCGCCCGACACGATTTTCCTATGCGCGAGCCATTGCCACGCAGCGCGAGCCGTCGCCGCCGGGTCGATGCCGGGATGGCTGTCGAAGCGGCGGTCCTCGTAGGCCTTGAGCATGGCCAGGTACCGCGAATCGATCGCGTCCGCGGTGACGGGCAGGCGCCAGCGCCCGTCGGCGGTGGCGAAGGGGCGCAGCAACTGGCCCTTCCGGTCGAGGATGACGGTGGAGCGCAAGCTCGCCTGGGTCAGGTCGAGGGGCGGGAGCGTGGCGGCGTAGCGCCAGAGGGCGCCTGTCATCAGAGCGACGAGGACAACGGAGAAAGCGAGAGCAGCGCCGACCCGTCTCCCTCTCCCCGCGCGCGGGGAGAGGCCTGTCTGCACCTTGTCGTGCAGACAGGAAGCGGAGGCGGAGCCGGAGCGGCGGTGAGGAGGAGCCTCAGGAGGAGCTTCTTGCGGCGCCGCCCCCTCACCCCCGGCTGCCGCCTTGCCGAGCCCCCGACGAGGGGGGCTCGGCCCTCTCCCCGCGCGCGGGGAGAGGGGATCTGCGTCGGCGGCCATGCCTCTACTTCGCGGAAGTGACCTCGACCGATCCGAACGCGGTGCGTCCGAACCGTTCGGGGCGGTACATGTCCTCGACGCTCGCGCCCGGATGCACGTAGGTGCCGGGCGAGACCACGCGCACGGTGTAGGCCGCCGAGAAGAAGGCGGATTGCTCCGGGGTGCGGTCGTAGGCGGCCACGAAGCGGTCGTCGCGGAACTCGGTGTGGACCGGAGCCACGTCCGACTTGGCGAAGCTGAGGCCCGAGAGCGCGTCGGCATCGAGGAGCTTCGGGTTGTCGATCTCCAGCCCCGCGGGCAGGCGATCGACCAGCAGCAGGCGCCCGGCGCTGGCCTTGGCCTCGGTCACCTTCAGCACCACGACGAGGCGGTCGTTCTGGCGCAGGGGCTTTCCGAGATCCACCGGGCTGCCGTCGAGCCGGTAGACGCTGCGCTCCACCGTGAAGCCCTGGGAGGCCGCCGGCTCCGGGGCGATCGGGTTGCCCTGGACGCCGATCGCGACCGGCACCGCCTCGCGGCCGGCATTGACGATCCGCACCGGGCGCGCCTCCAGAGCGGGCGCCCGATAGAGCCGCGAGAGCGGTCCGGTCTCGGTCTTGCCGTCGACGGTCAGCGCGAGGCTGTCGGAATCCTTGGCGAGGCTTTGCGCGGCCAGCACCATCCATGCGTTCTCCTGGGTGCTGGTGGAGCGGCCGTCCGCCCGCTCCTGGCCGAGCACGGCGGCGACCGGCTGCAGCGTCGCCTGAGTGAACCCGGCCTCGCCGGAGAGCGCCAGCAGGGCGGCGCCGTCGCGCAGGCGCGAGCCGTAATCGGCGCGGTAGGTGCCCCGATCGCGCTCGGCCTGGAGGGCCTGCACCGCCGCCTCGAAGCCCTTTTGCGCCCGGCCGCGATCACCGAGGAGGGCCAGCGCGGCGGCAAGCTGCCCGCGACCCAAGGGCGTGGCGAAGTCGGTGAGCTTGGTGTCGGCGAGGTAGCGCAGATCGCCCATCACCGGGCGGCCGTTGCGGGCGAGCACGTAGGCGGCATAGGCGATGTCCATGCCGCCGTTCTCGATCGTGGTGGTGTTGGCCACCGTGTTGCGCAGGCGGTCGAGCGCGCTGTTGAAGGCGGTTTGCGGCACGGCGAAGCCCCGCTCGCGGGCGCGGGTGAGGAAGTCGGTGGCGTAGGCGGTCAGCCACGTATCGCCGGCATTCTCCGTGGACCACGCGCCGAAGGCGCCGCTCGAATCCTGGCGCGCCAGCACCCGCTCGATCGCCCCGCGCACCCGCTCGTCGAGTTTCCCGTCGAGGCCGAGCTTCTCGCCCGCCGCGAGCGCGTTGACGTAGAGCAGCGGCATCGCTCGGCTGACGATCTGCTCCGAGCAGCCGTAGGGGTATCGGTCGAGCGATTGCAGCAGGGCGGCGACGTCGATGCCCCCCAAGCGGTTGGCCGAGACCGAGACCGCCCCGGTGCCCGGCAGGATGTCGGCAAGCAGATCCGGTGTCAGGTCGAGCCCGGCGCCGGGCTCCAGCGGGCGCACGCTGCGGCGCACGAGGGCGCCGGTGCCGGGATTGATCCCGAGCGTGAAGGATTGGCCGGCGCTGCCCTGGATGCCGGGCCCGGTGAGGCTCAGGTCGAGCCGGGCCGTGCCGGGGCCGGCGGCGGTGATCGGGATCACCAGTTGCCCCTTGGCGCCGGCCTCCAGGCGCAGGGTGGAGCGCACCGCCTCGCCCGCCACCACGACGGGGCCGGTGAGGTCGAGGTCGACGGTGTAGTCGCCGGCCGCCCCCTCGACGTTGTCGAGGGCGACGAAGAAGCGCGATCGGTCGCCGACATTGAGGAAGCGCGGCAGGGTGCCGGTGAGGACCACCGGATCGCGGACGATCACGTCGGCCTGGGCCTGGCCGACCCTCGTCTTGGTCCAGGCGGTCGCCATCAGCCGAGCGGTACCGTTGAAGGCCGGCAACTCCAGCGGGATCTTGGCCGTGCCGTCGGCGCCCACCGTGACGACGCCGGAATAGAGCGCGAGCGGGGCTTGTGTCGGCGGTGCGTCGGCGAGTTCGGTCGCCCCGCCGTCGCCGCCGGAGCGGATCGCGCCGAGCGTGCCCTGCATGCCGTCGATCAGGTAACCCCAGAGGTCGCGGATCTCGGGGCCCAGCGCCTTCTGGCCGAAGAAGTAGGCAAACGGGTTCGGCGCCTCGTAGCGGGTCAGGTTGAGGATGCCGACATCGACCGCCGCCAGCGTCACCCGCGCCTCCTCGCCGGGAGCGAGGCCGGCGAGTTTCACGGGCACGGTCAGCGTGCCGCGGGGGCGCACCTTCTCCGGCGCCTCGATCGAGACGGAGAGGCCGCGCTTTTCCTTGTCGACGGAGAACCATGCCACCCCGAGCGCCCGGCCCGGCATGCGCTTGGCCGCTTGGTCGAGCGGCCGGTAGGCGGTGGCGACGAGGTAGGCGCCCGCGCCCCATTCCGCCTTGACCGGGATGTCGACGGTGGTGCCGCCCTCCGCGACCGTCACGTCGCGGATCTCGTGAACCCGGTCGCTGACGACAGCGAGCGTCGCGGTGCCGGCGAATTTCGGCGCGAGCCGGGCGCGCAGCCGTTCGCCGGCCGCGTAGGCCGGCTTGTCGAGGGTGAGGTCGAGGAGGTCGGGCACGTCAGCGGTCTCCGAGCCGCCCCAGCCGACGGTGAAGGAGACGCTGACCCCTGCCTGCGGCTGGCCGGGAACGCTCGCTTCCAGACGGTACTGGCCGAAGCCCACCGGCACGGCGATGCGCGCGGGTGCGTCGGCGGCAATCGCCACGCGCCCGTCGGCGACGCGACGGCTGGATTTGACCGGCTCGAAGCTCCAGCGCCCGTCGGCCCGGTACCATTGATAGGTCCGCTCGACCTTCGAGAGCGTCCAAGTCACGCCGTCCTGCGTCAGGCGCCGCCCGTCGGGGGCGGCCATGACGACGTCGAAGGTCGCGGTCGCGTTCTCGGCGAGATCGCCGCCGAAGTTTTTCCGAATGGCCAGCACGGGCTGGCCCGGCAGGATCGGCAGGGTGACGCTGCGGCTCAGCGCCCGGCCGCCCGGCTCGCCGACGGCGAGGGTGATCTTCGCCTCCAGCGCGCGGGGGGCCGCCACCTCCTGCACCGGCACCGTGATGCTGGTCTTGCCCTGCGCGTCGGTGGTGGCCTTGGCGTCGATCTCGGCGGTCGTCGCCTCCACCGCCTCGTCGTCGAGGCCGATGGAGAAGCCGTCGAGGCCCTTGATGCCGGGATTGGCGGCGGCCTGCACCGCGACCGAGCCCGAGACCTCGAGCCCCGAGCCCGGCGCGCCGTAGAGGTAGCGCGCGGCGACATCGATGACCGCCGGCTCGCCGCGGGTGAGGCTCGGCGTCTTCGGGGTAAGGCTCACCTCCAGCCGCTCGGGGACGTAATCCTCGACGAGCCAGCTCGCCTCGCCGACGGGCGGCGCCTTCGGATCGGTATAGGCGGAGACCCGCCACGTGCCGTGCATGGCGCCGGCCATCAGCGGCAGGGCCAGGGAGCGCCCGCCGAGCCCCTCGTCGGCCACCGCCGCCCGGCGGTACTCGACGCCGTCGGGCCGCTTCACCACCAGCGTCAGCGGCAGGCCGGCCACCGCCGCCCCCTGCGGATCGCGCAAGATGGCGGTGAGCTGCACCGTCTCGCCGGAGCGGTAGACCCCGCGCTCGGGGAAGACGTAGGCTTCGGCCCCGCCCGGCGCCGGGCGGCCCTTCACCCCGCGGTCGGAGAGATCGAAGGCGCCGAGCGCCAGATCGAGGAAGCCGTAATCGTCGCCGACCTGCGCCACCACGAGGCCCGGCGCCAGCCCGCCCTCGCCGCGGGCCAGGCCGGCGGGGAAGGCGGCATGGCCCTGGCCGTCGGTCTTGGCGGTCGCGAGCACGTCGTTGTTGCGGGCGACGAGCCGGATCTCGGCGCCCGACACGGTCTTGGCGCTGGCGAGCGAGCGGGCGAAGACATGCACGCCGTCGCGGCCCTTGAAGGCGGTGAGCCCGAGATCGGAGACGACGAACCACTGCGTCGCCTGGGTCTCGTAGCCGCCATACTCATCGTCGGATGAATCCGTGGTGCCGGTGGGCTTGGCCAGCATCAGGTAGAGGCCGGGCTCCAGCTTGCCGACCGCCTGGAGCACGGGGAAGGCGGTCACCGCCTCGCGGTTGGTCTCGGCCTTGGCCGTATCGAGCGTGCCCTTCCAGACGCGCTGGCCCTTCTGGTCGGCGATGGTTTTGGCTGTCGAGCCGCTGAGTTGGCTCAAGAAGTCCTCGGAGCGGAGTGCGGGCAACAGGCCGCGGTCGCCGATGCGCAGCACCTCGACATCGAGCTTGTCCGCGTTGACCGAGACCAGCGGCACGCCGGCCTGACCGGTGCGGGGCAGAACGTAGTTGCGGCCGGTGAAGCGCACCTGGGGCGAGCGGTCGCGAACGTAGACCTCGTAATCGGCCGATTTCAGCAGATTTTCGCCGACCGAAGAGGGCAGGCCCTGGCGCACCACGAAGGCGTAGCGCTCGGAATGCTTGAGCCCATCGACGCAGACCTGCGAGCCTTCCGCCGTGACGGCGGCGTTGGTCGCGCCCGAGACCGCGATGTAGGGCGCGTAGTCGGTCTTCGGGACGAGGCTTTCCGAGAAGGTGAAGCAAACCCGCGGTGCGGCGGCATCCGAATCGACCTTGTAGTCGAGGATGCGGAAGCCGTGATCCGCGCGCAGCTTCTCGTAGGCGGCGCGGGTCTGCGCCTCGTCCCGGATTGCGAGGCTCGCCCGGTAGGCTTCCAGCGCGGGCCGCCACTCGGACTGGGCCGCCTGGATCTCGCCGAGCCGGGACAGGGCGCGGGCCTCGTCCGCCGGGTTCCTTGCGCGGAGATAGCCCTGGTAGGCGGCGGCGCTCGCCCGGCCCTTCAGCTTGAACCGGGCGGAATAGTCGGCGCGCTCCTCGTCGTTGCCGGCGGCAATGGCCGCGTTGGCGTAGTCGAGCCAGTTGCGGACATCGTTCGGGTCGGCGGCGACTGCGGCGGCGTAGGCGTTCAGCTCGGCATCCGGCTCGGCCCCTTCGGTCCGTGCGGCGGTCTCCGCCTCGCGGCGCCACTGTGCCGCCGTTTTGGCGCCGGGGGGCGCCTCGCTCTTGAGCGCGGTCTCCAGCCGGACGCCCGCACTCGCAAGCCCCTCGCGCACGAAGGTTTTCGCAACAGGGGCGGTCGCCGATCTCGGCGGTGCGGCTGGGGGGGCGGCCGGGCGCAGCGTCTGGGCCAGGGCCGGGACACCGAGCCACATCGCGCCGATGAAGGCTGCTCCGAGGTGCCCGAGACGGTTGCCTTGGGACATGCGCGCGTCTCCTCCGACCGGTGCGCCCGAAGCAGGGGCGCCCGCGGCCGGCACGCTATCACTTGCCGCGCCGGCCGCAACGCTTGCGCCGAGCCATCGGCGACGAGGGACCTCAGTAGAGGCAGATCAGGGCAACGCCGGCCAGGAGAAGCAGCGCGCCGCCAAGCCGCGGAAGGTTCGCTTCGTGCACCGGCACGCCGAGCAGCCCGAAATGGTCGAGGGCGAGCGACATCAGCATCTGCCCGACGATGAGGAGGGCGACGACCGCGGCGGCGCCGATGCGCGGGATCAGGAAGATCGCCCCGACGACGTAGATCGCGCCGAGCAGTCCGCCGGTCCAGGCGTACCAGGGCGCACGGGCGGCCGCGGCGAGCGAGGGCAACGGCTCGCGCAAGGTCAGCGCCAGGAGGCCGACGGCGAGGCCGCCGACCGTGAAGTTGACGAATCCGGCCCAGAGACCGGAGCCGAGTTCGCCCCTCAGCCCGGCATTGACCGCCTGCTGGACCACGAAGGCGACGCCCGCGAGCGCCGCCGCACCGTACAATCCGATCTGCAGCAAAGCCGCGCCCTTCCGCCTGTCTCGAACTCTCGTGCCAAAGCTGTCGCCCGGGGCCGCTCCGTCCACCGGGGCACGATCACGATCCCGCATGCCGGTGCCAGGGCAATCGCTCGAAGCGATTTCCCTGGTTTGTCGTTTGACCTCAGTCGCCGGCGCCCGCCTCCGCGGGCTTAGGCTTTCGCTCCGCTCGACGCTTTTCAAGACGGACGTCCTGAAAAGCCCGCGCCGCGAAGCCGCCGATGC
Organism: Methylorubrum extorquens; assembly: GCF_024169925.1. Lineage (NCBI taxonomy): Bacteria > Pseudomonadati > Pseudomonadota > Alphaproteobacteria > Hyphomicrobiales > Methylobacteriaceae > Methylorubrum > Methylorubrum extorquens. The sequence goes on from NZ_JALJXF010000001.1 coordinate 4,635,181, forward strand.
GGCTTCGAGCGATGGCCCTGATGACGGAGCCCCGCAGCGACTTGTGGCGGGCACGCTCCGGCTGGCATCATCGTCCGCACTTCGAATCGAGCGGTGGTGATGACGGGACGGATGAGAGCTTTTCGCACCGGCCTGCCGGCCCTGCTCGCTGCCGGACTCGCAACGGGGGCGCTCGCGCAAGGGCTTGCTCCACCGGCCGCGCCGGCCCGGCCGAAACCCGCCACCCCGGCTCCGGCCGCCCCCGATCCCGCCTTCGAGGCGGCGCGGGCGGGCTTCGAGGCGCTGCCCGAGACGGAGCGGCGGGGGCTGCAAGACTCGCTCGTCTGGACCGGCGACTATAATGGCGTGACGACCGGGGCCTTCGGCAAGCGCAGCTTCGACGGCATCCAGACCTACCAGACCCGCACGGGCGCCGCCCCGACCGGCCTGCTCACCCCGCCGGAGCGCGCGGCGCTCAAGCGCGAGGCGGAGGAGGCCCGGCGGGCGGCGCGCTTCAAGGTTCAGCCCGATCCGGCGAGCGGCGTGGTGGTCGGCGTGCCGGAGGCGCTGCTGCCGAAGAAGAGCGCGATCCCCGGCGGCACCCGCTGGCAGAGCGCCGACGGGCGGGTGACCCTCGACACCAAGTCGTTCCCGCAAGGGGAGACCAGCCTCGACGCCCTGTTCGAGCGCGCCGTCGCCGCGATGCCCGGCCGCAAGGTGACCTACAAACTGAAGAAGCCGGATTTCATCGTCATCACCGCCGAGACCGCGGGCGGGCGCTCCTATATCCGCTACGCCGAAGGCCCCCAGGGCATCCGCGGCTTCACCCTCGGCTACGACAGGGCGCTGGCGGACACGGTCGACCGTCTCGTCATCGCGGTGGCCAACAATTTCGCACCGTTTCCCGAGGACGCGCCGCCTCCCACCGCTCCGACGGCGGCCACCGGCCCGGCCCCTCGCGGGCCTGCCTCCGGCTTGGCGGCCGCGCCCGCAGCACCGCCGCTGCCCGGTGCGCAGGCCGAGGCGCGTCCTGCCGCGACCGGCCTGCTGCTGGGCGGCGGGCGGGTGCTGACGGCAGCCTCCGCCCTTGAAGCGTGCACCGCGCCGCGCATCGGCGGTGCGGCGGCCCGGATCGAGCGGCGCGACGCGGCGGGCAGCCTCGCGCTTCTGTCCGCCGAGGGGCTCGCGGGCGGTGCGTCGCCGCCGCTCCGCGCCGAGCCGGTGAGCGAGGGCGAGGCCCTGCTCGTGCTCGGCGCTCAAACCAAGGGCCGCCCGAGCGTCGCCCCCGCCACCGCTGCCGTCGAAGGCGTCGACGCCCCGCTTCAGCCCGGCGCCGGCGGTGCGCCGGTGCTCGACCGATCGGGCCGGCTCGTCGGACTCGTCGCCCGCTTTCCCACCGCACCCCGCCTGATCGCCGGGGTGATGCCGCCGACGCGCTATGCCGTCGTGCCGGGGAAGGCCGTGGCAGCCTTCCTGAGCGAGAGCGGCCTGACCGCCGGAGCGGGCAAGGACGCGGCGAAGGATCCCGCGAAGGGCGCCGCGACCACGCTGGGCGGGGCGGCGGCGCCCGCTCTCGATGCCGTCGTTGCCATCACCTGCGCGCGGTGAGGGCGGCGCCTGGCCTTAGAGCATCGCCTTTTCCGAAAGCCGGCAACCCGCTTTCGGGATGATGCTCTAGATCCGGTGCGTGACGAGCAGCACGATCAGGATGATGATCAGGAGGCCGCCGAGGCCGAATCCGGGGCCGCGGAAGCGCCCGCCGCCGTAGAAGTTGCCGCCGCCGAACAGCAGCAGGATCAGCAGGATCAGGAGGATGGTGGTGATGGTCATCGGCGGAAGCCTCGTTGGTCCGCCCAGACCCCTTTGCCTGAGCGCCAACAGCAACGCTTGTGCACGCGATTTCGTTCAGCCGGCTCGCAACTTATCCCGAGGGACGTTGGGGCGTCAGGCCCGCCAGTCCGGCAGGGCGCCCCCGGTCTCTGCAAGCCACGCGGGCACCGGCAGGCCGCGCTCGCCCAGGAAGGCGGGGTTGAACAGCTTCGAGGCGTAGCGCGCCGCCCCGTCGCAGAGGATCGTCACGATGGTGTGGCCGGGCCCGAGTTCGTGGGCGAGCCGGATCGCGCCCGCCACGTTGATGCCCGACGAGCCGCCGAGCGATAGGCCCTCCTCGCGCATCAGGGCGAAGATGATGCCGAGCGCTTCCGCATCCGGAATCCGGAACGCGTGATCGGGCGTGAAGCCTTCGAGGTTCTTCGTCACCCGGCCCTGGCCGATGCCTTCGGTGATCGACGAGCCTTCGGCCTTGAGCGTGCCGGTGCTGTAATAGGCGTGCAGCGCCGAGCCCTCCGGGTCGGACAGGGCGATCTTCACGCCCGGCTTGGCCGCCCGCAGCGCCTCGGCCACGCCCGCCAGCGTGCCACCGGTCCCCGCCGCGCAGACGAAGCCATCGACCGCGCCGCCGGTCTGCGCGAAGATCTCGGGGCCGGTCGCCTCGATATGGGCGCGGCGGTTGGCGGTGTTGTCGAACTGGTCGGCGAAGAAGGCGCCGGCCTCTTCCGTCTCCGCCAGCCGCTCGGCGAGACGGCGGGCGGCGTGGACGTAGTTGTTCGGGTTAGCGAAGGGGACGGCGGGCACCTCGACGAGCCGGGCGCCGGCGAGCCGCAGCGTCTCCTTCTTCTCTGCCGATTGCGTCTCCGGAATCACGATCACGGTGCGGTAGCCGCGCACGGACGCCACCAGCGCCAGCCCGATCCCGGTATTGCCCGCCGTGCCCTCGACGATGGTGCCGCCGGGCCGGATCAGGCCGCGCGCCTCCGCATCCCGCACGATCGAGAGCGCCGCCCGGTCCTTCACCGAGAGGCCGGGGTTGAGGAATTCGGCTTTGCCGAGGATAGTGCAGCCGGTCTCTTCGGACGCGCGGCGCAGCCGGATCAGGGGCGTGCCGCCGATCGCGGCGAGCACGTCGGGCGAGACGGTGGAGGATGCGGACATGCGGTGCGGCGGCCTTCCTGAGCGCCCGCGCGGGGCGGCGGATCAGGCAGGCTTAATCAGCCGACTTTCAGGAATCCAGGTAGCCGGCCTCCCGCAAGGCGTCGGCGACCGCAGTAAAGAAGGGATCATCTGCCTCGGCGTCGTCCTGCGACAGCGTTCTTCCCTCGTCGTGGGGCGCGGTCTCGCTCCGGTCGAAGTCCCGGAAGTCCTGTGGCTCCGCCGGGTTTCCGGCCGCTGCCGCGGATGCGCCGAGCCCGAAAAGGCCGGCTGCCGTGAGGAAGGTCTCGTTCAGGGAGATCATGGCCGGCTCCTGTCTCGAAAACGGGACGCCACTAGCCTAATCGGTTAACGAAATCTTAGCAATATTGACGAGGAGAGCCCGAAAACAGCGTGTCGGCCTTCATCGCTCCTGAGCGCTGCGGGCAGGGCGGAAGCGAATCACGCCGCGCGTGTGGGGTGCAGCTCGAAGCCCCGTTTATCGCCGTCGCCTTGCAGAGGAGCGCCGCGCGGAGCCTGCTTTTCAGAATTTCGATCCGGGGCAAGCGCGGAGGCCGGCTCCGGCGATGGAGGCTTGGACGGCACCGGCATGACCGCTTTGGGCGACCATCCCGCGCTTTCGGTTCAGGTCCGGTTCAAGCGCGACGGTGCAGTGTGGTCGCAGGTCAAGGACTGTGATCTTCCTGCACCGGTTTTGGCGAACCGAGCCGCTTCGGCGCCGCAATCCCGCAGGATGAGCACTCCGTCAAGCTTCTCCCGCTAGACGTTCCTCTCGCGGCGGTTCCAGCCACCGCCTTCGATGCCTTCCCCGTTTCCTCTCAGCCGCGAATCCAATCCATGACGGTCGTCGCCCTCATCGCCTGCAACCTGCTGCTGGCGGGCCTGTTTTCCCTGGTCGCCGTCGCCCTCGACTGAAGGCCTCCCGAGACAACGCCCGCAGTGTCGTCGTGGGCGGAGGCGCACGGTCGGCGACCGGGCGTTTCGTGAAGGCGCTTTTGACCACCGCGCTCCCGCGCAAACCCGCATCACACCGTTCACGAACCCAGGTCGCTCCGTCGCGGCCGGGGTTTTCGGCTCGTCGGGTCCGTTTTTCGAGCGTCAGCCGCGCGTCGCCCGGTCCTGCGCTGTGTCCAGGCGGCCGATGAGTGCTTCGAGGCGTTCGCCGACCGGTTCGGTGAGGCTGTCGGCGTAGTGACTGCGCAGGCTCTTGCCGAGGTGGCGGCGCACGCTCGGGCTCAGCGGCGGCGCGGCCGTGGCATCCTCTGCGCGTTTCGTGTCGGCGATGGGCTTCGTCACGGATCGTCTCCCGTCCGGTGCCGGAAGCGGCTGTGAGGCGGCGATCCTGCGCGCTGGAAAGTTAAGGCGAGTTTTACTGCGGCGACCAAGAAACGATTAACCCTCCGTGCCGGGGCACGGAGGGTTCTTCTTCCTCGAAAGCATCGCTCCGAGTGCGGCTGCCGTTCTTACCGGGTCGTGGGCAGGAGCAGGTCCGGCAACCAGAGGGCAATGCCCGGCATGAGGCAGAGCAGGACGATCGCGATACCCATCAGGATCACGAAGGGCAGGGTGCCCCAGATAATGTCCTTGAGCGGAATGTCGGGGGCGATGTTCTTGATGACGAAGATGTTGAGACCCACCGGCGGGTGGATCAGCCCCATCTCCATGGTGATCGTCATCACCACGCCGAACCAGACGAGGTCGAACCCGGCGGTCTTGAGCGGCGGCAGGATGATCGGCGCCGTCATCAGGATGATCGAGACCGGCGGCAGGAAGAAGCCGAGCGCGATGACGAGCGCCAGGATGGTCGCGAGCAGGAGCCAGGGCGAGAGCTGCATCGCGACGATGGCCTGAGCCGCCGCCTGAGAGATGTGGAGATAGCTCATCACGTAGGCGTAGAGGAGCGACATGCCGATGATGAGCATCAGCATGGTCGATTCCCGCAGCGTCGCCGTGAGGATCGGGTCGAGATCGCGGAAGCGCCACACGCCGTAGATCACCGCGATCAGCGCCAGCGCCAGCAGGCCGCCGAGGCCGGCGGTCTCGGAGGGCGTGGCGTAGCCGCCGTACAGCGCGACCATGACGCCGGTGAGCAGCACCACGAAGGGCAGCACCCGCGGTAGCGTCGAGAAACGCTCGCGCATGCTGTAGCTGTCCTCCTTGAGGATCGGATGCTGCGCACCCGTCCGCTCGTAGGCGAGCTTGGCCGCCGCGAACTCGGAGCGGAAGCGGAACACCGACCAGCTCGCGAACAGCACGACCAGCAGGAAGCCCGGCCCGATGCCGGCCAGGAACAGGCGCCCCAGCGACTGCTCGGCGGCGACCGCGTAGAGGATCATGGTGATCGAGGGCGGCAGCAGGATGCCGAGCGTGCCGCCCGCGGCGATGATCCCGGCAGCAAAGCCCGGCGAGTAGCCGCGGCGGCGCATCTCCGGAATGCCCGCCGAGCCGATCGCCGAGCAGGTGGCGGGCGAGGAGCCGGCCATCGCCGCAAACAGCGCGCAGGCGAACACGTTGGCGATGCCGAGCCCGCCGGGGATGCGGTGCATCCAGGCGTGCATCGCCGAGTAGAGATCCTGACCCGCCTTGCTCCGCCCGATCGCCGCACCCTTCAGGATGAAGAGCGGGATCGAGAGCAGCGTGATCGAGGCCATCTCCTCGTAGACGTTCTGCGCCACCGTATCGAGCGAGGCGGCGGGCATGAACGCGTACATGAAGGCCAGCGCTACGAAGCCGAGCGCGAAGGCGATGGGAATCCCTGAGAGCATCGCCCCCAGCGTTGCCCCGGCATAGAGGAAGCCGATCGCGGCGGTGCTCATGCCTTGCCTCCCGTCGTCTTGATCGGCCGGACCGGGGCCGGGTTGCGCGTCGTCTGGCCCATGGGGTCCGGCCCTTCGGGCGTCACGTCCGGGCGGTCGTGCATGTCGCGGTTGAGATCGGCGCCCATGCCGATCTTCGGCTTGGCCCAGCCGGCGGCGCGGGGACCGTAGAGGACCGCTTCCGCGATCTGCAGGACGAACTGGAAGGCGAGCAGGCTCATGCCGGCCGACATCAGCAGGTAGGGGATCCAGAGCGGCGGTCCCCAGGTCGATTGCGAGATCTGGCCGTCTTCCCAGGCCTCGTGGAACAAGCTCCAGCTCTTCCAGGCGAAGAAGGTGACGAAGGCCAACCCGACGATGTCGACGAAGATCAGCCGTACCCGGTTGACGCCCGGCGGCAGCAGGCCGGTGAGCGCCTCGATGGCGACGTGCCCGCGCTTGGCCTGAACGCCCGCCGCCGACAGGAAGGTGGCGCCGACGATGAGGAACACGGCGGTCTCGTCCTGCCACTCGGTCGGCTCGTGGAAGACGTAGCGGGTGAGGACGGAGTAGCTGAGCACGAGGCAGGCGGCGACGAGTGCCAGCCCGCCGCAGACCAGGATGACGTGGTTGAGCCGGCGCGTGGTCCGGTCGATGACGCCGAGCAGGCCCGGAACCCGGACCTCCGCAGCCTTGTGTGTCTCGGCAGCCGCCGAGGCCGCGTCGAAGGCGTGGCTCATCCGACCTTCTCCGCCAGCTTGAGCAACTCGGCGCAGCTCGCGTTCTTGTTGGCGAAGTCCTTCCAGGCGGTGTCGCGGGCGATGTCGCGCCACTTGCCGAGATTCGCCTCGTCGAGCTGCACCACCTTGGCGCCAGCCTTGCCGAACACCTCCTCGACGCGGGTGTCGTCGGCCTTGGCGCCCTCCTGGCCGAAGCTTTCGAGCTCGGCGCCGACCGCCATGACGAGATCCTGTTGGTCCTTGGGCAGGCCCGAGAACACGATCTTCGACATCATGATCGGCTCGAGCATGAACCAGTAGGAGCGCTCGCGGCCCGAGGTCAGCGCCTTCGAGATCTCTTCCAGGCGGAACGAGATCAGGCTGGTGGAGGAGGTCAGCACCGCGTCGCAGGCGCCGGTCTGCATCGCGGCATAGGATTCGTTCGACGGCAGCGAGAGCGTGGCCGCGCCGGCCTGCTTCATCATCAGGTCCATCTCGCGCGAGCCGCCGCGGACCTTCATGCCCTTGGCGTCGTCGGGCGTCAGCAGGGGGCGCTCACGGCTCGCGATGCCGCCGGCCTGCCAGACCCAGGAGACGAGCACGATACCCTTGGCATCCAGGATTTCGGTGAGTTTGCGGCCGACGGGCGCGTCCTTCCAGGCGAGCGCCTGGGCATAGGAGGAGACCAGGGCCGGCATCAGGCCGATATTCATCTCCGGCACCTCGCCGCCCGCGTAGGGCGAGGGGTAGAGCGAGAGATCGAGCGCGCCTTTGCGCATGGCGCTGAACTGAGCGTTGGTCTTCATCAAGGAGGAGCCGGGATAGACCTGGACCTCCATTGCGCCCTTCGAGCGCTCCTTGATGGCGGCGGCGAACTTCCGGCACATCCGATCGCGGAAGTCGCCCTCGTCGACCGTGCCGCCGGGGAACTGGTGCGAGAGCTTCAGGGTCGTGGCGGCCCGGGCCGGGCCGCTCCCGAGCTTGAGCAGCGCGGGCGCAGCAAGCCCGGCCGCGAGAAGGTGGCGGCGGTTCAGCGTCATGGCGTTTCCTTCCCAATACCGCTTTCGCGGAATCCTGCCCGTCCGTTCGTGCGGACTTTTGTGCAGCGCAAAATATACGTTTCAGCGCAGCATTTAATGCAAGATCGCGTCATCTTGCATATTTTGTCAACGCTCGTGAATATGGATCGGCAGGAAATCGCCGATGACTCGACCCATGAACCAAACTCAGCGCCTCAGGCAGACGATCGAGGACGAGATCGTCGAAGGGCGTCTCGCCCTCGGCGCGCGCCTCGATGAGACGCAGCTCGCCGAGCGCTTCGGCGTCTCGCGCACCCCGATCCGCGAGGCGCTGCTGCAACTGGCCGCCACCGGCCTCGTCGAGACCAAGCCGCGCCGCGGCATGGTCGTGAGCGCGCCCGAGCCGGGCCATCTCCTGGAAATGTTCGAGACGATGGCGGAGCTGGAGGCGGCCTGCGGGCGGCTCGCCGCGCGCCGCCTCACGCCGGAGCTGGAGGCGGAGTTGACCGGCGCGCTCGCAGCTTGCGCACGGGCGGCCGCCGCGGGCGATCCGGAAGCCTATTACGGGGAGAACTACGTCTTCCACACGGTGATCTACCGCGCCTGCCGCAACGACTTCCTGTGCGGGCAGGCGCTGGCGCTGCACCGCCGCCTCTCGCCCTACCGGCGGCTGCAGCTGCGCACCCGCCACCGGGTGGCGCAGTCGCTCACCGAGCACGAGGCGGTCGTCGCCGCGATCCTCGCCAGCGATGGCGCCGCGGCGGCCGATCAGCTCCGCCGCCACGTGCTGATTCAGGGCGACGGGTTTTCGGAACTAGTGGCGAACCTGCGGGCGCTGGATCACAGCGCGGCGTGAGCGCCCCGAAGGGTCGCACGCGTCCAGTGCTCTGGTCGGGCCGGAGCGGAGGCCGTAAGTTCAAGCTTCGCGGTTCGCCGTGGAGGTTCTTCGTGTCCCGCCGCCCCTTTCCAGGCGCCCTTCCCGCCGCGCTGGCCCTGACGATTCTCGCCGGATCGCCCGCCCTGGCGCAGCCCACCGGGCGGCCGGTCTACGAGGGCGCGGGCGGCGATCCGCGGATCTCGGTGTCCCAGCCGGAATCGACGAGCCAGGCGTCCGGCGGCTATGTGCGCTCGATCGAGCCCTCGCTCGGGCCCTTCGGTGATCCGCTCGGCCTGCGGCCCCTGCTGAAGGAGCGGGGCATCGAGTACAGCCTCACCTACATCGCCGAGACCCTCGGCAATCCCGTCGGCGGCATCCGCCAGGGGGCGATCGTCGAGGACCGGCTGAACCTGCGGCTCAACCTCGACCTGCAGCGGCTCGCCGGCTGGGACGGCGCCACGATGCACGCCAACGCCTACTTCATCCACGGCACCGGCCTGTCGCGCTACTACGTCGGCAACCTGATCCCGGCGAGCGTGATCGAGGCGCTGCCGGCCTCCCGCCTCTACGTGCTGTGGCTCGACCAGCAGCTCTTCGACGGGAGGCTCGGCATCCGGGTCGGCCAGCAGGCGGCCGACACCGAATTCTTCGTCAGCCAGACCGCGACCCTGTTCGTGAATTCGACTTTCGGCTGGCCGGCGATCACGGGGCTCAACCTGCCGAGCGGCGGCCCGGCCTACCCGCTCGCGTCGCCCGCGATCCGGGCCAAATACGTGCCGGGCAACGGCTTCTCGCTCCAGGCCGGGCTCTACGACGGCGATCCGGCCGGCGCCAGCCGCCCCGGCGACGACCCCGAGGGGCAGCGCCTCGACCGCACCGGCACCAATTTTCGTACCCGCGACCCCGCCCTCGTCGTGGCGGAGGCGACCTACGCCTTCAACACGCAGGAAGGTTCGAAGGAACTGCCCGGCGACATCACCCTCGGGGGCTGGCAGCATTTCGGGCGCTTCGAGAGCCTGCGCTTCGACCAGACCGGCCTGCCGCTCGCCGACCCGAACTCCACCGGTATCGGCCGCCCCTTGCGCGGCAATGCCGGGATCTATGCGATCTGGGACCAGACTCTCTACCGGGAATCCGGCAAGGACGACGAAGGCCTCGGCTTCTTCGTGCGCGCGGCGTGGTCGCCGACCCGCTCCAGCCTCGTCTCCGCCTATCTCGACACCGGCCTCGCCTATAAGGGCCTGTTGCCGGGCCGCGACGACGACACGGTGGGCCTCAGCCTCGCGCATGCCCGCCTCTCCGACGACGCGCGCCGGTCCGACATCGACACCATCGTCTTGACCGGCACGGCGATGCCGCGGCGGCGGGCCGAGACGGTGATCGAGGCGACCTATCAGGCGGTGGTGGTGCCGGGCTTCACCGTCCAGCCGGACGCGCAACTGATCCTGCATCCCGGCGGCGGCATCGCCAATCCACGCGACCCGGAAGGCCGCCGGGTGCGCAACGCCGCCGTATTGGGCTTGCGCGCGACGGTTCAGTATTGAGGGGACGGCCGGGTTTCGTGCCGGCCGCCCCTAGCGCTGGCGTCGAACGGTCGCCCTCAGAACGAGGCCCGCACGCCTCCGAACACGCTGCGGCCGTTGCCCGGAAAGAACGCCACCGGCCCGCCCGCCACCGTCGCGGCGTTGGTTACCACCGAAATGTCGGAGACGTAGCGTTCGTCCAAAAGGTTGCGGGCATCCACGAACAGCGAGACGCCGTTGGCAAAGTCGATGCCGGTCTGGAGGCCGAGCAGGGCGTAGCCCGGCACCTTGAGGGTGTTGGCGTGGTCGGCAAACGCGCCCTGCGGCACCCAGTCGAGGGTGGGGGCGAGGTGGAATCCGCTCGGGTGCCGGTAGCCGAGCACCGTGCGCAGCACGTTCACCGGCACGCCGGCGATGCGGTTATTGCCGAAGACCGGATCGCCGACGAAGCGGAAGTCGTTGTGGGTCCAGATCTGCGTCACGGCGAGCCGGTCGCCGATGCCGGTCAGATCCGTGGCGAGGTCGAGGGTCACGGCGGCCTCGACGCCTTGGTGGCGGGTGCGCGGGGCGTTGAAGGTCGCCGCCGGAATGTTGAGGCCGGGGTTGGGCGTGAAGTTGATGAGCGCGTCGCGCAGCTCCGCCCGGTAGAGCGTCACGTCCCAGGCCAGCCGGTCGATCCGGCCGCGCGAGCCCGCCTCGTAGGTCCAGGCGCGCTGAGCCTCCAGCGGCACGAAGGTGGTGCGCAACGCGTTCATCTGCACGAGGTCGGAGAAGTCCGGCACGTCGCGCGAGCGGGTGATGTCGGCAAAGACCTGGATGTCCGGCAGCGGCTGCCACATCAGGCCGAGCTTCGGGTTGACGCCCTCGTAGGTGATGTTGGCAAAGCGCGCGGTGGGGTTGGTCGGCAGGCCGCCCTTGTCGCTGAAGGTGCGGTTCGAGGAGAACAGCTTGGCACCGGTCATCAGCGCCATGTCGGGCCGGAACCAGAACCGGTTCTCGGCATAGGCCTCGTAGTTCGAGGCGCTCTGGCGGGCATTGAGCGTCTGGGCGCCGCGGAACCCCGCCACGTTCACGAACTGCCGGGCCTCGTTGATGCCGGCGAACGCCCGCAGGCCGAGGATCAGGTCGTTGCGGAAGCCGCCGAGATCGAACGTGCCGGCCCAGCGCGGCGCCACGCCGTAGGTCCAGCCATCCTGGTCGATCACTTGGAAGATCGGGTGATAGAGGTTCTTGTGAATCGCCCAGGAATCGATGTCGAGGCGCCCGACTTCGAGTTCGAACGAGGTGCGGTTGGCGATGCGCTCCGTCGTCACCTTTCGCGATTGGTTGCCGGTGATCGCCGCCGGGTTGGCGATGCGGGGATTGTTGAGGGCATTGAACAGCGAGAGCGAGCCGGGCAGCTTCTGGTCGGTATCGTAGAAGCCGAGGAAGAACCGCGTCTCGACGCCCGGCGCGAGCTGGTAGCCAACATTGGCGTTCACGTTGCGGGTGCGCTGGGTCTCGTGATCGCGGAAGCCGTCGGAATTGGTCGCGGTGCCGGAGATCAGGACATCGGCCGGCCCTGAGATCCGCGAGACCTGAAAATGCTCGCGGAGGGTGTTGAAGCTGCCGCCGTCGATTCGGGCGATGTTCGGTGCGAGCGCCGTGTAGGCGGTCGGCGTCACGAAGTTCACCGCCCCGCCGAGCGTGGTCGCGCCGAAGGTCAGCGCGTTGCCGCCCTTGTAGACCTCGACCGAGCGCAGGCTCAGTGGATCGATCTGGTAGAAGTCGCCGCTGCCGTCGGCGAGGTTGAGCGGGATCCCGTCCTGCAACAGCTCGATGCCGCGGACATGGAAGCCGCGGGCGATGCCGGAGCCGCGGATCGAGAGGCGCATCTCCTGGCCGTAGCGCTCCTGCACGAACACGCCCGGCACGTCTTTCAAGACGTCGCGCACGGTGTTGGCGTAGCGGTTCTGGAACGTGGCGGCATCGACGAAGGCGACCGAGCCGACGGTGGCGTTCACCGCCGCGCGTTGCGCGGCGACGCTCGGCACGGTGAGCGAGCCGGCCGCCGTGCCGGTGCCGGAGACGCTGATCTCGGAGAGGGTGGCCGCCCCCTCGGTCGCGGCCGGGGCTTCGGCGAGGGCCGGAGCGGCAAGCGCGAGGCCGGAGGCGAGCAGGGTCGATGACAGGGCGGCACGCGGCACGGCCCGTTGACGGGAAGGCATGAGGAAACGTCCGTTGTCTGAAGGATCGGAAGAGGCGATCGGTCAGACGACGGGCGGGGCGCGGGCGCTCGGGCGCGTGCCGGGCGGCGCGCGGGGGAGGGCGACGATCTCGGGGCCCCACGCGACCGGGGCGATCCGCTCCCGCGGCCACGCGACGACGGCGTGGGCGGGTTGCGGCGCGTCGAGGCTCGGCAGGGTGTGTGCGGCTTGGCAGCAGGGCAGGTGCCCGTGCCCCGGATGCGACTTCACGGGGCCGTCAGCCTCGCCTGCATCGGGGGCGCAGAGGATGTGGACGAAACCGTTCTGCGGGGCGAGGCTGCCGGCAAGCGCGGCTCCGCCCAAGACGACCTGCAGGGCGAACGCGTAGAGCGCGGCCACGGCGATGACCGCGCGGCACACGGACCATCCCGGCAAGCGCCCTCGCATGGCGCCAGCTATGGCCAAGCTTACCCGGACGTCAACGGAGGCGCGATCGGGAGAGCCCTGTTTTCTGCTGCGGCGGCCGCAGAACGGAAGATCGGCCCCCGCCAGTCGAAATACTCAGGTGTCGCGGCCGTCGGAGACCAGCTTTCGCAACTGCTTGAGGGCGAGGGCGTGCCCCGCGTTCAGATCGAGCGGTCCGGCAAAGCCCCCGTCGCGGTCCATCATGTAGACCATCAGCGTGTGCTCCAGGGTGTAGTCGCCCCCCGGCAGCGGCACCCGCTTCATGGAGGCCCGGTAGTCGCGCGCCACCCGCTCGATCTGCTGCGGCGTGCCGGTCAATCCCGTGATCCGGTCGGTGAAAGAGGCCATGTATTCGCGCATCACCGCCTGCGTGTCCCGCTCGGGGTCGAGGGTGATGTAATAGGCCTGGATGTCACCGCCCTGGGCGCCGAACGCGTCGAGTAGCGTGCCGAGGTCGGCCAGCGTCGTCGGGCAGACGTTCGGGCATTGGGTGAAGCCGAAGAAGACGAGGAAGGGCTTGCCCTTCAGCGCCTGCGAATCGACGGTGCCGCCCTTCGAGGATTCGAGCCGGAACGGGCCGCCGACCACCGACAGGGCGGAGGGCCTGTCCCCCCGCGGCAGGAAGGCCACCGTCGCCCCCACGATGCCGACGAGGGCGAGCGCGAAGGCGGCGAGGATCAGTGTGCTCCCCCGCTGCGAGGCGGGGGAAGCCGTGCGGGGCTTGGGCCGGGGTTCAGTGGCCATGGTCATGTCCCGCGTGGTCGTGCGCCTCGGGCCCCTTCTCGGATCCTTTCTCTGGCGCCTTGGCAGCAAGGCTCTCCACGGCGAACTCGACCGGAACGCTGCCGGCCCGCTCGAAGCGCAGGGTCCCCTTCACACGCTCGCCCTTCTTCAGCGGCGTCTTCAGGTCGAGGAACATCAGGTGATGGCCGCTGGGGGCGAGCGTCACCGTCTGGCCGGGCGGGATCGCCAAGCCGTCGGCGAGCGGCGCCATCTTCATCACACCGCCCTCCATCGACATCGTGTGCAGCTCCCCGCGCCCGGCCGTCTCGACCGCGCCGCCGGTGAGCCGGTCGGGCTCGGTGCCGGTATTCGTGACCGTGAGATAGCCGGCCGCGACCCGCGCGCCGCCGGGCGTCGCCCGTGACCAGGGATGGCCGATCTTGAGCGGGCCGGCTTTGTAGTCGTGGGCGTGGACCGGGTTCGTTGCAGCGAGGCCGAGAGCAAGGAGGGCGGCCGGGACAGCGTGAAGGCGCATGATCGTGTCTCCGTTCGGAGCGGAAAGGGGGAGGGCGCGGGCCTCGAGCCTCGAACGCCGCATGTGGCGGCGATTCTCCCGTAAGGCTCTTGCCCGCGCGGCGGTGTCGCCGGTCAGTGGTGGTGCTTGTGGCCGTCGGCCTCGGGTGCGGCGCCGCCGGGTCCTTGCGCGCCTGGTCCTTGCGCGCCGATCGGTGCCACGGTGAAGGTAACCGGCACCGTCCCGGCCCGTTCGAAGGTCAGCGTGCCCGCGACGGTCTCACCCGCCTTCAGCCCGTCCTTCAGGTCGAGGAACATCAGGTGGTAGCCGCCGGGCTTGAGCGCGACGCCGGCCCCCGGTGCGAGGGCGAGGCCGCCCTCGACGGGGGCCATCTTCATCACGCCGCCCTCCGTCGTCATCGAGTGGATCTCCGCCCGGCCCGCCTGGGGGATGGCGGCGCCGGTCAGCCGGTCGGGCTCGGTGCCGGTGTTGCGCAGGGTCACGTAGCCGCCGGCGACCCGCGCGCCGCCCGGCGTTGCCCGCAGCCAAGGGGTCTCGATCGCGATCGCTCCGGCCTTCGCGGCGGCGGTAGCCGGAGCCTGCGCCGCCGTTGCCTGGGCGGCCGTTCCCTGGGCCGCCGTGCCTCGGGCAGCGACGATCCGCACCGTCGGGGCCGGTGCCTTGAGGGCTTGCGCGCTCCCGTTCTCGGCCGGGACCTCGCTCCAGCGGTAGCTGCCCTCGGTGCAGTCCTGCTCGACGGGGAAGGTGATCGTCGCACCCGGGGCGAAGGCGTCGGAAATCCGGGCAAAGAACGTGAACTCGTCGATCTGCTCGTCCGGCAGGCTGCCGCCGCTCCACGTGATCCGGGTCACGCCCTCCGAGACCTGCCCGTGGAAGGACGGGTAGGACCGGGCATAGGCCGACTTGACGGTTTCGATCGTCCAGCCGGGCTTCGGCATCGGCTTGGCCCCGGTCACACCCTCGGGGATGGTGACGCTGACGCGGGTGGTCGGCCGGCCGTCGCAGCCGTGCATGATCTGGACGACACCGCGATAGGCGGCGTTGGGCGTGGCCTCCTTGCGCTCCAGCACGGCGTGGGCCGAGGCGGGCGAGACGAGGCCAAGGACGGCGCCTGGGCCGATCAGGACGAGCGGCAGGGCGGCGCGAAGAGGGGCGCTGAGGCAGAAGCGGGGCATGGGACGGTTCCGATTGTCTGACATCGAAGGATCGCGGGGATCGGGCGGGTCAGGCAGCCGGCGGGGCTCGGGCGTGGGCGAGGGTGAAGGGCGGCGGACGGGCGGCCCGGCGCTGGACCCCGGACCAGCCTGCGCGGGCAGCGTCCCGCTCGGGCCGCGCGGCCTCGGCGGAGACGGGAGGCGGGAGCGTGGCGGCCGGCGCGTGATGCGCGGCGGTGCAGCAGCCGGCGTAGCGCGAATCCGGGGCCGGAAGCCCGTCCTTCGCCGCCTCGGCGGAGACGGTTCCGTCCGCGATCGGTTGGCAGAGGACGGCGGGGGCCCCCGCGACGGGAAGGGCCGCGATGCCGCCGAGCAGGGCCTGGAGCACCAGCGCGTAGAGGGCGGCCACGGCGGTCAGCCCGCGCAGGACGCGCGGCGCTCCTCCGGTCCGGTCGCGGCGTGGGCTCGGCATGGGCACGAGCCTTACGCCGCTTCGCGCCGCTCCGGTAGGGGCCGGGTCGGCGCCATGCCGCCGCGCCCCGGCGAGGCCGCCCGGCGAGCGGCGCTGGACGCACTGCGTGCGCCCTCACACCCGGACGCCACAATATGGCCCGGAACGGCATGGCTTCTTAACCACGAGACCGCAACAACCGCGGCACGAGGACTTGGCCGAGACTTGGTTCTTCGACGCCTCGCGTTCGAACCCTGACTCCCGGCCGGATCCACCGACCGCACCTTCATCCAGAGCCCGGATCGATGCTGCAGAGCGCGCGCCACCCCCACTCCCGCCCCCTCGCTGCCGCCCTCGTGGCGGCAACGGTGCTCGCCGGCCCGGCGCTCGCCCGCGAGGGCGGCTTCGCCCAGGCCGAGTGGGCGCAGGACTATTCCTCGCCCACGACCATGCAGGTGCATCGGTCCTCGACGCCGATCCTCTCGCCCGACACCATCGCGGCGACCGAGGCGATGGCCGAGAAGTACCGCGCCATCGTCTCCCGCGGCAGCTGGCAGAACGTGACCGGCGCGGCCGGTCTTCGCGTCGGCTCCCGGGGGCCGGCGGTGGCGGCGGTGCGCCAGCGCCTGATCGTCACCGGCGACCTCGACGCCACGGCCGGCGGTGCAGGCGTCTACGATTCCTACGTCGCGGCCGGCGTGAAGCGTTTCCAGGCCCGGCACGGCCTGTCGCAGACCGGCCAGATGAGCCCGGCGACCCAGGCCGCGATGAACGTGCCCGCCGAGGTGCGCCTGCGCCAGCTCGAGACCAACGTGATCCGCCTGCGCTCCTATTCGGGCGATCTCGGCCGGCGCTTCGTCATCACCAACATCCCCGCCGCCCTGGTGCAGACGGTGGAGAACGGCCAGGTCGTGACGCTGCACGCCGCCGGCGTCGGCAAGATCGACCGCCAGTCGCCGATCATGAACACCAAGGCGACGCAGATCAATTTCAACCCGACCTGGACGGTCCCGGCCTCAATCGTGAGGAAGGACCTGATCCCGAAGATGCAGAAGGATCCGAACTACCTCACGGACAACAAGATCCGCATCCTCTCGGGGGGGCAGGAGATCTCGCCGCGCTCCGTGAACTGGAACTCGGACGAGGGCACCCGCTACACCTACCGCCAGGATTCCGGCGCCGACTTCAACTCCATGGGCGTGGTGCGCATCAACATTCCGAACGCGCACGGCGTGTTCATGCACGACACCAATTCCCGTGGCGTGTTCGGCGACGACTTCCGTTTCATCTCCTCGGGCTGCGTGCGCGTGCAGAACGTGCGCGAGTACATCACGTGGCTCTTGAAGGACACGCCCGGCTGGGACCGGACCCGCGTCGAGCAGGCGGTGGAAAGCGGCCAGCGCATCGATGCGACGCTGACTCAGCCCGTGCCGGTCTACTGGACATACATCACCGCCTGGGCGACCCCGGACGGCACGGTGCAGTTCCGCGACGACATCTACAAGCGTGACGGCGTGAATGTGCCCTCCACCATCGAGGCACCGACGCCGGTTGCCAGCGCCGCCTCGACCCGGCCCGAGGTGTACGAGCCGGGCGACGAGGAGAACTGAGCCTCCGCTCGTTCAACTCGATTTCTGATACGGTTTCCGCTTGATTCAAGTGGGGGCCGTGTCAGCAAGCCCGCGCGGCGCCTGTGCGACGTCCAAATCCGCTATCCCGAAGGGATCAACCGGATTTGGTGTGAGCGAACGCGAACAGCCCGGACCGGATCTCGCATCCGGTCCGGGCTGTTCGCGTTTCGAGGCGGCGGGTGGAGCTCTCGCCGCGAGGCTCCGTGCCCCGAAAACCACCCGGCTTCCAGGTCGCGCGAAATTTTTCAAAAAAAGAACGACGCGCCGGATTAAAGGCGTGCGCCAGTCGTCAGCAGGTTATGGTGGCCGACAGAATGCGCTCGAAACGCTCCGAAATCGTCGACCTGCTGGTGCCCTTGCGGCGCTACGCCCGGTCGCTCACGCGGGATTCGCTGAAGGCGGATGACCTCGTCCACGATACCATGGTTCGCGCCCTCGAATCGCGCGCGAACTTGAGACCGGATACCAACCTGCGCACCTGGATGATGACGGTGCTGCACAACGTCTTCATCGACGAGCAGCGCCGCAAGCGCGTCGAGGCCCGCCACGCCGATGTGCTGGTGCAGCTCTCCGACGACGTGGCCCCGCCGGCCCAAGAGGGGCAGGTGCGACTCATGCAGATCCGCAAGGCGTTCGAGGGACTTCCCGAAGAGCAGCGCGCCGCGCTCCATCTCGTGACCCTCGAAGGCATGGCCTACGCCGACGCAGCAGCCGTGCTCGGTATCCCGATCGGCACCCTGATGTCGCGGCTCGGCCGCGGCCGAGCAGCCCTGCGCGCCTTCGAGGAAGGCGGCCGCAAGGGCAAGGCCACCGCCGGCTCCTCCGACGATGGCCCAGACCGTGGACGCGCACATCTGCGCGTCGTCGGTGGGAATTGATGACCCTGTTGAGCCGTTAACAACAACGACACCGGGAAACGAAGAGGTTCGACGGTGGGCAAGCAGGGCAGTCGGAGTGGGCTGATGGTTGATCCGGTTACGGAAGCCGAACTCATCGCGTATGTCGATGGCGAACTCGAGCCGATGCGTCGCGTCGAGGTCGAGGCACATCTCGCGCGCAATCCCCAGGATGCGCTGCAGGTCATGGCCGACCTGCGCGACCGCGACGCCCTGCGCGAAGCCTTCCTGCCGGTGCCGAGCTTGCCGCCGGAGCGGCTGCGCTCCAGCGCTCGCCGGATCGACCGCGCCTTCGCGTGGCAGCGGGTTCGTTCCCGCCTGCGCCGGGCGGCGGCGGTCGTGGTCCTGGTCGGTGCGGGCTGGCTCGCCCATACCGAGAGCGGCAGCTTCGGCGTTCCCGGCTCCTTCGCCTCGCCGATCGATCCGTCCCTGGCCGAAGAGGCGAAGCAGGCCCGCGAGGCCGTGCAGATCCGCGCCCGCACGACCAGCCAGCCCATGGTCTCGGCCTACGACCCGGCCGACCTCGAAGCTGCGACCGGTGTCGACCTGCCGCCCCTGCCGAAAGGCTGGACCGTTCGTGACGTGCAGATCTTCCCGAGCCGGAACGGGACCGGAATCGAGGTCTCGATCCAGTCGGCCGAGATCGGCGAACTCGCCCTGTTCGCCAAGCACAGCAGCGGAGCGCCCCTATCCGAAGGGACGGAGCCGGTTGCACGCTCGAGCGACGGAACGACCGCCTACTGGCGGACCGGCGGCACGGCCTACGCCCTGAGCGGATCGCACGACAACCCGGCCCTGCACGCTGCCGCGGCACGTCTTGCCACGATTCGGAAGTAGGGACTGCCCGAACGCGGCCGTCGAGTTCCTCGATGGCGAGCGACCTTAGAATCAGCGCCGAGTGTTCCGTCTTGGATTGATCCAGGCCGAGACACTCGGCTTTCTTTTGGCTGTGGCAGCCGCATTGGGGGGGGGCTGGCCCATGCCCCCGAGGCGAGCCTCCTCCCGCGTGAGAGGCCGGCCGCTGGTGCTGTGACCCCAATCGATCGCCGGGAGTGTTCCGGTGCAGCGTTCGCCGCACGACCGGCTTGGTGATCGCGCTGATGCCTGTCCCAGGCGCGATGGGTCGGCGATAAGGCGTTCAGGTGGTTGCGAGCAGCCTTGCCGTGCGCTGCTGTCGCCTCAGGACTCCGCGCAGATGAGCGATGGCGCCCTCCTGCATGCCGCGTAACCTCTCCGGATCCGACTCGGCATCGCGGCGCATCGAGACGTAGAATTCGAACCCGCCCGGCTCCGTCGCGGCGATCTGATTCAGCACAAAGGGGAACAGACCGAGGCGCGCTGCCGCCTCGATGGCGTCGAGGAAGGAGAAGGGCGTGAACACCCAGCAATGACACGTCTGATAGCGGCCTGACGCAAGGGCTTCGCCGGCCTGCTTGTAGGCCAACGCCAGCGCAGCTTCGCCGCACAGCCGCGACGCCCGCGTCGGGTCCTCGCCCGCCCAGATTTCGCCGGGTTCGACGGCGCGTGCCTCGTAGGTGTGGGCGAAGATTTGGCGAAGACTCGGCCGTATGTAGCCCAGCAGATCCGCCTCAATCAGCTCGGCGACAGTGCTGTTGGCGCGGCCTGCATCGAACATGAAGCGCCGATCGGGCAGGGAAAGGTTGAGAACCCCGCCCGGCCTCAAAACGGCGTGGATGCCACGAAACCACCCGAGCAGGTTCGGTACGTACTGCGCGACCTGCGCGGCGATGGCGAAGTCGAGCCCCTCCTGCCCGATTGCTTCTACCAGTGAGCCCGAGCCTGCCCAGGCATAGTCGATCGGAACGGCATCCGGCAGCTCGGCCTGGGCGTCGGTGGCGTGATCGACGTACGCGACGCGGATGCCCGTGGGGAGCGCCGTCGGATTGTTCGCCGGTCCGAACTCGATGCCCCGTGCCTCGGGCAGCGGAACGTCGTGCGTGAGGCGGGCGAGGCGCCGGTCCATGGAACGATGGCTTAGGAACGCGTCCAGCGACAGGGAACCGGAATGCATGCCGTGGACGCCTCGCCTTTCAATCGATGGAACGGCCCGACGTTACCCGCCACGCCGACGCATGTGCAATCATTTGATGAAGGGCATCGCGAGCCTGGATGCCCAATCTCGTCTCCCGGTGGCAGGCCGTGCGCGCGGTTGAAGATCTACGCGAGCCGCTCGAGGCAAGATAGAGTTGCTGCGGGTTTCGGCAGCCTGCCTCATCGGTGGAAACAAGGGGGGGCTGTCCACGCCGTATCCGTCGGTACCGGGTGGCGGACCTGGGATGCGAGGAGAGGATTGCTCATGCTCGACCCTCCGGCTACTGCTGCGTTTGGTGCAGTGCGTGAGGCAGCATGCGGGGCCCGGCAATCCGACGTGGACGTCATGCAGAGCGGTATGGGCCAAGCGCCGAACTCCTCTCCGGTGGGCGGCCCTGCATCCTTGCCTGCAGTCTCGAATGACGCCGCAATCGATCTGATCGCCAGGTTTTTGCCTCTGCGCCGCTGCACTGCCAGAGGCCGGTTTTGCAGCCGAATCGCCATTCCGTCTTGGGCGATTGAATTGATGCCGGCCCGCAGATGCTGAGGCTGTGCCTGAGACGGAGGATCCGTCCACGATCACCCGAGACGTTCCGACTGAGCCGTGCACGAGGTTGCTGACATTGTTCAAGCGTAGCTTGCAAATGCTCTCGAAGCAGGTCGGAGCCAGGGCGATTTCCCGGCAATTCGACCTACGGATGTCCGAGGCAGGGAAGGGAGGAGGCTTCGATCACGTCTTCTACCGCCGGTACTATCCCGACCTCGCGATCCTCGGGGATGAGAGCAAAGTTCTCAAGCAGCACTACCTCAAGCATGGTCGGGCCGAAGGCCGCTCCCCGAACGCCGCCGCTCTGGTCGCCGCTCTCGAAGCCGAATGGGGAGCGTTACCGGGCGATTTCGTCCCCGAGCATTACCGTGCACTCTACGACGATCTGGCCGGCCTGACCGAACCGTGGCAGCTCAGCGAGCATTATCTACGCTTCGGACGGTTCGAGGGGCGTGCTCACGGGGCCGATCTATCGGCCTTCGAGCAGGAATACGAGCGCATGCTCGCTGCCGGCACGGCCTTGAACGGGCGCCGCCCCGCCGAAAGCTTCGTCCATCTTCTGGTCGCCGCCCGGGTTTTGCCGGGAGCGTGGCTCGACCTCTTCGTGCTCCATGAATTCGCCTTGCTGAACGAGGGGTGGCTGACGCACCCGCCCGCCTCCCGCATGGAAGGGCTGGTCGCCTTCCTCACGGAGGGGGTGGAGCGGCTCGTCCCGATTTCGATGCGCCTGCGCTTCGATCCCAATTTCTACCGCTCGAACAACCCGGATGCTTCGACCGGCACCAGCGATGCAGATCTTTACCGTCACTGGCTCGGCAAGGGTATCCGGAAGGGCGAGCCTGCGAGCGAGGCCGCGGCGCTGGTCCAGCTCATCGGGGAGGAACGCTTTCCCGAGAGCTTCGACGAGACGGCCTACCGCTCTCTGTTGACCGAGGGGGTTGCGCCGCCGCCGGCCGGGCGGCTGAATGCCCTGCGGCATTTCATCGATACGGGCTTTCAGCTCTGGGAGCTGGAAGCCGTGCGGCAAGCCTGCTCGGCCCAACTGCTCGAGCGGATCGGCGAGTACCATCTTTCCCGTGGCAACGCGATCGCGGCCAAAGAGGCGTTCGATCGGGCGCTCAAGGCCGGCCTCGTCTCCGGCCGCCTCCATCATCGGCGCGGCGACACGCTTCTCAGGCTCAACCGCACCACCGATGCTGCGCGCGCCTTCGTGAATGCGGCGGACGTGCCGGGCGCCGTCGTGTGGAGCCACATCCACGCCATCGACGGCCTGCTCGCGCGGCCGGACAACGTACCGGAGGCGCTCGACCGCGTCCGGCGCTCGGCCGCGGATTGGCATGCCAATCCGCATTGGCGCGCTGCCGCGCACCGCGCCATGGTGGCATCCTTCGCCCGCGTCAGCGAGGAGGCGAGGGCCGACTACGCCGCCGGCCGGCGGAAGGAAGCGGACGATCGCCTCACAGCCTGCCTCGACCAGATCGAGAGCCTGATCGCGGCGGTCGATCCGCTGCCGGCACCGCTTGCCGTTCCGGCGAACGGACATATCGTCATCGTCGCCAACCGCGACCTTCCGCAATGCGATCATTATCGCGTCGTGCAGAAGATCCAGCAGCTCGAGCATGGCGGCTGGACGGTCGAGGTCTTCAAACAGGATGAGGCCGCCGATTGTCGGCCGGCCCTCGACAGGGCATCGGCGGTAATCTTCTACCGCGTGGCAGCCTTTCCCGGCGTCCTGCACGCGATCCTCTACGCGCGCGGCCTCGGCCTGCCGACGATCTATGAGATCGACGACATCGTCTTCGATGCGGCCCTGTTCCCGGATCCCCTGGAGAGCTTCGAGGGGCAGATCACGCCCAAGCAATATGTCGATCTGCAATACGGCGTGCCGCTGTTCCGCTACGCCATGCAGGCCTGCGACATCGGCCTCGCCTCCACGCCGGCGCTGGCCGAGCGGATGCGCCCGCTCGTCCGCTCAGGGGTCTGCCACGTCCTGCGCAACGGCCTCGACACGCGAAACCTTCCCTTCCTGCGGCGCCCCCACGCGCCCGTTTCGACCGCGGCGCTGACGATCTTCTACGGATCGGGCACGCGGGCGCATAACAAGGATTTCAACGACTTCGCCGCGCCTGCGCTTCTCGCCATGATGGAGCGGCATCCGCATGTCCGGCTCGTGATCGCCGGCTATCTGCGCCTTGGTCCGGGCTTCCGGCGGTTCGCTCATCGTGTGCGACAGCTCGGCTTCACCGACGACGTTTCTGCCTATTGGGAGGCGCTCTCGGGGGCGGATATCAACCTCGCGGTTCTCGCGCCCGGCCCGTTTGCGGATGCCAAGAGCGAGATCAAGTGGCTGGAGGCCGCCATGTGCGGCATCCCCTCGATCGTCAGCGCGACGCGCACCTACCGGGAGATCCTGATCGATCGGCAGGACGTCCTTCTGGCCGAAACGGTTCAGGATTGGACGAAAGCGCTCGCCACGCTGATCGACGATCCGGCCTTGCGCCGAAAGATCGGGGATCGGGCGCGAGACAAGGCGTTGGCGTCCTATGGCCTCGATGCAGCCGCCGAGGTCCTCGGAGGAATCCTCCCTGCTCCACCTCAGAGGGTTCGACGGTCGGCCGATACGGCGTCGGATGCCCGCGAAACCTCCGCCGAGGCATGGGCTGATCTTGCTGCCGGGGATGCGGGTCCGTCGGCTGCCGCTGCGCGATCCGTGATGCGAAAGCGCCGCGAGGGACGGCCGCGCATCCTAGTGGTCAACGTCTTCTTCCCGCCTCAGACCGTCGGGGGCGCCACCCGGGTCGTGCGCGACAACATCGACCACATCCTCGATCATGCCGCGGACCGGTTCGAACTCGCGGTGGCGGCCTCTGATATGGAAGTCGAGCCTCCCTACCGGACCCGCATCGATGCCTACCGCGGCATCCCCGTCTTCCGCATCGCCACGCCGCGCGAGCGGAACATGGACTGGCGCCCGTTCAACCCGAGCGTCCGCCTGGAATTCGAGGCATTGCTCGACCGCTTCGAGCCCGATCTCGTCCATGTCCACTGCGTGCAGCAATTGACCGCCAGCGTGGTCGAGGCGGTGCGCGCCAGAGGAATTCCTTACGTCGTCACCGTCCACGACGCGTGGTGGATCTCCGACTTCCAGTTCCTCATCGACGAGGACGGGCTGGTGCAGATGCCGTCGCCCGACCTTCTCGCCGATGCGACGAGCCGCTCCGTCACCCCGACCGGCTCCATCGCGCGCCGCCGCGGGCTGGCGCGGGTGCTCGACGCGGCGGCGGCCATCGCCGCGGTGTCGGAATCCTTTGCCGACATCTATCGCAAGGCCGGCTTCCCCCAGACGATCGCGATCCCGAACGGCGTCTCGCCGTTGACGCCGAGCGCACGGCGCGAGAACTCGTCGGGCCGCGTGCGCCTCGGTCATATCGGTGGCCGCACCGCGCATAAGGGCGCGATCCTGATCGAGGCGATCTTGCGGTCGGGCCGGTTCGAGAACCTCAGCCTGACCCTCGTCGATCACGCCCTGGCGACCGACTACGTCAGCGAGGAGACCTGGGGCGTGACCTCCGTCCGGATCGTCGGCAAGGTGCCGCAGGAGCAGATCGGCGAACTCTATGCCGACATGGATGTGCTGCTCGCTCCTTCACTCTGGCCCGAGAGTTTCGGGCTGGTGACGCGGGAGGCGCGGGCCGCGGGGCTGTGGGTCGTGGCAAGCGATCTGGGCGCGATCGGCGAGGATATCGACGAAGGCGTCAACGGCTTCCGGGTCGATGTCGGATCTCCGGACGGGCTGCGCGCGGTGTTCCAGCGGATCGATGCCGATCCCGAGCGGTTCCGTGCGAGCCCACCGCAACCGGCGCACCCGTCCCGGACGGCCGCGGATCAAGGTGAGGATCTGATCGCTCTCTACGACAGGCTGCTCGCGCCGTAGGGTGACGCGGCATCCGCTTCGCAGACCGGGGACGACCGCTCGCACTTCGTGAAACCAGCGGCACTCCGGCCAGGACGTCTCTTGTGGGCGAGACGGCAGGAGCGGATGCGGTACGGCCGTCGCCCGCCGCGAGGGCTGCATCGAACCGCGTCTGTACGGGGCGCGCGAGCGTGTCGAATGCCGCCGCCTCATCGGGCATTGAGATGTGATGGTTCTCCATCGGTATGTGCCGTCATCGGTCCCCCCGCACGCGCCACGAAACCCGTCCGGATGTCCGCTATGCGGCAAGTAAGGGGCGTTGCTTCCGGCCGGAACCGATTCTGGCCTTCCCCGGTGCGGCGGCTTGCCCGTCGCAACCGGGAAGGCCTTCACGTCGCTTAGCTTGAACGCGACCCTCTGTCAGAACGGGCTCGTTGCGAGCTCTTCCTTTGGTGCCCGGCCTCGTCGAGATCCGGAGCGACTTCGCCCCCGTGACCCGCGGCGCGGGGATCCGCTCGTCATCGCTCTCGGCAATCGGCGATGAACCCAGGGTGTCCGTCCCCGCGCGCCCGCCGCACACAGCCCGGCCCGGACAAGGAGGCCGGCTTCGTCCTCCTGTCCGTCCTCAGTATCCTCGCTGTGGTGCGCGCGATCCTGGCCGGCGTGCTGCAGCTCAGCCGGCGATGCTGTGCGACTGCTCGAAGCGGACTGGCACGGGGCTCTTACATGGCGATCCAGGGGTATGCCTCATCCCAACCGCACTGGGTGTTCAAGCTGCTGGCGAAGACGGCCGCGAGGCGCAACCGCTCCGCTTCGACGGCCGGGCCGCCCACCATCACCGGGCGGCAGCGGCCCTTCATTTCCGGCGTGTTGAAATCCGGATCGAGCAGCGCAGAATCCTCGCCCGAGAACCAGGGGCGCGTCCCGAGATCGATGTAGCTTTCGGCCGGCAGACCTTCGGCGAGGAGGATGTCGTGAGCGTCGAGTTCGACGTGCCAGTAGGTGATCCGTTCGGTCGGAACGCGGGTGATCGACGTGCCATTGATCAGGCACATCACCGGGACGAGCACGCCGCCGCAATGGTCACCGTCCGCCCCGATCAGCACCGGATGGCCCGGTGAGAGCGTCAGGTCGCGCACGGGCAGGGAGCGCCCGCCACGGCCAGGGCCGAAGGCGCCGGCCCGTATGCGCACCGGCCACTGCTCCGACGGCGCGGCGCATTCGGCCGGCACGATCTCTCGCCGGCCGATCCAACGGATCGGGCGGCGCCCGCCCGTCGCCGTCACCGCCACTTCGCCGACCCGCAGCGCCTCGACCGGAACCTCCAGCTCGTGGGCGTCACGAACCACGCGGAACCGCGTCCCGGTCGTGAAGCAGACGGGGGTGGCGAACGCGATGTTCTGAACGTTCGTTAGGGTATCGACGGCACCTGTCACCCGATCCGTGACGATTGCGGCGTTCGCCGTCGTCCGGACGACGGTGTAGTCGGTCTCGGCCCCGGCAAAGACGACCGTGTTGGTGCCGCCGCCGCCGTCGATCCGGTTGCTGTTGGCGTTGCTGTAGATGGTGTCGTTGCCCGCGCCGCCGATCGCCGTATCGATCTGCGTGTTGTGGGCGATGCCGATGTTGTTGACGAAGCCGCCTGCGGAACTGAAGGTTCCGGCGTTGAGGTTGATCGTCGAATCGGACCCATACCCGGAAAGATCTAAAGTATTTCCGGCCCCCGCATTGTAAATCGTAACGAAGGGCGTGGTGTTGTAGGAAAAATCGTAATAGTCCTTTGATGTTCCGGTGATATTCGTATTGAAGCCATATGTTTGGCCTCCGGAAAAGGTCGACGTCTTGGATGCGCCGTAGAGCCGCTGCATCGCCGCGATATCCAGCATCATCGGCGTTTGAGCTTCGCTCCAGTTGCTGCCCGTGACGGGGTTTTGCGAATAAAAAGGCGTGCTGGTGTTGTCGGCGGTGAAGTATGACATGACAGACCATTGCTGGCTGTCGAAGGCATTGAGTTGATTGGCCGCTTCTACGCCCGCATTGTAGGGGCCCGCATGGCCCAATCCCAGCATATGGCCGAGTTCATGCGTGACCGTGCTGACGCCGCGCGTCGTGAAGTCACCGAGAACACCGAAGCCCTGGTTGTCGTTCGGAATGTTGACGTTCGCCGAATAGCCCAACTGGTTCGTGGCCGGGGTGAGGACCGAGGGAATGTCGGTCGTGCCCGGGGTCGTCCGCAGCGAGCCCGGAGATGTGGTGACAGCGCCTCTGGCCGCATCGGTATCCAGCACCAGATTGGTGTTGGATGAAAGCGGGACTTCCTTGAAGCTGATGTCAGCGATATCGGCCCAGAGATTGAGTCCGTCGCGATAGGCTGCCTGGGCCGAGGCAGACACGCCCGGCTCGAACGAGTAGGTGACGACACCGCCGGGCGTCCCCGCCTTGCTGCTGGCGCTGAGGGTGTTGCCGTCGGAGTCGTTGTTCCATTTGTTGACGAAGCTGCGGTCGGTCCAATAGGTCGGCGGATCGTTCCGACGCCAATTCCGCCAGGCGAACGAGGCGATGGCCCCATTCTCATCGACACCCGCGAGGTAAGTCACAGCTGTCCGTTGCTCGTCCGTCAGCGTCGCCATCGCAGCCCCGGCCCTTTTCTAGAACGCCCCGACGCCCAGCCGCAGTCGAGGTTCGTGCTCCTTCTGTGTGACGAGACGGAAAAGTTGGCAGTCCCGGCCGGCGTCTTTCGATGGGCGGCGGACGCGTGATCGATCCGGTGGGCCTCCTCCGGGCCGCCCGCGGCATGGGTTCGAGACCTGCGTTCGGGAGAGCCGGCCGGCAGCGCTTCGATCGACCTTCGTCGAAGGCCGTCCTTCTCAGGTCGAGGACTCGATCGTTATCCAGATGCCGGCGGTCTGCGTCATCTTCGAACCGATCGAGCGAGCCAGCGTGTCCAGGGCGGCGACGGGGTCGAAGAAATTGAACACGCCGGTCGCGCGCCGGTCCCTCACCTCCGGACTCAGCCTGATGAAGCCGGCGTAGTAGGGACGGATCTGTTCGACGATGTTGGCGACGGACTCGTCGTCGATGACGGCGAGTCCGGTCGTCCACGAAGCTTCCGCCTCGGCATCGACCTTGCTGCGGGAAAGCCCGGCGCCATCGAGGGTGAGGCGCTCGCTCGTCCAGATCTTGAGCCGCTGCCCTTCCCCCTGGAGGGTGCCGCTGCCTTTCAGGCCGGTGACGGCCAAGCGCCCGTCGCGCCGGTCGAGAACGAAGCTGCCGGCCGACGCATCGAGGTGGAACGCGCCCAGATCGACCACGAACGGGCGGCTGTCGCGCTCGGACACATCGAGCATCATCCGGCCGTTGAAGAATTCGAGCCGCCGCTCCTCCGGCGACAGTGCGACGTTGATCGAGGAGCGCGGTGCCAACACGACCTTGCTGCCGTCGGCGAGTTCGAAGCGGTCGTGCTCCGCCGTGCGGGTGTATCGATCGCTGAAGAGATCCTGCAGCGGTACGAAACGTTGCAGCGAAGCCGCGCCGATGCCACCTGCCGCGATGAGGCCGACCAAACCGCCCAGGACCGACCTGCGGTCGCGCTGTGCCGTCTGGCCATGGATCTGGGAGACCGTGCCGCGGGGAAGCCCCGAGCGGGCCAGGATGTCGAAGGGCTGAAGGCCGCCCGACATGCGGTTCCAGGCTTCGGCGTTGGCGGGACTGGCATTGCGCCAGCGGTCGAATTCGCGAAGCTGACGCTCGGTCATGTGTCCGGAACTCACGGCGACCATCCACTTGATGGCCGAGCGCCCGCTATCGTCGATCCGGGGATCGTCGATGTCGTCCTGCCGCCTGGCTTTCGCCATTCCGTCAGCTTTCCATTTTTGCCAAATAGACGGCGGAAAATCCCTGGGTCATGTACTTGCTCACGGCGCTGAGCGAAACATTGAGTTCCCGGGCGATGTCCTTGTTCGCCATACCATCGATCTGGCTCATCAGGAACGCGGACCGTGCGCGGGGCGACAGCTTGGCGAGCACCAGATCGATCTTCTGAAGCGCCTGAATGATGATGAGGCGATCCTCCGGGGAGACATCCACGGCCTCCGGGATCGCCATGAGCGCATCCTCGTAGGCATTCTGAAGCTTCTTGCGACGGCGGGCATCGAAAATGATCCGCTTGGCGATCGTGGTCATCATGGCGCGGGGTTCGCGCACACTGGCCACGTTCGGCAGCGTCAAAAGCGACAGGAAGACGTCCGAGACGATATCTTCAGGGGCATGGACCGTCCAGGGCTGGCGCGACAACCAAGATCCGAGCCAGGAAGAATGCTCCCGAAACAAGGTCTCGATCAGTTTGGAGTCCCGACCAACAGCAACGCTTGCCATCCAACGCCCCCGCGCTTGAAGTCCGTCCCGCGCCGCAAGGGCGAAGGCGAACCGACATTCTGTTTTAAGCTGCCCGCATGCGCTATGCGGAAGCAGATTGGTTCTTGGTTCGTGAGTCAGCTCGGTTCGGATTTATACTTTATTTCACGTTTAAACTTGCCAAAGAACACCGCTCGCATAGGCTTTCCTTTCTGCGATTGGCGCCAGCACAGACGATCACCCCTTCCTGGCATCCCGACTGCATGATGAGATGCTTCCCCAGGCTCCATGCAGCCCGCGTGCCAACATATGACATGATTGTCATTTTTCACAATCGATGCCGGAGAAATCCAAGGCATTTTTGTCCGAACATGTCGGCCGATCGCAGATGAGGCCGCGTTGGCGAAACAACGCGGCCTGCGCCGAAGGGAATTACTCGGGCTGCACCTGAAGACTAAGTTGCCGTCGCACGCAAAACCGGCGACGCCTCCCGATCTTAGATCGGGCAGGCATCGGCAGGAGGGGCTGCAGCCGCCCTTGCAGCCGGGTCGGTGCCGGACTTATCGCTGGCGGGACGCGGTCGGCACCGGCGTCAGCGCCCAATCGCCGCCGGGCTTCAGGGTCAGCATCCGGGCATGGTGCTTCAGGATGCCTGCGCGGTGCCCGACGCTCACGAAGCGTGCGCCCGTCGCGGCCAGGGTGGCGTAGAGATGCGCCTCGGTCGCGCCGTCCACCGCGCTCGTGGCCTCGTCGAGGAGGACGAAACGCGGCCTTGCGATCAGCACGCGCGCGAAGGCGAGCCGCTGCTGCTCGCCCAGCGACAGGATCTGCCCCCAATCCTTGACCGTCGAGAGGCCGCCATGGATTGCCGCAAGATCGGGCAGGCGCACGGCCGTCAGCGCCTCGAGCAGCACGGCATCGGGCACGTCGCCCCCGTGCGGGTAGAGCAGTTGCGTCCGTAGGTCCGCCAGCGTCACGTAGGGCCGTTGCGGCAAAAATAGGCAATCTGCGGCGGGCGGCATCACCACGCGACCGGCGCCCCGGGTCCACAGCCCCGCCATGACGCGCAGCAGCGAACTCTTCCCGACCCCGGTCCGCCCGACGATGACGAGGTTCTCGCCCGGCGTCATCGTCAGGTTCAGGGCCTGCACGAGCCGTTGCTCGCCCCCCGGCGTTTCGAGGCTGACATCGTCGAGTGCGACGGTGTCGGCGCGACGCTCGATCACGATCCGCCGGCCCGCGCCCGCCGCCTGCTCCGCCTCGACCGCGTCGAAGCGCTCGACGATCTGCGCGATTCGTACAGCGTGCGGGGCGACCCCGGAGAGGGGCGCGAGGATGCCGAGCAGCGCGACCGCCGTGGCGGCGACCGAGGTCGAGACCGCGATGCCCTGTGTCAAGGTGCCGAAGTCGATCTCGCCGGCGAACAGCCGGGGCGCCAGGACGAGGTAGGGGATCGCCACCCAGACGATACCGAACAACAGCGGCGCCATATCGGTCACCGCCCGCCGGAACAGCGTAACGATGATCTCCCGGCGCACCACGGCATCCACCTGCCCGTGCAGCCGGCCCCTCTCGGCCGGCTCGCCCTCGTAGAAGGCGATCGCCTCGGCATTGGCGTGAACATGGGCGAGGCCGTAGCGGAGGTTGCCGGCGGCCATCGCCGCCGCGTAGCGCAGGCGCACGAGGGGCACGTAGCCGAGATAGGTCGCCACGCTCTGCGCCAGGCTGACCGCGACGACGACCAGCGCCAGTCGGCCGTCGATCGAGCCGAGCACCGCGCTGCCCGCGACCAGAGCGCCGACCGAGCCGACGACCTGCATGGGAAGGCCGAAGAACAGGAACACGACCGTCGCGAGACTCTCCTGGATGCGCTGGTCCGGGTTGTCGAGCCCACCGCGCTGGGCGATGTCGTAGTAGACGCGCCCCGCAAGGTAGCGCCCCGCGATCCAATCGGTCAGCCAGATCCGCCAGCCCTTGGTGATCCAGGCGGTGACGATCATCGCGAGCCCGGCTACCAGGATCTCGCCGAGGAAGAACGCCGCGTAGACGAGAAACTTCCACCGGAACGTGTCCCAGTCGCGGCCCGTCAGCGCGTTGGTCATGTCCTTCAGGACATAGGACGAGCCCAGGCTCAGCGCCGTGACCAGCGCCGTCTGGCCGAGGATCGCGGCCATGCCGATCCAGTAGGGCCAGGCGTCCCGGCGCGTCCAGAACGGCACGAAGAAGCGTGCGATGCGCCGCAGGAGCAGGAGGTCGATCCCAAGGTCCGCCTTCCGGGCGGAGGACGACACCGATGGGTCGAAGTGCGGAGTGTCCTCGCTCATGGCGCCTCCGCCGGCTCGGCCGAACGCACCGCCACCGGCGACAGCGTCCAGTGCCCACCGGGCTTGAGCGTGAGGATGTGGGTGTGGTGTGCGACGATGCCGAGCCGGTGTCCGACGCTGATGTAGCTCGCCCCGCTCCGTGCCATCAGTGCGTAGAGCTGCTCCTCCGTCGCCGGATCGAGGGCGCTCGTGGCCTCGTCGAGGAAGACGAAGCCGGGCCGGGCGACCAGGGCGCGGGCGAAGGCAACCCGCTGCTGCTCGCCCCCCGAAAGGGTCTGGGACCAGTCCCGCACCGCCGAGAGGCCGCCATGGGTCGCGGCGAGGTTGGGCAGGCGCACCGCTTCGAGGATGTCGAGCAGCGCGTCGTCGGACATCTCGCCCCCGTGCGGGTAGAGCAGTTGCGCACGCAGCGTCCCGCCGGTGAAGTAGGGGCGCTGGGGCAGGAACAGGGTATCGCCGGCCGGCGGCATGGCGATGTCGCCCCGGCCCCGGCTCCACAGGCCCGCCATGGCGCGCAGGAGCGAACTCTTGCCGACCCCCGTCTCACCGACGATCACGAGGCTTTCCCCCCGCCCGACCGTGAGGTTCAGGCTCTGCACGAGGCGGCGCACCCCGTCGGGCGTCTCCAGCGAGAGGTTCTCGACCGCTACCCGGTCACTGTCGCGGCGCATCGCGATCCGCGGCACGCCGGACTGCGCCCGCTCGCGGGCCATCGCGTCGAACCGTTCCTGGAGCGGTGCGAGCCGGGCGACCCGGACGGCGAGTTCGCCGCACGAGGACACGATCAGCGACAGCGTGTCGATGACGCCGCGCATCATCAGGGTGATCGCCGTGGCCTGGGCGAGATCGCCGTAGCTCATCTCGCCGCCCGCCACCCGTCCGCCGAGGACGAGGTAGGGCAGGGCCATCCAGGCGAAGACGAGGGCGGCGTGCACCGTCAGGAACACGAGCGCCTGGAACCGGTCGAGCCGGAAGCGCCGGTCGGCCGCTGCCCCGGTGCGGTCCATCACCGCCCGCTTCTCCACCGCCTCGCCGCCGTAGAAGGCGATCGCCTCGGCATGGTCGCGGATATGGACGAGGTCTCGGCGCAGGTCGCCCTCCGCCACCTGCACGGCGACTTGGCGCCGGACGATCGGCGGGATGGTGAGGGCGGTGGCGCCGACCTGCACGAGCCCGAGCAGGGGGACCACGACGAGGAAGCGCGGGTCGATGGAGATGAATACGGCGATCGCCCCGCCGAGCCGGGCGATGACGCCGACCGTCCATTGCAGCATCTGGATCAAGTGCTCGATGAAGGGGCGGACACTGTCGGCGATGCGCTGGTCGGGATTGTCGAGGCCGCCCTGAAGACTGACGTCGTAGTAGGCGCGCCGGGCCAGATACTGATCGATCACGTGCCGGCTCAGCCACCGGCACCACGCCGCCTCGACGAAGGCATCGACGATGAAGCGTGCCTGCGGCACCAGCATCTTGGCGGCATAGACCAGCAGGTAGGCGGTCAGCGCCGCCTCGAACGCGGCGCCGTCACGGCCCAGCAGGGCATTCGTGGCGTCCTTCAGCAGGGCCGCCGAGCGCACGACCAGATAGGACAGCAGCACGCCCTGGCTCAGCAGCACCGCGAGCCCGATCCACGCCGGCCACGATTGCGGCCGGCGCCAGAACGGCCATGTCAGCCGCGCGATGCGGCGGAAAAGGCGGGCGTTGATGTGATGGTCGGCCATGATCTGACCAGCTGCCATTGCGGTCCAATGGTGGCGGAACGGCAAGTTCAGCCGGAACGATTTATGGCCGGAACGCGGTCATAGACGGTTGCTGAATTGAGGGACTTTCATTCGAATGAGTATCTAGCTTGGAGAGTGAACGTTCTGCCTTCTCCGATGCCAACAAAGTTGGCGGAATAGCTCGTAAGATAATGGTATTTGTCGAATATGTTGTTGGCGCGAAGTTGAACGGACCAGCGATCGAAGTCATATCCGATCAGCGCATTCGCTGTGACGTATCCCGGAACCTCGAACGACGGGCCGCCGATCCCCGAGAGATAGACGAGGCTGTTCGAATTCCCGCGTCCACCGAGGCCGACTGTCAGGCCCTGAAATAGCCCGCCTTGGAAAGCGTAGGTTCCCCAGACGCTTCCGGTGTATTGAGGGACTCCATCCAGCTGAATCAAGAACCCGGAATTGTTTGGAGATTTGGAAATGACCGACGAAAACGAGCCTATCAAGTTGAGGCCAGGAAATATCTCGCCCTGAACATCCAGCTCAAATGCTCGTGAATTTTGCCCACTGATGAGTTCGACAAAATTACACCCCCGCACGGGATCGCAGCGCGCGACATTTGTCGCGGCGATGTCAGAATATGAAGTTGTGACGCTCAGCTTCTTATCAAACAGAAAGAATCGTCCGCCGACTTCCCACTGATCGCGGTCCTCAGGAGGGGCCGCTTGCCCGGTCGTGCCAAGTTGACCAAGTTGCGGCCGGAACCCGTTCGAGCGGTTTCCCCAAACGGTGAAGTAGGGGGTGACGTCGAATGCAGCACCGGATACCCACGACAGGCCTTCGATACGACTGACATCGACGTCCCTGCGGCCTGAAAGACCAAACCAGGAATCGTACCGAGCTTGATCGTAACGCACTTGTCCAAAGATATGAAGTCGATTGTCGAGTGTATCGAATTTCTCAAGATAGTAATATCCAACTTGTTTTGATTCGTTGTTTGTGTAATTTCCTGGAGAGAGCGGATATTCTCTAAACAAGCCTTGCTGGGGAAGTCCGTTATTTGGGTTTATCCCGATGATTGGACTCACGTTGTTTGATGATTTGAATTCAGTTGATTGATAGTCGAGTCCAAATGTTGAGGTTTGCTTGGCAAAACCGGCATCATAGGTCAATGTTATGTCAGATCTATTGATGAGGCGCGTTCCTGCAAAGCTATTGAAAATCTGTCTAGCTGCGTAATTTGTTCGGGATCCGGTGGGTTCCCGACGTCTTAGCCATGTGAATGTGTTTACATCATCAGAAAATACATCGTAGTTAAATTTGTTGTTTATCGTTGTGTCAAAGCCCAGAATATCGCCAAAGCGATGGGTGAAATCTGAATAAACTGTTGTATTTGTGTTCCGAGCGCCCAAATCTCGATTTATATATGGCGTGCCTCTCGGGATTCGTACGGCAGGCCGGAGGGGGCTGCCGGCGAAGTCTAAGAACGTAAACTGGGGCGTCAGCCGTCTGAGTTCGACGTGGCGCAGCCCTGCCAGGATCGAAGTATCAGCGCCCTCCCAGCGGACGACAGGAGAAATCAAGGTTTCGTAGCGATCACGATAGCCGGCATAGTTCGAGTCGGCATGAGTGCCGGCAAGGTTGAAGCGATACGTCAGCCCTTCCGTACCTGCGAGCGGCCCGCCGAGATCGACGGCAAGCGTCTTGAAGTTGAAAGAGCCGTATCGGACCACCACATCGCGTATCTCGCGGCTCGTTGGCTGCTTGGCTGCGATGTTGATGACGCCGCCGTTCGCTGTCGCCCCGGTCAGAATGGAAGTCGGGCCTTTCAAAACCTCCACACGCTCGACATCGTCGATCGGCACGGCAGCGGTGCCCGTATTGCCGTATCCGGCCGCGCCCATTCCGTTGACGGTCACGGCGCCGCCTTGGAAGCCACGAATGGTGAAAGTTGGGTTGGTCGGATCCGATGCGCCGAGCGTAACGCCCGAGATGTTCTGCGCCGCATCCAGCGTGCTTGTTACAACCTGCGAGCGGATAACGTTCGAGGTCACCGCATCGATCTTGATTGGAATTTCCTTGGCCTCGGCGCCCGCCAAGCGCACCGTGTCGCCCGCGGTGCCCGCCTGAAACCCGGTATCGCCGAAGCGGGACAGCGTGCCCTCGTCGGTCACGTCGATGGCGGCGATGTCGCCGAGACCTGCCGCTGCGGCGGAGGGGGAGGTGCCGGTATCGGCAATGACGGTGACGCCGCCACCCGAGCCCGGCACCATGCGCAGACCCGTGCCAGCCAGGACGACGGCCAGCGCCTCGCGCACCGTCAGGCGACCTTGAACGGCGATGGCTCGGCGTCCCGCAGCGATCTCGGGCGGGAAGGAGATCATGATGCCGCCCTGCCGCGAGATGGCGACCAGCGTACGGGCAAGGTCTCCGGCGGGCATGTTGAAGTCGATCTGCGTATCGAGGCCGGCTTGTGCCGGGCCGACGCTTGCCACCAAAGCTACGATGACCGGAAGTCCGGCCATACCAGCTGATTGCCCCCAAACTCTGAACATCGCGGCCTCTTGAATCTGGCTCTCCCCTCCTTGTCTGAGCCGGCCGCCAAATCCCCACGGTCGAGCTTGAAAAAAGACGGACGCCGCGCCTGGCCGCGCTCCGACGATCGTTGTGCGGGGCAGACGCCGCCATGAAGCCGCGCTCCGGATCCGGCGGCGATCCGGATTCGGAGCGCGATGGGGGCGGCTGACGGACGGGTCAGGCCGCGAGACGCGCGTCGGGCAAGACGCCGCTCTCGAAGAAGGCTTCCATGGCCGCGATGTAGGGATCGAGCACGAGGCCGCGCTCGGCCAGCCAGTGCGGATCGAGATGGGTGCTGCGGTAACGCTCGCCGGAATCGCACAGCAGCGTCACCACCGACCCGGTGTCTCCGGCCGCAGCCATCCCGGCGATGATCCGGGCGGCGGCCCAGAGATTGGTGCCGGTCGACCCGCCGCAGGATCGTCCGAGCCGCTCCGACAGCACCCGTGCCGCGGCGAGGCTGGCCATGTCCGGCACCGCCTCAGCCCGGTCGATCAGTTCGGGCAGGAAGGACGGCTCGCAGCGCCCACGGCCGATCCCCTCGATGATCGAGGACTGCCCGTCGGCGGTGCGCACCGAGCGGTCGGCCAAGTGGCGGTGGAAGACCGAGGCCTGCGGATCGGCGAGGCAGAGCCGCGTCGTCAGCCGCTGGTAGCGGATGAAGCGGCCGATCGTGGCGGAGGTGCCGCCGGTTCCGGCACCGACGACGACCCAGGCGGGGACCGGGTGCGCCTCGCGGGCCATCTGCGCGAAGGTCGACTCGGCGATGTTGTTGTTGCCGCGCCAGTCCGTCGCTCGCTCGGCGAAGGTGAACTGGTCCATGTAATGGCCGCCGAGGGTGGCCGCGAGCCGCTCGGCCTCGGCATAGACCGCGCACGGCGTCTCGACGAAGTGGCAGCGCCCGCCGTAGCGGGTGATCTGCACGACCTTCTCGGCGGAGGTCGCCCGCGGCATCACCGCGACGAAGGGCAGACCCAGAAGCTGCGCGAAGTAGGCCTCGCTCACCGCAGTGGAGCCGCTCGAAGCCTCGACCACCGTGGTATCCGGCCCGATCCGCCCGCTGCACAGGCCGTAGAGGAACAGCGAGCGCGCCAGCCGATGCTTGAGGCTGCCGGTGGGATGGGTCGATTCGTCCTTGAGGTAGAGGTCGATGCCGAGATGGGCCGGCAGCGGCACCCGCAGGAGGTGGGTGTCGGCCGAGCGGTTGAAGTCGGCCTCGATTGTCTCGACCGCCTCGGTAATCCAGCGGCGCGCCCGCGCGGTATCCTTCGGGTCGGAATGACCGGTCACGCGAGCCTCCCGGTCGCCTGCGCGACCCCGGCACCGATGAGGAGAAGGCCCGTGGCACGCCGGAACAGGCGTCCGCCGGTGCGGCGCAGAAGTGTGCCGGCCAGGGCCCAGGTCATCGCCGAAACCAGGGAGAGGACGCAGAACGTGGCCTGGAGGAGGGCGAGTTGGGGCAGGATGGGCTCCGCCTCGTCGACGAACTGGGGCAGCAGCGCGCAGAAGAAGGCGATGCCCTTCGGGTTGAGCGCGGTCACGAGGAAGACGCCGACGAAGGGCCGCCCGCCGCAGGCCTGCCCTGGGGCTTGCGAGGCCGAGGCCCGGCCGAACAGGGCCGTGAGGCCGAGCCCGATCAGATAGATCGCTGCCGCGGTCTTGAGGATCAGCAGCAGGCCCGCGGAAGCCGCGAGCAGCGCGCCGAGGCCGAAATTGCAGATGGCGAGGGCGACGGCGTCACCCAGCACCGCACCCGCGACGACGCGCGGAAGCGTGCCCGGGGCGCGCTGGGTCGCGTAGCGCAGGATGAGAAAGGATGTCGGCCCCGGCATCGCGAGCACGATGCAGGAGGTCGCCACGAAGGCGAGCCAGGTGTGGACGGTCATCTGAGGAAATTCGGATCGGGCCGGAGCGGGGCTCACCGCGGGACGGCATCCCCGCGTTGACAACGGATCGCCGGGGGCCGGGTCTCGCCCGCCGGCGCTGCGATCTCGCCCTTCTGTGGGACGAGATGCCGGAATTCACACGCCTTCCGCGCATTTTTTTCAAAAAGCGCGGAAGATAACATTTTTAAGTTGCGCGGGCCCTCACGCGTCGGCGAGGCGGCAGCTATCGCCCTCACAGATCACCGTCGGAGGCAGAGGCAGCGGCGGGGCGGCGGTCACGCAGCGATCCATCAGGGCGTCGATCTCGGCCAACGCCTCCGGAGTTGCCCCGGCTTCGAGGCCGGCCTGCCGTGCCTCGGCGGCGCGGAACGCCGCCGCGCTCGATCGACCCGAGGCAAGCAGGGCCCCCGCAAGACTGTGCGAGACGCGCATGACGAGGCCGGGACTCGCCTCAGGGCCGATCAGCAGCCGTACCCGCTCCAGCGCCTCGACGCTCAGAGCCGCGGTGCGCCGCCGCGGGGAGCCTTCCAGGGTCCCGATTCGATCCATCAGGCTCGTCCCTAGCTTGAACAGCGTGTTGAGGTCGTCGGACGCAGCCTGCGTGATCAAGTGCAGTCCGTAGTCCAGCGCCGCGTCGCTCTCGGGCGCGAGCTGCTTGAACTTGCCGAAGCCATGGGTCCGTTCGAGGGCGGGTTCGGCCGCGAAGGCCGCGTCGTAGGCCCGGATCATCCCCTCCCGGTCGCCCGCGTCGAAACAGGCTTTGACCGCCCTCTCCAGGGCTCTGGCTTCGCGAACCTTGTTCTGCACGAGTTGCCGGCGGTGCGCTTCGGCCATGGCAGGCAGGTCCCAGCGCCCCTCGACCACCGCTGCGAGCGGCTCGTCGATTTCCATCGGGTGGCCGATCCAGGCAATCCGGTTCTCGCCGTCGACGATGAAGGCGGTCGGTACGCCCTGCTCGTAGGCGGCATCGCACCACGCGGCGCGCATCCAGGTCCGCCGCGTGCCCTCGGCCGGCGCCCGATCGACGGCGATCCGGTAGCTGATTGCCTCGTCCCGCTCGTGGACGAAGGCCCGCACCTCGTCGAGATCCGTCCATCCCACCGCGACGCCGATGATCGGAACCGCTCGGTGGCGATTCTGGAGGTCCGTGAGGTGCGGGATGCTGGCCTTGCAGGGGCCGCACCACGTCGCCCAGAACTCGATGACGTGGACCGTGCCCGGAGCGAAGGCGGCGATCGGCTCGCCCTTCAGGAAGGTCTCGACCTCGATCGCCGGCGCCGGGTCACCGACCAGCAGTTCCGAATGGGACATCAGCGTGAACCTTTTGCGGGCCTGCGCCGGATCGCGGCGGGGCGGAACGATCGTCGGCCGGTCCCTCAGTCGGGGCGTGCGGTATCCGAGCTGACGGCGATGAGTTGTCGGGGACGACGGTGAGCGCTCACGAAACACCCGGTCGCGAGCCGTCCTCGCTCCGGCGAGGGACGTGCGGAGGGACGTTTCGTGAGGGACGCTTACTTGCGCGGACCGCGCACGGTCCGCGGCGACTCGACCGGGGCCGGTTCGGGTGGGGCCGTCACGGGAGCGGCCGCCGCGCCCTCGGGAGCGAGCGGCGCGCCGTCCGGCCCCACCACCAGCGCGGCACCGTAGGGCCCGGTGAGGGGTTGGAGCGCTTCGTTGATCGGGGCAATGGCGGCGTCGAAGGCGTGCAGCCCCTCGGTGATCGGAGCGACGATCACGCCGATCGGCGCGAAGATGGCGGAGGCGATATCCGGTCCGATCGCCTTCGCCGGCCGCGGGGGCCGCTCGGCCGGTGGAGTGACACCGGCGGAGGGAGCCGCTCCGGCCCCCAGGAGGGCGCCGCGCGCCTCCGCCGACGCCCCGCCCTCCGACGCTCGCCGCGAGTTCGCACCCTCCGCGGGCAAGCCGGGCGCGGCGGTCGAGCCCGCTCCCTGCGATGCGGGTTGCGCCAGGGCGGCGCCCGGCAAGGCAAGGATCAGTCCCAGGCTCATCACGACGATCGGTCTCATGCTCTGATCCCTCCGGTGTTCTCGTTCGCGCCAGGGCCGACCCTGTGCCGCGCGGTGCGCGGGATCGATCCCGTCACCTTGTCTTCGCCTCACAGTCCCGCCGGATCGCCGGCCGCCGCGACGAGCAGCCGGCCGTCGCCGAGCAGGCGCTCGGCCGCGCGCGCGGCGTCTTCCGGCGTCACCGCCGCGATCCGCCGGTTGCGCTCGTCGAACCAGCCCGGATCGCGACCGTCGAGTTGCAGCCCGAGCAGCAGGGCGGCGAGCGCCGGAGAGGTGTCGAGGCGCAGCTTGTGCGATCCGAGCAGGTAGCCCTTGGCCCGATCGACCTCGTCCGCACCGAGGCCCTCGCGGGAGACCCGGCGGATCTCGTCCTCGATCACGCCCAGCGCCTCGGCGGCGCGGTCGTTGCCCGTCGCGGTGGTGCCAACCAGGGTACAGGCACCGTCCGCCAGTTGGAGCGTCGAGCGGACGGCATAGCAGAGACCCCGCTTCTCCCGGACCTCGCGGAACAGGCGCGAGGAGAGGTCGCTGCCGCCGAGGCACTGGTTCACCACCATCGCGGGGGCGAAGTCCCGGTCCGTGCGGGCGATGCCGGGCCGTCCGAACCGGATCGTGGATTGCGGCAGGTCGAGCCGCGTCACCACCCGCTCGCCGAGGCCGCCGAGGACCGTGGGGGGCGTCGGTGCCACGGCCTCGGCCGGAAGTGCTGCGAAGGCGCGGTCGAGGGCGGCACCAAGCGCCTCCGGCCCGATCGCGCCGACGACGGCGACGCGAAGGTTGCCGCGGCTCAGCATACGCGCCTGCAGCGCGACGAGATCCTCGCGTCCGATGCGTTCGAGGCTGGCGAGGTCGCCGTTGGGTGGGCGGGCATAGGGATGCCCGGAAAAGCCGCGGGCGGCGAAGGCCCGGCCCGCCACGATCTCCGGCCGGCTGAGGCCGGCGCGCAGCTCGGAGGCGATCGCTCCCCGGATGCGGGCTACGTTATCCGGCGACAGGAGCGGGGCCTGCACCGCGTGACCAAGGAGGTCGAAGGCCTGCTCGGCGTTGCGCGACAGGGTCTTGAGTTCACCGCGAAGGCTGTCGCTCCAGATCGAGAAGGACAGCCGGATCGCCCGATCGCCGAGCGCACGCCGGAAGGCGCCACCCTCCAGCGGGCCGGCGCCTTCGCTCAGCAGGTCGGCGAGCATCCGCGCCGCGCCGGCCCGATCCGCCGGATCGAGGACGGGACCGCCGCGGAACCCGAACTGCGCCGACAGGATCGGCAGCGCGTGGTCCTCGATCAGCCAAGCCTCGATGCCGCCGGGGCTGCGCAGGCGCTGCACCCGATCGGCGAAGGCAACGGAGGGAGGGGCGACGTGGATCGTCATGGCGGGCGCCTCCTTTCAGGCCGCTTCGGGGCGGACGAGATGACCGGAGACGCCGCCCGGCCGATCCAGCAGGGACAGGGCCGCGGTCAGCGCCTCGGGCGTGACGGCTTCGATGCGGGCCTGCCATGTCGCCAGATGGTCGAGACTCAGGCCGCAGCACAGGGCCATGCCGTACCAGTTGGCGAGACTGACTTGGCTGTCCCGGGTGTAGAGCGCCTCGGCCACGAGCTGCGTCTTGGCGCGCTCGATGGCCCCGGCCTCGAAGCCGGTCCGGCGCAGCTCGCCCAGCGCCGCATCGACCGCGCGGTCGAGATACTCGGGCGTGGTGCCGGGAACGGGCAGGCCGTGGATGTAGAAGCGCGAGCGGCCGGCGAAGTAGGGACTCCAATAGGCCGCCTGCATGCGGGTGGCGCACGCGCGCTCGACGACGAGCCGCGTATGCAGGAACGACGTATCGTCGCCGCCGAGCAGGAAGGCGAGCAGTTCCAGCGCCTCGGCCTCGCCGGCCGCCGCCGTGCGGGGCGAGGGCACGGTG
Organism: Methylorubrum extorquens; assembly: GCF_024169925.1. Lineage (NCBI taxonomy): Bacteria > Pseudomonadati > Pseudomonadota > Alphaproteobacteria > Hyphomicrobiales > Methylobacteriaceae > Methylorubrum > Methylorubrum extorquens. The sequence continues at coordinate 4,676,418 of NZ_JALJXF010000001.1, forward strand.
TGGAGCCGCATCAGTTGCGGCTCGCTCACGGTCGCGTCCGCCAGCGTCACCTGGCGGTGGGCACGGGTCGGCGGATCCTGGGGATGGCTCCGCGCGAGGGGCGAACCCGAGGCGGGGATCGACCCGTAGATCTTCGCGGCAAGTTCCAGCACCGCCTGCGGCTCGGCATCGCCGGCGACGAGGAGGAGGGCGTTCTCGGGCGTGTAGAAGCGCCGATAATAGGCGAGGGCGTCCGCTCGGGTCAGTCCCTCGATCTCGTGGCGCCAGCCGATGATGGGCCGTCCGGCCGGGTGAGAGGGGATCGCGGCGGCCGCCAGGGCCTCTCCGAGGAGCCCGGCCGGGTTGGCGTCGGCGACCATGGAGCGCTCTTCCAGCACAACGGCACGCTCGGTCGCCACCACGGCCTCATCGAGCACGAGGCCGCGCATCCGGTCAGCCTCGTACGCCATGCAGGTGGGCAGGTGCTCCCGGGGCACGCGCTGATGGTAGGCGGTGAAGTCCCAGCCCGTGAACGCATTCTCCTCGCCGCCCACGGAGGCCAGCAGGGTGCTGAACGTACCGGCCGGATGCGCTTCGGTGCCCTTGAACATCAGGTGTTCGAGGAAGTGGGCGATGCCCGACTTGCCCGGCGGATCGTCGGCCGAACCGTTGCGGTACCAGACCATGTGCGTGACGATCGGGCTGCGGCGGTCCGGGATGACGACAACCTGCATCCCGTTGTCGAGCCGGAAGGCCGAGGCGGGCACGGCCGCCACGGAGGCCGCGCGCGCGCTCGAGGAGGGGGACGAATTCGGAAGCATCGGTCTCGGTTTCTTGCCAGTTGCGGCCTCCCGGCACCGGGAGGCCTTCGTCGTCTCAGCGTCGGTTGAAGTCCACCGGGATCGTCTGCATCAGCGCTTGGCCGCCGGGCGGCGGAGGGTAGGGCGCGGCGCGGTAGACCACCGCGACCGCCTCGCTATCGAGGGCCGCGTTGCCGGATGAGACGACGAGGCGTACGCCCGTCACGCTGCCGGTGCCCGTGAACGTCGCGCTGACGACCGCCACGCCGGTTGCCCTCATCGCTCCGGGCGGGAACCGCTTGGCGCGCACGATGCGGGCCCGCATGTCGTTCTGCCAGGTTGCCCGCGAGGCCTGACTGACCGCCGAACCGGCGGCGGAAGCGGCGGTCCGGTCCGCGTTCTGCTGGTCTGAGCGTGGGCCGCCGCCTCTGCGGAAGGCTGGCTTCGACTGTTCCTTCTTCTCGACGGTTTTCTCGGGCTTCTTCTCGACCGGCTTCTTTTCCAGCTTCTTCTCGGGCGGCTTCGGATTGGGCTTCTTGTCCGGCTTGGGCGGAGTCGGCGGCAGCACGGCCTGCGGCTTCACCTCGGGAGGCGGAGGCGGCGCTTCGACGACCGGCTCCACGTCCGGCGGCGGCGGGGCTTCTTCGACCGGTTCCGACTCGGGCGTTGCTTCGGAATCCGCGGCCGGCGGTCCCTCCGCCGCGTTGTCCGTCTCGGACTTCGCCACGGTGGGCTCGGGCGACATGTCGATCATCACCGCCGCCGGCAGTTCCGATGGTGTGGGCGGTACCTCGGCCTGACGAGTCAGGGCGAGGTAGAGGCCGACATGGACGCCCAGCGTCAGCAGGCCCGCCGCCGCCCAGGCCAGGATCCGGAGCGCCGGCGAGGATTCACGGCTCTCCAGATGCGTACGTTCCAACTCGGTGGCCCGCACGAAGGCTTCGGGCGGCGGATGGATCATGGCTGACCTCCGCCGGAGACGTCTTCGAGGCCGACGAGGCCGACCTTGAGGTAGCCGGCGGCGCGCAACAGGTTCATCACCGCCATCAGCTCGCCGTAGGGCACGCCCTTGTCGGCGCGCAGGAAGATGCGCTCGTCCTTATTGCCCTTGGTGGCCGCGTCGAGGGCGGCGCCCAGGGCCGGACGCGCCACGGCGTCCTCACCCAGCGCGACGCCGAGATCGGCTTTCACGCTGACGAAGATCGGCTTCTCGGGGCGCGGCTGCTGCGGCGCGGCGGAGACCGGCAACTCGACCGGCACGTCGACGGTCGAGAGGGGGGCAGCCACCATGAAGATGATCAGCAGCACCAGGATCACGTCGATGAACGGCGTGATGTTGATGTCGGCGTTCTCCGTCAGATCGCCGCCGTCGTTGGATCCGAGATTGACCGCCATGCGCCTACTCCGCCGCGACGCGAATGCCGGACTTGGCGCCGTAAGTGGCGATCTCGCGGCGGTCGAGGTCGCGCGAGAGGTGGCGCATGATCAGGGCGACAGCGTCGCCCGTCATGGCACGGTAGCCGGTGATGGAGCGGGTCAGCGCGTTGTAGATCACGACGGCGGGGATCGCCGCGACGAGACCGATTCCGGTGGCCAGCAGCGCCTCGGCGATGCCCGGTGCCACGACGGCGAGGTTGGTGGTGTTGGAGTTGGCGATGCCGATGAAGCTGCCCATGATGCCCCAGACCGTGCCGAACAGGCCGACGAAGGGGCCGATCGAGCCGATGGTGGCCAGGATGCCGGTGCCAGAGGCCATGCGCTTGCTGACCATCGCCTCGATCCGGCCCAGCGCGATCGCCGCGCGCTCCTTCACGCCGTCGCTCGGCAGCCCCCGGGACAGGGTGAGTTCCTCCTCGGCCTCGACCAGGAGGAGGGCGCCGACGCCGCGGCGAACCCTCTGTCCGGCTTCCGCCAGGGTAGCGGACGCCCGGATCTCCTTGAGGTTGGCCCGCATTCCCCGCTTGGCCATGGCGAGACTCAAGATCTTCCCCAGCAAGATGGTCCAGGTCACCACCGAAGCGGCGGCGAGGACGATCATCACGGCCTGCACGACGGGATCGGCGTTCAGGAACATGCCCATCGGCGAAAGGTCGTGCGAGACAACCGGCTTCCGGGGGGCGGCCGGAATCTCCGCAGGCGCCGCAGCGACCGGGGTGGAATCGGTGACGGGTTCAGCAGGTCCGGTCGCGGTGGCCGCGGGCGGCGCCGGCTGTGCCTCTTGCGCCGCAGCGGGCGCTGAGACGGCGAGGGCGCCGAGGAGGATCCCCGCCGCCACGGTCCGAGCTAAACGCCATCCGAGACCCGGAATTGACATCGACCTTTGCAAGTCTTTCGTTGCTGTCATCGCGCTTCCACCTTCGTTGCGGTGACCGTCGGGTTTCGAAGGCTCTGTGCAACGAGGCCGGCAAACTGACACGGCATCGACTCGTTTTTTCGGATCGCGCGGATGAAAGGTCGGAATGCCTACGCCCCTTGTCGAACCGGCGAGGCGGGAGCGATCATCGACATCGTGCCGCGCGGCGTGCTCGGAGCAGCGTCCCGAAAACGAGCCCCCAGCGCATCGCCCCCGATCCGAAATCCGGGGCGATGCGCTGGGGGGGCGGTGATCACATCGATGGAAGCCGGCGACGCGCGCCGGCTCGAACGCGGGGCCTTACTCCCGCGTGCTCAGGCGAAGCTGTTGTTCTCGGCTCCCTCGGCCCAAGCGCAATGATCGGTCAGCGCCTGGACGAAGAGGGCGTCGAGGCGGGCGCGCTCGGCCTTGACGAGGGGGCCGTCGACGGCGACGGGCCGGCAGCGGCCTGCGAGGCCGGGAGGTACGAAGTCCGGGTTGTGCAGGGCGTGGTCGGAGGCACCCTCGAAAAACGGCCGGCAGCCGAAGTCGAGGAAACTCTCGGCGGGAAGGCCCTCGGCGAGCAGGATGTCGTGCGCATCCAGTTCGACGTGCCAGTAGACGACGCTCGTCGCATCGGTGCGGGCGATGGAGGTGCCGTTGATCAGACACATGACCGGCACGAGTACGCCGCCCTGGCCGTCGGCATCGGCTCCCACGAGCACCGGATGACCGGGCGAGAGGAAGAGGTCGCGCGCGGGCAGGCCGGGTCCGAACGCACCGGCCCGGATCTGGACGGGCGCCTGATCGGCGGGCATCGGCCGGCTGTCGCTGCCGAGCTGGCGCTGGCCGATCCACGTGATCGGACGGTGCCGGCCGGAGGCGGTGACCGCTGTGTCGCCGATCTGCAGATCTTCTACGGCGATCGCCCCGCGCGTCGTCAGGATGCGTGTACTCGATACGAAGCAGAGAGCGAAGGCCTCAGTTGAGTATGTAATCGGTGTATCGGGCTCATAAGACTCATCGGAATACATAAAGTATATGTATTCGCCCCTGGCTGTCGAGAAGGCCCGCGCCACGACGCCGCTGCCATCCGCAATCTGCCCGACATATTCCCTATTGGTAAAAGTCGTTTGCCTGCCGTTTATGTCTTGAACGACCTGCATGTTGTCGTTCGGAGTGTCGCCGAGCACATTGAGGCTGTCGGATCCGCTTGCTGCCGGCAGATCCGTCAGGGTGAATGTGCCTGAAGTTCCTCCAGAGGGGCTTGCGGAGGCGATCTGATCGGCACCGGAGCCACCGGACGTCGAACTCAAAGAATAGAGTCGGGAGAAAGATTGGGTCGGTGCAGGTGTCGATGCCATAGTTTGCCCCGTTTATCGGTTGATTCAGTCGATGCCGTCTTGCGTCGATACGGAGGAAGGATCGACGCACACTTGGAAGCGGACCGGTTCCAGGAGCTCGGTGGCCTTTGAGCTGTCGTCGGTTCTAAGCGGCGGTCGGGATGACGCCCTCGGCCCAAGCGCAATGATCGGTCAGCGCCTGGACGAAGAGGGCGTCGAGGCGGGCGCGCTCGGCCTTGACGAGGGGGCCGTCGACGGCGACGGGCCGGCAGCGGCCTGCGAGGCCGGGAGGTACGAAGTCCGGGTTGTGCAGGGCGTGGTCGGAGGCACCCTCGAAAAACGGCCGGCAGCCGAAGTCGAGGAAGCTTTCGGCGTGAAGGCCCTCGGCGAGCAGGATGTCGTGCGCATCCAGTTCGACGTGCCAGTAGACGACGCTCGTCGCATCGGTGCGGGCGATGGAGGTGCCGTTGATCAGACACATGACCGGCACGAGTACGCCGCCCTGGCCGTCGGCATCGGCTCCCACGAGCACCGGATGACCGGGCGAGAGGAAGAGGTCGCGCGCGGGCAGGCCGGGTCCGAACGCACCGGCCCGGATCTGGACGGGTGCCTGATCGGCGGGCATCGGCCGGCTGTCGCTGCCGAGCTGGCGCTGGCCGATCCACGTGATCGGGCGGTGCCGGCCGGAGGCGGTGACCGCCGTGTCGCCGATCTGTAGATCTTCTACGGCGATCGCCCCGCGCGTCGTCAGGATGCGCGTGCCCGATACGAAGCAGAGGGCATTGGCTTCTTGCGAAAAGCTCGAGCTGGGGACGACATCAAACTGACTATAGCTCGTTCCGTTCGAGAACAGGATATAGCCAAAACCGTCTGGGCTTCTGGCTGGGGAGAATCGAACGATTGTCCCGTTGTCCGAGGATTTTCCCCAATAGGTGTAATCTCTTGGTGTAATGAAGAAACCTGGAGGATCCGATGTGATGGCTGCGGACTCATTGGGCGTGTCACCCAAAACGCCATTGCCATTGCCGCCATCGGTAATCGTGAAGCTGGTTTCTCGCATGATGTTTCCGACCCGGAAGCTGCTGGCAGCAGCGTCGGTCGGAGTCAGTTCCACGTAGGTATTGTATGTTGCCGAGGGAGCGGGTCCAGACGACATTTTGAGGCCTCCAGCTACACATCATGGCGGCAGAACATGCCGTCGGGTTTTGTAGTATGTAACTTTATATTTGGATTATAGGTAATTATTCAAATATTTGTCCGGATTATTTCAAGAAATTTAATCGCCATTTCCTTCGACAGCACCTGGACGATGGGGCGGACGTGTCACTCGAGCCCATAGGGCCGTTGGCATGCCATGGCCCGCCCCTTGCGGCTAAGCTTTCGAAAGCCCTGTGTGACGGCTCCGAAAAAATCGCACGCGATTTCGCGTTTTTTTTCATCGGGGGTTTTTTCGGAGCCGTACCCGATCAAGTTGCGTCATAGCCAGCAGGTGCGAGGTAGGCTCGACATTCGGCCGGCGCTGATCGCATGGCTCCGAGATCTCTGAAGTCGCTGAGGCCGCGCCTACCGACATCGGCCCGCTTGGCGGGCATGGGCTCAGAGGCGGATATGCGCGATGACCTCCTCGGGCCGGATTGGCGGCACCAACCGGATGCGACCCGGCCATCCGTGCTCCTGACGGCATGAGCGCGACGGCGCCCCACGGTCAGGGGAGCGCCGATCGGGGGTGGGACTGCCATCGCCAGGGCCGACCCGGTCTAGGACAGGTCCGCAATTCGTACCGACACATTCGTTCTGTCCGCCAGGGCGACCGCGCCGACAGGGTCGGTGGGGTGACCCGGTCGGCGCCTCACGTGTGCACTTGGCCGTTCAGCCTTGCCCGATGCCAAGCGAGCTGCATCGGGAGGCGAGCCTTGCGGTTCTGCGAACCTTGCAAAGACATCCGAAGGCCGTCACTCGAAACGCGGTCGACCGTCGCATCGACGACGCCAGGTTCCTCGACGTGGCAAACGACCCGAGAGCGGACAGAGACGTCCTTCTCGATGACGGGGTGCAGATCACGCCGCCCGATGACAGGAAGCGGCAGGCGCATTCCTCGCCTAGCGGGCGCAGGATGCGTCCGGGCAACATGACGGCCGAGGCCCGGCGCGTCGTGCCTGCCCCCTCCGGCATCGGCCCCACACCGGAGCGGCGGAATGGCCCTCGGTCGCGTGACCGATCTCCGGGCCGCGCATCTCAGGAGTTTTTCATCCAGAACATCAGTGTCTCGCCACTCTCCCGGTGGGCATCGACCCGCCGGCCCACTCCGACATCGCGCGGGTTCACGCCGTAGAGGGTGTGGAAGGCCTTGCTGAAGCCTTTCAGGCTCTCGTAGCCGCAGGCGTAGGCCACGCCGGAGACGCGGGGCGGCCCTTCCTCGACCCCGGACAGCATTCGCATGGCCCGCGCAAGGCTGCCGGTTGCGGATGTAGGTCATCGCGCCTCCATCGGCTTCGAACAGGGCGTAGAGGTAGCTCTTGAGCGGGGCCCTCTCGCTTTCACGATACGCTGTGGAGCGGAGCAATCACGCTGCGCCTTGATCTATACGCGATCAGCGATGCCTGGCGCTGGCGTCTAGCAAGCGTTCATACGCTCTGTTGGCACCGCTTCACGTCACGGTGCGGAGATCAGTCCCAGGGCATGTCAGCCGTTAAACGTGTTGCTCCCGTCCTGCACGGAGCAACTCGCTGCCGGTCAGCGATGATCGTAACCCATCGTAAAATACGAACTCGCGTTGTGGCCTGTGTCAGCTGCATTTTGCCGGCCAAGGTCAATGAAAAACCCGCCAAGTCATTGACTGGCGGGCGGAATTTCTGGCGACCCCGGTAGGGCTCGAACCTACGACCTGCCGCTTAGAAGGCGGCTGCTCTATCCAGCTGAGCTACGGAGTCTGGGTGCCACGGGGCCAAAAGGCACGGGACCAAGGCGGGGTCAAGCCTCTCCCTGATCGGCAATTTCCCCTTCGAGAAGGTCCGGACGGTTCAAGTCCCCAGCTCACGTCTGAGCGAAGCACCCATCATCCTCGACCAACGGCCGACGGCCGAGGATCGGGCAAACGAAGTGCTTGAGCGCTCACTACAATGCGGTGCCACCACGTCGCTCGTGAAAGGAGTTCTGCTTCCGTCCAACGCGGATGCGGTCGCCAGATTGCAGCACGGGCGTTCAAGCGTAAGTGGCTGTCAGCGCATCATGGCCTACGCAGCAAAGTCCGATCCGACGGGGCGGTTCAGGTTCCCGCCGCGCCGCCTTCGCGGGGCACCGGCTTCATCGCCCGAGCGACGGTCGGGCGTCGCGTGACACCGGCTGGCGACCGACCGTGAAACGGTGGAGCAGCATGCCGATGAACATGGCCGCAACGAACAGGGCAACTTGGGGCAGGCCAAGGACGAGGCCGCTGAGGGCTGGGCCCGGGCAGAAGCCCGCGAGCCCCCAGCCGATGCCGAACAGCGCGGCGCCGCCGACGAGGCGGGCATCGGGCTTTGGATTGGTCGGTACCTCGAAGCGGGGAGCAAGCAACGGCTCTACCATCCGCGCCTTGAGCCCATAGCCCATCGCGGAAATGCCGACCGCCCCTGCGAGGACGAAAGCGAGGCTCGGGTCCCACTCCCCCGCAAAATCGAGAAAGCCCAGCACTTTCTCGGGATTCATCATGCCTGACAGAGCAAGGCCGAAGCCGAAGAGCAGGCCGCTCGCTAGTGCGGCCGCGAGGCGGAAGACGCTCATCGTGCGACTCCGTGCCGGAGCAGGAAGACGGTGATGATCGCCGTTGCCATGAAGGTGGCCACTGCAACGACGGAGCGCGCTGAAAGCCGTGCAAGGCCGCAAACGCCATGACCGCTGGTGCATCCCGAGCCGAGCCGCGTGCCGTAGCCAACGAGAAGACCGGCGGTCACGAGCAGCGACCACGGCGCATCGACCTGTACCTCCGGCCAATGCCCCGCCCCCAGCCGAAACAAGACCGGCCCGAGCAGCAGACCGATCAAGAAGACGACCCGCCAACCGAAGTTACGGCCGGACGGCTCGAGTAGACCGCCGAGGATGCCACTGATGCCGGCAATGCGACCGTTAGCGAGGAGCAGAAGTGCTGCGG